>CAJTTI010000018.1 GCA_910579225.1 uncultured Lachnospiraceae bacterium | reverse complement strand
CATCCGGAAATCCATCTGGGCTCCGGACGGGGCTTCGCTGTTTTTTAGTTCCGCTTCGCCCCTTTCCTTCCCCCGGGTAGGAGATGAATTTCCTGATGTTCTCCATCCGGAAATCCATCTGGGCTCCGGACGGGGCTTCGCTGTTTTTCAGTTCCGCTTCCCTACGGACTACATGATATAACGGATGGGAATCCGCACAGTAAAGACAGTTCCTTCGTTTACCGCGCTCTGTACCCGAATCGCTCCCCTATGGGCTACCACGGCGCTCCTTGTGATGGCAAGACCCAGGCCGGTACCGCCGATCTCCCGGGAATGGGACTTGTCCACCCGGTAAAATCTCTCAAATATGTAGTCCAGCGAACTCTCCGGAATCCCCATTCCGGAATCACTCACTTTTACATAGAAAAACTTATGATCTGCATCCAGGCTTACCCGAACCCAACCGTTTTCATGATTATATTTGATAGCATTTTCCACCAGATTTGAAAATGCCAATGACAGTCTGGTCACATCAATCTCCGCGCTGACACTTCGGTTACTTTCGAATACCAGTTCGATGTCCCCCTGCTCCGCAATCGGACGCAGACGCTTCAATATCAGCTCCAGAAATTCATTTACATTGGTCACTTCCACATTTAATCTTGTCACCTTCCGGTCCGTTTTCACCAGCGTCAGAAGATCTGAGATAATCGTATTCTCCCGGTCAATCTCCTCTGCAATATCCTGCATGAACTCCTGATACAGCTCCACCGGTGCTCCCTCCTGTACCAGCAGAGAATCTGCCAGCACTTTCATGGAAGCCAGGGGTGTCTTCAGTTCATGGGAGACATTGGATACGAACTCCTGTCTCGACTCTTCCATCAGACGCAGCTTGGCCAGAAGGCTGTTGAATGTATTGGAAATGTTCTCTGTCTCTGTACAGTCGTGAATATCCAGATCCCCGTCCAGTGCGCCCTCCACCAGATCTCCAATAAACTTATTCATATGACGCAGTGGCTTTACCAGCCAGCTGGACAAGAACACCGCCAGAGCCAGAACACAGATGCTCCCTGCCGCCAGCCAGATCTCCGTAAAATTCCTCAAATCTTCAGATCTTGCATTCAGGTTATCCGTAGACGCACTTGCCAGGATCACTCCTGTAATGCTTTTATCTTCGCCGTTTCCCGTGATCGGAACCGTCATTTCAATAAAACGCCCGCTGACATAGTGACTGGTACTCTCTCCTTTGAAACACTTGATCACTTCCTCCGCCACCATGGTACGCCCTTCTTCCAGAGCATAGGTATCCTCAATCACATGAAAATTCCGGTCAATAATCAAGATCCTGCCATCATACAGCGTAGCAAGCTGCATCAGTTCTCCTGTCAGAGTCTCATTATTGGGATTGTCCAGATAGTTGGCACTGCTCATCTGTGTAGCAAGAATCTGGCATTGATTGCTCACATCATTTCCAAGTCTGACCAGAGATTGATCACTGTAGGCAGAGAGAAAAGCGGCGGACATGATCACAGCCGGAATCGTGCCCACCAGAAATAAGATTACCATAATTCGGAAATTCAGACTCTTGAAAAACTTGGCGCTTGGAAAAAAACGTTCCTTCACATTCCATTTAAACATTAAAGTAATACCCTACTCCCCATTTGGTATGTACATACTTCGGCTCACTGGGTTTTTGCTCAATCTTCTCACGCAGTCTCCGGATATGCACATCCACTGTGCGTACATCGCCCGGATAATCATACCCCCACACAGCGTTGAGCAGATGATCCCGGCTGTAGACTTTATTGGGATTTAACGCCATCAGCTCCAGCAGATCAAATTCTTTCGCCGTCAGATTGATCTCCTTCCCGCCGATGTTCAGTCTGCGGCTCTCGCAGTCCAGATGAAATTCTCCTTTGTTGACCACCCTTCGGGCTTCTCTCTCCGGAGCTTTCTTCTTCGTCCGGCGCATGATCGCTTTGATCCGCGCTTTTACTTCCAGAATATTAAATGGCTTTGTAATATAATCGTCCGCACCGTATTCCAGCCCGAGAATCTTATCCATATCATCACCCTTTGCAGTCAGCATGACCACAGGCACACTGGAAAATTCCCGCATCTGCTGACACACTTCAAACCCTGTCAGCTTCGGGAGCATCACATCCAGAAGAATAATATCGTATTCATTCTCCTGAATCTTCTGGAGTGCCTCTTCTCCATCATAGGCACAATCCACTTCCATGCCGTCTTGCTCCAGACTGAACCGAATCCCCTTCACGATCAGCTTCTCATCATCCACCACTAATACTCTCTGTCCCATCTTTCACCTCATCGCACTATGATCTGATCCTGTATTTTAGAATATACGCCTTCCTTAATGCCGGGAATCTGCATAATATCTTCTGCTTTTGTAAAAGGGCCATTCTGTGTACGATACTCTATGATCGCCTTAGCCCTGGTCTCTCCGACACCGCTCAGTGTCATCAATTCTTCCATTGAAGCCGCGTTGATATCCACTTTGCAGTCGGCCGTTATGCCGGTACTTCCGGAAGCAGCGGCTGCTTCCACCTGACCTTCATCCTGCTTTGGCACTGTCTCCATTTTTTCTGTTTCCGCAGTGCTTTCGACATTCTCTGTACCGACAGAAGATTCCGGAACGGTATCCCGGCTTTCTGCAAAAGGCCGCGTCCTCTCTTCCCCGGAGTCTGATACATCTCCTTCTGTTTCCACATCTTCTCTGCAGGAAAATGTCAGCTCTTCTCCTCCCGGACGCATGCCACAGAGTGAAATGCTGCATCCAGTCAAACAAATTGCCGCGCCTACGCAGGCCAGACACAAAACATCCCGTATTGCTCTTTGATACTTCATGCTTTTCTCCTGTTACAGTTACACATCTTTCCTTTCAGTGCCTTTTCATCTAAAAGAATTCCCGGTCGCTTCCTGTACCGAAACCCTTCTTGGCTCTGACTGAGGTAATGCTGCTCTGCAGTTCTATGAAAGAAGAAAAGTCATCTATGCCCTGTTTTTATTGTAGCGGACTTCAGCCGGAAACACAAGAACAATCTTAACTTTCCCACTCAAATATTATGACGCCTGCCGCTGCCACAAGCAGTCCTGCAAGCTTCCGGACAGAAAATGCCCCCTTCTCCAGCCCAAACATCCCCATGAGTTCCACCAGCCAGGATACCGTAAGCTGTGCAATCACAATCAGCATGGTCGCCCTGGCCGGTCCCAGCGTTGACATGCTCTGAATCACTGTATATGTGATAAATGCTCCGAACAGCCCTCCCAGCATCATATATTTAGGGCTGACTCTCATAAGCGCCGCAAAACTGCTCCGGTCAAACACTGCCCAGACAAGAAGGCAGGTCACAAGTGCCGAAAACTGCACCCAGGATGCAGAGACCCAGATGCTGCTCTGCTTTGTCACCTCTGTGTTAAAAACTCCCTGAAGACTCATCAACGCACCTGAAAGCAGTGCAATAAAAATTCCAATCATAAGGAACCTCCTTTTATACCAGAGTGTACCCTTCTGACTGGAATTCTATACCTTATGGAACATCCACAGATCTGTCAATTCAGTTGTTCTGCCAGCAGTTCCGAAAATCCTGCCACTTTCTCGCCTGCATCCTGGCCTCTCCAGATGTCTGCCAGGACCACTTCCAGCTGCAGCCAGACATTGGACAATTCCATAATCTTTGGAACCTCCGCTGCTTTTTCATAGGCCTCATATACAATCAGATAATCGTCAGAAGCCTTTTCCGTATGTTCTTTTCCCCCTCCCGAAAGCTGTTCATACAAGGACTGATACCCCATAAAAAACCATTCTTTCTTCTCTTCAGGTTCTGTCTGCGTCTCTCCCAGAATACCTTTACATGCAGTCAGTTTGCTCGCTTCCTCATACAAATTCCCTGCCCGCTCCCGGGTCAGATACCGCGCACAGGCTTTTGCCGCCTCTACGTTAGAAGAATAAGGGTTCACCACCACACTGTTAGTTACTGACAGTCCTCTGCTGTCAAGAGAATCTGTAAGAGCAGGAAGCAACGCCACCTGATAGAACGGGTCATAATTCAGAGCTTCGATAATCTCTTCCCCATTTTCTCCCATGACCGTTTTCTCTGCAGGATACTCCGGAACTTCACCGTTCGCCACTGCCCGGTCCAGCTCCGCCAGCATAGGCACATTAGCAATTGTAAATACAGTCTTCCCTTCAATGAATTCCCGGATCACTTCTTCAGAAGTAACAGTATCTGCATCGATGGCAAAGAACTCATTGAGACTTTGAAAATAGTTCATACATTCGGTAATCTGTCCCAAGTCCATGGACACCTGGCTCTTATCGTCTCCATGGGATCCGCCCAAATCTGTGTAAGCCCCAAGAAACATATAATTGTCAATGACGTCTGCCACATTCCATTTAAAAATATTCTCTACCCGGGACGTCAGATCGTCCGCCTCAAAATTCTCAGCATAGATCAGTATATCCTCTATATCAGAAGGCACTTGCTCCTGATTTACATAATACCGGTTGTACAACATCACGCAGGTCTCAATATAGAACGGCCAGGCCACTGCCTCCCCGTCATAGGTCACCGCCTGCACCGCCTTCTCCGAATAGGTCTTCTCAAGATTCTCATCGGACACCGGAGTTGTAAGTCCTGCAAGTGTTGCCTTCTCCAACAAAGCGCTGGAAGCCACATATACATCCGGACCCGCCATCTCCTCCTCCACAGACTTTTCGCTGATATGCTCAATATAGTCCACTTCGGACACCAGTTCCGCGCTTACTTCCACCTGATACCGGACAGACACTTCTGCTGCTGCCGCTTCCATATATGCCTGAATATCCGGATCCGTATACCAGATCCGGATTGGACGCTCCACGACAATCTCCACTTCTTCCGGCCTGTCCTGATATCCCATATGGATCATCTGCGCGCCAAACAAAAGCACCAGCAACACTGCAATGATTCTCTGGTAATTTTTTGTCATATTTCTCTCCTGTTCAGAGTTTTGCTATCACCTCAGAACGACTTTTCAAGCCTCTCTGTCATACAGTCCACATCCTCTTTCGTGATGACCAGAGGGGGAACGAAACGCAACACATTACTTCCCGCCGTCATAAGAACCAGACCGTTTTCCAAAGCATGATTCACAATCTCACCCACTGGTCTGCCGACAACTTCCAGCCCCTGGATCAAGCCTTTTCCACGACGCTCCTTCAGGAAATCGTACTTTTCCACCAGAGCATCCAGCTTCCCGGTCAGATAGAATCCCACAGTACGGACATTTTCCAGTATCTGTTCTTCCTCGTACAGGTCAAACACTTTGCTGACCGCCGCGCAGACAAAGGGATTCCCCCCATAGGTGGTACCGTGATCCCCCGGTTTTAAGGAACCTTTCGCCGCCTTTTCTCCCAGAACAAAAGCTCCCACCGGCACGCCGCAACCGATGGCCTTGGCACAGGTCATGATATCCGGCATCACGCCATACTCCTGCCAGGCGAACATGTATCCGGTCCGTCCCATGCCGCATTGGATCTCATCCAGAATCAGGAGCATGTCCCGCTCCTCGCAGAGGGCTTTCACGCCCTTTAAAAATTCCTCCGAAGCCGGGTAGATCCCGCCCTCACCCTGGACTGTCTCCAGGATGACGGCACAGGTCTTCTCCGTAATCTGAGCCTTTACACTCTCCAAATCGTTAAAGTCCGCAAACCGGACACCCGGAAGCAGCGGCTTAAAGGGAGCCTGGTAGTGCTCATTTCCTGTGACCGACAAAGCGCCAAGACTTCTTCCATGAAAAGAATGGTTCATGGCGATGATCTCGTGATCCACATGCCCATCCCGTTCATAAGCGTACTTTTTGGCTGCTTTCAGAGCGCCCTCGATGGCCTCCGTCCCACTGTTGGTGAAAAACACTTTGGACATACCGCTGGCCTTTACTACCTTCTCAGCCGCCTCCATCATGGGCACGGAATAATACAGGTTGGAAATATGGGTCAACTTGTCGATCTGGTCTTTTAAAGCCTGGGTATAGGCTTTATTATGATATCCTAAAGACTGTACAGCGATTCCCGCCCCAAAGTCCAGGTATTCTTTTCCATCCACGTCATACAGATACACGCCTTCTCCATGGTCAAAGACAATTTGATAGCGGTTATAAGTATGTAAGATGGCCTCTTCTGCTTTTTCTATATACGGATTACTCATGATAAAATTTCTCCTCTGTGTCTCCTACGATTGCCGTGCCGATTCCTTTGTTGGAAAATACCTCCAGAAGAATACTGTGCATGATCCGCCCGTCCATGATATGAACCCTGGATACACCCGACTCGATGGCCTCAATACAGTTGCCAAGCTTCGGCAGCATCCCGCCGCCGATGGTTCCGCTCTCCAGCAGCTCTTTGGCCGCGCTGACCGTGATCTCCGAGATCAGGGAATCCTTGTCCTCAAAATCCCGGTAAACCCCCTCGATATCCGTCAGAAATGCCAGTTTCTCCGCCTTTACGGCCCAGGCAATGGCGCATGCCGCATCATCTGCATTGATATTGTAGGTGTTAAAGTGCTCATCCAGTCCCACCGGACAGACAATGGGCAGAAAATCTTTCTCCAAAAGATCGTACAGGATCTTGGGGTTCACATCTGTAATCTCCCCCACATAACCGATATCCTGTCCGTCGGAATACTTTTTCTCCACCTTCAGAAGCCCGCCGTCCTTGCCGCTGATGCCCACAGCCTTGACGCCTAACTCCTGCACCATGGTCACAAGGCCTTTGTTGACCCTTCCAAGAACCATCTCCGCGATTTCCATGGTGTCTTCATCGGTCACCCGAAGTCCGTTCACAAAGCGGGGTTCCATGCCGACTTTCCCCACCCATTTGCTGATCTCTTTGCCGCCGCCGTGTACGATGATCGGCTTAAAGCCAACCAGCTTCAAAAGTGTCACGTCGCTGATGACGCTCTTTTTCAGTGTCTCATCCACCATGGCGCTGCCGCCGTATTTGACCACGATAATCTTCCGGTTAAATCTCTGTATATATGGAAGGGCTTCCACCAGGACAGCCGCCTTCTCCAGATACTTTTCTGTGTCTTCTCTCATAATGTCTTACTCCTCTTCCCTGCTACTATATAACAGGATGGCCGAAACTGCAACTGTAAATGCAGCCGCCCCTGATATCTTTGTTTCAGCAGTTATGCGTCCTGCCTGCACCTGCGTCAGATGCCCGAACGGATTCCAGCAGTTTTTGTACGCTCTCTGCCGTGATCCCTTCCTGCGCGGCATACGAAAGGATCTGTCCAAGAGCCTCTTTCACATAGCGCTCCGGTTCGTCCTTGGAGATCCCTATGGTGACCTTGTATTTTTGGTACAGATCCGGTTGTTGTTCCACCACATCCCTTAAGTACTGCTCCATGGGCATCGTAAAAAACCGAACATTTCCTGCACCCGACTGGAGCATGGCGTCTTCCAACGCCTTTTTCTCCACATTTGTGATCCTTTCCGGAACTATAACGGTGATGAAAGGCTTCAAAAACCGCTTCTTTCCCAAGGCCCTGCGGAACAGTTCTGTGAATATACACACCGCCTCCGGATAATCAGCAATCATCCCCCGCCGAAGAGGGGATGATACACAAATCCCGCCGGATGATCTGCCTTTCAGCGCTTCTGCCTCCGTCCCCACAGCCACAATCTTACCGGTGGACGTTTCATATGCCACCAGAGACTTTTCTCTCAACACCACGCCTTTGTCCCGTATGTGAATTGTGATATCCGCCGGCTCCCATTGCTGTATGTTCCTTTGTTCCATGGGGTCACCCACTTTCTCTATTCATTCCCTATTCATTTTAAAAGAATTAAGCATCTTTTCTTGTACTGGTCCTGACATTTCAGCAAAACACTGCTGCCTCCTTCGCGGCTGGCAGGTGGGTCAGCTCCGGTAGTCTGCGTTGATATTTACATATTCATGGGTCAGGTCGCAGCCCCAGGCCGTGGCAGACGCCTCTCCCATCTTCATATCCGCAATGGCCGTCACATGCTCCTGAGACAAAATCTTTGTTGCCAACTCTTCACTGTACCCGGTGGATACACCGTTCTCGATAATCTTCAGCTTTCCGGCCACACTCTCAAAATACAGGTCCACCCGGTCCGGATCGAACTGTGCTCCGGAATACCCCATGGCACAGAGAATCCGCCCCCAGTTGGCGTCGTGCCCGTAGATCGCCGCCTTGGTCAGGCTAGAAGTGATCACAGATTTACTGAGCGTCACCGCCTGCTCTTTCGTCTCTGCCCCGACGATCTTCACCTCAAAGAGACAGGTTGCCCCCTCTCCGTCGCCGGCAATCTTCTTCGCCAGCTCGGTGTTGACATAATTCAATGCTTCTTTAAATGCAGCGTAATCTTCATTCTCACTGTCAATGACCGGATTTTCCGCTGCCCCGTTGGCCAGAAGCAATACCGTGTCGTTGGTAGACGTGTCTCCATCTATAGAGACCATATTATAAGTGTCTTTGATATCCTCACTCAGGGCCTTTTGCAGCAGTTCTTTCGTGATCGCCGCATCAGTGGTCACAAAGCTCAGCATCGTACACATGTTCGGATGAATCATACCGGAACCTTTGCACATACCGCCCACAGTGACCGTCTTGTTGCCGATCTCCACCTGGGCCGCCGCATACTTTGGCTTCGTATCCGTAGTCATAATCGCTTTCGCAGCTTCCAGGCCCGCTTCTATCGTGTCTGCTTTCCCCTCTGTCAGAGATGCAACCCCGTCCCGAATCCGGTCAATCGGAAGCTGCATACCGATCACGCCCGTGGAGGCCACCAGCACAGAGGACGCCGGAATCCGAAGCAGGCGCTCCACCGCCTGAGCCGTCTGTTCACAGTAGCTGTATCCTTCTGCTCCGGTACAGGCATTGGCAATACCAGAATTGATCACCACTGCATGTACCTCTTTTGAATTTTTCACAATCTCCTGATCCCACTTCACTGGCGCCGCTTTCACAACGTTGGTCGTAAAGGTCCCGGCCGCCACACAGGGCGCCTCGCTGTAAATCAGCGCCATATCCTTCCGGTCCTTATACTTAATCCGTGCCTCTGTCGATGCTGCCTCAAACCCTTTCGCTGCTGTCACGCCGCCCTCTATTATTTTCATCTTTTTTACTCCTGTCTATAATTGTTCCGCTTCAATCCTATGTTTTACTCTTCTTCGATAAATGCCGTAATATTTGCCTCATTCAACATAAAATCATAATAATTCAAATCCTGCCGCTTTGTCCATCCGATCTTGTTCCAGAACGCATTTCCAATGTCATTCCGGGTAAAGGCAATCAGACTCACATGATTGATCTGCTCCGCCTTCAAAGCTTCCATGCAGGCCACCACCATGGCTTTGCCCACGCCCTGTCTCCGGCAGCCCTTCCGCACGCATACATGATACAGACACCCCCGTCGCCCGTCATGGCCGCAGAGAATGGCTCCAATCAGCACATCCCCCTCCCAGGCCGTAATGCTGGTCGTCGGATTACGCCTGAGAAACCGCTCGATCCCTTCTCTGGAATCATCCACGCTCCGGATCCCAAACCCTCGAATTGTCTTCCAGAGCCCATACACTTTCTCATAGTCCTCAATCGTCATCACACGAATATCCATCATCCAACTCCCTCATCTTCCATCATCGCCTGCCACACACGCGCTCAGGGAAACATCGGCGCCATCCGAAGCCCCTCCGCCTCATCAACTCCAAACATCAGGTTCATATTCTGCACCGCCTGTCCTGCGGCCCCTTTCACCAGATTGTCCATCGCCCCCATCATGATGATGCGTCTGGTCCTTTGATCAATTTTAAAGTTCACATCCACAAAATTACTGCCTTCCACCCAGCGGGTCTGAGGACACACATCCTTCTCCAGCACCCGGACAAAATATGCCTTCTCATAATAACGGTCATATACCGCCTTTACTTCCTCACAGGAAACCTCCCTGTTCAGGGAAGCATAGGCCGTCACCAGAATCCCTCTCTGCATCGGCACCAGATGAGGCGTAAAGTTGATCAGCACCGGCTCTCCTGCAGCAAGAGAAAGCTGTTCCTCAATCTCTGGCGTGTGCCGGTGTCCCGCCACTCCATAAGCCTTGATATTCTCATTCACTTCGCAGAACAGATTGTCCACCTTCGCTCCCCGCCCGGCTCCGGAAGTCCCGGATTTTGCGTCAATAATCAGCGTATTTGGATCAATCAGCCCTTCTTTTACCAGCGGATAGACTGATAAAAAACTACATGTTGGATAACATCCCGGATTGGCGATCAGACGGGCTTTTTTAACCGCCTCCCGATTCACCTCGCACAGTCCATAGACCGCCTCCCCGATATATTGCGGCGCCTTATGTTCGATCCCGTACCATTTCTCATAGACCTTTACATCCTTGATCCGGAAATCCGCACTCAGATCAATGACCTTTACCTGCTGCAGGATCTCTTCCTTTATCAGAGACGCACAAAGTCCCTGGGGCGTCGCCGTAAAGATCACATCCACCTGCTTTGCCATCTCTTCCATATTATCATCCAGGCAGACCGCGTCCACCAGCTGAAACATATTCTGATAAGTACCCGCATACTTCTTATCCACATAACTTCTGGAACCATACCACACAATCTCTGCTTCCTTATGTCCCAAAAGCAGCCGTACCAGCTCTGCACCCGCATATCCGGTTGCTCCGATTATTCCTGCTCTGATCATCTCTTCCACCTCTTTTTTTCCTGTCAAAAATAACTGTTCTCTATCATATAACAAAACCCCTGCCCGTGCAAGTGCTTTTCACAGGCCATACGGCGGCCGAACCGTTTTCGCTCTCTGACATATCTTATCCGGCAAACCGCCGCCAACGACCAACCGGATGCGCCTGAAAGTCCTGTTCTTCCCTCCATATGTCTCATATCCTGTTATCATTCACAAGATTGCATAATTATACATTATTTATCTATTTTATGCAAGTAATTTTTATAACAACGTGTATTTTATGTATATTTTATCACTTGCATTCTGTCACGACTTGTTGTATAGTAGAATGCAGTTAAAAACAGACTACTACCATTATTAATTTCGGAGGAAAATACGTATGAAAGAAAAAGTAATTCTGGCTTATTCCGGCGGTCTGGACACCACCGCCATCATCCCCTGGTTAAAGGAGAACTTCGACTATGAAGTCATCTGCTGCTGTATCGACTGCGGACAGGGCAACGAACTGGATGGTCTGGAAGAGCGTTCCAAACTTTCCGGCGCAGCAAAGCTGTATATCGAAGACATTGTAGATGAATTTGCAGAAGAATACATCATGCCCTGCGTACAGGCAGGGGCTGTCTATGAGCATAAATATCTGCTGGGAACTTCCATGGCCCGCCCGGTCATCGCCAAGAGACTGGTGGAAATCGCAAGAAAAGAAGGCGCTACCGCCATCTGCCATGGTGCCACCGGAAAAGGCAACGACCAGATCCGTTTTGAACTGGGCATCAAGGCGCTGGCTCCGGACCTGAAGATCATCGCTCCCTGGCGGATGACCGACGTGTGGACCATGCAGTCCAGAGAGGATGAGATCGCATACTGCAAAAAGCATGGCATTGATCTGCCCTTCGACCACAGTCAGAGCTACAGCCGCGACCGGAACCTGTGGCATATCAGCCACGAAGGTCTGGAGTTGGAAGAACCGGCAAACGAGCCCAACTATGATCACATGCTGGTACTGGGCGTCACACCGGAGAAAGCTCCTGACGAGGGCGAATATGTGACCATGACCTTTGAAAAAGGCGTTCCCACCTCCGTCAACGGCGAGAACATGAAGGTGGCTGATATCATCCGCAAGCTCAACGAGCTTGGCGGGAAGCACGGCATCGGCATCGTGGATATCGTGGAGAACCGGGTGGTCGGCATGAAGTCCCGCGGCGTCTATGAAACCCCCGGCGGAACAATTCTTATGGAGGCACACGATCAGTTAGAAGAGCTGGTCCTTGACCGCGCCACCATGGAGACCAAAAAAGACCTGGGCAACAAGATGGCTCAGATCGTTTACGAAGGAAAATGGTTCACACCCCTTCGGGAAGCCGTACAGGCTTTCGTGACCAGCACCCAGGAATATGTAACCGGAGAAGTGAAGTTTAAACTCTACAAAGGCAACATCATCAAAGCCGGAACCACCTCTCCCTACAGCCTGTACAGCGAATCTCTGGCCTCCTTTACCACCGGAGATCTGTATGATCACCACGACGCCAGCGGATTTATCACCCTGTTCGGACTGCCCTTGAAAGTCCGCGCCATGAAGATGGCTGAGGCAGAGAAGAACCGCTGAATATATTGACAGAATCATAAAGTCAATCCGATACTATCTATTTCGAAAAAATAGTGGAAATCTTTCAGAATTGTGATATACTGTTTCCAGCAGCATGCGCCCGTGCCAGCACGGGTGCATATGGTTGGAAAAAGGAGAGATTGTATTATGAGTCAGGAAAAAGTAGATCGCTATAAAGAACAAAAACGAAACCGCAAAGCCATACAGGCAAAGAAAAAGCGCAACGCATTGATCACGAAAGTCTGTACCAGCGCAGTCATCCTGGCTTTGTGCGGATGGCTTGGGTACTCTGCTGTCGATCTTTATGTGCAGAAACAGAACAGCAAACCGGTGACGGCAGATATCACTGCCCTCGACGATTATATTGCTTCCCTGAATACAGAGCAGTAAAAAAGTGCTTCAAGAGCACTCTTCAAACGACAGTATTTAAGAGGTTCCCAAAATTTCAAAAAAGGATGTTGCAAAATACAACATTTTCACAATATCTGCAACATCCTCTTTTCTACCTCTGCCGCCATGTCTCCATGACGGCCGACTCAGTTCCCTTCCTGACCGGAAGCATCAGCTTCCTAAATCACCATGATAATCCCACCCTGAGCCGCATACAAGGTGCTGACCCCGCTGGTCTCCACGATGATGATATCTTTCACCTTCAGAAGCTTCTTCACTTCTTCTTTGACATACTCTGCCCTCTCCCGGTTGTTGCAGTGAGTGATTCCCAGCACTTTCTCCTGGGGATTTTTCACTTCCGCCGCCATAGTCTCTACCATGCTCCGGAGCGCTTTTTGCATTCCTCTGGCCTGGCCGAGCTGAAGGATAGTTCCCTGATCCGTGGCTCCCATAACCGGCTTGATATTCAGAGCAGAGGCCACCAGCGCTTTCACTCCGCTCAGACGCCCGTTCTTCCGGAGGTTATCCAACGACTCCAGTACAAAATACGTATGCATCTCCAGGATGAACTGCTCCACCGTCTTCACAGTCTCCTCAAAATCCATCCCGCTTTCCTCGCACTCCTGGATCTTAAGGGCAATCTTCGTCTGTCCCACCGAAGCAGAGCAGGAATTGAATACATGGACCTTTCCCTCCGGATGATCTTCCAGGTAAAGATTTCTCCCCAGCTCCGCGCTGTTGCAGGAGCCGCTCAGCTCCCCGGACAGCGTCACCGCATACAGATGTTCCGCTCCGCAGTCGTACGCCTCCCGATAAGCCTCCGGAGACGGGCAACTGGACTTGGGACAGTTGGGACTCGCCTTCATCTTCTTCAGAAAGTCCAGCCGGTCAAAAGTATCGTCATCCACGAACTCTTCCCCGTCAATATTCAACCGGAGGGCCACATGCACAAAATGCGGATCCCCCTTCATCTTCTCTGTAAATTCCCCACAGCTGTCTACCACAATCCTGTAACTCATATCTTCTACCATCCCTGCTATAATCTCTCCATAAGCCGTTCTGTTCGTCAAGAACCATACTGCATATGCTTACACTGTGTGCAAATGCCGGCTCATCGACCACACTTCCCGAACACCTTACAAAATACACCTTATCACACGCTTAACTTTTTTCGCGATGTAGTTTTCATTACCACATAATCTTACCACAACGCAGCAGGATATGCAATAGTCCATCTGTTTATAATGCATGTTTACTGCAAATTGTTTTTCTACAAACCATAATATGCCCGGAGCAGATCGACCAACGCGCCTTCATCGGCTACTCCCATCAGCTCTCTGGCCGAATGCATGGCCAGGATCGGAATTCCCACATCCACCGTCGCCACCGGAACCATGGCAGAAGCGATGGAACCCAGAGTTCCTCCCGATGTTCCGTCTGACCGATTAAAATACTTCGTATAGGGAATTCCTTCTTTCAGACAAATCTGCTGGACAGCCGCCACTGCTCTGCTGTCCGTGGCATAAGCCTGCGTGCATGCCTCTTTTATGCAGAGACCATGGTTCAGCGGACACTGATTGGTCGGATCCATTTTTTCCGGATAATTGGGATGATATGCATGTCCCACATCCACAGACAGAAACATACTGTCCTGGAGCCCCTCCAGAAGCCCCATACGCCCATATCCCAGGCTGTCTGCAATCTTCTCCAGCACCATGCATAAAAGCTGAGAACCAGCCCCCTGCTTCGTTCTGCTCCCTATTTCCTCATGGTCAAAGAACGCCGCCACGCGGATGCCCTTTCCTTCCCCTTCCAGCATTCCTGATACAATCGCCTGTACACCCGACAGGTTATCAATTCTCGGCGCCGACAGATACGGGCCCTCTTCTGCGTCGCCCACATACTCTGGTCTGTCACAGTTATAAAGCCCCAGCTCATAGTCCAGAATCTCCTCTTCCTCCACTGACAACCTCTCTGCCAGCAGCCTTCGGAAATATCCTTCTGTCATCTCATCTCCCCGGATACCGGCCACCGGGAGCATCTCTTTCTGTCGGTTCAGTTCCACCCCTTTGTTGATCTCCCGGTTCATATGAATCGCCAGATTCGGAATCACCAGAAACGGCTTCTTAAAATCCACCAGCCTGGTAGCCGGACGGAACACATCATTGCTTCGAAGAGCTACTCTTCCCGCCACAGACAGGGGACGGTCCAGCCACGTATTCAGAATCGCACCCCCATAAACTTCTACATTGAGCTGCGCATAACCATTCTTCACAATCTCCGGATTCTGTTTCAGGCGCAGGCCCGGAAAATCCGTATGCGCTCCCGCAATCCGGAACATCCCTGCATCTGTCGGCTCTCCCACAGAAAATGCTATGAGCGTGGACTCCTGCACCACGGTATAATAGCGTCCGCCCCTTTGAAGCTTCCACGGCCGGTTTAGAAAAAGCGGCTCGTATCCCCCATCCTGGAACTGTTGCACTACATTTGCAGTCGCATGATACGGAGAAGTTCCTTTTTCGATTAACTGTATCAGTTTCTTCATAACCTGATTTTCCTTCATATTCAACACCTTTCTCTGAGACTCCGGACACACTGCTTTGAGTAATGCAAAAAAATACCGGCTCTCTGTTTTGCCATATCAATTTTCTATAAGCAATTGCTGTAATATAAAAAACAGTATAGCAAAGTATTCTGTTTTCTTCTATAATGAAAATATCACTGTGTTTGCTTCACAAAGCATCCTGCAGCAGGCGGCTGTCACGCCGTCACTATTTTTCAAAGGAGGCGCCCTATGACTGCACTGCAGATTGCCGATATTAAATCTTTTATGAAAAAATTCCTTCTTACTGATTCTTTTGACCGCTTTCTCCTCCTGGAAGGATCCATTACGACCTTCAATACGTTCCAGATTGACGGTACCCTCCGAAAATCTTATTATTCCCGGAAGGAACAGGATCTACTCACGGAACGTAGCCTCTCTCTCTGGGGAGAAGTCCGTCCCTTTTGTCTGGAGCTGATCAAAGGAAAACGCACCCCTTTGTCCTTCCGCTTTACGCTTCAGCTCTCTGCATCCAACACGGAAAAGCTGCTGACCCAGACCGGCGTCCGAATCCCCTCAGAACAGGTCCGGGGACTTCTGATGAATCTGAAGTATGACGGCCATACCCTCTCCTGTACCACCGGCACCTCCCTGTCTGTCTTTTCCATGGACAAAAAACTGGACCATGCCTGGGATGACATGGTCCGGAAATATTTTTGTCAGCAGGGAATTCCCTTCGAAGTAATCTGATACAATACCAGGGGCTGCATTTTTTTTGCAGCCCTCCGGTTTTATCTGGTAAGCATCATCATGATCTCATTACTTCTGGCAACAAACCTGGTCATTGCTTCCGGCGCCAGAGGCTGATGGCTGATCATGGCCAGGTCATAGAGCTGCTCGCAGATCATATCCGCATGCTCGCTTTCCGGATGCTCGAACAGGTATTTCACCAGTGCGTTGTTGGCATTGAGGATCAGAGTCGTGGATGTACCAAATGCACCAGGATCCATGCCGTACATATTGTACATCTTCATCATCTCCTGCATCCGGCGATTCTCCTCAGAAAGGGTGATCATGGAAGAGACTTTCTCGTTCTTCAGCTTTTCCACTTTCACTTCCAGCTTTTCATTGTTCAGCGCCTTACGGAACAATTCCGTCAGTGCATCGGTCTCTGCCTTCAACTCCTCTCCGGAAGTCTCTTCCTTCATGGAATCTGTCACATCGGCGTCAATGCGCTGGAATTTCACCTGCTCGTTCTTCGCTTCCAGATGGCTGATAAACGGATTGTCGATGTTGTGCTTTAAGACGACTGCATTCATGCCCTGCTCCCGGAACATGTTGATATACTGACTCTGCTGTACCTCGTCGGTCACATAGTAGATTGTCGTCTTCGGCTCTTCCTTCTCCTCTTCAATGGGCTCTCCGTCTGCAGTCTCCACAGTCTGCTCCGGCTTCTCATCTGAAGAGTCGTTCTCTTCCGTCTTCGCTTCCTCCGCCTCTGCGCCTTCTGCAGACCCGTCTTTGTCCTCCGGCTCCAGATACTCCTTTATGGTTGTGTACTTGCTGTCAATATCTTTGAACAGCACATATTCCATCATCCGCTCGCAGAACTTCTCATCCTTGATGCAGCCGAATTTGATGAAGGGATTGATATCGTCCCAGTATTTCTCATAGTTCTCACGGTCAGTCTTACACATACCGCTTAACTTGTCCGCTACTTTCTTGGTGATGTAGTCGGAGATTTTTTTCACAAAGCCATCGTTCTGAAGCGCACTTCTGGACACGTTCAGCGGCAGATCCGGACAGTCGATCACACCTTTCAGCAGAAGCAGGAACTCCGGAATCACCTCTTTGATATTATCTGCAATAAATACCTGGTTGTTATAGAGCTTAATAGTTCCTTCGATGGACTCGTACTCCATATTGATCTTCGGGAAATACAGGATTCCCTTCAGGTTAAACGGATAATCCATATTCAGATGGATCCAGAACAGAGGCTCCTTATAGTCCATGAACACTTTCCGATAGAATTCCTTGTATTCTTCCTCTGTGCACTCATTGGGATGCTTGGTCCAAAGGGGTTTCGTATCACTTAAGGACACCGGACGCTTGTTAATCTTCACCTTATCTCTGGCCGGGGAGATTTCTTTGGTCTCCTTGGTACCGTCCTCATTCTCGATCTCTTCGGTCTTCGCTTCCTCATGGATGCGTTCCACCACCACATCCTCTTCGGTCAGTTCGCTCTCATCAATGGTCTCATATTCCTGTTCCGCATTTTCTTTTGCCAGGAAAATCTCCACCGGCATGAATGAACAGTATTTGGAGATGACTTCGCGGGCGCGATATTCGTTGGCAAATTCCAGGCTTTCCTCGTTCAGAAACAGGGTAATCTCCGTACCCACCGTATCTCTGGAGCCTGCCGCCATGGAAAATTCAGTACCGCCGTCACACTCCCAGTGAACCGCCTCTGCACCTTCTTTGTAGGACAGGGTGTCGATATGCACCTCATCGGCCACCATAAACGCCGAATAAAAGCCAAGACCGAAATGTCCGATGATCTGGTCTTCGTTGGTCTTATCCTTATACTGAGCCAGAAAATCCGTCGCTCCCGAAAATGCAATCTGATTGATGTACTCTTCCACTTCTTCTGCCGTCATGCCGAGACCGTTATCGACAAACTTCAGAGTCTTCTCATCCGGATTCACCAGAATCTGAACCTGGGGCTTATATTTGTCCGGAAGTGTGTACTCTCCCATCATATCCAGTTTCTTTAACTTGGTGATTGCGTCGCATCCGTTGGAGACCAGCTCACGGAAGAAAATATCGTGATCAGAATAAAGCCATTTTTTAATAATCGGAAAAATATTGTCGCTGTTGATCGAAAGATTTCCATGTTTCTCGTTCATATTTCCACTGCCTTTCTTTATCTGATTGCGCGTCTGCAGCTCCGGTCATGTCTTCTCCCGGCCCTTTGCCCACGCGATTTAATAGTAATATAATCCTCCTGGCACCAAAAGTCAAGACATTTTTAGCACTCATTCTATGTGAGTGCTAATAATAATTTCTAAAAATTTTAAACATTTTATAAAACGCCTGGCCCCTTTGTTGATTTTGTACATATGCTGTGTTACAATAAAAACTGACTTATAATATTTCCACAAAGGGATGGTGTATATGGCAAAAAAATTTACAATTACCTTAGGACGCGAATGCGGTGCCGGTGCAACGCTGATTGCACAGAAGCTTTCAGAAGAGCTGAATATTCCATACTATGACAAAGATATCTTCCGCATGGTATCTGACAGAAGCGGCGTTCTGGAAGAATTCTTCCATGTCAACAATGAACGTCCCGGCAACAATCTTCTGTACAAAATCATCAAAGATCTGAATCCCAGAGATCAGAAGCCTTCCCTGGGAAAGGATATTGTCTCTCCGGACAACCTGTTCCGTTTCCAGTCTGAACTGATTCGGGAACTTGCTGACAACGAGACCTGCATGATCATCGGCCGCTGTTCCGACTACATCCTCCGGGATCATGACAGCGTGATCAAAGTATTCGTATGCGGAGATCCCGAGAGCAAAGTCCGCCGGATGATGAGCACCTTCTCTCTGGAGCGGAACACCGCCATCGAACGTATCAAAGACACAGACAAACAACGCCGCAAGTACTACAACTACTACACCGGCAAATCCTGGGACACTGCCTCCAACTATGACCTTTGTCTGAACACCGGCAATATGACCATTGAACAAGGCGCAGAGATCCTCAAGTGTTATCTGAAACAAAAAGGATATATTGACTGAGACTTCCCAATATTTGTACGACATGTGATCTTCATCTGACATATCCGACAGAAACCCCCGCCGTTTCTCCCGTTTTTTGAACAGGAAGTTCGGCGGGGATTTTCTGTCTTATTTTGCCCATCCGTAAGAGTATTTCACCGCTTTATTCCATCCTTCTATCTTTTCCTGCCGTTCTCTGCTGTCAATGGCAGGCTGAAAGATCCGGTCGATTGTCCAGTTTTTAACAATCTCTTCTTTGCTTTTCCAGTAACCCACGGCCAGTCCAGCCAGATAAGCCGCCCCCATGGCAGTCGTCTCCACACAGTCCGGCCGCTCCACCGGGGCTCCGATGATGTCCGCCTGGGTCTGCATGAGGAAATTATTGGCGCTGGCGCCTCCGTCCACTTTCAGGGCCGCCAGGCGGATCTTTGCATCCGCTTCCATAGCCTTCAGCACATCATTTGTCTGATACGCCAGAGACTCCAAAGTGGCGCGGATGATATGGTATTTGTTCACGCCCCTGGTAATCCCCACAATGGTTCCTCTGGCATAAGGATCCCAGTGGGGAGCACCCAACCCGGTAAACGCCGGCACCACATAGCAACCGTTGGTGTCCTTCACCTTGCCGGCCATATACTCTGAATCCCCGGAGGAGTCAATCAGATGCATCTCATCTCTGAGCCACTGGATAGCGGCACCCGCCACGAAGATGGATCCCTCCAGCGCATAATTCACTTTCCCGTCAAGTCCCCAGGCAATGGTCGTGACCAGTCCATTGTCCGAAAACACCGGCTTCTCCCCTGTATTCATAAGCAGAAAACAACCGGTCCCATAAGTATTTTTCGCCTCACCCGGACGCAGGCAGGTCTGACCGAACAACGCGGCCTGCTGATCGCCTGCCGCTCCGCCGATGGGAATGGGACCGCCGAACACCGAAGCATCTGTTTCCCCATACACACAGCTGGAAGGCTTTACCTCCGGGAGCATACTTGCTGGAATATTAAGCTCTTCCAGGATCTCTTCATCCCACTGAAGCGTCCGGATATTGAACAGCATGGTGCGGGAAGCATTGGAATAATCCGTCACATGGACTTTCCCTTTCGTCAGTTTCCAGATCAGCCAGGTCTCTACGGTTCCGAACAGGAGTTCTCCCTTTTCGGCTCGCTCCCGTGCATCTTCCACGTGATCCAGGATCCATTTCAGTTTGGTACCGGAGAAATACGCGTCGATCACCAGCCCGGTCTTCTGCCGGAACATGTCTACCAGGCCTTTCTCCTTCAGGAAATCACAGTATTCGGCAGTTCTCCGGCACTGCCAGACAATGGCCGGACAGACAGGCTCCCCGGTTGCCCTGTCCCAGACAATCGTCGTCTCCCGCTGGTTGGTGATCCCAATCGCCGCAATATCCTCCGCCCCGGCACCAATCTTGGTCATGGCTTCCACTGCCACCCCAAGCTGCGTGGACCAGATCTCTCCGGCATCGTGCTCCACCCACCCCGGCTTAGGAAAAAATTGAGTAAATTCCTTCTGCGCCGCACTGCACACCTCTCCTTTCCTGTTGAAAAGGATGCAGCGGTTGCTGGTCGTCCCTGCGTCCAGCGCCATTACATACTTCGCCATAAGTCTTCCTCCTGACTAAAAAAAATCCCGGAAGACACGCTTCCGGGAACCTCAATGCGGAAGAAGGGACTTGAACCCTCACGAGCGTAACGCTCACAAGAACCTGAATCTTGCTCGTCTGCCAATTCCGACACTTCCGCATTCCGATTGTTATCATACAACATCTTGACAAAAAAGTCAAATATTTTTACAATGTATCTTAAAAAACGCTCTCCGTAGATTCTAATTATCACCCGTTTCAAAGTATTATTTAAAGTAGAGAACCCAGTCTGAAAGGAAGGTAAAAAAATGGATTATCATGCATTAGGAAAAAGAATTCGGGAAGAACGTCTAAGGCTGAATCTGACCCAGGAAAAGTTAGCGGAAGAGGTCGGAGTATCCACTGCCTACATTGGTCAGATTGAGCGGGGTGAAAGAAGTCTGACCTTGGACAAGCTGGTGAAGGTAGTAAACCGTCTGGGAGTTACCGTTGACTTTTTGCTGGCTGATTATGTGATCGCAACAGATGACACCAGCATCAACCTGTTAATCCAGCTTATGCACGACCGCACGGCTGAGGAGAAGACGCTCGCAATCAATTTGCTGAAAGTTTTATTTGCTGACAAGTAAGCAAACTTAAAAAAGGGAATACCGCCTGTGCGGCATTCCCTTTTTGTATATCTTTCTAAAATCGACAGTTTCTGATATTTTCCGGCTTACTCCCGGTATTCAAAAAACACAATAGATGCATCCACCGTAACCGGACCTTCTTTCCCACTCTCCATCTTCATATTCACTGTCTCCAGCATACACCGAAGAGAACTGTCATGCAGCTGCGCCAGAATCGCTTTTGCAGCTTCATAGCCGGTGCTTCGGAAGGTCAGAGAAATATTTCTGCGCACGATGGACGGTTCTGTGTCCACGGTCCCGAATGACAGGCTGTAATCCTCCGTCCCTGAAAGAACCGCATTCAGTTCAAACATCACCTGCTGCAGGTTGTCATAGGGTGCAAGCCCCACCGGCTCTTCCTCGCCTGAGAAAAGCTCCTCCAGCTCCTTTTCCATTCTCTTCTTTTCCTGCCACTGAATCTCATAAGCTTCCAGCTCTGCATAGCAGGCTTCTGTCTCTGTACGGGCTGCATCCCGCCTGGAAGTCATGGGCAGATAGAACAACATCGTATAGCCGCTGACCAGTGCAACTGCCAGCAGAAGCATCAGAAGAAACCATTCTCTGACTGTCAATTGTCTTTTCATTCTTCTGTCCCCTCCCCGGTCAATCTGATGAGAATACTGGTCTGTACGGAAGCGCCCGGATCTCCGATGGTGGAAGCCGTATTTACCATGGTCTCAGCCACCACAGGCGACGCCTCCAGCCCGCTCACAATCCGCGCAGTCTCCGCCAGCGTTACGCTGGAAAACACGGCCTGGACCGTGTCCCCGCTGACTGAGATGCTGCTGATCTCCGCCATGCTGCC
Organism: uncultured Lachnospiraceae bacterium; assembly: GCA_910579225.1. GTDB lineage: Bacteria > Bacillota > Clostridia > Lachnospirales > Lachnospiraceae > Hominiventricola. Next base: position 42,976 of record CAJTTI010000018.1, on the reverse strand, counting down.
CACCGTCCTTTCCAGCAGCTCAAGAATCTCCATCCGGTCCGTCAGAGCCTGTTCTTCTTCCGTGGCCGAATAGCGAAAATACCGCTCCTGTACCTGACTGTAATCCAGTAGTTCCGTCGTCATGCCCTCCAGCTGCGCTTCTGCGGCAGCGAGCGCTCTCTCCGCCTCTCTGGTTTCCTGCCACAGGTCATAGACCAGGAACCGGAAAATCCCCAGACAGCAGGTCAGTACGAACAGGACATACAGGGCAATGGTGGCCGGTTTGGTGGTCCGGTCCGGTTTATAGTACAGATTCAGGGTCTGCTTTACGGGATATTCGTCTTTCTTCCTGCTCATATCACTTTCCCTCCCATCACTGCTCCGGCGGCAAAGATGCCGGATGCTGCGTCTCCCAAAGCTTCCGGAAACAGTTCCGCCGGATCCAGAAGTTCCATATCTACCGTTCGCTCAATGGCCTGTCTCAGAGGAGACACAGAGGCGCCTCCCCCTGCCAGGTAGATTCCCTCCAGATGACTGGAACGATAGGTAAACTGATAAAAATTGATAACTTTCAAAATCTCCACTGCAATCTGTTCACAGATATCGCCGAAAGCAGGTATTGACAGAGCTCCCTGAAAATCGGAAGTTTTATAGGAATTGGCCAGAAAGGCATCCACGCCCAGTTCTTCTGCCACTGCCAGGTCCAGATTCCTGCCTCCCAGTCCAATCTGTCTGGTCGCCTGAATCCGATCCCGCCGGACAACGGTGATACGGGTATGCAAATGCCCCAGATCCACGAAGCAGAATTCATCTCCTGGCTGTTTTTGTTCCTGGACAAGCCGGATCAGGGCCATTTCCTGAGGGATAAGAACTTTCAGCGGGATTCCTGCTCTTGAAAAGATCCGGATATATTCAGACAGTTTTCTCTTCTCTGCCACGGCCGCCATTATGGGGATACCCGGCGCTCCGCCGTCCGTTTCATCCGGATCGCATACAGCATAGTCGCAGTAATACTGATCTGGCACTCCCTGAATAAAATCTGCGAATTCGTAGGGCAGATTCAGTATCAGCTGTTCTGCAGTCATTTTCGGCATGGTCAGAAACCGGCAGATGACCTGTCCGGGCGGCAGCACCAGGACAGCTTTCCCTCTGGGAAGGGCCAGTTTTTTCCTGGTCTGTTTCAGAAAATGGATAAAAGCATTGGGAAGAACAATATTATTGTTCTCATCCACCAGATTTTCCGGCATGCGTATTTGCTCCATCCGGATTTTGTCTCCTTGTAATATGGATATTTTCATACTGTTGCTTCCGATATCGAAGCCAAGGCGTGAGCCTGTCATATGTTCTCCTTTCTCGGCCGGGGGATGCGGCTCTGTGAGGGTATAAGTGCTGTCATCAAGTAAATCAGATCTGAGGGCGAAAAACACCGCTCTGTTCCCGAAAGGGACTGGTGTAATATGACAGAAAGATTCAGAAAAGGGCCATATACCACTGAATCAGGGGATGGCCAAGGGTCAGGGCCAGGATGGACCCGGCGGACAGATAGGGACCGAAAGGGACAGCCTTTTCCTGTTTTCTGCCACAGAAGGCGGCAAGAAGGCCCAGCAGGCATCCGGTCAGCAGAGTGAAAAGCAGTTCTGCCCAGGGCAGGTAAAAGGCCAGGACGAACAGGAGTTTTATGTCTCCTCCGCCCATGACTTCCCGGTTCTGAAGTTTCTCTGTCCACAGGACGAAGATCAGCAGGCAAATGGGAATACTGATCCCCGGAAGGATAGTTCTGACAATCTCTGCCGGAGGTTCCTGCAGAAGAAGTATCCAGATCACCCGATTCAGGAACATCAGAAGAAGCAGGGGATCCGGGATAATCCTCCTCTTCCTGTCAGTCAGGGACAGAGCCAGAAGGAACCCGGCAAATATCAACCACTGTCCCAGTTCCGGCGACAGGCCAAATCGTAAGCCCAAACAGACAAAAGCCGTCGCTCCGGCCAGTTCTGCATACAGGCATTCTCCCGGGATCCGGCTGCCGCAGTACCGGCATCGTCCCCGATACCGCACATAACTGAATACAGGGAACAGATCCCCCGGACCCAGCAGATGGCCGCAGGACGTACAGTGTGAACGTCCTTTCTTCCAGTCCTCTCCTCTGGACCAGCGGTCAGCCGCACAGTCCAGAAAGCTTCCCAGAACCGCTCCGATGACGGCCAGCCACATACACAGATACGCTGTCCATACGGAATCCGCCTCCATAGAGTCCTCTCCTTTCTTCTGCGCTCTCCGGAACCCGTTGTCCTGCGGGCAGCGGGCTCCGGAGAACGCCCGCAGATCTGCGGTATTCTCCTGTGTTCCCCTCCCGCGCGCCAACCCGATAGCGAGGAGGGGTGAAGGGCAGTTTAGTGTTACTGTACCCATTTATAGTTAAAAGCACCCTTTTCATCAATCATGACCTGAATTACTCGATCAGCTACATCAGATGATTTTCCATAGCCTGATGGCTTATTAGTTTTAACCAATTTCCCATTCTCAGCGTCATAATATATTTCATCACTCTCTGCAATCGCACTTCCTGCAGTATAGCCAGTAAGCTCATCATCCGTAGCACCCATAAAGTACAGCATCGTCTCAGCCTTTGCAGCGCGTACGTTTGCGCTATCCGTAGCTTTTCTTGCACTTTCCAAAGCACCGCCTACCAGCGGAATAGACACTGCCACAAGGATCGCGATAATCGCCACTACGATCAGCATTTCCACCAGGGTGAAGCCTTTCTGTCTGTTGAGTTTCTCTTTTAACTTATACATAAATCTTGCCTCTCTTTCTTTTATGTGCTGACTGCTTTCTGCAGTCGTATGTTATATCTCCCTTTTGGGGTTTATTATACAGGACCGGCGGGTTGGCGCCGGCCAGGATAATCGGTTGTGAATGCAAATTCCGCGCACCGGTCGGTTTTCAATTCTCCAAATATTTTGTCCGGCCCCCTCTGCCGCATTGCCAGGGGGGCGGCGCGCCGCTTTTCTTCTCTTCCCTTCAGGCGTAAAATCATCCCGCGTCATTCGACCGCAGGTAATCCGCCCTGCGCATCAGATCCCGGAATACATGCTGAACATGGGCAGATATACTGCCATCAGGATCAGAATCACAAAGAAGGCCAGCAGAAGTATGATCATGGGTTCCAGGAGGCTCAGGGCCCGCTTGGAACGCACTTCTACTTCATTGTCATAATATTCGGCCATCACCTTCAGAGTAGACTCCATGGAGCCTGTAGCCTCTCCCACAGCAGTCATCTGAACCAGCATGGGAGGCAGTTCCCTGGCGTAAGCCATACATTCCCCAAGGCTTCTGCCCCCTTCCACTCCGGGAAGGGTATCCAATATCTCTCCGGACAGACACCGATTGGTCACAGACCGTCCAGAGACTTCAATGGCCTGCAGAATCGGCATACCGGCCGCCAGAAGCGCACTCATGGTGTGTGCGAACTGACTGGCACCGGACATCCGTACGATTCCGCCCAGCACGGGGATACCAAGTTGAATGCGGGACAGAACAGGTCCTCCTTTTTCCGTCAGGGCATACAGACGAACTATAAACACCACTGCCGCCAAGACAAACACCAGCAGCAGCATATACCGCCGGAAAAAACCGGACACCGCGATCAACACAGATGTGACCCAAGGCAGCTCGATCTCCATGCTCTGAAACGTGGAAGTAAATGTAGGAACTGCATAGCCCATGATAATACCGATCACAGCCGCCGCCACTGCCAGGACAAAGGCCGGATAGGTGAGCGCACCGGCCACACTTTCCCGGGTCTTGTTCATACGTTCGAAGTAATCTGCCATCCGATAGAATGCAGAGAACAAATCTCCGGACTCTTCCCCCGCCCGGATGGTCTCCCGGAAAGTGACCGGCAGAAGTTTCCCTCCCCGCTGTTCAAAACTGTAGCTTAAGCTCCAGCCTCCCGCCACATCTTCAGCCACCTGCCGGAGCAGACGGGCCAGCGCTCTGTCCTGGGTCTGCTCCGCGGCCAGGTTCACAGTCTGCACCAGAGGAAGTCCCGCCTTCAATATGATCGCAAACTGTCTGCAGGACAAAGCCAGACTTTTAGAACTGATCCTGTGAAAACGGGCCAGAGAATCCGGAACCGTCCGGTCCGAGACTTCCCTCAGTGAAAGCACTGCCTCGCAGCTCTGACGGATCTGGGCCACGGCTTCCGCCTGGCTCACCGCCTCCACTGCACCGGATACTTTCTCGCCGCTGGAATAGATTCCTTCATATTTATATGTAGGCATTGTATTCTCCTCCTAACGGTCCATGGGCCGCCTCATACCTGGCATAAACCCTGGTTCCCCCATGGGATATCTGTTGCTGGATGCCGGATCTCTCAGAGCAGATTCATAAATCTCCCGGCTGATGGCGCCGGTATGGTAAAGATTCTGCAGCGCCCGGTCCATCAGAATATTCCCCATACTTCCTGTTGTCTGGATGGCATTGACAATCTGAGGAGTCTTGCCTTCCCGGATCAGGTTGCGGATAGCACCGTCAGTCTTCATGACCTCACAGGCCAGGACCCGGCCTCCGCCCGTCTTCGGCAGAAGCTGCTGGCTCAGAACCGCTTTCAGGCACATGGAAAGCTGCATGCGGATCTGCTGCTGGCGTTCCGCCGGGAAGACGTCTACGATACGGTCTATAGAATCCGCTGCGGAATTGGTATGTACCGTGCCGAAGACCAGATGTCCTGTCTCTGCTGCCGTAAGCGCCGTCTCGATGGTCTCCAGATCCCGCATCTCTCCCACCAGGATCACGTCCGGATCTTCCCTCAGCGCCGCACGCAGACCGGCAGCAAAGCTTTTGGTGTCCCTGCCGATCTCCCGCTGGTTGACGACGCATTTATCAGGTGTATAGATATACTCAATGGGATCCTCCAGAGTGAGGATATGCTTATGCTCTGTACGATTGATCTGGTCCAGCACGGCAGCCAGGGTCGTGGATTTGCCGGAACCGGTCTCTCCGGTAATCAGAACCAGTCCCTGACTGTAAGAAGAGAACTCGGCTGCTATCTTCGGAAGACCCAGCTCCGACATCTGAGGAATCTGTTCTTTCAAAAGGCGAATGGCCGCCGACCAGCACCCCTGCTGCCGGAACAAGTTCAGACGGCATCTGACGCCGGCGATGGTCCTGGACAGGTCCGCTTCTCCCACAGCCCGGGCCGTCTCATAATCCGTTCCTGCCAGTTCTCTGGCGAATCTTTCGCACTGCTCTGCGGTCAGGGGAATGTTTTCCATCTCCCGAATGGAACCGTCCACACGATAGCGGGGTGTCAACCCGCTGACCAGATGGATGTCAGAAGCCCGATCCTGCAGGGCTTTTATTATATATGTTTCTACTGTCATAATTCCTCCTTAACTGACGCCCATGACTCTTAACACCTCTTCTGCAGATGTGACACCGTCCTGCACCAGCTGTCTGCAGTTTTCCATAATCGGCTGGAAATCAGCAGCATCCATAGCTGCTTCCAGTTCCTTCCAGGACCTGTTGTGAATAGCCCGGCGAATATCCGGCGTGATCTCCAGGACTTCGAACGCGCCGATTCTGCCCCGGTATCCGGTACCGAAACACTCGCTGCAGCCCTCCCCTTTCCAGAACGAATAACTACCCGGGGCAAATCCCAGAAGCTTTGTCTCCTCCCGGGCAGGAACATATGATTTGCGGCAGTGGGGACAAATACGCCGAAGCAGGCGCTGAGACACAATCCCCTTCACAGCCCCTGCAACCAGATACGGCTCCACTCCCATATCTGTCAGACGGTCCACAGACGACAGCGCGTCGTTCGTATGGACCGTGGACAGGACCAGATGTCCGGTCATAGCCGCCCGCATGGCAATCTCCGCCGTCTCTCCATCCCGAATCTCGCCTACTGCAATGATATCCGGATCCTGTCTCAAAACTGCCCGAAGCACATTGGCAAAGGTCAGGCCGGTCCTGTCATTGATCTGCACCTGACAGAGTCCGTCCATATGATATTCCACCGGATCCTCCAGAGAGACCAGATTGATCTCTTCGCTTTTCAGGCGGTCGATCAGAGTATACAACGTTGACGTCTTGCCGGAACCGGTGGGACCTACCATCAGGATCAGTCCTTCCGTCACCTGGTCCGCCAGACGACAGAACCGTTCCCTGTTCGTTCCTTCCATTCCGATTCCTTCCAGAGTTGCCAGATCCGGCAGCTTCCTGAGCAGACGGATCACCACCTTCTCCCCATATATCGTAGGCAACGTGGAGATACGAAGATCCAAAGTCTCCTGACGGACCGTTACATTAGCCCTGCCGTCCTGGGGAACATGCTTCTTGGCAATATCCATCCGCGCCATGATCTTCATACGGGAGAGTACGGAATTCTGCAGCTCTCTGGGTACTGTAATCATGCGCCGCAGCGTACCGTCAATCCGCATGCGGACCGCCATGTCTCCCTCTCCGGGCTCCATATGAATATCACTTGCCCGCTCAGTACAGGCTCTGTCAATGATGGAATTCACCAGGCGGATGGCCGGCGCAGCACTTTGCTCTTCTTCATCCACGGCCATGGACTGTTCCCCCACTGCCCCTCCGACAGTGAGGCCATACTGACTCCCCTGCAGATCCCTCCGCATTTCTTCAATGGCGCGCATGGCGTTCTGGTTGCTGTACAGATTCTGCACTGCCCGCTCCACGGCGGATACTGTGGCAATCATGGGAATGACCTTCCGTCTGGTCACCGCCCGTACTTCCTCTATTGCCACAAAATTCAGCGGATCTGCCATAGCCAGCCAGAGATCTGAGCGGGTCGCTCTGACGGGCAGAACCATATACTTCTTCGCCACGCTTTTGGGCAGGATCTTGGCCATCTCCGGAGAGATGCTCAGATGGTTTAAATCTATGTATTCTACCCCAAGCTGCCCCATTAATGTATCAATCAGCTGTTTTTCTGTAATAAAGCCCTGTTCCTGCAGAACGGTACCCAGCCGCTCGTTCGAGCCTGCCTGCATCTTCAGTGCCTGTTCCAGCTGTTCCCGGGTAATTACGCCGCTTTCCACCAGCATATCGCCCAGTTTTGTATATCTCATAGGATTCCCCTTTCTACCCGTTGGTCATGCCTGCCGATGCAGACAATCCTTCTGTCTCCCCTCTTTCATCTGCCGGAAGCAGACTGTCATTCAGACAGCGGACCATCCATGCAGCCTCGGCTGAGATGGATCCCGTTCTCCCTCCGATTACTTTTAATGTAACCTGAAAACAGGCGTCTTCCGGGACATAGATAATCTCCATTTTCTCTATTTTATAATCACCGTTTCGGTAAGCTCCGGGAGGAAGCAGCCGTCTGCCTCCGGCATAGATCCGTCCGTCTTCTCCCAGAGTAAGGGCCGTCAGAGGTCCGAAGGAATCACTGTTGTAACTATCCAGCTCTCTGATCCCCGGAGCTGCCTCCTCACCGGATGGAATACCTGCCGCCAAATCCTCTGTTTCTGCCGGAACGGTCTGTACATTCCTCGCATACCGCAATTCATCGGTCAGCGCGTCTGCAGCCGTAGACAAGAGAAGCCAGACTTCCGCTTCCGCCGTAAGATCATGATAGCTCCCCACAGCCATCATCAGTCCCGTATTCAGCATCAGTCCCAGCAAGATCAGGATCACTGTAACAGCCAGCATCTCCACCAGCGTCACTCCGCTGTTATTCCGAAGCTTTCTTTTCATGGAACCCCTCCTCCTGCAGCCGGATCGGAAGAGACGCCATAAGAATAGATTCCCTCTCCCCCATACAGACTGACTTCCAGGTCCCGGACGCATGCGTTCCCCGCGTTTTCCACCCTGACTTTCATGGGAGACGGAAGCCCCAGAGAAACCGAACGCTGTTCCGCTGCCGACAATACCTGATAATGAGCTTCGTCTGCGTTCTGCGCATTTTCATTAATATGAACAGAAGCCATGATTCCGCCGTACAGCAGTGAAACAGACAATACCGCAATCACCACAGAAGCCAATACCTCTACCAGCGTTTCCCCTCTGTTACTGTACAATTTTTGCTTCACCCGGTCTCCACCTCCTTTTTCACAAGCCAGTTCAGCTTCCACTTTACGGGCTCCGTCTGAAAGAGCACCGGATCTTCTCCTGAAGTCAGGCCTCCTTCCGGAACCAGCAGCTTCTGCAGGGAGTCACAGGGCAGAAGTTCTGCTTCCATAGCTTCCGTATCCCCCTCCTGTCCTTCCAGAACCGCCCGAAGGCGGATACTGCCGCTTTCGTTCAGTGTAATCGTGACAGAAACTTTCTCTCCAGAGAGGCCGGGATAACCGTCCCCGCCCGGATCCGGAGTGAAAGTCAGCGTATATGGACTCCGCTGCGCGGACAGACTGTCCAGCTTCCGGCAGTCATACTCATCACCCGGAATTTTCTGTGCTTCCGGCACCTGAAAACGATCTGCGAAAAACGCATCCAGATCCCCCGCCAAAGGCAGCAGCGCTGGTCCTGAAGAACTGTTCAGCCCACAGACAAAACTTCCTTCCACCTGCTCATAGACATGCCTGTTATGAGTGACGGGGTTGCCTTCTCCGTCCTCGCCGGAAGAAAATTCGCTCTTTTCATACAAGTATTGTCCCCTGTATTCTGCAGCTGTCAGTTCTTCACATACCAGCAAAAGTGCAGAAGAGAGCGCCATATATCTCTGCTGCTCCTCTCTGTTGCTGCGAAGCTTGCCCGCGTTGGACACAGCGGCCATCAGGATGGATGCCGCAACCATCATGCATACCAGGAAAAACAGCAGCGCCAGCAGGACAGACGCCCCGTTTTGACTGTTCCATTTTTCCCTCAGTGCTCTCATCAGACGTCCTCCCTTCCGACCTTTTTTCCGGTTTCTCATTTCTTACAGAACTTTCACTATGGAAGCCCCTGACTCTCTGCTTCTCCCGACTCTTCCGGGGGCTCTTCCCTCGAAATCTTCGGACTCTCTGCCACTCCCAGAGCCTTCGGATTTCTTATTTCTTCCGGAGCTCCCGGATTCTCCAGATTTCCTGCCTCTCCCGGACTCTGTGATCCTTCCAAAGCCCCCGGATTCTCTGCTTCTCCCGGATTTCCGGTTCCTTCCGGACTCTGCGTTCCCTCCGGAACTTCCGGATTTTCCGACTCTTCCGGAGCCCCCGGACTCTCTGCTTCCCCCGGATTCTCCGGATTCCCTGCTCCCTCCGAAGCTTCCGGATTTTCTGACTCTTCCGGAGTCTCCGGGCTTTCTGCTTCTCCCGGATTCTCCGGATTTCCGGTTCCTTCCGGACTCTGCGTTCCTTCCGGAGCTTCCGGATTTTCTGCTTCCCCCGGATTCTCCGGATTTCCGGTTCCTTCCGGAGCTTCCGCATCCCCCGCTTCCTCCGGGCTCTGCGTTCCTTCCGGTTCCTCCGCTTCTTCTGTCACTTCCGAACCGGCCGCGCCGGCTGGCCCATTGACTCCTGCAGGTATCTCTGACGCTCCTGCCGGAATGGCCGCCGTCATGGCCAGCGTATGCCGGCATCCATCCATAGTCAGCGAAATCTCCAAACAGATCTCACTGATGTTCGTACTCACGTCTGTCAGTATAATCACATTCTGCTTCGTTTCCGCCGACGCCGCCGGACCAGAGGCGGACGGATCCTGACTGGTCACTTTTACCTCCAAAATCTCCGTGTCCTCCGGTTCAAAAGTAATCTTGTAGCCTTTCTTTCCGTCTGTTCCCGTATAAGACACCAATTCCGGAGGCGCAATCACGCGAACCTGAACAGCACTGTTGCCGGTATATTCCCGCTCCTTATATATACACGTGTAACCCACATTTACCATGACCGCTTCATCCGGTACATCTGCACCTCCGGTCAGTATGATCCGGGCAGTTTCATCTGTCAGAAGTTCATCCGCTGTCGGCAGCCTGACTGCAAGACTGCCGCCACTGCTGACTGAGGTAATCTCCAGTCTTCCATCCTGGATCTCTTCTCCTTCTTCCGACTGGTCCAAACCTTTCTTTCTGCTGTACACTGCCAGAGGCACCGTAACCGTATCATTGGGGAACAACGTTACTTCTGCCGGCCTCAGATCCATTTCCGCCGTTACATGAACTGTGAAAGAAAATGTGTACTCTGTATCCTGTGTTCTGTAGAAAACTGTCAGAACCGTCGATCCTGTATCCTCTGCATATATGGTCAGCCGCCCTTCTCCGGTTCCGGGCACTTCTTCGATCTTTGCCCCGGCAATCTCTGCCGCTTCGCTCTCTACCTCCCACCGTCCGCCGGCTTCCACACCATTTGTAAGGCTCAGGGTCTCCGAGTATTCCGGCAGTGCAAAGAGATCCAGGAACACCGGCGCACCTCCTTCTTCGCGCTCTATACCGTTCGTAGGCCAGTCGCCATAATGGACATGATATCTCCCACCTTCTCTGGTCAGAATCGTAGGGAAGGGATAGTTCATCCCCTTCAGTCTTGCAGCGCTACTGTAACTGTACTTGCCTGCCACGGAATACCCGTCATCCGTCGTAGACGTAACAGGCGCAAAAGGACCTGAGCCTCCCTCATTCAAAGAAGCGTAGATTTCCTGCCCGTTATCCAGACTCTCACTGCCTGCCAGCTGTCGATAAGTCAGTCCTTTGACTCCGCCAGCCCCCAGATCAGTCTTTGTCCCGGTTGTTTTTCCGCTGCTTGTAGTAATGCCAGTGATCGTACCGCCCAGAGCACCCAACACCTCCTCCTCCAGGTAATAGCAGTTGGTAATGGTACAGGTCCCATGATTCGCTTTATAAGCGCCAAGCAGGCTAAGGTCCTCCTGGGGATTTGCATTGATCTCGCCAACCCCTCCCAGGGCATAGAGAGATTTGATTTTCCTGTCTCTGTAAACAGTGTCTTCTTTATCGACGGCTTTCGGCAGTCGGACATAGCTGTAACAGTTAGATAAAGCATTGTTCGTCCTCCCCGGATCATCCTTCGACTGCACAATACCGATCAGTTGTCCTCCCGATACCTGCAGCGGCTTCATATAACTGCCTCCCACAATACCGCCGATGTAGATGCCCATACTCTCGCCTGTCTCTCCCTTCGCATCCTGATCTACCTGAATGCTGCCTCCGGCATAACAGTTTGTAATACTGTCCTGACAGGTTCCCACCAGACCGCCCACACGCGTGTTGTCATTATCCTTCGCCGTAACAGGGAATCGGACGGTTGTTACAGCAGAGCAGTTTTTCAAAGGCATATTGGAGATACCAAGGAGACCGCCAATCCCGCTTCCTCCCCAGTTATTGTTTCCGCCGTCTGTGTAGGTATAAATATTTCCATTGATCGTATAACCGGCAACTGCACAGTTCTCCACCGCGTTTCCTATATGGGAGGCCGCCACCCCGGCAAGGGCGCCTATGGCATACCAGCGGCTTGTATAGTCAGAATTCTCATAATGACCACTGGTCACTGTTCCTTTTCCGTCCGAAGAATACAGAATGATATTTTTCAGCGTTCCGTTATAGACAATACCGAACAGTCCGGCGCAGGACGACTTCTGTCCCTGAATATTGACATCTTCTATAATATAATCCGCTCCGTCGAAGGCACCGCCAAACCAGCCATACAGATTTCCCTGATTTCCACCTGTAGAATCATAGTACTCGGCAATGGGCGTATAGATTGCCCCTTCTCTTCCTTTGAGATCATGCGTCTGCTTCCAGTAATATTTCCCAGTCTCGTCAGAAGACGACAGGTATGGAAAATCCCCGATATTTCTGTTCAGTTCCACTACGGTTTCAGTGTTCCGGTTTTCACTGTTCCAGTTGATATTTTCCAGCTGTTCAATGGAGCGAACTCCGTAAGGGTTCTCCTCTTGTATCCCTGGCACCACAGACAGCACCGGATCTGCCAGTGTCCATCCACCCGGAATCCGGAAGGCAGACATGGCGTCCCCAAAGAGAGGATTGATATAAAAGGAAACCTGAAGTCCGCTGGTACCTCCCTGATTCAGCGTCAGGATTCCGTTCTTCTGATCTTTCCCGCCCGGATACAGTCCGCCGGTATCTGACCGGAACCCCCGGTAAGAATGAAATGTAAAACCGCGCATCATACCGGCAAGCGCTTCGTCTGTTTCCTGCTCAGAGACTACATCTGCTGTGAAAAGTTTGCCCGGAGCCCCGGGCTCAGAATTGTACAGAGCTTCTGCCGCAATACTTATATTCAGTCCTTCCCGGCTATAGTATCCATATCCGTAATCCGTCACAACTCCGCCGTCGTCATGGGCGTCCGACAAGGTGGAACGTCTGCTGACCTGCTGCTCTACCGGATCCACTGCCAGCAAACTGACATGATATGCAGAACCACTGTCAGATTCCAGCTTCTCCCAGTAGTATACTCCCATCTCTCCCAGATCCATGGGATTCGGCCATTGACCGTAATGGACCGGACTTCCATCCGCCCCCTTCACTGCCGCAGGATACGGATATGTTCCGCTTCCTTCGCCCTGCGCAGACGCCCCCATGGACATTCCTGGTACACAGGAGGAAGAAGCAGACAATTCGGCATGGGTAACCGGTACTGCTCTTTTCTTTTCATACGCAGCCGTATAAGAAGAATCCCGATAAGTAAAATTCCCTTCATTCAGATAATAGGTATTTCTCTGCTGACCTGCCGCCACGCCGCAAAAACCGTTCACTTCCACGTTTCTGCCACTGGATCTTAAGTCCACAGCCGCGTAGCTGCTCTCAATGCTCCCTTCATTGCGCCCTACGAACCCGCAGATCTTCGCATCTGATGTACTGTCCACCCCTGCCGTCACACGTCCCACTGCATAGGATGTTCTGATCTCACGGTCACGGGTATTCATCCCCACCAGGCCGCCCACATAAGCATGCCCGTAGTTGGAACCGTTGGCCGCCAGTGAAGCCACCTCAGCCGCGCATTCCTGTATCATTCCCTGATTCTGTCCGGTCAGACCGCCGATATAGATGGATGCATCATAAATATGCCCGGTCAGTCTCACCCCTGAGACTGCACAGTTCTGTATGGTTCCGCCATTGCCGCCTGCCAGACCGCCCAGATACCTGTTCTGGGCGCTTCTTCCCATGGATACCGATATCTCCCGGTCTGCGTCCATTTCATAGACCATATTCTTCAGTACGCCTGCAGAATAACCGAACAGTCCCGCATACGACCGGCTGTTGGAATCCGGAATCTGAAAAGCCACTCCCCGGATACGGTGACAGCCGCCGTCATAAATCCCCTGAAAAGGCATGTCATAACTGCCAATCGGCGTCTGGTTCAGAAAGTCGTCTGCTGATGTCAGATGGTGCCCCGTATAAAAGGCATAATCCAGATCAAGCCCCTGACGGAACGTATAGCTGTGCCGGTCGTTGTGAAAATACTCCGGATATTTGCTCAGATCATACAGATGGCGGGGCGTACGGATACTTACCGTATAATAATACCGTTCCAGAAGTTCCGCTCCGTAAGCCGCCGCCGTATCCGGTGTCCACGGACCGGAAATCCCGCCTTCCTCCGGCACATAGGGAACCACCGTCTCCGCAAAATGCGGATTGTAGAAATATTCTCCCCCCGGATTTTCGTCTGTATCGGTCAGCTTCAGCTCGAATCTCAGGTACTGGAAGAAATCTTTCCCCACAGGTGCCCCGGTCACTAGCTCTTCTGGAAGAAACGCCAGATAGTATTCCGCCCTGTTTCCCTCCGCATTCTCCCATTCTGTACGAATCAGTGGAAACTGACCGTCTCCGGCAGGTTCTCCCTTCGTATATGTCGCAGTCTTCTCCACAAGCTGTCCGCTCCCGGCTCCGTCAAAGTACCGATAGACAATGGAAACTGCACCTTCGGCAGTAAGCTGATCTTCCAGATCCTGAACCAGAGCCGCCACTGCATAACCATCCGAATATACAGGCTGGTCATCGGACAGCTCTCCTACCAGATATCTGGCATTGCCTCCAGAAAAGCCGAACACCTCATTTTCATATTGTTCATAATAAACCAGGCTTGGTTCCTTAAACTGTGCGCCCCAGTCGCCATAATGGGGCAGAACTTTCAGTCCCGGGAAACTGTAAACGGTCAGGTTCAGATGCTCCTGCAGATTATAGGGATTGCTGTTCCCTGCGCTTTTCCACGCAAATACCGCCCCTGCTGCTCCCTGATTCAGGCGGTCTGCAAATGCTTCCGATGTAAGTTCCTCATAAGAAACTGCCTTCCCGTTCAGATTACCGGACGAACTGCCGGCTGCAGTTCCCAGATAATATGTATTTTCAAAAATATCATTATTCGGAACTTCCTGAGCCTGAGTCAGCTCATAGATTGCCTGATCTTTCCGTTCCGGATAACGCATGGCTGTATAGACATTTTGGGTTGTCACCTTTGCACTTGAACCTGTGCACAATCCTGCCGCCGTTTTCGATTCTCTCATATCCGCAAACCCGGCAGCATAACTATTCACCAACATCAGAGAACCCGACATCTCCCCAATCAGACCTGCCGCCCTGGCCCCGGCCAGATAACAGTCCGCGAAAGAATTTCTGATCTCTGTATCCCCGTGACTCAGGCCAAACAGACCGCCGGCAGCAGAAGCCCCTCTGATGGTGCTGGCAGCCAGACACCCTTCCACGGTCACCATACCCAGAGTTTCCCCTGCCAGTCCTCCGGCGCAGTTTCCTCTGATTCTATAATCGTATCCGTCCTTTTCACTGCCCAGAAGACTCTGCAGATCCTGTTCACCCTCTTCTGGTTCCCAATATACCCTGCAGTCCCTGAACTCAGCATCCCCCATTACCTTTCCCACCAGCGCACCTGCCGGGAAAAGCTTTGCGCCCCCCTGATCCACACATTCTACCGAGGCGTTCACAAGCCGGACGCCCGTAAACAAGAACTTATGTTCTGCTTCTGTGCCGGCGAACAATCCTGCTGCAGTTTTCTCAGCCAGACCTGCCGCCGGATTGCCGGATACACTTTCTGGCGTCACCTGCAATCCCTGTATTTCACAGCCGCCTCCGTCATAAGACGTCAGTTCCGGATTTTCCACTGGAATCAGCTCATATTCCGGATACACTTCATTGTCCTGACAAAAAAGGTCGGCTGTCTGTACTGCCTTCTTTATCCCTGCTGCTTTTGAGAATCCCGTATCCAGATTCTGCAGATGACGCAGATACCGGATCTGTGCCGTACCTTCTGCGTCCACCCCTGCGAACAGGCTGTTGTCTTCATCACTGTCCGATACTTCTGTAAATTTTCCCTCCGGAGAAGACAGTTCTGCAGTCACTGTAACTGTTCCCCCGAATCCCGCTGGAGCTCCAAAGATTCCGTCAAAGAGACGGGCAAACCGTTCCGGATAATCTCCGGATTCCCCCGCTTCCAGAGAATCCAGCACCCAGGTATAGGTTTCTCTTCCGTTGTTCTGATTCTGAGCAATCAGCCTGCTTTGGTATTCAGGAGCCAACGTGTCTCCTGCAAAAAGCGCCAGCTTTGTTCCTTCATACTCCAGAGTCACCGTCTTCTCCACAGCCTCTCCCTGCAGTTCCTCCGGAATCGCGAAGATGACCTCCACTGTCAGCTTTTCTTCATTGCGGAACAAGACCGCGACTCCAGGAGTAGGCAGTACGCCGTACTTCCCTCCTTCTGCCATACCGCCGTTATAGTAACCCAGCATAGGGTTCGTTTTCATCCGTTCTTCCCGGGACGCCTGACTCCATCGGTCATAAAATGTCTGAAACTCCTCGTCCTCCAACATATGTATAGGCGTTTCCGCATAAAAAACGTCGGTCACGCTACCGCTGACCGGCTCATAAACCAGATAGAAATCTCCTTCATACAGTGTCGGATCAATGCTTCCCTCCGGGAGCAGCGTGCGAAGCACCTCCTCATCCTCCAGCCTGGTTATATAATAAGCATCTGCTTTTTCTTCGTCATTTTCTCCCTGAAAATCGTCGGAAGGCAGACGGGGTATCGTCACTTTTCGTCCCTCTTCTTCCACCAATCCTCCAAGCCGCATTCTGTTTCCCAACAGCACTGCACGGTTCTCGGCCGCCATATAGATCTCCCTGGCTGCATGATCCAGTTCCGTAATCTTCATATATTTTCGGTAATGCGCCACTGCCACAGCGGAAACTCCCAGAAGAATCACAAGAACAGCCACAGCTGCCAGTGTTTCCACCAGAGTAAAACCGCAAGTCCAATTCTTTTTTCCTTTCATCATCTTCTCTCCTGCCAACAGACTTACCATGTCTCCTGTATTTCTGTTAGTTAAAATTATAACAAATATATTTTTCTAATCCAGAGCTTCGGGATGCATTACACTTTTTCCGTGATGCTTTGCACAGCCTCATTTCCACCGGAAATATTTAACAAAATCCGCAGAATAAACTCCCCATCCTGCACTTTAAAGTCTGCTTCCCCTCCGTACCGCTTTACACTTCTCAGGATACTGGAGACCCCAACCCCGCCTGCCTTCGGGCGGCCGTTTTCCAGCTTTACCTGATCAGAACAGGTATTGGTAATCCGAATAGCCAGTTTGTCCGATCTTGGACGGATACAGACGCAGATTCTCTGTGGTTCTCTTCCAGATGCCAAACATCCATGCAGCGCATTTTCCATTCCGTTTCCCAGAATAGCGATCAAATCCACATCCCTGACAGGAATATTCTGTTCCAGTTTCAGATCATATTGTACCTCTATCCCCTTTTGGCGGGCTTTGGCTTCATACTCTGAAAGAATATTACTGGCGGTCCGGTTCTCGCACCTGCTAACCGGGAGAGACAACGCCTGTTCTTCTTCATATTCTTTCAGATAATCCAAAAGTCCTTTTATATCTTTTTTTCTGGCATAGGCCGCTACATTCAGATTGTGATGACGGATATCATGGCGAATCCGCCTGGCTTCTTCCACTGCCCTCTGCATCAGTTCCAGTTCACGCTGAAGCAGCTTATTATTGGTCAGAGACAGTTCCATTTCCTGCTGTTCTTCAATCTTGTCCTTTACAATAGACAAGGTTCTGAACATGAAGATGTGCATGATCAGAAGCAGTATACACATACAGACAAAGATAAATTGTTCGCGCCTCTCCCGGAGGGATACAGGAACCGGCCACACCAGCACATATATCACCAGCAGATTTCCCGCAACAGAGACAACGCATGCGCCTCTCCACGGAATCTCCAAAGCCTCTGTCAGCCCGCAAAACGGTTTTCGGATATAGAAATAATAGATTGCCGCCAAAACACTTATGTACCCTATACGAATCAGAAGCTCTGCCCACGGGTTCCCCCCAAAAAATGTTTTTGCACACCATATACCTGTAAAGAGCAGACAAAGAAGAACAAACATCTGCATGGAAAAGTTATAATATGACTGAAACGGATGATTCGCACTGACATAAATAAGAAATACGGATGCGCACAAGACAAAAACCAGCACACAAAACTTCTGATAACTGCCCGGATCCCACAGTACCCATATGGTCCCCACACCACCTACAGACAATATAAATGCCGCATAATATAGAAGCGTTCTCCTCCAACCAAACCGCGGATGATCCAAAAGCAGAAATAATACACAGAATCCGGTAATTTCTGTCAGATTACGAAATATAGAAAGTAACGGTGTAATTCCAAGTGTCATTTATTCTTCCCCACAGTAGAAATCAAAATAATGCTCTCTGAGTGTCGCATATGCACCTCTGGGCAGGTGAATCTTTTCACCGGTATCCATTTCTACATTTTTTGCATTCAGACTTTCTGTATGAATCAAATTAATAACATATGCTGCTCCCACCCGGACAAATTCCGGACGCCCGGACATTTTATTGTATAATTCCGTCAGCGTCATACGGAGCATCAGTTCTTCTCCGTCCGCCAACATCAACTTTTGCTGATTGCCCTGCGCTTCACAGCAGACAATATCCCGAAATGATACCCGTCGTATCCGTCCATCTGTTCTAAGAAGTAAATATTGATTCTTTTCCTTTTCCTTTTCCATAAAGAAGCGATCCAGCACTGCCATAAATGCCGAAAAGGAAACTGGTTTCAGCAAATATTGCATGGCATTCACACCGAAGGCCTCCAATGCATGCTCTCTGGAATTTGTAAGAAACACCACACGACAGGAACTTCCCATATCGCGCAGCTCCTGTGCAATCTCTATTCCCGTCCTCCCGTTCAAATAAATATCCAAAAATATCAGATCCGGATGGTCGCCGTTCTCCCGCATCTGATACAGCATGCTTTCCGGCGTCTCATAACGTTCAATTACAAATTCATTCTGTGGACGCTGTACTCTGTATCCGAGCAAAAGCTGTTCTGTCTCCTCCAGCGCCTCCTGTTCATCATCACAGATGGCAAGGTGATACATTATATCTCCTCCTTCCTGCAGACTGTATTTTCTGCATTCTGTTTTACACTCATATATTTACCTCAGAAAATGGCATCTATTCCCGAATAACAATTTTATAGCAATTCTGTCTTTTATCGTCATAACATACAAAAACATTCTGGTAAAAACGTATTTTTTACATTTTATAACAAAGCTTTGATTATTTTCCAACCAGTATGTCACTTCGCATTTTTTCCGTGATATTTTGCACTCTGTTCCTCTGCCCAACGGCAAAAGCCCATATATTAATATGAAAAAGTGAGAAATGGAATCATCCGAACGCCAGAAAAGGCAGACTTGCCTGTTCCTCCAGAGAGAAACCGACAGAGATATGATCAGAAGGGCCGGGAGTTTTTTATAAGTCCCGACCCTTCTCTGTCTTTTAAAAATCAATATCTGTAATTTCTGTTCTTATGAACTACTGATCAGAAATACACCAGTTCTTCTTCCGGCTTCTCCGACGTTCTGATGTTCGTGGAATGAAGCACAATCCCCTCTTCCCCGCTGTATTCTGCCCTCTTCTCCATATGCGCCCGGGCAGTAACTGTAATCCACTGCCTCTGCTTCAGACGGTCCACATAGGAAGATTTGCACAGAAAGCCGATGAATGCCGTATCATCCGCGCAGCAGGTCATAGCCATACGTCCGGGCACAAAATAACCATCCGGCAGCTGCTTTCCCGTATATGCCATGGCAGTAAAACGAACCGTTTTCCCGTCATATTTCTCCGGATGATCCATGGCGTCAATATACCAGATCCCATAATCCACATCGCTGATCTCAATCACATCTGCGTCCAGATCAAAGGGTAGTTCTTCTTCGAATTCCAGTATGGTCCCGTCTTCACGCTCAAATACCACCTGTGCTTTGGGGTTCACCGCCCGCATATTCCGTTTATATGTGGCCGCAGGCGTATCGTCCTGGCTCCGGTTAAAGATAATCAAGTCAGAATCCTTTGCCATCTCCATGAACAGAGACTTCATATTCTTCAGATATACGTCAAAAGTCGATGCATCCACAGTCGTGATCACCTGCGCCACAAACCATCCTTTCGGCATGTACATATCCCTGAGAAAGTCCATTCCCCACATGCAATTATATTCCAGGACAATCTGAGTTGGTTTATATTTCTTCTGACATTCTGCCAGAAATTTTTCATTGAATTCACTTCTGTCTTCCAGCATGACCAGCGTAGCATTGGCTTGTTTTAAAATCTCTTCATCATATTCTTCGATTCCTTCTTCACATGCAAGAACCAACGTATGCTCTTCGTCAGAGAAATATTCATCTGACAGCGTCTCCAGGGCAAATCTGGTCTTGCCGCTTTCCAGAAATCCATGAATCACAAATACGGGAATTTTCATAATCCTTATCTCCTGACAATCCCTAAACAAGCTCAAAGAGCCTGGACAATTCTTCTTCATTCAGATGGGACCCAATTACGCAGAGGCGACCGGTATAGTCTGCCTCTCCGTGCCTGATTTCAAACTCCTCCGGGACCATATCAAAGTGCAGCCAGCCGCCATCCGTACAGGGAACGATACCCTTGGCCCGGAGAATGATACCACATTCATCATCATCCGAAAGTTTCGCCAAAATCTTCTGAAGCTGTTCTTCACTGTACTTGTGAGGCGTCTCTTTTCCCCAGCTTGTAAAAATCTCATCTGCATGATGATGGTGGTGATCATGGTCGTGACAGCCGCAGTCCTCCCCATGATTGTGTTCATGATCATGGTCATGACAGCCGCAGTCCTCCCCACGGCTGTGACCATGAGCATGTCCATGTTCCTTAAGATGCCCTTCCAGTTCTTCTTTCATTAGCAAATCCTGATGCTGCATGGCTGCAAGAATCTGTTCGCCTTTCAGCTCTTCCCAGGGGGTCGTGATAATCGTCGCTGTGGGATTTTTTTCTCTCAGCATCTTCACACAGGCTTCCAGTTTCTCCTCTGTCATTTTCTGAGTACGGCTGATCACAATTGTGCCCGCGTGTTCCACCTGATTATTAAAAAACTCACCAAAATTCTTCATATACATCCGGCACTTCTGTCCGTCCACGACGGTCACAGAACTGTTCAGTTCCACCGGCTCTTGGGCTGCAACCCCCTGCACTGCTCTTGTTACATCTGACAGTTTCCCTACTCCGGAAGGCTCGATCAGAATCCGGTCTGGAGCATAGGTTTCTATAACTTCTTTCAGTGCCGTTCCGAAGTCTCCCACTAAAGAACAACAGATACATCCGGAATTCATCTCCGTAATCTG
Source organism: uncultured Lachnospiraceae bacterium (assembly GCA_910579225.1). Lineage (GTDB taxonomy): Bacteria > Bacillota > Clostridia > Lachnospirales > Lachnospiraceae > Hominiventricola. The sequence goes on along the minus strand of CAJTTI010000018.1, from coordinate 22,370 downwards.
TATCCCCGCTTCTTTCAGAAACCCGCCGTCTATACCGATCTCTCCGAATTCATTTTCTATCAGTACAATTTTCTCTCCCGCAAATACTTCCTGCAGCATCTTTTTGATCAATGTGGTCTTACCGGCTCCCAGAAAACCGGAAATAATCTCAATTTTTGTCATAACCTGCTCCTATCCCATTCTTATACAGAACATATGTTCCACATCTTTTCTGCGTATAAATCTAATCCACCTGGAAACGAAGCCCCTGGAACCCTGCCTGTCCCGGCAGTCCTCCCAAGGGCTTTTGTACAATCTCTTTTTATTTATTCAATGCACTTTTTGCAGTATCTGCCAGTGCGGTGAAAGCTGCTGCATCATTCACTGCCATATCTGCAAGAATCTTTCTGTTCATCTCCACGCCTGCATTTTTCAGTCCATACATGAATTTGCTGTAGGACAGGCCGTTCATACGTGCCGCCGCATTGATACGCGCAATCCAAAGCTGTCTGAACTGGCGTTTTCTCTGCTTCCGTCCTGCATAAGCACTGGTCAGCGCTCTCATTACAGACTGTTTTGCAACCCGATACTGCTTGCTTCTTGCGCCTCTGTAGCCTTTTGCAAGCTTTAATACTCTATTATGTCTCTTTTTAGCGTTTAAGCCGCCTTTCACTCTTGCCATTGTTCTTCCTCCTTAACTCTCCAAATCTTATAAATACGGTAAAATCTTCTTCATGCTCTTTACATTGGTAGCATCCGTGATGGTAGATTTTCTAAGATTTCTCTTTCTCTTCTGAGATTTTTTAGTTAAGATATGGCTCTTATAAGCTTTCATTCTTTTTAACTGTCCGGTTCCGGTCTTCTTAAAACGTTTTGCAGCTGCTCTGCTTGTCTTTACTTTTGGCATATGTTGATTCCTCCTGTAAACATATTCTATCTTGCGCCGGATCTGCCGATCCGGCATAACTTACCGATCCCCTAAAGGAACCCGCCCTTTACAGCTTCTGGATAAGTTAATTACGTTTTTCACTGAAAAACATGGTCATGCTTCGGCCTTCCATCTTCGGCGCCCTGTCGACAACTGCAATATCTGCCAGCTTCTCGGCAAATTCATCCAGAATCCGCTTACTGCTCTGTACATGTGCCATCTCACGTCCGCGAAAACGAAGAGTCACCTTTACTTTGTCACCCTTTTGAATGAACTTTCTTGCCGCATTTACTTTTGTTTTCAGGTCGTTGTCGTCAATATTCGGAGACAGACGAACTTCTTTGATTTCGATGGTTTTCTGTTTCTTTCTTGCTTCCTTTTCTTTTCTCGCCAGCTCATAACGGTATTTTCCATAATCAATGATCTTACATACCGGTGGCTTGGCAGTAGGAGCAATCTTGACCAGATCCAGCTCAGCCTCCCTCGCCATTCTCATTGCCTCACTGGCAGACATAATGCCTAACTGTTCTCCATCCTTGCCGATCAGTCGGATCTCCCGATCTCTGATCTGCTCATTAATCATTAATTCGCTAATAACTGTACACCTCCGCGCATAAAAAAGTGGATAGAAAACTATCCACTTAACACACAAAAGAAATATGCAGCCGCATACCATCTTACCGTATTAACCCGGGTCACTTCCTGTGCCAAGGTGAGAGTGGATACTCTTCTTTCATTTCATAACCTTATCTACCATAGCACAGAAAATACCGGATGTCAACTGTTTTTATACAAAACGATTGATCTTTGCATCATATTCATAGTCAATACTGCGTAGCTTTTCTTCCACTTCTGAAGCATCCAGCCCCTTATCTTCACAAAAGCCTGCAAAGTCCGGATAGAAATCCCGAAGCTGGGTGTTCACATAGCTGAGCAGCATCATGGGGTCTTTTGGTATCACAATTATCCTCCAGTTTTATTATATTATACTTTATGTGCCATCCATTTGCATAGGCCAGGCCCAACCGGGTCATTTTCATTATGGTTCCCGAATCAGAAGCCCGTTTTCACCGCAATCCACCACCATGACGCTTCCTGCACAAGCCTGACCGGATAAAATATACTTCGCCGCCATAGTCTCCACGTACTTCTGCAGATAACGCTTCAGAGGCCGCGCCCCATACACCGGATCGTACCCATGTTCCACAATATATGCTTTTGCAGCATCTGTCACCTGAAGGGTCAGTTCTTTGTCGGAAAGCCTCCGGTTCAGATCTGCAAGCAGCAGATCCACGATATGTCCGATATTATCCCTGGTCAGCGGCTTGAACAGAATCGTCTCATCCAGACGGTTCAGAAACTCCGGTCGGAAATGATTCCGAAGGTCGTTCATTACCATCGCTTCATTTTCCGGACGGATCTGGCCTTTTTCATCAATGCCTTCCAGGAGATAAGAAGATCCAATGTTGGACGTCATGATCAGAATCGTATTTTTAAAGTCTACCGTCCTGCCCTGGGAATCTGTGATCCGCCCGTCATCCAGCACCTGCAGAAGCACATTGAACACATCCGGGTGTGCCTTTTCCACTTCATCAAAAAGTACGACGGAGTACGGATGCCTGCGGACTGCTTCTGTCAGCTGGCCGCCTTCTTCATAGCCCACATATCCGGGAGGCGCTCCGATCAGCCTGGAGACCGAATATTTCTCCATATATTCACTCATATCAATACGGACCATATTCTGTTCATCGTCAAAGAGGCTGGCTGCCAGTGTCTTGGCGAGCTCCGTCTTACCCACGCCAGTGGGCCCGAGGAACAAGAAAGAACCAATAGGTTTGCCCGGATCTTTGATCCCCGCCTTGGAACGGATGATCGCATCCGCCACCTTCCGGACTCCCTCATCCTGTCCGATCACCCGCTTGTGCAGTTCTGCATCCAGATGAAGCGTTTTATTCCGTTCACTTTCCGTCAGCTTCGCCACCGGGATGCCGGTCCACCGGGAGATGATCCTGGCAATCTCCTCATCAGTCACACTTTCATGGACCAGAGACAGATCCTGCTTCTTCACTTTCTCCTCTTCTTCATCCAGCTGCTTCTGAAGCTGAGGCAGCTGACCATACTGAAGCTGAGCAGCTTTCTCCAGGTCGTAACTCTGTTGGGCAGCCTGGATCTGTTTGTTCACCCCTTCGATCTCTTCTCTGAGCCTGCTAAGCCGCTCAACCGAGTGCTTTTCGTCATCCCACTGGGCTTTTTTATTGTTAAATTCATCACGAAGTTCCGCCAGCTCCCGCTGCAGCGCCTCCAGGCGATCCTGACTCAGTCGATCCGTCTCCTTTTTCAGTGCCGCCTCTTCGATCTCAAGCTGCAGAACCTTTCGACGCAGTTCGTCCAGCTCAGTAGGCATAGAATCCAGCTCCGTCTTAATCAGCGCGCATGCCTCGTCCACCAGGTCGATGGCCTTGTCCGGCAGGAACCGTTCGGAAATATAGCGATGGGACAACATGGCCGCAGACACCAGGGCGGAATCTGTAATCTTTACTCCATGGAACACTTCATAGCGATCCTTTAATCCCCTCAAAATAGAGATCGTATCCTCCACTGTGGGCTCATCCACCAGCACCTGCTGGAACCTGCGCTCCAACGCCGCGTCTTTCTCAATATACTGCCGATACTCATCCAGAGTTGTGGCGCCGATGCAGTGCAGTTCCCCTCTCGCCAGAAGAGGCTTCAGCATATTGCCTGCATCCATGGCTCCGTCCGTCTTGCCTGCTCCCACGATCAGATGCAGCTCATCAATAAATAAAATAATACGCCCTTCGCTTTTACGTACTTCCTCCAAAACTGCCTTCAGACGTTCCTCAAACTCCCCACGGTATTTGGCTCCTGCTACCAGTGCTCCCATATCCAGCGCGAAAACCTTCTTCTCCTTCAGTCCCTCCGGCACATCTCCCCGGACAATCCTCTGCGCCAGGCCTTCCACCACTGCAGTTTTACCTACCCCCGGCTCTCCGATCAGCACCGGATTGTTCTTGGTCTTCCGGGAAAGGATCCGGATCACGTTGCGGATCTCCGCATCTCTTCCGATAACCGGGTCCAGTTTCTGTTCCCTGGCACGCTCTACCAGGTCATAGCCGTATTTGTTCAAGGTATCATAGGTAGCCTCCGGATTGTCGCTGGTCACTCTCTGATTGCCCCGAACCGTGGACAGCGCCTGCAAAAACCGGTCTTTTGTGATTCCGCTTTCTTTAAAAAGAGCTTTGACAGCCGGACTTGGATTGTCCAGAAGAGACAGAAACAGATGTTCTACAGAGACATATTCGTCTCCCATCCGCTTTGCTTCTTCCTCCGCACTGATCAGTGCCCGGTTCAGATATTGCCCCACATAGGGTTGTCCGCCGGACACTTTTACCCTTTTATTCAGCGCTTCTTCCACTCTCTCTTTAAATAAGACAGCATCTATATCCATCTTGGCAATCAGTCTGGCAATCAGGCTTTCCTCCTGGGTCAAAAGACTGTACAGCAAATGCTCCTGCTCAATCTCCTGATTTCCGTATTCCAGTGCCGTCTTTTCTAGGTCATTCACCGCTTGGGCAGATTTCTGCGTAAATTTCTGAAATTTCATATGCCGTCCTCCTCTCAACTGCTTCTTAAACAGAACTTATTTGTTCTATAGTGACTATAACACCGATTATTAGCACTGTCAAGAGGTGAGTGCTAATTTTTTGCAAAGAATCTTTCCGAACAATCTTACTGTCAAAGTTCTGACGGAGCTTGTTCTTTATTTCTTCACATGTGCTTTCACCCTCTGTAAACTGTTCCCTCTTTCCATCTCCTGCGGTACTAACTAAAGAAATCAAACTCATCCACCGCAAAAGCGATGTCAATCTGAAACGGCTCACGCTGCGGCATCTGCAATCAGCTTCTGAACATCGCTGATCTCTGTCATCAGCTTTCCCAGAATCACTTCATGGATGCACGGGAAACACTCTGTTCCTGCCAGATCATCCACCGACAGTTTCTCAAAACGCGGATACAGACAATCTTTATCCTCAACATATTGTGCCACATCGTATAACTGCCGAATGTCCCGGCCCAGGCCGCCCTCTGCCCCAGGGCACCTTCCCGCCCTAACGGGCTCCCCTTGTCTTCCAGTTTCGCTGGAATTCACCTTGTCGCTGTGAAGCCATTCCGAAATAAAATCATAGCAATATGCCTGGTGCGGTATGGAAATAAAATCATCCAGTCCGGCACGGAACACACTGCGAAGAATCCTATTCGGCTGTGCATCTTTCAATCCGCAGATTGCCGCCATAACAGCCATGTGCAGTTGTGCCGGGGTTTCCGGAACTTTATTCTGTGTACTGACTTTCAACCGGCGGGCTTTCGCATTGAAATAAGCACGGTAATTCTTGACCTGCCCACATTCTTCGATTCTCCTGCAAAAATTTCTTCTATGGTCATCATAGCACCTCGCTCTCAATTCGCTACAAAGTACATAGTTTTTTATCGTTTTGTCTGATATTCCTGTTCCAGTTCATCTGCCAGGTACGCATCGCTCATGCAATGCATATCGGAAACACCGTCACGGATCAGCTGATAGACCTTGGAATGGTAGAAAAAATCCAATGCCGCATCCAGTGAAATCCCCTGCCGTCCGGCAAAGCACTCAATAACACAGCTGTATTTTTTCTGAAGTAAAATCGGGTTCGCTGTCATAGTGTTTCACTTCCTTTAAAATGCAACAGAGACAGAGCTTTCTCTGTGCGAAAACAAATTTGCAGGTTTGGATTTTCATAACGCAGACGGTTGATCGCTTCCGTCTTGTCAATCAATCCGTCAAAAAACAGTTCCACCGTATTGAACACCTTATCATTGGCGACACCGCCCACAACAAGATCATAATCTGTCGAATCTTTTCCGCTGCGGCAGTTCAGAATGAAATCCAGCCATTCCTCGGAATAGGAATCGAATTTCAGAGTTTTCAGTTCAGCTTCCCGGCTTTCATTGTATTCATAACAGGAAATGATGCCATCTCTTCCACGGTGTTTGAACTTACCGCACCACTTCGCCGCCTGTTCGTGCAATGGCGTGACATAAAGGCCAAGCCCGAAGTCTACATTGGGGCATGAATGAACCAAATCCGGCTTTGCAATCTCTAAAAAGGAACCATGATAGAGAATCATACTTCCACACCACTTTCTTTCATCACGTCAAGGAGATCGTCTACGATATATTCCCGGCTCTGGGTATGAAGTACTTCATATTCCGGCACGATATAGCCGTTCAGAATATTACTCTTTTCGGTAAATGCCTGATAGACACGCTCTGCACCCACACCCAACTTTGCCGCCACATTTTCAATGCAAAACGCTGTAAACTCCAGTTCGCTGGAATTTTTGATTTTTTCATCCGTCATCATACGCAACCCCTCCTTTACTTTATGATTACAAAGTTAAGCTGTTCCAGAAGACATTGCTGAGTCCCTTGCCTTCCAGAAACTCCGGTTCCTGAATCAATGCCCGAACTTTGTCCAGGCGTTCTTTTATACGGCCCAGGCCGCCCTCTGCCCCAGGGCATCTTCCCACCCTTACGGGCTCCCCTTGTCTTTCGGCTGCGCCGAAATTCACCTTGTCACTCATTGGCTCCCTCCTATGAAAAGCAATGAAACGCCGGCAGTACCGCCGTGTCTCCATTGTTTCTGATGGCGTTCTCCAAAACAGGATGCAGCCATACTGGATTCAAATGATCTGCCTTAATGTTGTCGAGATATTCTGTTTCGACAAGCACTTTGGCAATAATCTGTTTTAACTTTGTGATTGTAGTATCGCTCCAGGAAGCTACGGTATCATTCTGTTCCTGCAAACGCATAAAAAATGTATTTAAGTCTATCTTACCAAAAGACGTGTCCCTTAACCGGTACTTCTCACCAATGACTGTCAACATAAACTCCCAAACAAGTCGGCTCTGCTTCATCATTGCGTACAGACAAATCTGTTTTGCTACATCCGCCGGCTGTGATACAATCGCAGACACCAGTGAATCATCTTCCAGCGCATGAAGCCGTTTGATGCAGGCTTTCGCCATGCGTGTGATCGATTTTTCCGTTGGGTACTGGAAAAGATTCTGCTCTGCAATTTCTTTTACAATTGCATCCTCAGAAATTCCTTCTGTCATCAGCTTTGCGGTGGAACGCATTTCGTAGAAAAGGAACGGCTCTCTGGTCAAAGACGCACTATAAGGAAAGGAAGAATCCACGCTGCCGTACCTCTTTATGGTTCCTCTTTTTTATCAGGAACAAATTCCATGATGTCTCCAACATCGCAATTTAATACAGAACAAATTTTCGACACAATTTCTGTACTGACATTCTCATCTTTTGATAATCGAGACATTGTTGTTGTACTAACACCTGTCATTGCCCGCAGATCTTTCTTCATCATGTCTTTATCAATCAACAATTTCCATAATTTCTTGTAACTAACTGCCATTTTTTCACCTCAGTCATATTTTTTATATCTGTTCATATTGTATTTATTATCATATCACAGAAATGCGTTTTGAGCAATCTAATACATTAAAATCATAATTGAATTCTGAAATATCGCATTTTAAAATTATACAGTTATACAAAATCTTTGATCTTGACCGGTGATTCCGAACTCAAACCAGTCTTTTTTGAAAAAATGGAAACCCTGTCTCTTCTGCAATTTCAAAGTTAATCAATTTTACCCGGGAATGCATTCTTCAAATCTTGGAGTAGGCGAAAGGACTGACTTCCGTCTGCATTCAGAATAAAAATCAAACATATTATTTAACATTTGGGGAATAAAATAGTTAGAGATTATTTCTTAAATTTAAAACAGACACAGGGAGAATAATTATGTGTACCAGCATTGCTATGAAGACCAGCGATTTTTATTTTGGACGTACTATGGACCTCGACTATGAGTTTCATACTTCTGTTGTCATTACACCCCGGAATTATCCTGTTACATTCCGGCGTTCCAGCGTATTAAGAAGACATAATGCCATCATCGGCATGGCTTCCGTTCTGGATGATTATCCACTTTATGCAGAAGCAGCCAACGAAAAAGGACTTTGCATGGCAGCCCTGAATTTTCCGGATAATGCTTACTATCCGGATGAGGAAGATCCCCGCAAAACCAATATATCTCCTTTTGAACTGTTCCATTGGATCCTGGGACAGTGTGGCACGGTAGAAGAAGCACGCCGTCTTCTTGATTCTACTCATCTTGTAAATATTCCATTCAGCAGCAGTCTGCCACTAACCCCTCTGCACTGGCACATTGCAGACCAGACCTGTTCCGCCACTCTGGAAAATACCAGAGACGGATTGCATCTGTATGACAATTCCGTAGGTGTCCTGACTAACAATCCCGCCTTTCACTTTCAGCTGACCAACCTCTGCCAGTACATGAACCTGATCTCCGGTTATCCCAGGAACTGTTTCAGTGAACTGGAGGGAATCGCACCTTTCGGGCAGGGTCTTGGGAGTTTTGGGCTGCCTGGAGATTATTCTCCCTCTTCTCGTTTTGTGAAAGCTGCTTATCTGCTACTGAACTCTGTCTGTGACAAAGATGACTCCAGCAGCCTGGCACAACTTTTTCATCTTCTGGACTCTGTGTCCATTGTAAAAGGCAGTGTCCTCTCCCAGAGAGACGCATGCGATATGACCACTTATGCCTGCTGCATCAATGCCACCAAAGGTATCTATTATTACAAAACTTATACCAACAGTCAGTTTACTGCTGTCAATCTCCGACACGAGAATCTAAATGCCAGTACCTTACGGATCTTTCCTCTGTCCATATCCCAACAGATCGCATGGGCCAATTAAAAGCTGCAGACAGACTGCCCAAATCCGGCAGTCTGTCTGCAGCTTTTAAATCTTATCTCAATTCCATTCTGTTTACAATATCCTCCCAGGCTTCCTCATCTATCTCTTCACTGCGGAAGAGCCTTCTCTTATCATCATCTGTAATCTTCCGGAGGACCCGGCAGGGATTTCCTGCTGCCACCGACCAGTCCGGAATATCTCTGGTGACTACACTGCCGGCGCCGATCACCACATGATCTCCAATATGAACCCCCGGACAGATAACGGTATTTCCCCCGATCCAGACATTGTCTCCAATCGTCACTTCTTTTCCATATTCATACAGAGAATTACGGGTGACAGGATGAAGAGGATGTCCGGCTGTATAGATCGCCACATTAGGAGCCATCTGACAGTTATCTCCGATTCGTACCTTTGCAACATCCAGAATGGTACAGTTATAATTGGCATAAAAATTCTTTCCCACTTCAATATGTGTCCCATAATCACAATAAAAAGGCGGATTGATAAAAGCTCCATCTGATCTCCCAAGCAGACCCTTTACTGCCTCTGCAATCCCGTCAAAATCTGAACGATCCATGAAATTCAGTTTCTGCAGTTTCTTCCTGCATAGTTTCTGTTCCTCCATGATGCTGTCATCCGATACATAAGCCATCTGTGCATCTCTGCGTTCTTTGTTTGTCATTGCTGTTGCTCCTTTCTTATTTTCATTGTACTTCCGGAAATTTTGTCCGGATTCTTCTTACCAGTTTACCATCAGTAGACAAGGGGACACATGGTTTTACACCACAGATTTCCCGGTCCTATTCACTTCCGGACACGCCGGCAGCCTTCTGAACAAAATTGGATTCTTCTCTCTCCTCGGTCAGATTCCTGACCCACTTGTATTTCTTATAGTGCCGGTATACCACAGGCAGTTTCACAATTTCATCCAGATTGAGCAGAAAATATACCACTGGCACAGGCGCTTTACACACAAAAGCCGCGATCATCCCCATGGGAACCGTGATACACCACAGCGTAACTGCATCGCAGTACATGCCAAACCTGGAATCCCCTCCGGCGCAAAAGATCCCGGCGATGGTCATGCAGTTGACGGATTTTCCTGCAAGATAATAAGAACTGACAATCAGCATGTATTTAAGATACACACGGGCCTGTGGACTGATATGCGCAAATGACAGAATAACTGGTGAGAGCACCAGAAGAAAACCTCCTGTCAGGATTCCGCTGACTACGGACAGTCTGCAGAGATAAGCGCCTTCTTTCTTTGCCCGCTCCAGATCTCCTGCTCCAAGCGCGTTACCCAGGCCGAGGCAAAAACAGACTACCAGATTTTTCGCGATGTTAGCAATAGAATTGGCCGCCACCGCATCAGTCCCCAGATGTCCCATGACCACGGAATACATGGTAAAACCGATACCCCAGAAAATCCCGTTAGCCATGACAGGAACCGTATATTTCCAGAATCTCCTCTCAAGTTTCGACATCTGCAGACCCAGATAAGCCTTCGCCGGACGCAGACCTTCCTTCCGGAAAGATTCCAATACCGCCCAGGCAAGTCCTGCCCCGTTGGCCAGCACCGTCGCCAGAGCGGCGCCTGCAATGCCCATGGCCGGCGCGCCGCCAAGTCCGTAGATCAGCACTGCATTGAGCAGAAGGTTCAGCACCACGGTCGCAGAACTAATCAGCATACTTTTTCCCGCGTGACCGGTATTCTTCAGGATGCACAGATAGATCTGTGTAATTCCCGACAAAAGGTAGGATACTCCCACCACCTTCAGATATCCTGCACCCAGTCTCACAAGCTCCGGATCATCTGTAAAAATGCACATCAGCGCACCGGGCGCCGCCATCGTCACCAGACAGAATGCCAGTGAAATCAGGCATGTGTTTCTCAGAACAAATCCCATGACATTCTCTATATTTTCTCTGTCCTGCTTTCCCCAGTACTGTGCCGCAAACATACTGGTCCCTGTGACAAGCCCCGTCATAAATAGATTGAAGACAAACGCAATCTGAGATGCCAGAGAGACCGCAGACAGAGAAGCCTGATTCAGTTTCCCAAGCATCAGTGCATCGGATGCGCTGACCAGAGCCAGCATAAACCGCTGAAAAGTGATAGGAAGAATCAGGTTCCATAGATTCTTTTTCATTTTTGATACTCCTTTGCCCTTTTCCTGATGGGATTATAGTATCTCATATCCGGAAAATCTAGCAAAATCGTTGCAGTATTTTTTCATTATTGTATCAAAAAAGAATAGGATCTCAAGAGCTAACTGCGTTTCATCAGCCTCCACAGCGTTGATCTGCTGATTTCCAGCCGGCTGGCTGCATTCGTCCTATTTCCGTTTTCCTCCTCCAGTACTTTGCAGATAATATCCCGATTGATTTTCTCCAGAGGCTGGTTCAGATCGATTCTTATATTTGCATCTTCAACCTTATCGCTCACGGTAGCGATGGCATTTTCCCGTTTTAACACAGTTTTCACTTCCGCTTCATGCACGATTCCGTCTTCACTCATGGCAGCGATCTCCTCCAGCGTTCTTTGAAACTGGGTATAATTGTGCGGCCAGTCATAATTCTCCAGAAGACTCATGGCTTCCGGTTCAATTCCCATTAAAGACGTCTGCAGGCTGATATCCACATGGCTGAAATATTTGTTTACAATAAGCGAAAACCTTTCCCCCTCTGTACGTACAGGCGGTAGAAACAAAGTGACACAGCACAGCGTTTCCAGAAAATCTTTTCCCGCCTCGGTAACCGTCCCCTGCTTGTCACAGACGCAGGAAAAGATCACTCTGTTCCGCCTGCATACATTCATCTCCAGCAGATTTGCCAGCATCTGCTTTCTCTGAATGGATGTGAGGATATCAATATTTTTTATATATATCGTACATCCGTTCTGCGCCAGCGGAGAATTGTGATGCTCCATCAGATAATTCCAAGCTTTTTTATTCAGCATAAAACAGTCGATGATCACCAGCGGTCTGTTTCTCCATCGGCTCTGCACATAGATGTATTTCACCGCCTGTTCTTTGCAGGTTCCATCCTCTCCATAGATTAAAAGCGGCTGTTCACTCTGGTTCAGCAGTTCAATTTTTTTCAAGGAGTCACTCTGCATTCTTATCACGCCGTAGACGCTGTTCCCATACTCCTGTTCGGCTTCCGGCTGTCCCATATAACGGATTCCCCGCCTGATATCCGGCAGGGATACTTTATTTTCCGTAAAATAATAGATCGTATACTCTTTTTGAGAAAAGTATCCTTTCGTCATCCGTATGGAATACCTTACATTGCTGATCTGCTTGATCATATGGCAGCTGTCGCCCTGTATCTCTCTGCCGCGTTCTGATCTTAGATAACTGACAATCGGCTCGTTGTTTGTTCCCAGTGTAGAAAAGAAAATGTCCCCGTCTTCATCAAAAACAACCGTATGATTGATATGTTTCCAGATCAGACTGCGCAGAAAGCGATTCTCTTCCCGCAGTTCCTGATGCGTATAATACAGTTGCCTTGCCCTTAAGAACGCGTTTCGAATACATTCCCGGCCGGATTTTATCAGAATCGGGTTCAGCCCAAATCTCAGAGCCGTCGTATAGGCAACCATATCGCATAAAATTGCATGTGCGCTTCCTTTTGAAATTTCCATCAGCGCCATCTCCACATCATCCGCGCCGCTGATGGAGAATACATCGATCTCGGAATCTATGATCTGCCCTACCACCTGAGCATTGCCCGTGATATTCGGAAAGCCTACGATCGCATAATTATTTGAGATATTTCCTCCAATTCTCATCGCTCTTAAAATATCCAGCGGCGAGATCTCGATCTCAACAATCGGCAGATCCAGCTGTTCCTGCAGCATGGAAGCCGTTCCGCCGCGGGATACGATGATATCATGGTCGTTATAAAAATTATGCTGAGCAAGCAAAAGGCCCTGCCCCAGGTCCCCTACAAATACATTCAGCTCGATATCATCAAATTCCCTTACAGTCTCGATCATCACTCTTTTCATGCTTTCATAGGGGGCAATGGCAAGAATACGAATTTTTTTCTGTTTCATCACAGACCCTTCATTCAAAATCTTTCATATTTCCTTTCTCGTCAAACTGCAGTTCGTACGGTCCGTCCAGAATCTCTATCTCGTCATGATCTGCGATATCCGCCAGCATACTTTCTGAAACCTCAAACTCGGTCAAAGACAGCGTATCTTTAATTCGTACAATCCGCGCTCTGTGACAGTCTGTTTTGGCACAGGTTCTTACCGCCAGACGCAGCGCATCAAAATCATTGTTCTGGTACAGGGGAATCTTTCCTCCATCGATCATCAGATTGGTAGTCAGATTTACCCATGTGCTCTCCCAGTCCACAGAATTCAGACATCGTCTTGTCGTGATGTCCGCAAGGCCGAGACCGCACCCGTTATGATGGCTCTGCTCCGTAAGTCCGCGGATAAACAGCCGTTTTGTATGAAAGTCATCTTTAAAATACGGCATGAATCCACGTCCGGTCACATTGGGATCCGCACCTTCTCCCGATATATTTTTCCCGATCCTGTCAATAATCAGCACATCGATATGATCAAATTTAAACCTGGGAAATCTTCTTCTGGCCGTCCTCAGCAGTTCCTTATCTCCTTCTACGATCTCATCTTTGGCATATGCTTTCATCTCCGATATCTGATCATAGGCATTCTGAACCACTCCCACGCCGAATATCACCGGCATCTTCTCCAGAAACACTTTTGCAACCATTGGGATTCGCTCTGCAAAAGTATCAAACCCCTGTCTGTGGAACCAGGAACATCCCTCATGCTTGGCAAGTCCAATGGCAATCATTTTCAGCAGGCCGCTCTCGTGCTCTCCTTTAAAATCCGTATGAAGCTTTACTTTATTGTAGATAACAATTCCATCCGCTTCTGCGGCATACCTGTCACAGAATACAGGGGTATGCGCCTCATCGTCAATACTTCCGATCTGCACGACCTCCATACCGGCCAGAATCGGAACCTTGATATTGTCTTCCGTAATTCCATACCCGTTCAGTATCTCCAGGTTTCCTTCCACGGTCCCGCCTCCATGGCTCCCCATCGCCGGAACAAGAAACGGCGCCGCTCCCCATTCTTTTAACTTATCACATATGGTTTTGACAATTACAGCGTTGTCAGGAATTCCCCGGCTCCCAACAGTAACCGCAATCCTTTTTCCTTTTACACTTCCCCTTATCTTCAGCCCATCCAGCTCTTTGTTCAGATGTTCCCTGCTATTTTCAATTTTATCGTTCTCAAATCGCTGTCTTACCCTTACCATTCTGGGAATTTCAATCTCATCCATTCCCTGCACCGGAAACTGAATTTCCGGAAATTCAATAAATTTCATATGGCTCTCCTTGATCAGATATCACGACAAAAGGATGCTCCTGAACGCCTGAGACAGCGATTTCAGAGCATCCTCTCTTCTTTATTCTTTTACAACCGCGTATGCACGGCAGGGGGAACCTCCGCAGCCTGTCAGCTTCAAAGGAACCGCATGCAGCATTACTTCCTCATATTCAAGCACTTCTTCCGGAAAATCCAGTTCCTCCAGAAGCCATACTTCATTTGAAAGCAATACCTCATGGCAGGGCCTTCCGGTGCCCTCATACCAGCCGCCCATGCTCATGCCGTCAATTCCGACTCCTTTTACCCCCTTTTCCAGCAGCCATTTGGCGCCTTCCTCCGACAGATACGGCCAGTCATTGTAATATTCTTTGCTGTATCCGCGTTTTTTATGCCATCCTGTGCAGAGAAGCACGATCGTGTCCTTCCTGATTTTATCCTCATATGGAAGAAGATCCGATATCCCGATCGGATGGCAGGCCTGTACACCCGTCAGGTTCACGATCACCGCATTGCCTACAAATCTCTCCAGAGGAATCTCATCAATCGTTTTCATATCCGGAAAGAAATGAAAAGGAGCGTCCAGATGTGTTGCCGTATGTGTATTCAGTCTGATGATTTCAGACGTATAACCGTGTATGCCGACAACCGTTTCATGCGTGATTCTGGTCTCGCCATAAGTCGGCCAGCCCGGACACGAATTGAATAACGACTGCGACAGATCAAATATCTTCATACCATATACCTTCTTCTTTAGGTTCCGCAGCTGCCCTCACTTCGCCCCAGTGTCTGGAAGAATTTTCCCTCTCTTCGTTCCGTAAAATCCTTCCGGGACTGCTTTCGGGCAGCTGCAGTTTTTTCACAAACTACTTGACACTATCTGTTATTTTGCTTTGGATTCCGGAAATACATTTTCCTGCAGCTGTTTAACCACTTCTTCATCGCCGCAGTTTTCCGCTGTTACCAGAAGTGTCGGTACGTCGATCTGCTCCTCCGGCGTCTCCCCGTTAAAAATCTGTGAAGCTGCCTGTACAGCAAGTTTGCCCATCAGCGCCGGCTGCTGGATTGCCGCTGCCAGAAGTCTCCCGGCCTCAATTTCCTGAACCGTCTCTGGAGTACCGTCAAATCCGCATACGATCACCGAATCTCCTTTATCTGCATTCTGAACTGCTTTTACCGCTCCCAGAGTCGGCTCGTCCATATGAACGAAAACTACGCCAAGATCTCCGTAAGTCGTCATCAGATCCTGTGTAAAGCCCTCTGCTTCTGCGCGTGTAAACTGGCTCATCTGTGTATAGTCCGCCAGCTCAACGTTAAATTTCTCCAGCGCCGCGTTAAAGCCTTCATATCTGGCCTTAATGTTGTTGCGTGCAAGCGATCCTGTAATCTGCGCTGCAGTGCCGGCAATTCCGTTATCCTTCATATACTGCAGGACATATTCTCCCAGCTCCTGTGAGCCTTCCGCATTGGGGGTTACGATAAACGCGTCATATTTTCCGGAATCTGTCCCTATGTCCGCAATCACAACCGGAATCTCTGCGTCTTCCGCCATTGCCAATACCGCCGGACATGAGGAACTGTCCGTAGGTGAAATAATGATCATATCCACCTGTTTGGCGATCGCATCCTGCGCGTTCTGAAGCTGTATCTCACTGCTGTTGTTGGAATCATACACCTGCACCGTGGCATCCATGCCTGAATCAATGACTTCATTCTCAATCCCGTTTGCCAGATATCTCCAGAATGGAAGATCCAGGCCCGGAGTCAGATAAGCAATCTGTTTGGTTCCTCCGCTGCTCTCCTGTACATCCTCTGTCCCCTGTGTATCCGTTTCTTCCGGCGCGTCTGACGCATCCGCCGCCTCTGTTGTATCCTGCGTTTCTGCTTCTGCCGCTGCCTGATCACTCTTCTCTGTACAGGCTGTTAACGACAGTGCCAGCGCCCCCACACATAACAATGCTACAAGCTTTTTCTTCATTTCAGTTCCTCCTTTGATTATTTATTTCTTTTACTGGCTATACTTTCAGCCAGCACAGCTACCACAATGACCACGCCCGTTACTGTACCTTGCCAGAATGGATTAATTCCCAGCAGGTTTAACGCATTTCTTAAAAAACAGTACAGTAATACGCCGATAAATGTTCCCGGAAGACTTCCTTTTCCTCCCGCCATACTGACACCGCCGATTACCGCGGCCGCAATCGCATCCATTTCCAGTCCCGAGCCTGTCGTAGGATCAACCGCCATCAGTCTGATCATGTTGACCAGCGCTGCAAATCCGCACATCAGACCGGAAATCATGTAGCAGAGCATTGTAAACAGTTTTACGTTTACGCCTGACAACCGGCTGGCTTCTGCATTGGACCCGATCGCATAGGTGAATCTTCCTGTCTTTGTATTTGACATCACCCAGGTCATCAGTACATACAGCAGGATCATAAAGATGATATAGAAGCGGATTCCGAACAATTTATAATTTCCGACTGTATCCATAAGTTTTGGAAAACCGGAAACCGAATTCCCGTCGGAACACACATAGGTCAGAGAATTACATATGACCTGTGTGCCCAAAGTGGCGATAAAAGCTGCGATCTTCAAATATCCGGTCAGGAAACCGTTGATCAGCCCGACCAGCACTGCCACCCCCAGAACAATCAGAATTCCCACTGCCAGATTCTGCGTTCTCGCCATGTACATTCCGCCCAGCATCCCGCTGAGTCCTACCGCCATACCAACGGACAGATCAATGCCTCCGGAAACAATGACAACAGTCTGCCCGATCGCCAGTATTGCCACCACAGACATCTGAGACAATACATTCAGTATATTTGCTTTTGTACAAAAAGCCGGCGATGCAAAGCTCATGATGATACAGAACACAATAAACACGATCAGCATGGATATTTCTGAGCGGTATATTTTCATAAAACGGCTTACTTTTTCATTTCGCATTTTTCCTTCCTCCTGATCCAAGAGTTGCCATTTTGGTAATCTGATGTTCTGTAATTTCATCATGAGCCAGTTCTCCCACAAGTTCCCCTTCTCTCATTACAAGAACCCGATCACACATTCCGATAATCTCCGGCTGCTCTGACGAAATCATGAGCACCGTCACGCCGGCGCCGGACAACTGATTTAAAATCGAATAAATCTCGGATTTTGACGAAATGTCGATTCCTCTTGTAGGCTCGTCAATAATCAAAATCTCCGGCTCCATAAGCATCCATTTCCCCAGCAGAACCTTTTGTTGATTTCCTCCGCTCAGGCTGTCGCAGGCATCGTAATACCGGCCCATTTTTATGTTCAGTTCCTTTTGCATTTTTTTCGTATCCTGTACGCTTTTCTTTTTACTGATCATAAAATTTTTCTGCATATTCTGCAGTACAAGCGAAATATTATCAGCAATGCTCTCTTCTAATATAAGACCGTCATATTTTCTGTCTTCTGGTACGAATCCAATTCCAGCTTTGATTGCATTTTTTATTGTCAGATTTTTAATTTCTTTTTCATGGACAAATACTTTTCCCGACTTCCTTTTATCAATGCCAAAAATGCAGCGCACAAATTCTGTTCTCCCGGCTCCAACCACTCCGGTCAGACCGACAATTTCTCCTTTTCTCAGCTGAAGACTTACATTTTTTACACGCCCTTTCATATCACATATATTTTCGGCGCGGAATATCACATCTGCCTCTGCACAACAGCCAAACGCTCTGGCGCCGTACAGGTTTTGAATCTCGCGTCCTACCATGGATTTCACCAGATCATTTTCTGTCAGGCTGCTGATATCATGTCCGTTCAGCACTTCCGTTCCGTCCCGGAATACAGTCACCCGGTCTGCAATTTCAAATATCTCCTCAATCTTATGAGAAACAATAATAAATCCTATATTTTTCTCACTTTTCAGCTTCCGCACGACAGCAAAGAGCTGTTCCACTTCATTTCCCGACAAAGCCGCCGTCGGTTCATCGAGTATGATGACTTTGGAATCCGCATCCACCGCTTTGAGGATTTCCAGAATCTGCATCTGCGCAATGGACAGGTTTTTTACCTGTTCATAAACATCCAGGCTGGCTCCCATTTCAAATAATCCCAGCAGTTCCCTGGAATGGCTGTACATTCTGCGTTTATCCAGTACAAGCCCTGCCAGCCTGTAATACTCCTCATTTCCCAGAATCAGATTTTCCGCTATGGATAGATCCGGAAGCAGGTTGAACTCCTGCAGCACAATAGAAATGCCTTTTTCCTTCGCTGCTCTTGGATTTTCAACGTTAATCTTTTCCCCCTCAAAATAAATGTCCCCGCTGTCCGGCTGATGAATTCCGGCAAATATTTTTCCCAGAGTGGACTTCCCTGCCCCGTTTTCGCCCATAAGCGCATGTACTTCTCCTGCTCTCAGACAGAATGAGACCCCTCCTAGTGCCTGCGTACCTCCAAAACGTTTATGAATATTTTCTGCAATTAATATCCCTTCTTTTTTTGCCTCCATAAATACCGCTCCTTACATACTGCCTCTGTTTGCTACGGCTCTGTCCCGCCTTCCTGGCTCTGGTTATGATTTGCCAGTATAATTGCATAATCAACTGCATTTTTCAGGCTTAATTCATTCGCCCTGCCGCTCCCGGCATGTCCAAACCCCGTTCCGTGGTCAACACTGGCACGGATAATCGGCAGTCCCAGAGTGACATTGATTCCGGCAACCGCATCCCAGTGCCCTTTCTCCCTGTTATAGACAAAGCCTTTTATTTTCAAAGGAATATGTCCCTGATCGTGATACATCACTACAACAATGTCATACCAGCCCCCCAGAGCTTTGGAGAATATGGTATCCGGAGGCGTAGGACCTTTTTCCGGAATGCAGATCCCCTCCGACATGGCCTGGTCGATCGCCGGCTGGATCTCTTCCAGCTCTTCTCTTCCAAACATTCCGTTTTCCCCGCAGTGCGGATTCAGGCCCGCCACGCCGATCCGGGGGTTTTCTATTCCCAGCGCCAGACAGCCCTCGTTCGCTATGCGAATACATTCCAGAACCCGTTCTTTTTTCACTCTGTCACAGGCCTCACGCAAGGATACATGTGTTGAAACATGCACGACTCTCAAGTCGTTATGAGCCAGCATCATGGTATATTTTTCAGTGCCGGTAAATTCCGCATAAATTTCTGTATGCCCCGAATAGTGATGTCCCGCCATATTAATGGCTTCTTTTGACAGTGCATTGGTCACGGTAGCGTCAACCTTCTGAGCCATGGCAAGTTCAATCACCTTTTTCACATACTGGAAGGATGCCTCTCCGCCGGTTTTACATGCACCGATGCCAAAAGGACGGGGAACTGCCTGATCCGAACTGTCGGGTATCTCCCCGGCCGGCACCAGAGCCAGATCCAGCAGATCAATCGTTCCATATTGAAAGACTGCTTCGTCCACATTTTTTATCACGTGGAGCTTCAGATTAATGTTCAGAATCTTTTCCGCCACCTTCAACGCATACTTCATACTGGAAGCGTCTCCAATCACGATCGGATTGCAGCGCTCATAAATTTCCCTGTCCGCCAGCGCACGAACCGTAATTTCCGGACCGTTCCCAAAAGGATCTCCCATTGTAATACCGATAACCGGTTTTCCTGTCATCTCGTTTCCCCCTCTTCAATTATTTACAGTTTCTCCTGCATACTCCTCTTTTATTAGTTCTGTCAGTGTCAGAAGCAGGTCCTCCTGCCCAAATCCGCCGGATTTTGACAGCAGATTATACATGTTTCCATTGTATTCAAATCTCGACAGGACAACCCCGGACAAAAGTTCGCATATGGGAACAAGTGTATTTTGTCGGATACGCTGCATAAAAGCCAGCAGCGTATCCCCTCCCGTCACCAGAAGCGTGCTCTGCAGCCCACAGTCCAGAAGACGTTTCAGCACGCCTCCCATCGTATCTGCGATACGGTACCGTGCCTCTGTCAGATCAATGTTTTTCCGACGCATATATGCAGAGGTTCTCTCCAGATCATGTACGCCACATTCTATAATCGTATTTCCGCCAGCGCACATGTTCTTTTTCCATCCATCAATGAATGCCCTTCCTTCCTCGCTGTCCGGCCAGTTCTTTTTCAGTTTCTGCTCCGGAGATAAGCATATCCTTTTCATGCCAGCCGACGAAGCACAGTCCAGCTGTCTTACGGTAACAGAATTCGTGCTTCCGCATATGGTCAATAAATTTTCATTAAAATCCGGCAGGACCGGTCTGACTGTCTGAAGGCCCAGCATTCCGAACAGAATTGCCGCCAGTCCGGCACATCCGGCCAGCAGATGGAGCTGTGATTTCTCTTTCAGTTCCAGTGCCAGACGAAGCATTTCCTCTTCCGTGGCACTGTCATATACCAGAATTCCTTTTGCAGTACAATTCGCTGTCGACTTTCCCATCTGGTACACCGTCACATCGCTTTGTTCTGCAATAATCTCTTTTACTGCAGATTTCCGGACGGGCTCAAACAGATCTGTACCGAAAATACTTTCTGATACAGGTACGCCATTCACATAATGAATCCCGTTTACCGTAATACGTCCCATCTGTGGAAAAGCCGGAATATAATGAATCCTCGAAGACTTCGAAGCACGCAGAAAAGCCGTCAGCTCACTTCCGATATTTCCCCTCATTCCAGAATCTGTTTTTTTGTATATATAGGACACCCCGAGGGTAACCGCCGTATCAACAATATCATACACAATCTGGAATGCTTCATCCGGACTCATATGCCTCGTCTCGGCATCAACAATCAAAACCTGCATATCTTTTTCCAAAATGTCTCTCAGACTTTGATCTCCCCGTTTATGTACGAGCACCATAGAATTTTTTGCCCTAAATTGGACCCCTGTATCCAGCGCACCGGTAAAATCATCTGCTATGACTAATAATTTAACCATGTTTTCCTCTTATCATGAAAGTGTTTTAATTTGAAACATTTTGTGAGTATTCAATTAAGCAGCTAAATTGTATGCCTATATCATAATTTTTTTTATATTTTTATTCAATTCTACAGAATCTCATTTTTTGTTTTAATTTGAAACATCTTTTGTTTCCTTTTTCAGCCAGATAAAAGAAAATCATACTGTTGATTTTTCCGCTTCTTTGTCAGAAATAACACAAAAAAAGAATGCTGACTTCGTTCGTCAACATTCTTCCTCTCATTATTTTTCTTTCTCCAGATAAAAATCATCTCCAGAAGAGACGGAAGCAACACTTCTACCAGTTCTTCTGGTGGTCCCTGACAGCATGAACAGCGGCACAATCTATTATGGTTACAACTCATTTCGTCTGATTCCTCCAAAATATAACCTTATTTCTATACCATCCTATGCGCAGCGCCGTTGTCCGTGCGTATTTGTACAGAATCTTATAACGGTAAATTTGTCCATGACAAATACGCCCTGGCACACTATAATATTAAGGAGAAAAAGGAGATAATACCATGGGAACAATGAAGCTGATGCAAGATCTTTCAGAGATTATACAATATGAACATGCAGAAATTCCTCTTTATATCCGAACTGCCGACCTTCGCTTTTACCCGGATATGAGCGCTCCCTGCCACTGGCATGAAGATCTGGAATGGATCCACATCCTGGAAGGAACGATGTGCTACGATATCAACGGCAGGCAGCTGGTCCTTGGCAGACAGGATACACTTATGGTCAACGCCCGCCAAATGCACTACGGATATTCCTATAAGCGACATGATTGTCGTTTTATCTGCATCCTGTTCCACCCGTCCCTGTTCTGTCAGAACCAGGCTCTGATGCAAAAATACGTAACCCCTGTATTAAAAAACTGCAGCCTGGAATATCTGCACCTTCCATCAGGCCATGCCCATGGACCGGAGACCGCGGATTTTCTCCTTCGGATCGCCGCTTTGAAAGAAAGCGCCGCAGACGGGTATGAACTGGAGGCCGTCTCACTCATGCAGACTCTATGGAGCCGTCTTTGGAGCTTCAAAGAACTGGGCCCTGGATTAGAAGGGCAGGAAACAGACGAAGACCTGAAGATTCAAAAAGATATGGTATCCTTTCTCTATCAGCACTACGGAAAAAAGATCACGCTGGATGAGATTGCCGCCTCCGGAAATGTCAGCCGGAGCAAATGCTGCAGGCTCTTCAAACATTACCTGCAGCAGTCCCCCATAGATTTCCTGAACGCATACCGGCTGAAAGTAAGCTGCCATCTTCTGGACAACACC
>CAJTTI010000017.1 GCA_910579225.1 uncultured Lachnospiraceae bacterium | reverse complement strand
AACACCAGCCGGAGTATCACAGATATCGCCCTTGCCTGCGGTTTTAATCATCTGAGTTATTATTCCAGATATTTTTACAACAGCTATGGCTGTACACCCCGCGAATACCGAAACCGGAAAGATCATCATCAGTCCCGTCTCTGACCTTCCCAATACGGACCTTGCAGAAATCTCTTCTGCCTGGACAGCCCTTACGCCCAGTTCATTCTGCCGTACCGCTTTGTCACCGCCAGAATTTCCTCTTTCAGTTCTTCCGACAATTCGCCCTTTACCAACCGCCACTTCCAGTTGGTACCCAGAGTGGAGGGTTTGTTCATACGGCACTGGTTATCCAGCCCCATATAATCCTGCATGGGAATAATGCAGGTTTTGGAATTGCTGCGCATGACCAGGGCGATAAAAGACTTATACAGCTCCTTCACTGGTGTATGCTGGTCACACAGATAATCCCTTGCCATCTGCCGCTCTTCCTTTGTGATGCTCTTGAACCATCCGGTGATCGTCTCGTTGTCATGGGTTCCTGTGTAGGCAACACTGTTCTCCACATAGTTATGGGGAAGGTAATCGTTGGCCGAACCGGAATCTCTCGAGTCAAAGGCAAACTCCAGCACCTTCATCCCCGGAAAACCGCTCTCTTTGACCAGCTCCCGGACAGAATCCGTCACATAGCCCAAGTCTTCCGCGATCACCTGATGATGTCCGAGCCTTCCTTCCATATAGCGGAACAGGTCAATACCCGGCCCCTTTTCCCAGTGTCCTTCCTTTGCGTTCTGTGCCCCGTAAGGAATGGAATAATACTCGTCAAAACCGCGGAAATGGTCGATCCGCACCACATCATACATCTGGAAACAGTACCAAAGCCTCGACATCCACCAGTCATAGCCGGTGCTTTTGTGATAGTCCCACCGGTAGAGAGGATTGCCCCACAGCTGCCCGTCCGCAGAAAATCCGTCCGGAGGACATCCTGCCACGGCCGTGGGCACATTGTTTTCATCTAACTGGAACAATTCCGGATGGGCCCAGGTATCTGCACTGTCCATAGCCACATAGATCGGAATGTCCCCGATGATCCGGATGCCTTTTTCGTTGGCGTAAGCCTTCAGCCGTCCCCACTGACTGAAAAATTTATACTGGAGATACTGCTGGAATTCAATGTCAAAATACAGCTCCTTCCGGTAATAATCCATGGCATTTTCCCAGCGAAGCCGGATATCTTCTGCCCAGTCTGTCCAGGGCGCTCCTTTAAAACGGTCCTTCACCGCCATAAACAGCGCATAATCCGAAAGCCACCAGCGGTTCTTTTCCACAAAACTTACATACTCCGGATCTTCGCTGATATTGCTTCTCTCATAGGCTTTCCGAAGCAGCGGATAGCGTTTTTTGTATAATTTCTCATAGTCAATATCATCTGCTCTTTTGCCGAAATCCGCACTCCTACACTCCTTTTCCGTCAAAACACCTTCTTCGATCAGCTCATCCAAACTGATAAAATATGGATTCCCTGCAAAAGTAGAAAAAGACTGATAGGGTGAATCCCCGTAACTGGTAGGCCCCAGCGGCAGAATCTGCCAGTAAGTCTGGCCCGCCTCCTTCAGCCAGTCTACAAAATCATAGGCACTTTTGGAAAAGCATCCAATGCCAAAACGCCCTGGAAGGCTGGAAACTGCAAGTAAGATACCCGCTGCTCTGTTCATATTTTAGATCTCCTCTCGTCTATAATCTTTAAAATTCCCATATTCAAACTTCATCGTCTGCCAGAACCAGGAACAGGCAGGGCCTGTCTCTTCCTTACACATGAGCTTTGGAACCTTCTCCATCCAAATCCATGTTTTGTTGCGGAAACAACATGCATTTTTTCATTATTTGCATTATACTTTCGCAATTTTTACCCTCATTAGGCAACGCAAATATAATACTTTTGCATAAAAAATACAACCTTTTTTTATGTACTTCTGCTTTTTTGGCTTGTTGCACAATTTATATGGTTCTTTTTTATAAAAAGTGCCGAAAGATTTTTCCAGGTGATTCTGTACCTGGCCACAACCCTGTTAAAAACAGAAAACGGTTGATTTGCTCATATAGAAATGTTATGCTGTTCACACCACATTAAAGTACGCAAACAGCACCCGGAGAACCAAACTATGATACGAACCTTCCAGCCCGCAGACTTAACAGCAGTCATGCAGATCTGGCTCAATGCTAATCTTAAAGCCCACAACTTTATACCGGCAGACTATTGGAAAAATCATTTTGAACATGTGAAAAAGTTGTTGCCTGACGCAGAACTGTATGTATACGAAGAGCCTCCGGCCTCTCTTTACGGCTTTATCGGCATGGCGGGAGACTATATTGCCGGAATCTTTGTAGAAGAAAACGCCCGGTCAAAGGGAATCGGAAAGCAGCTCCTGGATCATGCAAAATCACTCCGGCAGAATCTTACTTTAAATGTCTACCAGAAAAATGAGCGTGCAGTCTCCTTCTACCTGCGGGAGGGATTCCGAATCCACTCTCAGGCGGAAGAAGACTGCACCAATGAAACCGAATATTTTATGAAATGGAGATCTGCAGATCTTAAGTTCCCTGCCGCATCATTGGAAGCCGCAGCTCCACCGCGAAGCAGTCTCCCTCCCGATACCATCCGAAAGCGCCCTGATGCTCTTCCATGATCTTTCTACAGGTCCGAAGCCCGATCTGGGTGCTTTCTTTTACATTATCCTGCTTTTTCACATAGTTCCGGATCTGAATGCAGAGCAAACGGTCTCTCTCCTCCGCCAGGATTTCCAGCGGATACGCCACATCTCCGTATTTTTTCAAGTTCGATAAAACATTATCAATCACTCGCTGCAGATATTCGCTGTCCACCTGAACCGTGCCTGCGAGCTCCCCCACGCTGCAGGAAAGACTTCCGCCCTGCTCCTGCCAGTCGAAGAACTGACTATTGCAAAGGTCCTCCAAAAGACTCTCACAGGAAAGCTCCTGAAACTGATACTGCCGCTCCCGCTTTCCATACACCAGAAAATATTCAAACAGACGGTCCGACATTCGTTTCAGCTGAAAGGCCTTTTCCCGGCAATGATTCAGGTAGCTGTGCATCTGATCCTCATCCGTATATCGTTCCATAGTCAGAAGTTCCAGATATCCGATCAGGGAAGTCAACGGGGTGCGCAGATCGTGGGACATAGCCGTCACCAGCTCCATATTCGCTTTTTCCGCCTCGTCTTTCATTAACTGCTGCTCCAGAATCCCGTTCTTCAACCTCTCAATTCCTTCTGCCAGTCCGGTGATCTCGTCATTCCCCTGAATCGTCATAGGATATTCCAGATTACCGCTGCCAAGAATCTTTAACTCCTGGTCCAAACGATTGATATAGCGAATTTTCTGGTGAATCAGTGCGAACAGCAAAATCACAAACACGATTCCGCCTATGGTATATCCTGCGATATCCACCACATAAAACATCTGTGCGTCCATATAGCACTCCAATTCGGCCTTGATGGATGTTCCGTCTGCCAGAGCCACATCATAATAAGGAAGTCCACTTCCATTCAACGCAATCTCCGCATCTTCCCCCACCGGAATTGTATCTGAACTGAACAGAGCATCTACATCCTGATAGAATACCACATAAACATTGCTCTCTTTCTGGGCCCAAGAGGCCAGAAGCTCAATATTCTCCTCCGTCACCTGATTTTCTTCAATAAAGGCCTGAAGCCGTTTCAGACAGTCCTGAGTCTGATTCTCATAGTAATCTTCACTTTTCAGCTTCTCGAACATAAACTGAAGCCCCATGTCCTCCACCACCTGAGCCGTCAGCACTCCAGCAATCAGCGATATCAGAGTCATCAGGAGCAGTTCCAGCGTAAGCCTGCGTCTTCTTTTTTTACTAATTAACACAATAGCCTCTTCCCCAGATATTCTGAATATAAGATTCTCCATTCTTCTCCAGCTTACGCCGAATATTCCGGATATGTACCATCACCGTATTACCAGAATTTGGAAAAAACATCTCTTTCCAAATGGTCTCATAAATCTCTTTCACAGAAAAAACCTTTCTGGGATTCGAGATCAAAAGCAACAGGATCTGATACTCCATCTCTGTCAGCGGGATATCCTGTCCATTCATCTGCACAGTCTGAAGTTCCTGATCAATTATGATATCCCGGTAAAAGACTATTTTGTCGTCTTTCTGCTCCGACTTCTGATAGACCCTGTACCTTCTGATCAGCGCCTTTACTCTGGATAAAAGTTCCATATAAGAAAAGGGTTTTACCAGGTAATCATCCCCTCCGGCTGAGAATCCAATCACCTTATCATGTTCTCCTGACTTGGCCGTCAGAAACAGAATCGGCACGTTCGTTTTCTCACGAATTCTCGTGCATGCTTTGAGCCCTGACTCCCCGGGCATCATCACATCCAAAATAACCAGATCCACTCCTTCTGCCTGTTCTACCGCCTCTTCCGCATTCACTGCTTCCAATATCTCATATCCTTCACTTCCCAGCATCATCCGAAGAACTTCCCTGATCTCCGGCTCATCATCCGCCACAAGTATTCTCTGCTTTTCCTGCATCTTGTCACCCGTCCTCTTCTATATCTAATCTGCAAACAATCACCCGCTATCCTCTGCAGTCACACCAGCATATCACAATTTGTACTCATAAGTGTATCATGCACTGCCCATTCTTACGAGTCCCCCGGCTCACAATTAAGATTTCTTAAGAATTTCGCCTAGATTCTGCTGCCATCTGTCCGTTCACCGCTTCTGGTCTGCCAGCAGCAAAAAAGGGCTTACAAAACCGCAGCCCCATTACCTGTTTCTACCACATAAAATTCTGCATCAAGTCCCGTTCGCTCTTTGTAATTCTGTCCGACTTTTCGGATAAACTCATTAACGGCACTGTTCTCAACGATGCTGACTGTGCATCCCCCAAAACCAGCCCCCATCATACGGGATCCTACAACACCATCAATATCCCATGCCTCTTCCACCAGAATATCCAGTTCTTCACAGGATACCTCATAGTCCTCTTTCAATGACAGATGCGAAGCGTTCATCAACTGTCCGAACTCAAAGATGTCTCCCCGCTTCAGTGCCGCCACCGCCTGAATCGTTCTCTGATTTTCTGTCACTGCATGGCGTGCCCTTTGTAACCGTACCGGACTTCCGATCATCTCCTGTACCTGCTCAAAAACTTCTGCCGTCAACTCTCCCAGATCCCGGATTGCAATCACTCTTTGGAGCTCTTCCAGCGCCTGTCTGCACTGAACCCTTCGTTCATGATACCGCTCGTCTACCGACACACGGGCCTTTCCGCTGTTTGTTATAATTATTTTCTCGTGCGAAAGAGCCAAAGGCGCATACATGTAGGAAAGGTCACTTGTATCCAGGAAAATCGCATGGTCTTTTTTGCCCATAGCAATCGTGAATGGATCCATGATACCGCTACCCATTCCCATATACTCATTCTCTGCCAGCTGACTGAACAGAGCAATGTCCACCATACTGATATCCGTAAGTCCCATCAGTTCTCTCAGAATCAGTCCCGTTACCACCTCAATGGAGGCCGAAGAACCAATGCCAAGTCCTTTCGGAATATCGCCATAATACAGAATCTCCAGCCCGCAGGAAATCCGGCAGTTTTTACTGACAAATGTCTGTATCACACCCTTGGGATAATTGCCCCAGCCGTCTCTCTGGCGATATGCAAGATCCCCAAGAGAAGTCTTTACCATGCCTCCCTCCGGATAATTCAGAGAATAAAGCCAGATCTGATCATCACTTCTTCTCCTTGCAGCCGCATAAGTGCCTACTGTAAGCGCGCAGGGAAAAACATGACCTCCATTATAATCTGTATGTTCACCGATCAGATTCACCCTCCCCGGCGCAAAATAGACATTTACCTGGTCTCCTTCCCCGTAAATTTCCAGAAATTGATCCACTAACTGCTGTTTCATAATTCTCTCCCTCACAGAAATTTCCGAAACAATTTGATTTTGAATCATCATAGCATATTTTGTCGATTTTGTTAATACATTATTATGAAAAGGGAGAACACTTTTCATCCTATATCATTACAGAATAACGCATATGATATACACACATTGACTTTTCACCATGATCTGAGTAAAATAAAACATAATCTTTTTAGTAAGGAGTATTCGCCATGTTGGAAGTTTTAAAAGTTATTATTCTTGGTATTGTAGAAGGAATCACCGAATGGCTTCCCATCTCCAGTACCGGACATATGATTCTTGTGGAAGAATTTATCCATCTGAACGTCTCCGCCGATTTTATGGAGATGTTCCGGGTCGTCATACAGCTCGGCGCCATTCTGGCAGTTGTGGTCCTGTATTTTCCAAAGCTCTGGCCATTCTGTTCTCCAAAAGACGGCTGGATACGAAAAGATACCTGGTCCCTGTGGTTTCGGGTCCTGGCAGCAGTCCTGCCTGCTGCCGCCATCGGTATTCCTTTCGACGACATGCTGGATAAGATGTTCTATAATTACCGCACAGTTGCCGTTACATTGATCATCTACGGTGTGCTTTTTATCCTTGTGGAAAACTTTAACCGCCGGAAACGCCCCCGTGTCAGATCTCTTGGCGATATTACCTGGTCTCTTGCCATCGGCATCGGCATTTTCCAGGTTCTGTCTTTGATCCCCGGAACTTCCAGATCCGGTGCAACGATTCTTGGAGCCATCCTTTTGGGCGCATCCAGGGAAGTAGCCGCAGAATTCAGTTTCTTCTTGGGAATTCCGGTCATGTTTGGCGCCAGTCTGCTGAAAATCGTCAAGTTCGGTTTCAACTTCACAGTAGCAGAACTCTCTCTCCTTGTGGTAGGCATGGCCGTTGCCTTCCTGGTCTCTATTGTCGCCATCAAGTTCCTGATGGGATATATTAAGAACAATGATTTTAAACCATTTGGTTATTACCGGATCCTGCTTGGAATTTTGGTACTTTTATATTTTATATTTATGAAATAACACAGCATCTGTGCCCCCAACATTCCAAAGCCTTTCCGTTCGGAAGACTTTTTTACATAAGAAAGGAAAAACATATGTACAGACATATCGCAAGGCTGATTTTATACCGGGATCTTGGAGAAGACAGCATTCTGTTAAAGCTCTCCCGAATTTTTGAAGATTTTGATCAGGGATCCAAAACACCTGCAGAACTGACCACGCGAATTTATGAACAGATGAAAGCTCTGCTGGATCTGTCCACCCAATACGGTTTCGATCACAATCTGTGGCACAACTATCTGACTTTTGTCCTGCTGACCAATGAAAATTCCTTCAGCATGACCAGTGAAAAAGTGGGCGCCAATAACGGAACAGTCAATCATTTCGCCAAAGGGGATTTTTCCATTTTCAAAAAACTGTTTGACTTCGACTTTACTCCCATTGAAAAGTCCCTTGGCATCGACTGCTTTTCTACCATCTGCCACTATCATTCCATCCAGAAAAAAGAACGCATGTACAATAAAAATGTCAGTGAAAAAGTGCAGATGATCAGCGAAAAACTGGAGCATGCAGAAAACGAAGAAGAAATCTTCCGGATCATTACAGATTTTTACGCTGCCTACGGGGTGGGTATGTTTGGGCTGAACCGGGCATTCCGCATCCGCCATTTTGAAGAAGGAGTAGAATTTCTGCCCATTAACAATACGGAACGGGTTATGCTGAATGACTTGATCGGTTACGAACTTCAAAAGAAAAAACTGATTGACAACACAGAAGCGTTTATTAAAGGCCTGCCCTGCAACAATGTCCTCCTCTGCGGAGACGCCGGCACAGGGAAGTCCACCAGTATCAAAGCGTTGTTAAATGAATACTATGATCAGGGGCTTCGAATGATCGAAATCTACAAGCACCAATTCCAGGAGCTGTCCGGCATCATCGCCCAAATAAAGAATCGAAATTACCGTTTTATTATTTACATGGACGATTTGTCCTTTGAAGAATTTGAGATTGAATACAAATATCTGAAAGCAGTCATCGAAGGAGGCATGGAGACAAAACCGGACAATGTGCTGATCTACGCCACTTCCAACCGAAGACACCTGATCAAAGAGACCTGGAACGACAGGGACGATATGGAGATGGATAACGGCATGCACCGTTCTGATACCATGCAAGAAAAGCTGTCCCTGGTGGCACGGTTCGGCATAACCATTTACTATGGAAAGCCCTCTCCGAAAGAGTATTACACCATTGTAAAAGAACTTCGAAAACGTTATCCTGCCATCACCTGCTCTGATGAGGAGTTATGTGCAGAAGCGAATAAATGGGAGTTAAGCCACGGCGGAATCTCCGGAAGAACCGCACAACAGTTTATCAATTATATGGCAGGAAAAAACACCTGATCTTGAAACTGACAGCAAAACATGTTAAAATTATTCATAAGATAAAGGAGGACAACTCCGATTTGAAATTTTTTTGGAGGCGAATCTTTATGAAATTTCTGGCCAATCAAAAACTTGCCATGCGCATCAGCATCATTACTACTGTCATCACTTTTGCAGGTATGCTGCTCCTCTGGTTCATCGTTTCCAGCCGCGTCTCTTCTATGGTAAAAAATAACATCACCAACCAAATGATCGACGCAGTAGAGTCCAGAGCTTCTATCATCAACGACTATGTTGCCTCTGCGGAAGAATATATGACTGCTTTTGCTTTATAGGAAAAGAAGTACACGACCTTCTTGAAAACCCGGAGGATACCGCCCTTCTGCAGCAGGGACAGCAATATACAGAAGATTTTGCTTCTGTCAAAGGTATCTTCGAAGGATTGTATATCAGCACCCCTTCTACTTATGTCTTGACACACACTTCGCAGGGCGCCATCGGCATCACCACCCGAACTGGTGAATCTCTGGATGAATTCCATAATACAATATTGGCTGAGCCAAAACTGACCAATCTGGGAATCATGAAATCGCCTGGGACCGGAAGTATGATTATTTCCATGTACTATCCGCTTTTTGAAGGCCAGGACTGCATTGGATATGTGGGCGCCGGCGTCTATGCCAACCGGTTGATGGATGTGCTGCTGGACCTGAATATTGAAGGTCTGCCTAACAGTGAATATGTATTCCTGAACGCCAGCACCGGTACATACCTGTATCATCCGGATGAATCTCTTCTGAATACCGAAACCGCTGACATCGGTTATCAGGAAATCATCCGGCGGATCAAAGAGAATGGGGACACAAAGGCCGGCACCTATTCCTATCGGGATGAAAATGGCGTAAATCAGCTGGTGGTTTACAAGTATCTGAAAGACAGAGACTGGATCTTTATGGTCCGCGACAACGCGGCAGAAGTTTATCAGGAAGTATCTACCGTACGCATCACTGTAGGGATACTGTGCGCGGTTGTGGCAGCCACCATTGCACTTGTTACGTTGCTCATCCTGTACCGGGAAGGCAGGGAACTTATGGTCATGGAACGTGCCATCCGGCGCCTTGGGAATCTGGAACTTTCTGTTGACCAGGAATTAACTGCATTTTGCGACAGAACAGACGAAATTGGCCTGATTGCGCAGACAATTCATCATGTCTGCAACTGTCTCCGAAAGACCATTGATGACATTGGACGAATTCTCGGTGAGATGGCAGAGGGTAACATTGCTGTGGATGTGGAGAAAAATGCATCCTATTATATTGGCGACTTCAAGGTTCTGTCCGAAAGCCTGAGGAGCATCCGCACTCAGCTTACCAACGTCATGCGCGATATCACACAGGTTGCAAATCAGGTGGACAGCAGCGCTAACCAGGTATCCTCCGGCGCTCAGGCTTTATCTCAGGGGACCATGCAGCAACAGGCTTCTATCAACCAGCTTGTATCCAATGTTTCGAATATTACTGTACAGCTTCAGAACAGTTCCGTCCGTTGTGGCAATGCCAGCGACCTGGTTACCCGGGCTACCGGGTACGCTGCAGAAGCAGATGCCCGAATGGAACAGCTGAATACCGCCACCAAAAGCATTGAACAATCCTCTGATCAGATCAGCAGTATCATAAAAACCATTGAAGATATCGCTTTCCAGACGAATCTCCTCGCCCTGAACGCTGCAGTGGAGGCGGCCCGGGCCGGTGCTGCCGGAAAGGGGTTTGCCGTTGTATCTGATGAAGTTAAGAATCTTGCCGCCAAGTCGGCTGAGGCTGCAAAAGACACCGGCACTCTGATTGGTCGTTCTGTTCATGATATAAAAACAGGAACAGAATCCACAAACCTTGCTATTTCGGCCATGCAGGTAATTAGTGAATGTATTCAGTCAATTAAAACACTAATGGATGAAATCTCACTTGCCAGCATTCAACAGTCAGAAATGATTGTATCTGTAGAAAGCAGTATCAGAGAAGTCTCCAAAGTGACACAGGCAAATTCTGCTGCTGCGGAAGAAAGTGCAGCCGTCTCCAATGAATTATCCAGTCAGGCAAGGACACTAAACCGTCTGATTGGCCAGTTCCGCATCGGGTAGAACGCATAAGGGACAGAGTGCTCATAACTCTGTCCCTTTTATACGGCCCATTTTCTGTCTACTGCATGTTTTCCAGCAACTTCTCCACACTGACAAGCTTCACACACAGTACGAACAATTCTCCTGTGATCTTCAATTCTTCCAGTGTTGGATAAGACGGTGCAATACGAATATTGCTGTCATGGGGATCTTGCTTGTACGGATAGGTCGCTCCGGCACCGGTCAGCGTCACTCCGGCTTCCCTGCACTTCTCCACCACTGCTTTCGCACATCCGTCCATGGTGTTGAAAGAAATAAAATATCCTCCCAAAGGTTTTGTCCACGTTCCGATTCCGAGTCCATGAAGCTCCCGCTCCATGATATCAAGAACCAACTCGAACTTTGGACGCATGATCGCTGCATGCTTTCTCATATGAGCCCTGATTCCATCCATATCTTTGAAATACAGCACATGCCGAAGCTGGTTGATCTTATCATGACTGATAATCTGAATTGTCATGGATTTTTTCACCCACTCAAGATTTCCAAGAGACGCAGCGATACAGCTGATTCCTGCTCCTGCAAAACTGATCTTGGATGTGGAGGCAAAGATCAATACCATATCTTCTTTTCCATTCTTCCTACACATGGACAGAATCTCCGGTAATGTATCCTGTCTGTCGTCATACAAATGGTGTACACAGTAGGCATTGTCCCAATAGATACGGAAGTCATCTGCTGCAGGACTAAGCTTTGCCATTCTTTCACAGACTTCCTTTGAATACGTAATGCCCAGAGGATTCGTATACATCGGCACGCACCAGATTCCTTTCACTGCCGGATCTTTTACATACTCTTCCACCAGATCCATATCCGGTCCATCCTCTTTCATGGGAATAGTTATCATCTCAATACCAAAATGCTCTGTAATTGCAAAATGTCGGTCATATCCGGGAGCCGGGCACAAAAACTTCACTTTCTCAAGTCTGCACCAAGGCGTGCTGCCCATAACTCCATGGGTCATGGAGCGGGAAACTGTATCGTACATAACACTGAGACTTGCCGTTCCAAATACGATTACATGTTCCGGATCTACTCCCAGCATGGAGCCCAGAAGCCGGCGCGCTCCAACAATCCCTTCCAGGTTCCCATAATTTCGTACATCTACCCCCTGCTCATCACGCATGTCAAAGTTACCATTGAAAATGTCCATCATCGGCATAGTCATATCCAGCTGCTCAGCTGCCGGTTTTCCTCTGGACATATCAAGTTTCAGCCCTTTTGCTTTTGCTTCCTCATATTGTTCGTTTAGCTTCTCTTCTAATACTGTCAGTTCTTCTTTATTCAAATCGCAATAAGGTTTCATTTTCTCGTCCTCCTGTTTTTCATTCTGTAAACCTTTTTATGCGGGCTTCTGTCGCCCGGGAATGCTGTAAAACACCATCTGCCAACACTTTTACGACTCTACTGCCATAAAATAACAGGAGACTGTAATTACCTACAGCCCCCCGTCTCTGTTAACATCCTTCTTCGAATACCTCCCGGATCAATCCGTCATACTCCTTCCACGCCGGATAATCCTGAAGTTCTCTGAGCGCCTCTGCCACCTGCCGATACATCCAGCCGTGCATGGACCTGTCCTTCTGATGAAATCGCTCCCATAACCGGTCTCCGATATTCTCCAGATCCCTCGCCACAGAACGCATATTGGAAAGCTTGTCCGCCAACGCCAGCATCTTCGCCCCGGTATCCGCACGATTCTGCAAAAAAGCAATGCTCTCCTGCTTACGAATCAGCCAGGTACTCTCTGGCGGAAGCTCCCGACGTTTGTCCTCAGATTCGCCGCACACATAGAAGGCAATCCGCTCGCCAAAATACTCCTGAAGTTCCGGAAGCGTCACCTCTGTGTCTTCCAGCACATCATGCAGCACAGCCGCTGCAATCAGTTCCTGGTCATCTGTCATTTCTGCCACAATAGACGCTGTCTCCACAGGATGAGCCAAATACGGAATCCGGTTCCCTTTTCTGGTGGAACCACAATGCGCCATGGCTGCAAAAATCACTGCACGCTCAAATAACGGCAAATTCTCTGCAGACAGTCTACCGCTCAATTCCTTTGACATCTTCATTTCGCAAAATACCTATTTCCCTTATAAATCCCCAAGCCTTTACGAAGTGTATCATATCACAGATGTCTTAAAATAGCAACCTATGAGAACTGTTTTTTCTTAAGATATGTCTTTGTCATCTCCACCACTTCTCCGCTTAAAAGCGTGACTGCAATCAGGTTCGGCACGGACATAAAACCGTTCAACGTATCTGCTATATCCCACACCAACGCAAGAGAACCGGTGCAGCCAAAAAAGATCACAATAACAAAGAACACTTTATAAGGAAGGATTCCCTTTATCCCAAATAAATATTCCACAGCCCGTTCTCCATAATAGGACCAGCCCAAAATTGTGGAGAACGCAAACATCATAATGGCAATGGCAACAAGTTTGTCCCCATGGGGAATCACCGTTGCAAATGCACTGGCTGTCAGCGTCGTTCCGGATACCACTGCGTTCTCACCGCCTGCCGCAATGGCATTCAGATAACCTTCCAGATCATATACACCCGAAGTCAAAATCGTCAGGCAAGTAATCGTACAGACTACAATCGTATCTGCAAATACTTCAAATACGCCCCACATCCCCTGGACCACCGGCTCCTCCACATCCGACGCGGAATGAACCATAACAGAAGAACCAAGACCTGCCTCATTGGAGAAAACTCCCCGGGAAATCCCTCGTTTCATAGCTACTGCAATCCCATAGCCAAGAACACCGCTTCCTGCTGCCTGGAAATTAAATGCCTCCCGGAAGATCATCGCAAATGCTGCCGGTACTGCTCCGATATTGGCAATAATAACTACCAGACCTCCTACAATATAGAATATTGCCATAAAAGGAACAATCTTTTCCGTAACAGACGCAATCCTCTTGATGCCTCCCACAATCACCAGCGCCACAAAGAACATAATCACCACTGCCGTAACCCATGTCGGAACACCAA
The DNA here is from genome assembly GCA_910579225.1 of uncultured Lachnospiraceae bacterium. GTDB lineage: Bacteria > Bacillota > Clostridia > Lachnospirales > Lachnospiraceae > Hominiventricola. The sequence goes on along the minus strand of CAJTTI010000017.1, from coordinate 54,629 downwards.
AGGAGTCCTTCAGACCGCTGGCAATGGAATTGGCCTGAGTCATATTTCCAATGCCAAAAGAAGCAAGAAAACAGAATATGGAGAAAATCACCGCCAGCCATTTACAGTGCAGCCCCCGCTCTATGTAGATCATAGCACCGCCGATCCAGTCACCACGTTCATTGCGGTAACGGTATTTGATTCCCAGTGTATTCTCCGCATAGTTGGTCATCATACCCACAAAAGCGGACAACCACATCCAAAATACAGCGCCCGGACCTCCCAGCGCAATGGCAGTCGCTACACCGGCAATGTTACCGGTACCTATGGTGGCAGCGAGAGCCGTACACAGAGACTGGAACTGCGAGATCGAATGCTTGTCATCTGTCCGACGCACTTTCCGGTCTTTGAATACGCTTAAAATTGTCACTTCCATCCAGCTCTTAAACTGGGTGATCTGGAAGAAGCCAGTCCTTATGGTAAACATACTCCCCACCAGCAGAAAGAAGACCAGCATATAAGGCCCCCATATAAATCCGTTCAGTATCCCGTTGATCTCTTCAACGGTCTTTAGAAAATTATCCATTTACACATTTCCCTCCATTTTTTAACACTACTTCTAAAGTTTCTCTGTTACATTGACTTCTATTAAATATCTATGCCTCAGAAAAGGCAGTAAGTCCGCTTTTTATCTCTTTCAGCACAAAATAAGTTTTTGTTCCGGATACGCCCTTGATGCTTTTGATTATCCGGTGGAGCTGTTCTAACGTCTCTGATGACCGGGTCTGGATCTTCAGCATAAAGTCATAATCACCGGTTAGATAATCACAGGCCACAACACTGGAATTTTCATTCATTACTCTTGTGAATTCCTCATAGTATCTGGGATGCTCCAGGGATACTTCCATCAATGCCGTCACTTCGTTTCCAATCTTCTGCTGATTCGCCACAATCGTATACTGTTGTATGATTCCAGCCCGCTCCAGTTTGCGTATTCTCTCGATCACCGCTGCAATCGACAGATGCACTTTATGACTGATTTCTGTTGCTGACTGCCTGGAATTCTCACTAAGACATTTTAATATGCTGCGATCCATACTATCCATTCTGCTCACTCCTTTTTGTTCCTGAGTCAGGGTTTATGCACAAAAAAGAGCATGGAAAACCAATCTTGTTTCCATGCCCATTCATGTACTTTTTTCACTTTTTTTAAAATTATACAATAAAATTTTTAGTTTGACAACTTGTTTTTTTCACAATATTTTTATAAATTTTACCAGAATTTTACACTTATATAACAAAATCTCCGTTTCTATTCCACAGTCACAGATTTCGCCAGATTCCTTGGTTTATCCACATCCAACCCCTTGGCACAGCTTACATAATATCCCATAAGCTGGAGCGGAATGATCGCAAGGCTTGTAGTAAAATGCGGATCTGTCTTTGGTACATAGACCGTAAAGTCCGCTGTATCTTCAATGGAATAATTACCATAGTTGGTGAGACCCATCAAATAAGCTCCGCGGCTCTTAACCTCCACCATATTGGACATCGTTTTTTCAAACAACTGATCCTGTGTCAGTACACAGACAACCAGAATACCATCCTCCACCAGAGAGATCGTGCCATGCTTCAGTTCGCCCGCCGCATAAGCTTCTGAATGCACATAACTGATCTCCTTCATCTTCAGGCTTCCTTCCATGCTGATGGCATAGTCTATTCCCCTGCCAATGAAGAAAATATCATGTACATTGGAGAACTTGCTGGAAAACCACTGCAGCCGCTCCTTATCCTCCAATACTTTCCCAATCTTATCCGGAAGTTTCAGAAGCTCTTCCACCAGTTTCTCATAATACGCCTCATCAATCGTGCCACGTACAAGAGCAAAATGAATAGCCATCAGATAGCCGGCCGCCAGCTGTGTGCTGTAAGCTTTGGTAGTCGCCACTGCGATCTCCGGACCGGCCAGTGTATAAAAAACATTATCTGCTTCTCTTGGTATACTGGAGCCCACCACATTCACCACTGCAAGCGTACGGACTCCTTTACGCTTCGCCTCCCGGAGCGCTGCCAGACTGTCTGCAGTCTCACCGGACTGACTGATGATAACCACCAGAGAATCCTTGTCAAGAATCGGATTCCGATAGCGGAATTCTGACGCCAGATCCACCTCCACCGGAATCTTTGCCAGATCCTCAATGACATATTTCGCTGTAATTCCCACATGATAGGCACTGCCACACGCCACAATATACAGCCTGGAGAATCCTTTGATATCCTCATCCGTTATTCCCACAGAACTTAAGTCAATTCTTCCCTCTTTGATGTAAGAATTGATGGTATCCCGGACTGCTTTTGGCTGTTCATGGATCTCCTTCATCATAAAATGCTCAAAGCCGCCCTTTTCAGCCGCTTCTGCATCCCATTTGATCTCCACCAGCTCCTTTGTAATCTCTTCTTTATCTATATTGTAAAATGATACATTATCTTTTGTCAGGCGTGCAATCTCCAGATTATCAATATAATAAACATTACGCGTATATTTCAGTATCGCCGGCACGTCAGACGCGATAAAGCTCCCCTGCTCATTCCTGCCCACAATCAGAGGACTATCCTTGCGTACAGAATAGATGACTCCAGGCTCTTCTTTCAGCATAATCCCCAGCGCATAGGACCCCCGTACGCGAAGCATAACTTTTACAATTGCCTCCAGCGTATTTCCCTGATATTTTCTATAATAATAGTCCAGAAGTTTTGTAATGACTTCCGTATCAGTCTGTGAATAGAAACTGTAACCGCCTTTTGTAAGCTTCTCTTTCAGCTCCAGGTAATTCTCAATAATTCCATTATGAACCACTATCACGTTCTGGTCATCGCTGTAATGAGGGTGTGCATTGATCATGGACGGTTCCCCGTGAGTCGCCCATCTCGTATGACCGATTCCGCAGCATCCTGGTACTGCCTGGCCGCTGTCCGTCTTCTTGGCCAGCTGATTCAACCGTCCCTTCACCTTCACAATCTCAATCCGATCCGAATCCTCCCGTTTTACTGCAATCCCGGCAGAATCATACCCGCGGTACTCCAGCCTTGCAAGACCATCCAGCAACACCGGAGCCGCCTGTTCGCTTCCTGTAAATCCTACTATTCCACACATATATTATAAGCTCCTTCTAAACGTTATCCGTTTCCAACTATATCACAGCTCCGGTTATTTGACAACACTGCGTGCACCTGACAGACATCTGAACTGCACGCTTCTGTCTGTTCCCGCCATCAGAACACAGCCGTCAGCGAACACTTCCGTCATTTTGCCCAAGACTCATGTTTGTCACTAACAGATACCGACAAAATTGACAAAAGATTCAGTTGCACCTCCTCTGCTCTCTTGTTAGAATATAATCAAAAGGGAGGGAGGTATTTCACATGTCAACAGATTTTTCTTCTGCGTCATCTTCCCATACCCTGACTGCACGGCAGAGAGACATCGTCCGGATCCTGGCAAAAACTGCCGGAAAACCCGTTCCTGTAGGAGCTGTCTCCGAAAAATTAAATGTTTCTTCACGAACAATCCTACGGGAACTGCCGGCCATTGAACACTGGCTGGATGAGAACGATTTTACCTTTATCCGAAAACCCGGGGTCGGACTCTCCATTGAAGAAGGACCGGAATCCATACAGCTTCTGGAAGAACTGCTGGACATCGGACCTGCATGGTCAGATATCAGTCAGAAGGAACGCAGACGTCAGATTCTTGGAGAACTTCTGTTCGTACGGGAACCGGTCAAATCCACGGTGTTTCTGTCCCGTTTTCAGATATCAGAAGGGACTCTCGCCAAAGACCTGGACGCCCTGGAAGAATGGCTCTCCGGCTATCAGGTACATATTCAGCGCCGTCCCGGCATCGGAATCTTCGTGGAAGGAACAGAAACTGCCTATCGACAGGCCATCGCCAACGCTGCACTGGAGTTCATGGACAACGGCGAGATTCTGAAGATGCTCCGAGGCAATATCCGGGAAGAACAGATCTCCGAATCCAGGCTTCTGAAAAACCGGCTGTTCAGTTTTATAGATCCGCAGATTGTCACATTTGTAGAACAGATTCTGTCAGTTACAGAAAAAGAACTTAATATTAAATATACAGACAGCGGCTATATGGCACTTATTGTCCATCTTTCGCTTTCCATACGGAGACTTCGCTCCGGCGAGAAGATCGAAATGGATCCGGAAGAGCTGAAAAACCTCTCTGACCTTCCTGAATATACGGTTGCTGAACAGATCGCTGAGAGAATCGGCAGACAGTTCAGCCTCACAATCCCTACGGAGGAAGTTGGTTTTATCACCATGCATCTGTCCAGCGCACGCATCTGGCCGCAGACCAGAAGAATGAGGAGCCAGCTCCAGTCCATCAACACCAGACAATTTGTTATGTCTATTGTAGATCAGGTAGAACATGAACTGCATCTTCCGTTTCATACCTGCAACCGGATGATCGAAGAGCTGACCAGCCATATGGATTCCATGATCAGCCGCCTCTCCATGAATATTCAGCTGGACAATTCCCAGGGAGATGCGATCCGTCAGAAATACCCGGATATCTATGAGGCGGTGGAACATGCCTGCGGTCTGTTTCGGGACCGGCTTTTTATCGAAGATATCTCTCCATCGGAGATCACTTTTGTAGCCATGCATTTTGCTGCAGCTGCAGAGACTCTCAGAAGAGAGCAAAAGAAGATCGCCGTGGCGGTGGTCTGCCCCAGCGGTATGGGAGCGTCCCGTATGCTGGCGGCCAATCTGATCCGCTCCCTGCACAATCTGGAGATCCGGCAGATCATGTCTGCTTTCCGTCTGGATCCGGTAAAACTCCGGGAAAGCGGAATTGACCTGGTAATCTCCACAGTTCCGCTGGAGATTAACTTTCCATCGGTCTGTGTCAGCCCCATCCCGCAGACACAAGATATGTTGATTATCAATCAGGCTCTGGACACCATCAGCACAAAACGTACAAAAGAGACCCGTCAAAAACCTAAGACTCCTGCTCCGGCACTGAATCTGTCCTTTGATGATCTCTGTTCTCTGACCCGCACCGGTGAAGAGATTGCTCAACTTCTCTGTTGCTTCCAGATTAAAGAAGTATCTGGAATCCATCAGACCGAAGCTCTTCTCGGACAGGCAGCCGGCGTTTTTGCAGACAGCATCTTAAGCCGGCAGATTATCAGCCAGGATCTGGCCAGGCGGGAAAGCATCCGTAATACTTTTATCCCGGAACTGAACATTCATCTGCTTCATTGCCGTACAACGGCAGTTCCTCATTGCAGATGTGCTTACATAAAGCTTCAAACCCCGTTTCTGATTCCAGGCGGAACAGTAAAAGGCGCCATTCTTCTTCTGGCCCCTCAGTCCGACCAGAACGAATGCGTGGAAGTCATCAGCCAAATCAGTATGCTGCTGGTGGAAGACAAACGATTTTTACAGGCGCTCCAAAGCGGTGACGTGAACGAGGGACGCGTCCTCGCCGAACAGACCCTGGTAAAATATTATCAGAATCTCATTATAAAAAGAAAAGGAGATGGAACACTATGAAAAACTTTGCACAGAAATTCGGTAAATTTCTCTCTGGTATGGTTATGCCCAACATCGGCGCATTTATCGCATGGGGATTTATTACCGCACTTTTCATCCCGGACGGGTGGATTCCCAACGAAGGCCTGGCCTCCATACATCCCCCCATCCTTACTTATCTGCTTCCCATCCTCATCGCTGCTCAGGGCGGTAAAATGATCGGCGGCGACCGCGGACGCGTCATGGGCGCCATTGCAATCGTAGGATGTATCGCAGGATCAGAAAACACCATGCTTATGGGCGCCATGGCAATCGGACCCCTGGCCGGATGGATCATCAAGAAATTTGATCAGGCCATGGAAGGACATATGCCCGCCGGTTTTGAGATGCTGATCAACAACTTTTCCGTAGGCATCTTCGGTATGATTATGGCAATCATCGGATACTATATTATCGGTCCGATTATGGGTATCATCCTGTCCGTACTGACTGCAGGTGTAGAACTTCTGATGAGTATGAGCCTGCTTCCCCTGGTGGCAATCTTCATCGAACCTGCAAAAGTGCTGTTCCTGAACAATGCCATCAACCATGGTATCTTTACTCCTATTGGTACCACCCAGGCACTGGAAACCGGTAAATCCATCATGTATATGCTGGAAGCAAACCCGGGACCCGGACTTGGCGTCCTAATCGCTTACTGGCTGTTCTCCAAAGATAAGATGACAAAAGATTCCGCTCCTGGCGCAATCATCATCCATTTCTTCGGCGGTATCCATGAGATTTACTTCCCATATGTGCTGATGAACCCCATGGTCATCATCGCGCCAATTGCAGGTAATATCTGCGCGATTCTGTTCTATAGTATTACGGGCTGCGGTCTGGTAGGTGCATCTTCACCTGGATCCATCATCGCATTTATGTCCATGAGTCCCCGTCCACAGATGCTTCTGACCCTCCTGGGTGTTGCAATCGCTGCCGGAGTATCCTTTGTTGTGGCAAGCCCGATCATCAAGATGGCAGGTGTCAAGAGTCTGGAAGACGCCCAGGCGCAGACTGCCTCCATGAAAGCACAATCCAAAGGGATGGCCTCTTCCACTACAACAGTAAAAGACGCAGGAAAAGTAAAAAAAGTTGTATTTGCATGCGACGCAGGAATGGGATCCTCTGCTATGGGTGCAACCAAATTCCGCAACCGCGTGAAGGCGGCACGCCCGGATCTGACCGTTATCAATACCTCTGTTGACAATATTCCGGCAGACTGTGATATCGCCGTTGTACAGACCACTCTGGTGGAGCGGGCGAAAAAGTCAGCTCCTCAGGCACAGATGGTAACAATCGGCAATTTCCTGGCTGACCCGGCATTGGATGCCCTCTATATCCAGCTCACCACCGGTGATGAAGCAGTCTCGAAAGACTCCGGAGAGAATACAGATCCTGTCATTCCCACGGAAGTTCCGAACAAGAAAAAAGTCATGATTGCAGAAGGAATCCGACTGAATCAGACGCCCGGAACCAAAGAAGAAGCGATCCAGGCAGCCGGCGAACTCATGTGTGAACTAGGATATGTAGACGCCACCTATGTGGACGCCATGCAGGAGCGTGAAAAACTGGTAACTACCTACATGGGCATGGGTATCGCAATCCCTCACGGTACCACTCAGGCAAAAGGAACAGTCAAGAAGACCGGAATCGTTCTTTTCCAGTATCCAGACGGTGTACCTTTCGGCGATGAAAAAGCCAATCTGGTCTTCGGTATCGCAGGAATTGGCGACGAACATCTGGATCTGCTGGCAAAGATCTGTGAAGTACTGGAAGACGAATCTGTACTTGAGAAAATGAAGACCACGAATGACGTAGACTGGATCTTAAAACAGCTCACCTGATAACAGACAATCCTGACAGTTCATTATTTTTGAGAAAGAGGTGTAATCATGAAAACAGCAATTCAATTTGGTGCAGGCAATATCGGACGCGGTTTTATCGGTATGCTGCTGGCGCAGGCAGGCTATCGTGTGGTCTTTGCAGATGTAAGCGAAGTAATCATCGATCGTCTGGCAGCTGATCAAAAATATACGGTCCATGTGATGGATACAGAAGTGGAAGACGTGGAGATCACCAATATCACTGGCATTATGTCCAACGGAGAAGCAATTATCGACGAAATCGCCAAAGCTGACATCCTGACCACTGCCGTGGGCCTGAGGGTTCTTGGCTTCATTGCTCCTACCATTGCCAAAGGTATCCAGAAGAGAATCGCCAATGGCAGCACGGAGCCCATGAATATCATCGCATGTGAAAATGCCATTCGCGCCACTTCACAGTTAAAAGAGCACGTATACGGCATCCTTTCCGAAGAGGAAAAAGCTTACTGCGAAAAATATGTAGGATTCGCAGACTGCTCCGTGGATCGAATCGTACCTCCGGTACGCAGTGAAAACCCCGTAGACGTGGTTGTGGAAAAATACTGCGAATGGAATGTAGAAAAAGCTTCCTTAAAGGGAACGATCCCTGAGATTCCGGGGATGAACCTGGCAGACAACCTGATGGCATACATTCAGAGAAAGCTTTTTACTCTGAACACCGGACACTGTATCACCGCTTATACCGGTATACTGGCAGGTCACAAGACCATTGATCAGGCAATCTCTGATCCCAAGATCTACGACCTGGTGAAAGCAGCCATGACACAGTCCGGGGACGGTCTGATCCAGAGATTCGGCTTTGATAAGGAAGCTCATTACAAATATATTGACAAGATCATTAACCGGTTCAAGAATCCGTATCTGAAAGATGACGTGACCCGCGTAGGCCGGGAGCCTCTTCGGAAGCTCTCTGCAGATGACCGTCTGGTCAGTCCGCTTACCACAGCTATGTCCTATGGACTGCCGGTGGATAAACTGGTCCTTGGCATTGGAGCGGCGCTTCGCTACAACAGTCCAGAAGACGCCCAGAGTCAGGAACTTCAGGAGAAAATCGTTGCCAAAGGTGCTGCCGCTGCATTCTCCGAGATCTCTGGTGTGACAGATGCCGCGCTGCTTGAGCAGATCACAAACGCATACGGACAAATCACGGAGCTATTTCAGTAGAACATTCCGTATCTGCTTCCTGATACCTGTTTTATCTCCTGCAGCTGCTATGAACACAGCTGCAGAACAGAAAGGAGAGCTGTTATGATCACCAGATCTGTTACTTTGGATTCCAATGATTTCTTCCATGCAAGACCGGCTGCGAAGGTCGCAGGCACGGCTAAAACTTATGAGAGTGTCATCATGGTCATGCTGGGCACCGAGATCGCAGATGCCAAAGACCCGCTCTCTCTCATGCGCCTAAGTCACCCTAAAGGCTCTGCCATAGACATCCTGGCAGACGGCACGGATGAACAGAAAGCACTGGATGCAGTCGTGCAAGAGATCCGTAAAGAATTCTCACTGCTCCATTGATCTTTTAATAAAGATATCAAAAGTATGTATAAAAGCCCGGACGTGAGATCATGTCTCACCCCCGGGCTTTTTATATAATTCTTCCTGTTTGCTGTTCACTTCCCGCACACACGCTCAATCATCTGGTATACTTCCTGATAATTTTTCCCATGAGCCCGGCATAAGGCGACTATGCTGTTATACTCCGGAAAGTACCGCTCTGTCCCTCCGTATCTGCACACTTTCACCTGCGCAGTTCCAAGAGGTGTCTGTACGGTACGCATTTCCCTTCTGAGGATCGTGCGCTCCATTGGAATCCTGCGGATACCGATGGTAGTCGTCTCTTTGAAGATAATCTCTTCCATATGTTCGATGTCCTCTTTGGTGCAGATCACATTCAACTGATAGGCCGGCCGGTTCTTCTTCATATAAACCGACGTATAATGTACGTCCCTGGCACCTGCTTCCATCAGCCGATCCATGGTATATCCAAGACTTTCTCCGGTGCAGTCGTCAATGTTTGTCTCCAGTTTGTAGATCAGATCCTTATCTTCGGCCTCATCGCTGATCAACATGGCCCGCAGCATACTTGCTCGATCATAGGTCCGCTTTCCGGCGCCCATCCCCATTTTCTCCACTGTAAATACTTCCGGCAGCTGACTGCCGGTCCGTACTGCCGCCACAATCGCTGCTCCTGTGGGCGTCACAAGTTCTCCTTTCGTCTCTGTGATATGCAGAGGCAGCTTGTGCGCCTCCACGATATTCATGACTGCCGGCACTGGCACCGGCAAGATCCCATGCTGGCAGCGGACCGTGCCCTGCCCTTCGTTCAGCTTCGGGACCACCACATCCGTGATCCCAAGATCATCCAGACAGACCGCCACCGCCACAATGTCCACGATGGAATCCACTGCGCCTACTTCATGAAAATGCACCTGATCCACAGGTACTCCGTGGGCTTTTGCTTCTGCCGCCGCCAGAATCTTAAATATGCAGATTGCAGTCGCTTTCGCGCGTTCTGTCAAATCTCCATGTTCAATGATGTGCAGGATCTCAGGAAGTCCTCTGTGTTCGTGGACATGTTCGCCGTGTACGTGCACATGATGGACCTCTTCCGAATGAATATTTTCATGTATATGGGAATGTCCTTCCGGATGAGCTTTCTCATGCCCATGGGCGCCTTCCTCCATATGGTCTTTCCGGCGCCCATGCAAATATTCCATATCATGATCATGGTTCTCATGCTCCCTGTCCAGAACCACATCAAAGTCGCACATATCAAGCCCTGCTTTTTTCACCCGTCTGACAACTGTCCGAAATCCGCTTACTGAAAGACTTTCCAGCGCCCTTTCAAGCACTCCCTGATCTGCTCCCAGATCCAGAAGTGCCGCCACCGTCATATCGCCGCTGATTCCGCTTTCACATTCCAGATATAATATTTTTTTCTCCATTATCAAAATCCGTCTCCTATCCCCATTTATTTTCGTCTCTTTGCTATCCCGGCAAAGAGGCATGCCGGTTTTATTATCAGGCATCAACAGGGATTCGTCAACCACTTTTCAGGTCTTCGCAGGATAAACTTCTGAACCGTTATTTGAATCAGCAATGATAATGACCATTTCAATCTCCCTTTGCCAAGTCATAAGCCGCAGCTACGTCTGTCACAACACCTCCCCATTGCTCCCAATCACCTTCTGGTACCAGTAGAACGACTTTTTCCTGAGCCGCTTTCCGGTACCGCTTCCGTCCTCCTGCTGATCCACATAGACATATCCATACCGTTTCTTCATTTCCCCGGTTCCGGCGCTGATCAGGTCGATGGGCGCCCAGGATGTATAGCCCATAAGGTCCACACCATCCTCTTCCACCGCCGCTTTCATGGCGCGGATATGTTCTCTAAGATAATCGATCCGGTAATCGTCCTCCACATGACCACCCGAATCCGGACAATCTGCCGCTCCCAAGCCGTTCTCCACGATGAACAGTGGTTTCTGATAACGGTCATATACCTGATTTAGTGTAATCCGAAGTCCAAGAGGATCAATCGGCCATCCCCAGTCACTGAATTTCAAGTATGGATTTTTAGCGGATTTAAAAAGATTCCCTTCTGCTGACTCCTGTTCTTCCGCCGCGATACACCGGCTGTTATAATAAGAAAAAGAAATAAAATCCACAGGATACTCACTCAGAATCTTTTCGTCGCCTTCCATCATCACTGGATATACACCTTTTTTCAGAAGCCTTTTCACCGCATAGGACGGATAGTACCCTCTTGCCTGTATATCTACGAAGAAATAATTCTCCTGATCGGTCAAAAGGGCTTCCCACACATCTTCCGGCTTACAGGAATACGGGTATGCAGCACCCGCTGCAAACATACAGCCCACCTTGTTCTCCGGATTCACTTCATGAGCCAGTTTTACTGCCAGGGCACTGGCTACCAGCTCATGATGCGCCGCCTGGTATTTCACCTGTTCCTCATTTTCTCCTTCTTCAAAGCACAGCCCTGCTCCCATAAAAGGCGCGTGCAGGATCATATTAATCTCATTAAAGGTAAGCCAGTGGACCACATAATCCCGATAACGCTCAAATAATACCCGGCACAGGCGCAGGTAATGGTCGATCATCCTTCGGTCCCGCCAGCCGCCGTATTTCTCAATCAGATGAATCGGGCAGTCAAAATGCGAGATCGTCACCAGCGGTTTTATCTGATATTTTCTGCACTCCTGAAACACACGGTCATAAAATGCAAGTCCTTCTTCATTGGGTGTCTCGTCCTCTCCGGTAGGGAAGATCCTAGTCCATGCGATACTCATCCGGTAAACTTTGAATCCCATCTCTCCCATCAGCCGGATATCTTCCTGGTAGTGGTGATAAAAGTCCACACCTTTGGCTGCCGGATACCGGTGCTCTTTGTCCATCCGGAACATCTTTCGGCGTCCTGTGATTACATCGCTTCGATCCGGACCTGCCGGACATACATCTACATTGGCAAGACCTCTTCCGCCCTCGAAGACGCCTCCTTCACACTGGTTGGCGGCTGAAGCGCCGCCCCATAAAAAATCAACTGGAAATCCCATAACTGCCTCCTTATTACAGTTTCAAAGCTGCCCTTTTCATGCCCTGCATCTGGAAGGCTCCCAGGACGCCTTTGCATCCTGAGGTTCTTCCGGGCATTCTCCGGCAGATGCTGCTCTTTATTTCAATGCTTTGAGAAGTGTTTCGCCGGGCATGATCCTGCCGGGCGCCGGCTCAACAATCTCCAGATAATCATCTGAATTAGTAATCAACACCGGAGTCTCCAGGCAATAGCCCTTCCCCTCGATCAGCTCCTTATCAAAGCTGATCAGAAGCTGCCCTCTTATCACCTGATCTCCTTCCTTGATATGTGCCTCAAAGCCTTCCCCGTTCAGCTGTACTGTATCCATGCCAATATGAATCAAAAGTTCCGCCCCTTCTTCCGTTTTCATGCCCAGAGCGTGTAACGTCGGGAACAGTGCTGTAATCTCTCCGTCTGCCGGAGCGTAGACCTTCCCTTCTTCCGGCAGGAGAGCCGCCCCTTTTCCCAGAACACCAGAAGCGAACGCCTCATCTCTGACTTCAGAAAGCTTTTTCACCTCGCCTTTCATGGGACTTGCTATTTCAACCCTTCTTAACAGGGAGGGATCCTTTCTCCCCTCTTCCTGCCGCCCCGTCTCCATTGTTTTTTCCTCCGCCTTTGGTTCTTTGTACAGAATCATCGTAGCAAAGAATGCGATTACCATGGTAATCACCACACCGGTCACAGCCACAATCAGATTTCCCATGCTTCCGTCCGGCTCAATCATAGCCGGAAACTCGAAGATCCCCATGCCTCCCATTATGAATTTCCGGAAGTTAAAGGCTCCGTAGAAACCGCCGCCGATGCCGCCTGCAATACAGCTGATAATAAAGGGCTTCTTCAGAGGAAGCAGGATACCATAGATTGCCGGCTCCGTCACGCCGAAGATCCCGGAGATAAAGTTAGGCAGCGCCATCTCTTTCATCTGGCGGTTTTTGGTCTTAAAAAAGATCGCCAGCACCACGGCGGAGGTCGCGAAAGTACATGCAAAGAACGGCATCATCACATTGTCATATCCGTTGGTCATAATATTATTGATATATACCGGGATAAATCCCCAGTGCAGTCCGAAGATCACCAGGATCTGCCAGGTCAGTCCAACGATGGCGCCTGCCAGCATGGGACTGAAATTCCGCACGCTGATGACTGCTTCTGCGATAATCGCAGAACCAAAAGTTGCCAGAGGTCCGATCAGAAGAAACCCCACCGGAATCGCCACGAAGAGTGTCAGCATAGGTACAAAGAAAAATTTCACCAGATCCGGAACAAATTTACTGAAAAACTTTTCACATTTGGATGCAAAATACACCACAAAAATAACCGGGATTACAGTTCCCGTATAGTCCATGGCAATCAGCGGAATCCCAAAAAAGTCTGTATAGACCGCCGATTCAAACATGGTTCCTGTAAACAGAGTATAAAATACTTCCCCGCCTGCAGACAAGGAGCTGTTCTGTATGGTAGGATAGCACATGATCGCACCGATAACCAGACCAATCATAGGCTTCAGATTGAATTTTTTCGCCGCTGTATAACCAAGGAACAGGGGCATAAAGTTAAAAAGACCGTCGCCGATGGCATTGAAGATCAGATAACCTCCGCAGGTATCCGTATACAGTCCAAGAGCCACAAACAGGGCATTCAGGCCTTTAACCATACCACAGGCTGCCATGATTCCCAGGATCGGCTGAAAGATACCGGAGATCACGTCAATAGCCCGGTTGAACAGGCTTCCACCGCCTGTTTCTTCCGCCCGGTCCGCACTCCCTTCCTCCAGTCCCAGAAGCGGCATCACATCCGCATACACCTCCGGCACATGGTTGCCGATAACCACCTGATACTGTCCACCGCTTTTCATAACCGTCACAACTCCGCTCATATTTTTGAGCACGTCATCACTGGCTTTCGCCTCGTCCTCCAGTTTAAAACGAAGCCTTGTGATACAGTGAGTCAGACTGATCACATTTTCTTTCCCGCCTACATTTTTTACTACTTCTTTTGCCAGATCTTCATACTTACCCATTTGCTTTTCCTCCTGATTTTAGTTCTGGTCCCGCTTCCGCGACTGTATTTTATGAAGGTTTGGCCAACTGAATGTCACCACCCTGGCATACGATATGGTTTACTGCTTTGTCTTATTGACCACCCGCTCCACATGGATCGTCAGATAGAGCTGTTCTTCTTTTGACAGCCCATACTCATATTTTTTCCCGATGAACTGTGTGATCTTCTCCACACACCCGAAAGCCCCGGGATATTTTCCCCGAATAACTTCCCACAGATCATCGTTGTCGTCCTCCGTATAGATATTCCGCTCCACCAGCCGTTTGGCGAAAAATTTCAAATGGGTGATAAAACCCGCCTCATCTTCCGGAAGCCTTACTTTGAACTTCTCTTCGATCAGGTCCAGCGACCATACGCCGATCTGATATTCCTCTTTATAAAATCTCCTGATATCCCACAACAGCGCGTTTTTTACCGTAACGCCTTCCAAAAACCGGACGATTGAGGTATGTACATGATCAATCAGAGAGATATATACCATATCGTTCAGACGTTTTCCCAGACGCATTTTTGCTTCTGTGATGATCTCTTCTCCCAGGGCCATATGTTCCATGGGAATATCCTGTACCAAAACCTGGAACTTACTGCTGACTTCTTCCTCTGCCAGAGAGAATACCTTGTCTACGTCCTCCGGACAGATCTCCTCTCCCGTTTTTTTCTTAAAGCAGATCCCCTTCCCCATGACGATCTTCTCCGCACCATGTTCATCCAGCACTACCGCCACATTGTTATTCAGAATCTTAAATATCTTCATGACCCTCTCCCTCTGTCTGATCACTGCCCTTCAGGAAACAAAAAAAACCTATATGCACAAATACCCTCTGAATAAACCTTCAGAAATATCCATACATATAGGTTTGGCTTGCTCTCACAATCACCATCCTTGATGTGTTACAAGCGTAGCATATCCCCCAGGAAAAGTCAACCTCTTTTTTCTATCACCACCCCATGAGCGATCCCCGGGATAGACTGACCTTCGTTGAAACTGACCTTGGACAAAAGTGCTCCCGTAGGCACTAGAAGCACCCGTTTCCATTCCCCCCGTGTGAGCTTTGGCAGAATATAAGCGGCCAGCGTTGCCGCCGCACAACCGCAGCCGGAGCCTCCTGCATGCGTATCCTGAGTATCCGGGTCATAGATCAGCATACCACAGTCTTCATGGACCTCTCCCAGTTCGATGCCCCGTTCCCGCATGAGATCTTTTAAAATCGTCTGTCCGATGCTGCCCAGATCTCCGGTGATGATCCGGTCGTAATCCTCCACAGTTCTCCCAAAATCAGCCAGATGCTGATAGATGGTATCCGCTGCCGCCGGAGCCATGGCAGCCCCCATGTGCATAGAATCTTTCACGCCATAGTCCACCACTTTACCTGTGGTGATGCCTGCGACGCATACAGAGGCTCCGTCGGCGTACGCAGACCCGTCGGCGGCAAGGAGAAAGGCTCCGGAGCCTGTGACCGTCCAGGTAGTCGACAGGGGACGTTGCCCGGCATATTCCAGGGGAAATCGAAACTCCTTTTCTGCACTAGCAAAATGGCTGGAAGTCAGGGCCATTGCACAGTCTGCATAGCCCGCATTCACGGCCATAGAAGCAAGGCTCAGGCTTTCCCCGCAGGTGGAGCACGCTCCATATAACCCAAACAGCGGAATCTGCAGCTCCATCAGTCCATAAGAAGTGGCAATCCCCTGAGCCAGAAGGTCTCCGGCAAAAAGATAGCGGACCTGCTCTTCGTTCATCCCCGCCTTCTCCATAGCTTTTCTGGCTGTCCGGAGCTGAAGCTCGCTCTCTGCCTCTTCCCATGTATTTTTCCCGAATTTCGGATCCTGCTCGATGCAGTCGAACAGATGGCCCAGCGGGCCTTCTCCTTCCTTACTTCCTACGATAGATGCCGCCCCGATAAGTTTCGGCGGCCGATCATATTGAAGACTGGCTCGTCCTGTGATCTGCTTCATATCATCTACTCCTTTTCCTTATGAAATACCCATTTTTATTTTATTTAAAATCTAGTTTTCCTGCTCCATATAAAAATATTCACACCTTTTATATGGTTCCAGACCTTTACAATTGACTTCCCATATACCTGCCGCATAAAATCATTCTTACGGGAAAACATAAGAAAAAAACAAAGGAGTGTTTCCTTATGAATGCAAACGAAGAGCAGAAACAGCAATATAACAACTATGTTAAACAAGTCACGCCCACTCATAACCTTCCCTGGGAGATGTGCAAAGCCTTTATCACCGGAGGGGTGATCTGCCTGATTGGACAGTTCATCCGCAACACAGCCGCCCAGATGGGTATGGACCAGGATACGGCCGGAGCCTGGTGTTCTATCCTGCTGGTCTTCTTAAGTATCCTGCTGACCGGACTCAATGTCTATCCCTCCATCGCCAAGTGGGGTGGCGCCGGGGCGCTGGTTCCAATCACTGGGTTTGCCAATGGCGTGGCGGCGCCGGCCATTGAATATAAAAAAGAAGGCCAGGTCTTCGGTATCGGAAGTAAAATCTTCACCATTGCCGGCCCTGTGATCTTGTATGGGATTTTCACCAGTTGGGTGCTGGGACTTGGATACTGGATTTTGAATCTTCTCTAAGCAAGAGAGGGGGTTCCCCTTTCTCCTCTCAGGTCAGCCCGGACCCCGCACATCAGGCCGTCGGTTGTGCAAAATAACAGGATGCCTTCTCCTGCTGTATTCTGCATAACCGACAGCTTTTTATTATGCGAAAACTTTCTTTATACAGGCATCGTCCACATCGGCATTCCGGCACAAAATGCAGAAGATCGTCAAATGCTTTTTCTGCCTGCGCCGGCTCCTGCAGAATATTCGGACAGCAGAAGACAAAGGATGGCGTAGCCAGGGACAGGAAAACAGGAAAATCCTCTTTACTTCCCAAAATATGAGAAGTATACTGAAAGAAAATACTCTACATAAGGATGGGCACCAATTATGAAAATAACCAGTTTATCCTGTCCTTCCTGCGGAGGAAGGCTGGAGCCTATGAATGGCAACCCCCAGATCATGATCTGTGAATACTGCAACAGCCAGTTTGCCATTGAAAAAGATGTGCCGGTAAATGTTCACATTCACTCTTCTCCTTCCGGCAGACAGCCGGTACTCCGGGAAGAGCCTTCTTCCGGCAGTTCTGTAAAAACAGGAATCGTGGTTACTCTTAGTCTGATCAGCATCATAGTGGTCAATATTATGATTTTTGCAAATATCAAAAAGGACACCAGCACTCCTTCTCTCTCCTTTCCGGATACAGCATATGAAGAAACGGTTGAAGAGGAACCTCAGGAAACCGGTTTCAGCCCTCTGTATGAAACAATTGTAGAAACAATTTTTGAGAAAGACGCTGACCTGGTCACAGAAAATGACCTTGCAAAAATCAAATATATCCGTATAAAAGCCGGTTCTGAGACTTCCCTTGTAGAATACAGTTTTCAAAGCCCGTACGAAGAATCCCCATCTGCGTTTGAACCCGTCACACTGCAGCTGGAATCTCTGCCCTGGGACAGCCGTGACCTCTCCCGTTTTACAGGCCTTCAGAAAATGGATCTTCGTGAGGAACGAATATCAGAAATTTCATTTGAAAAATTCCCGCAGTTAAAAGGACTTTCTTTAGAGGGAATGTCCCCCTGGGAAGTGTCGCAATTTCTTCCTTCACCAGGACAGATTGTAGAACTGTCTCTGGACCATCCTGAGACCCTGGAAGGAATCGCTGATTTTGAACACCTGCAACAACTCTCCGTAGAACGGATCCCTGCACCGGATCTGAAGCAGCTGGTTTCTCTGAAAGATCTGTGTTCCCTCTCCATAGAGGAATCCTCAAACAGTTCTTTCTCCACGTCAGAACAGGAAACCGCTTCATTGACTGACTATTCCGCAATCTCCACGCTAACGAACCTTCAGCACCTGGAGATTGATTCCGAAGCAGTTCGGGATCTTCGTTTTCTGGAGCCGCTTACCGGGCTGACCAGTCTTGCTGTCTCGGACACGGAGGCCATCAGCCTGGAACCATTAGCCCGGCTTACACAGCTTCGCTCTCTGAAACTTGCAGATAACGATTCTCTTCTGGATTACAGTCCCATATGCAACCTGGCGGAACTGCAGACACTGGTACTGGACAAAGGAACTTCTCAGCCGGATCCGGATCTTTCTTCTCTGGTTCAGCTGGAGGAGCTTGATCTGTCCGGTTTTATCTCCATCTCTTTCTTAGGACATATGAGCGGACTCAGACACCTGTCCCTGCACAACTGCAACGCCGACGAGATCCAGGCGCTCTCCGGTTTGACCAATCTGGAAAGTCTGACCTGCTATTCCATCTGGACCTACGCCGTCCCTCTTAGAAACGTTCGTTTTATTGACAACATGACAAACCTGAAGTCTCTTGACTTCAGTGGCGGCAATGCAGATACCGGATGGGGAGCTTATCAGTATTGTGTGGAGATTCTGGGAGATATCTCCAATGTCTTCAATCACCAGGGGCTGGAACGGCTGGTTCTTAACAACTGCACCTTTGGCATTGATTTTGATCAGCTTCAGGATAATCCCTCTCTGACCAGTCTTGAGATGAAAGAAATCAATCTGAAAGAAAATTTTTATGTAGAATCCTATGGCGGCATGACCAATATCTGGTATGATGACGTCACTTTGGATGATCATACGGATTTCCTCACCCGGTATCCCAGTCTTAAGAAGCTGTATCTGGATGGAAATCAACTGACTCATATCCGGTTTGCCGCTTCTCTTAAGAACCTGACTCACCTTGGCCTTAACAATAATTATGTGACGGAACTGTCCCCGCTGAATCAGGTGGAACACCTGGAATATCTGGACATCCGTATGAATCCGGTTAATGGTACCGTCGAAGCGGGAGATACGCTTACGGTACTGAAATAAATCACGTAACTTCTTTACAGCTACTTTTCGCACATCTGCCGGTACTCAGCCCAATGCAGACAGACCCGTGGGAAAACAGAGCCTTTACACCACAGGAATCACTTTCCTGTGATAAATGATTTACAATAACTCATATTTTTACTATAATATTTCCAGAATCATAGAAGCATACGATGCAGGAGGTGGCTATGGCAAGAGTACAGGCCAGAAAAGGAAAGGCACAGACCAGAAAAGTGAATACACCGGCCCCGAAGATACGGGCGCAGGGCAATGATATGATCTTTGCCCTTGATATCGGAACCCGCAGTATCATCGGCATGGTCGGTATTGTAGAAGAAAACAAAGTACATATTATAGCAATCGAACGGGAGGACCATTCCGAACGCGCCATGATCGACGGGCAGATTGAGAACATTGAGAAAGTATCCTCCCTGGCAGACAAAGTGAAAAAGCGTCTGGAGGCAAAAGTACGGACAAAATTAAGCAGAGTCTGCGTTGCGGCTGCCGGCCGTGCACTTCGGACCAGAAGAGCCGATTTCGAACTGGAACTGCCCGGCACTCAATTAATTGATGATGAGATCATCAGTCGTCTGGAGGCAGGGGCCATCGGAAAAGCAGAAGAAGCCTTTGATGCAGAAAATGAAGCCATGAATGACTCCCGGCGCTTCTATCTCGTAGGCTACACGGTCTGCCAGTACTACCTGGATCAGTACACCATGTCCAATTTGAAAGATCACCGGGGACAGCATGTGAAAGTGGATCTGATCGCCACATTTCTGCCCAGTGAAGTTGTGGAGAGTCTCTATACGACCATGAATAAAATCGGGCTGGAAGTGGCAAGCATCACTCTGGAGCCCATTGCCGCCATTAATGCGGTGATCCCGGAAAATCTTCGGCTGTTAAATCTGGCCCTGGTGGATATCGGTGCAGGCACCTCAGATATCGCCGCATGCACCGGCGGCAGCATTACCGGATATACGATGGCTACAGTAGCAGGAGATGAGATCACTGAAACAATTATGAAAAAATATCTGGTGGACTTCGGGACTGCAGAAACGATCAAAGCGCAGATTCCGTCCGAAGACCCCATCACCTTTTCCAATATCCTTGGCCTTGAACAAAAAGTCACACAGGAAGAGCTTCTTCAGAGTATCCGTGATACTGCATCCCTTCTGTGTAAAGAGATTGCAGACAAGATCCTGGAGATCAACGGGGGCCCGCCTTCTGCTCTGTTTCTTGCAGGAGGAGGAAGCAAGCTTGCCGGATTAAAAGAAGAGCTGACCGTTACAATGGGAATGGAAGATACCCGCGTGGCTGTGGCGGGCAATTATTTCCAGGCAAATGCATATTCCAAAGAATATGATTTGAACAATCCGGAATATGCCACCCCCCTTGGCATCGTCGTCTCCTCTGGCCTGAATATGATCAACGACAGTTTCCGCGTGATGCTGAACGGACGTCCGGCCAAATTATTCCGGACCGGAAGTTTCACCGCTTTAAACCTTTTGATGATGAATGGTTACAATTTCCGCGACATCATTGGCCGTTCCGGAGCCAATCTGACCGTAACTGTGAACGGACGCAGAAAAGTTTTCTACGGCACTGCTACTCAGCCCGCTTCCCTGCTCATCAACCAGCAGGAAGGAAAGCTCTCAGAAGTAATCCATGCAGGCGATATTATTGATTTTGTTCCTGCTGTTCAGGGAATCCCTGCCAAACCCTGTCTGGGAGACATAGAAGGAGCGCTGACCTGCAGAGATATCACTTTGAACGGAGCCCATGCTTCTCTGAATACTTTTCTGAAAAGCGGTGACTCCATTATGATGGAACCGCCTGTAGCAGAAGAACCTGTCCGCAACACAGAACCCGCTGCCAATCCGGCTGCAGCAGACACCAGTTCGGCTGCACCAGTGCCCCCGGATCCTGTCTCCGACAACACGCCGGCTGCCAAGATTCCCGCGCCTGAATCTCAGACTGCAGGCACAGATGCAGACTCCCTTGCAGTTCATGCAGAGGAATTGCCCGAACTTTCAGCTTCAGAAGCACAGACAGCTCCTCAGACGGCTTCCGCTCCAACTGTCGAATCTGCCACAGCTGCATCAGCAGCATCCCTGAGAGAGACTTCAGTGCCAAAACCAGTTTCCGTCCAAAAACCCAGACAGGAATTTCATTTCCGTCTGAACGGTTCTCCCCTCCGGCTGCCCCGGAAGCCGGACGGCAGTCCCTATTATCTGATGGATCTGATCGAGTATTCCGATATTGATCTGAAACAGCCCAAAGGACGGGTGAAGCTGACCGTAAACGGCCGTCCTGGCATGTTCCAGCAGGCGCTGTCCCAGGGAGACGATATTTCTATCGAAGAAGAAGCAGAATAATCTGCTGCAACGTATTCAGGTGAACAAATATGCTGTTACAGATCCATGATGGTACTTTAAGTGCCGGAAGTCAGACGGTTCTTGCCCATTTTGATTTTGAAATCCGGGGGAAGGAGAAGATCGCTCTGGTCGGCGGCAATGGAGCCGGAAAGACGACGTTTCTCCGACTGCTGGCCGGGGAACTGCCTCTGGACCGGGACGACCGGCGTACTGCGCCAGGCATCCTTACATCCCGCCAGATCACGGTCGGCCTGCTGAAGCAGCAGCTTTTCTCTGACACTTCCGCCACCGTGGAGCAGGAACTTTTAAGCGCCTGCCCCTGCCCGGATATCTTTGACCGGGAACGTTTTGACTGGGAGCAGGAATACGACCGCATCTTCACAGGTTTCGGACTCCGCAAAGAAGATAAAAAAAAGCGGCTCAGCCAGTTCTCAGGCGGAGAACAGACGAAGATCGCACTGATTCGCCTGCTGCTTACGAAACCGGATCTCCTGCTCCTGGACGAACCTACCAACCATCTGGATCTGGAGACCACAGAATGGCTGGAATCTTATCTGCAGACATATCCTGCTGCCGCTGTCATCGCCTCTCATGACCGCTTTTTTCTGGACCGGACTGCAGATACAGTCTACGAACTTCAGAGATGCACGCTGACCCGTTACACCGGCAATTACAGCGCTTACCGGGAGCAGAAACAGAAGCGCCTGTACCTTCAGCAAAAATCCTACGCCCGTTGTCAAGAAGAGAAGGAACGTCTGGAAGAACTGATCGAACGATTTAAACACAAGCCGAAAAAAGCGGCCTTTGCCCGTTCCCGCCGAAAACTGCTGGAACGCATGCCCAAAGTTGAAAGACCTGAGGAGGACGAAGTACACTACTTCACAGATTCTCTGTCTCCCCGAACCATCGGACCCAAATGGGTCCTGGAAGCAGAACATCTGCAGGTTGGATACGACCATGTTTTGACTGAATTATCCCTTCGCGTCCGGCGCGGCCAGAAGATAGGTATCATCGGCCCCAACGGAGCCGGAAAATCTGCTTTTTTAAAAGCCATTGCCGGGCGTATCCCTCCTCTGAAAGGAAAATGTCTCACAGGCCCTCAGGTAGAGCCGGCCTATTTTGATCAGATGACCGCAGAATTTACATCTGAAAAGACAGTCTCCGAGCATTTTCGGGACTGCTTTCCGTCTCTTCCGGAAAAAGAACTGCGAAGTATTCTTGGAGCCTTTCTCTTTTCCGGGAGACATGCATCCAAAAAAATATGTCATCTCTCAGGAGGCGAACGCTCCCGGCTGATTCTAGCGGAGCTGTTCCAATCTGGTCCCAATCTCTTTCTGCTGGATGAGCCGACCAATCATATGGATATTCCTGCCCGGGAAACGCTGGAATCCGCATTCCAATCTTACACGGGAACGCTCCTCTTCGTCTCCCATGACCGGTATTTTATCCGGAAAGTTGCAGAATCCCTGCTCGTCTTTGAAGGAAACACCGTCCAGTATTATCCGTTCGGCTATGACCACTATACAGAACACTGCCAGCAGACTCAGCTTCCCCATGCTGCGCGGATACAGGCGGAGGAGCAGGCTTTATTAAGCGGCCTGCGCAGTGTACCAAAGACAGAGCGACGCTTTCTCAAAGAGATTCCGACAGAGCTTGCTTTTGAAGAATGGCAGCTTCAGACAGCTCTTCAGCCTCTTATGCAGGCCCGCATGGAACTGGAACAGTTTTGGTCCCGCCGGGATGTTTTTCGTGAATGGGAAGATGATGCATACAGGAATTCTGTAATGACAAAAGAAGAAGTTCTGAATCAGAATTATACCAAATGCTGTCTGGACTGGTATGATCTGTGGCAGGAATTCCACCCGGGCACCTCCCTCTGAGCCGGCACAGACTGTATCGGGCCGGAGGAAAGTATCCGGGATACATTTCCATGCCTAGAAATGAAAATATTCATAGATAAGCGCACCAAAGGCTCTTCCAAGCGCCATTGACAAAATCAGCCAGGGCATACCTGTCTTCAGCCGAATCCTTCTGCTGAAAATGGGGACTGTATCCACGATTTCTGTCAAAGCCATGGCCCAGGTGCCTGTAAAGATTCCTGAAAAAAGTCCAAAGGACACCACGCCCACCATCCCAACCGGCACCGGAAAATTATAAATACTGACCAGATTTCCCAAAATGCCACCAATTGCTGCGGCGTCCTCATAGTACAAAATATATTTTGCCGTGTGAGTTTTCCCGGCAAAGCGGGAGATTACTCCAAGGGCAATCAAAAATGCAAACATGCCCCCGGCTACGGCAAATCCGCTGCTTAACCCCAGAAGTCCCAGAAACGCCTGCTTAATCCACATCAATATTCGTCTCCTCCCGGTTGCAGCCCTCAATTAATGTTGTATTCACATCATCCTCATACTGACGCATCTGCACTTCCATAGGAGTAGGATCCTTCGTAATCCTTTTTCCTCCGAAATGATTATAGAATACGATGATTCCCACTGCTATTCCAACCGAATAAGTGATCTCCAGCATGGTAAAGCCGTCGGATGGCTTTCCCATAACCAGCTCATAGATTTGGTCAAATACCTGGTTTACTCCCACATCATTGTTAAAAGTCATAATGGAGAATGCAGAACCGATGAAGATCGTAATACACAAAAGGATTACTTTCAGAATGCTCCAACGGTCCCTGGCGTACTCTGGAGACTCATAATCGATAATAAAATCTGCCTCTCCAAGGTTCTGTATCTCCAGATCCGGATAGATCTCATGAATCAGTTCCACTACTTTCAGAATGGAGAACACATACCGGTTGCTTTTTTCCGCCTGGATCTTCAGAAGTTTTAGTGTCTTCAACCGGTTTTTTACCGAAGCGTTGGTGCACTCCAGCTTCGCTACATCGCCCAGTCTCACGTCAATATGGTCTACTTCCGTATTCTGATCGATCTTTATATATAATATATTACCCATCCTGATGTGCCTCCATGATTGCTGACCATAGCATCTGCCGATTCCTGTTGTTTTATACATCAGAATCATGTCTTTTGTCTGGAAAGTGCTGATCAACTCACCAGCTTTTCACGCATCTGTTTCAGTATCCTCTTTTCTAGGCGGCTGACTTGTACCTGGGACACGCCAAGTACCCTTGCCACCTCTGACTGTGTTTTATCCTGCATATACCTCATAATAATCAGCCTCCGTTCCATATCCGGCAGTTCCGTAAGAAGCTGCTCCAATACTACCCGATTCAGAAGCTGCTGCATACCTCCCCCCTGATTCTGGCTTTCCATCCGGTCCAGAAGGCATATTTCGCTGCCATCCTTCTGCGGAATCGTCTTATAAATGGACTCCACCTCCGCCGAGGATTCCAAAGCCATGGCAATCTCTTCCCTGGACAGCTCTGTAATCACAGACAGCTCTTCCAGAGATGGCTCCCGGCCTGTCTTCTGGCGAAAACCTTCGGTCTCCCTTTTGATCTTCCAGCAGTTCTCCTTCAATGTCCGACTGACCTTCACGATTCCGTCATCCCTGAGAAAGCGTTTGATCTCACCAGCAATCATAGGGACTGCATAGGTGGAAAATTTCACTTCAAAAGAGGTATCAAATTTGTCTATGGCTTTAATCAGCCCCATAGCTCCTATCTGGAACAGATCTTCCATATCGGTTCCCCGACCTGCAAAACGTTTCACAATGCTCCAGACAAGTCCCATATTCTCTTCCACTAACTGTTCTCTGGCTTCCTTATCCCCATGGTGTGACCGTTCAATCAGAACCATCGTCTCTTCCATAAAGATAATCAGCCCTCCTGTCCGGCTTCTCCCTGCCGTATTGTCTTCTTCATATAAACAGTTGTACCTACTCCAGGTGCAGACTGTACTTCCACCTGGTCCATAAAAGCTTCCATAAACATAAATCCCATACCGGAACGTTCCAGTTCCGGACGGCTTGTATAGAGAGGCTCCATGGCCTGTTTTATATCTTCCATACCGACTCCTTCATCTGTAACCCATACCTCAATTGTGTCTTCGCTGAGCAGGGCCCGAACCACTACTGTATGTATCCCGTCCGGATATCCGTGGATAATAGCGTTGGTCACTGCTTCAGACACGGCCGTCCGGATATCCGCCACCTCCTCCAATGTTGGATTCAGCTGAGTCACAAATGCCGCCACTGCAACTCTTGCAAATCCCTCATTCTCCGATCTGCTGTCAAAGGCCAGCGTCATCTCATTTTTCATATTGCTTCCTCCCTTTAAAACTGAATATATTTCCGAATACCCGACAACTGCAGAAGCCTCTGAACCTGCCCGTTCATATGACTGATCAGAATCTGTCCGTTCAGAGCCCGCATCATCTTATAGCGGCCAAGGAGCATCCCGATCCCCGCACTGTCCATAAATACAGTCTGTGAAAAATCAAACTCCAGTTCGTCCACAATCTTATCTCTTATCATATCGTCAATTTTTCTCCGAATCTCTTCTGTAGAATGATGGTCCAGTTCTGCAGGCAGACGAACCACCAGCCGGTTTTCATGAAGTTCCAGCATATCCATATATTCTGCTCCTTTCACTTTTATCCATACCAAAGGGGCTGCTGTTCCATACTCTTCCGTATGGAACGGCAGCCCCTCTCTTCAGGGTTCTTCCTGTGTATGTTCTCCTGTGAGTTCTCTATTCCAGACCCGCCATAAACTTTGCGGAATCTGATGCAGCCCTTGTGCCCGGCATCTCATCTATTACCTTCTGATAGTATATCTTCGCATTTTCCGTATCACCGGCTCCATGATAGGATCTGGCCAGAAAATAAAGTGCGTCTCTCTGCTCGCTGTCCAGATCATAGCATTTTTTCAGGTTTTCAATGGCAGTCTCATATTCTTTGGCCCGATAAGCGTTATAACCGGTCTGATACAATTCTTTCACTGCCTCTTCTCCCACCTGTGCAAACAAAGAATCGTACATCACTTTTCCGTCTTCTGTCAAAGTCTCCTGATTAACAGCCTCCAGCCGCTCCAGAGCGCCGGCAGGGTTCTCCTCTGCAAATGCGCGGTAAGCCTTTAAAAGCTCCTCATGACTCGCCAGTTTCTCTGCCGCTTCACCTGCCGCCTGAACAGCCGCCTCAGCCTCCTCCTCCAGAGCGTCCATCTCCACCTGCAGGCTTTCCAGCGCCGCAGTCTTCGATTCCACCTGATCACTGTACTCAGCCACTGCATCATTTAGTTCAGCACTTTTCCGCTGCTGCTGCGCAGGCATAATCAAAAACCACATAACCGCCACGCCGATAGCCACACCAATGGCCACATTTATGACAGAGTGAAGGCCGGAATTGTCTTTTACGCCAACCGGCTGAATGATTGTCTCATTACCGCTGACATATGCAATTGAATCTTTGCTGACCTGACCTTCTTCCACAGGCGCCTGTCTGCTGTGAGGATGACGTCCTTCTGCATCGTCCAGTTCTTTGATATACCGCAGTGTCCGTGTATTCGTACGGTCGATCTCGAGCACTGTCTCCAGCTCCGCTCTCGCCCTGCTGTAATTATCTGTCTTCATATAGAGAAGTGCCAGAAGCTCATGTCCTTTCAGCAGATTCCTGTTGGAAGACAGTATTTTCTTAAGCTGGATGATTGCCAGATCATAACTGCCCTGTTCACAGTAAAAGAGAGATTGGTTATATTTCTTAATGGTTGTGCTGATTGTATTCAGCCGCGCCGGATTCTTCTGGACCGCATTAATATAATAGTCTGCCAGGTTGTCCTCTTTCTGAAAATTTTTGCTGATGATCCACTGGGATAAAGCTTCCACCACCTCTCCCATCTCAAACTGCACAAGCCCCAGAAGGTTCCGGGCATTGGTGTTCTTCTTATTGATTTTCAGACTTTGGCGCAGCGATATCACAGCGCCTGTCAGATCACGCACCCTTGCTTTCTCCAGACCTTCATTATAATACGCATTGGAAGTCTGGAAAAGCCTGCAGTAACGCGACACATCCGCTCCACACTGGCTGCAGTAATCGGACGCCGTCAGCTCTGCCCCACAGTTAAAACATTTCATATAGTCACCTTTTCTATTGATGCTCTTTCATTTCCTTCAACATTTCATCCATCAGATCCGTCACGTCCGAAAGGTTGTTGCTATAAACCGTATCTTCTACCTGGTCAATTTCCAGACTTGGACGAAATTTTTTTAATTCTTCTTCAAAATCAAGCATACTCTCTGCTCCTTATTATCATTTTCAAACTGCCCACCAGATATAAAGAACCGACGCAGAACAGAATCCCTTCGTCTTTTCTCTCCAGTGCAACATCAAATGCCTCCTGGATAGAGGAAATCTCCGTCACCATCTGATCCGTGTATCTCCTGAAAATCTGCCCAAGCTCTTCTGCCGGCACACGACGGTCAGAATCCACCTCTGTAACCACCACACTGTCAAATGTAATGTTACTGCAGATTGTCCTTATCATTCCCTCATAATCCTTTTCCTTCACACAGGAAAACAATATGGTAACTTTTGTGTCTTTCTGAAATTTCCTGGCTGTCTTCACAAATTCTTCAACACCGGAATCGTTGTGTGCACCATCCAGAATCACTCCCGGAAGAATGGTCTCCATCCTTCCCTGCCAGTGCATCCTTTCCATACCTCTGTGGATATCTTCCTCTGTAAGCCCTATATCCAGCACATGCGCAGCAGTCACCGCCTCACAGGCATTCATGATCTGATACTCCGCTACACTGGAAATGCATACATTCATAGGTAAATAATACCCAGTATCCATTGAAAAATCAATCGTTTTCTGTGTGTTCATTAAAATTTTATACATATCCGGCCGTATAGCGTATGGTTTTGCATGCATCTGGGCCGCTTTTTTCAAAATAGCCGCTTCCACATCTGCCCTGGTTGCATCGTATACTACCGGGCAACCTTCTTTGATGATTCCCGCCTTTTCCCCTGCAATCTGTTCATACGTATCTCCCAGGTATTCCGTATGCTCCAGGCTGATGGAAGTAATCACACTGACCAGGGGCTTTTCAATCACATTGGTAGCATCAAAACGACCTCCAAGGCCGGTCTCCAGTACCACATATTCCATATGGCTCTGATCAAAGATCCAGATTCCCATCAGAAACAGAAGTTCAAAAAATGTCGGATGGGCAAAGCTGTTCGGACATTCCCGGCAAAGCTCCTGAACCAGCTTCATCACTGCTTCAAAAGCCTCCAGGAACACCGCATTGGATACGGGTTGCTGATTCAGCTGAAAACGCTCGTTGATTTCCACCAGATGGGGCGATATAAAAAGTCCGGTCTGTCTGCCTGCAGTCGTCAGAATTGACGACAGATACGCACATACAGATCCCTTGCCATTAGAACCCGCCACATGAATCAGCTTCATGCGGCGTTCCGGATGTCCCATTCTCTCCAGCACCATTCTGGTGTTTTCCAGTGTATTCTTCTTGGTAAACCTTGGTGTATCATCAATATAAGCGGTCGCCTGTTCATAACTCATCCCGCTTCTGAAATCACAAAGCACTTCCGTACTCCTCCTGTATCTCCCGTGTACTCACGGTTTATCTCACTCTTCCAGCTGTGCCAGTCTCTCTTTTACCTGGTCCATCATCTGTGTATATTTCTCAAGCTTCGCCTTCTCCTCCTCGATCTTGGATGCCGGCGCCTTGCTAACGAATCTCTCATTGTTCAGCATACCGTTCACTCTGGCCAGCTCTTTCTGAAGGCGTATT
Source organism: uncultured Lachnospiraceae bacterium (assembly GCA_910579225.1). Classification (GTDB taxonomy): domain Bacteria; phylum Bacillota; class Clostridia; order Lachnospirales; family Lachnospiraceae; genus Hominiventricola. Next base: position 25,503 of record CAJTTI010000017.1, on the reverse strand, counting down.
TCTTCCTTTCTCAGCCGTTCCTTTTCCTTCTCCAGATCCAGAAGCTCTGAAAGCGGCATATATACTGCTGCCTCCGGAATCATGGCTGACACTGCGCTCTCATCAATTCCGGTCTTGTCTGACTGGATCAGGACCTCTGACGCAAAGCCCAGAACTGCGAAGAAGTTTCTTCCCTGTTCAAAGATCTCCCGGATCGCCGGATTTGCAGAAACCACATATACCTTTGCTTTTCTGCTGTTTGGTACATTCATATCTGTACGCACGTTGCGGATCCCGCGCACCGCCTCCTTGATCGTCTCAATTGCACGCTCCTCCGCTTCAAAATTCCACGCTTCTGTATATTCCGGCCAGGAAGAGATCATGATGGACTCTTCTCCTGACAGATTACAGAAAATTTCTTCTGTAATAAACGGCATATACGGATGCAGCAGCTTCAGCGCCTGAATCAGTACTTGCTTCAATGTCCATAATGCAGCCTCTCTGGATGCGTCCTCCCGATCCCACAGACGGGGTTTTACCATCTCAATATACCAGTCGCAGAACTCATCCCAGATAAAATCATAGATCTTCTGTACTGCAATACCAAGTTCAAAGCTGTCCATATTGGCCGTAACTTCTTTTGACAGGTGGTTAACTTTTGACAAAATCCACCTGTCTGCTGCTGTCAGAGAATCCAAAGTCATCTCCTTCGTCTTCTCCTCTCCCAGATTCATCATAATAAATCTGGAAGCATTCCACACCTTATTGGCAAAATTCCGGCTGGATTTCACACGCTCCATATAAAAGCGCATATCATTGCCCGGTGCGTTGCCTGTCACCAAGGTCAGACGCAGCGCATCCGCCCCATACTCACTGATAATTTCCAGCGGATCAATACCGTTGCCGAGAGATTTGCTCATCTTACGCCCCTGGGCATCCCGTACCAATCCATGAATTAATACATGGTGGAACGGGCTCTTACCAGTCTGCTCATATCCGGAGAATACCATACGTATCACCCAGAAAAAGATAATATCGTATCCGGTCACCAGCACATCCGTGGGGTAAAAATACTCCAGGTCCTCCGTCTCTTTCGGCCATCCAAGGGTGGAAAAGGGCCAAAGTGCAGAGGAAAACCAGGTATCCAGCGTGTCTTCATCTTGCGTCAGGTGAGTACAGCCGCATTTTGGACATACGGACGGCTCTTCCTTCGCAACCACCGTCTCTCCGCATTTGTCGCAGTAATATGCCGGGATCCGATGGCCCCACCAGAGCTGGCGGGAGATACACCAATCGCGGATATTTTCCAGCCAGTGTAAATAGATCTTGTCAAACCGCTCCGGAACGAACGTCAGTTCTCCATTCTTCACCGCCTCTATGGCCGGCTTTGCCAGCTCGTCCATCTTCACAAACCATTGCTGTTTGATCAGCGGCTCCACGGTAGCTTTACAGCGATCATGAGTGCCCACGTTATGCGTATGGTCTTCCACTTTCACCAAAAGCCCCTGTTCTTCCAGGTCTTTGACAATGACTTTGCGTGCCTCATACCGGTCCATGCCCTCATATTTGCCCGGACAGCAGATCGTCGCATCGTCATTCATAATATTGATTTCCGGCAGGTTGTGACGTCTTCCAACCTCAAAATCATTGGGGTCATGGGCCGGCGTGATCTTCACGCAGCCAGTCCCGAATTCCTTATCTACATAAGGATCCCCAACTACCGGGATCTCCCGGTCAGTCAGCGGAAGCTTCAGGGTTTTTCCAATCAGATGCATGTACCTTTCATCTTCCGGATTCACCGCAACCGCCGCATCCCCCAGCATGGTTTCCGGCCGGGTCGTGGCAATCTGCACATATCCGCTGCCGTCTGCGATAGGATAATTAATATACCAGAAATGGCCTGCCTGCTCTTCATGCTCCACCTCTGCGTCCGAGATAGAAGTCCGGCACACCGGACACCAGTTGATGATTCGGGAACCTTTGTAAATATAGCCTTTTTCATACAAACGGACGAACACTTCCAGAACTGCTTCCGAACATCCTTCGTCCATAGTAAAGCGCTCCCTGTCCCAGTCGCAGGAAGACCCAAGCTTCTTCAGCTGATTGATAATAGCCCCGCCGTACTCTTCCTTCCATTGCCATGCTCTTTTCAGAAACCCTTCTCTTCCCAGCTCCTTCTTGTCGATTCCTTCTTCCCGAAGCTGATTCGTAACTTTCACCTCTGTGGAGATAGACGCATGGTCCGTCCCCGGAATCCACAGCGCATTATATCCCTGCATCCTCTTATAACGAATCAGAATATCCTGTAAAGTCTCATCCAGCGCATGCCCCATATGAAGCTTTCCTGTTACATTGGGCGGCGGAATCACGATAGTAAAAGGTTTCTTACTCCGGTCCACTTCCGCGTGAAAATATTTTCTTCCCATCCATTTGGCATAAGTACGCTCTTCAATGGCGCTCGGGTCATAGGTTTTTGCCAGTTCTTTCATAAGTGATTCTCCTTTATTCATTGTTCTGTAATCAGCTGTACCTGGATCTTTTCTTCCATATAGTTCTCGTCCAGTACCAGTTCCCGCGTCCATACTTCTTCCCCGTTGACCAGCCAGCCATACTGCACCTGATCATTCTCCGGTTCTGCCGTAAGCGTCAGGGGATAATTGTGATAATAAGTCCCGCTGTAACGTTCTCCTCCATTCAGATGAATCTGACTGAATGTAATGTCTGCATGTTCCGGCGCCTCCACCGTCAAAAGGTACGGGTATTCTGCACCCAGATGCCTCTTCAGCCCTTCGCGGACCCGGCTGCAGCTTACTTCCACTGCTGTCTTCATCTCTTCCACTGCCTGCTGCTGCCTTGCCTGCTGCTGCGGCGTATAGTAAAGCTCCATCGAACGGGCAAGTCTCTGACATTCCTCTTCGATCACCTGCAGTACATGTTCTTCTTCATACACCGTATTTGTCAGGTCACAGATCACATTGACAAATCCTGTACGGTACCGGTCTGACTGAAGCAGAAGCCCAAGCGTATCTGTAGCGTCCTCAATGGGCGTCTCTATCAGATAGTCAAGCAGGTTATATGTCTCTTCCTTCCCATAATCCAGGTAGATCTGATCCAAATCGTAAAGCAGGAAATGCACCTTTCCATCCCTGTAGCCTTCTGCTCCCATATCCCTGCATCGAAAAGACCGATAGTTATTAAACGGCCAATCATTATTATTCATAATGATATTCATCCCGTAATACCGGAGCATATCCTCCATATCCACAGACTGCTCCAGCTTCTCCTGGTTTTCCGGAAGGTTCAGGTCTCTGTGTAGTCTGGCGTAATAGCCGCCGAACCGGGCACTGTTCACTTCAATGATCCCAAAAGTCTCCACATCATCCTTCTGTACTCCCAGGGCATGAGACAGGTTATACCGGGTGTATTTTTCTTGAAGCTGTATGATGCCGTAATATTCCCCATTCAGGAACAAAATGCCGGGTCTGGCGCCGGCACAGACGACACCCGCCTCTTTCGCCAGTCTGCTGGCTACGTTCCATTTGATCATGGTTCCTATATGATCTGAGCCGCCGTTTCGCAGCACCAGCCGGTTGTAGGACTGACCGGTCCGGTTGCCGCCCATGTCCGTATCAAAAAAATCACAGTCAAATACAGGAAAATCCATGTCATAGGAGGAATCGGCAATCAGCTTAATGCTTTTCTGCTCATAGTCCCTGGATACATTGCCGGATACCGCAATCCCTGTTCCCTGAGCCAGCATCTGCGTGCCGTCCGGTTCATAGAATTCAATATACGCCGGACGGTCCCATTCGCCGTCTTCCCCTTTTTCTTTATAATTACTCAGAATCCCCGTCTCTGGATCATAGAGAACTTCTTCATCTGCTGACAGAGATACCAGCATCACATCGTACAACTCTCTGACGGATTCCCCCACAAAATAAGTCTGTGTATATACTTCCCCAAGCTCGCCCCCCATAAGCACCGCCGCCTTTACGACTGTCACCTTGTCCGGAAGTCCCGCTTCTATATGAATAGGGCCTTCATAAACCCTCGACTGAAGGGTCGGGGTATTTCCGTCCAGTGTATAATAAACCGGCCCTCCGAATAGCCCGCTCTCCAGCGTCAGATCAAAAGCCTCTTCCTGAAAGGCTTCTTTCACAGAGAAACGGACCGCCGGCTTCTGAATCACCTGATACAAAAGACCCATTAAGGCCAGGGCCAGCACCAACAGCTGTACAGCTGCATAAAAATATTTTCGATTCAACTCCTGCTCCTTCACCTTCGTTCCCATACCGCAGACACTGCCGAAAAGTTCTGGCATTATGAAACAAAAACGCCCTTTGCACATTCCGGATGCAAAGGGCGACGTATCGCGGTACCACCTTCGTTTGTATGAAACTCATACCTCATTTTCCTTAACGCGGATCAGACGGAAACATATACCTGCCTTCCCGGCTCTTCCATGCTCCAGCTCCAAAGCTACCTTCCGCATGCCTCTGTCGAAGTCATCTTCCAGCCTGTGGATGCCTCTCTCTGCCGACCGTACACACGTACTCCTCTTCTTCTATGCCTTTATCTTTGTCTCAATCAGTCTACACGCTGGAAAATATTTTGTCAAGGGGCATTCCCTGTTTTTCTGCAGCGCCACACGGAAAACCACTAAAATCAGATCTTGCTGTATCCAAATCCATTGACAATCGCATCAATCCGCTGACCGGTCCTGCACATAGGACAGTCTTTTTCATCAAAGGATGCATATCCACTCATATCATCTGCATTGAAGATGCTGTTTACTTCCACGCCGTGAGCTTCTTTTACAAAACTGAAAATCGACGCAATTCCCTGAACCTTTCCTCCATAATATTCCACGCTGCGGATCGCCTTCTCCAGCGTCACGCCGGTGGTGATGGATGTGGAAAGAATCAGAATATTTTTATTCTGAACCATGATCTTGGAATTATCCCGGAAGATCATCTGGCCATTGATATCCTGTTCCGGTGCCGTGACATAGATCGTATTGTGGGCATTCAGACACATAATCCCGCCCTTTGTCAGCTCCTGTGCCAGATATGCGCCTATTACCTGACAGCTGTTCAGACAGATAATCGTATCGACTACCGTATTGTTCTCATATTTTCTTGCCAGAAGCTTTGCTGCTGCTTCTGCTTCATTCTGGCGGGCCTGCAGCGTGGTCAGATCCACATAATAATTGATATGAGAATGAGAAGTGACGAAATGTCCCGGAATAACCTTTAACGCAACCCTGTTGTCCGCATTTGAATGAATCTTGAATATTCGTTTTTCCATATAAGGAATCCCCCTTTACCGGTTATTTTGGAGACTTACCATTTCCGCAAGTCTTCCTGATTGTCTTTATAAATATTATACATAATACCCGCAAATTTAGCAAACTTTTTATACAGATTTTCCATTAAAATATTTTATGAAATCTTTCAGTCTGGTCTTAATATATCGTAAATCTCTTTTTATTTGTTAACTAATATTTTATTTTGGTTGACATTTGATTCGTTTTCTGTTACGCTTGCTGCTGTAAAATATATAAATATTTATGGAGAATCTGTATGAGAAGACAAAAAATGACTGCCAAAGAAATGACCCTCTGTGCTTTCTTTACTGTTCTGACTGCCGTTGGGGCTTTTATCAAAATTCCGATTCCTGTAGTACCCTTCACACTCCAGCTTTTTTTCACCATGATGGCCGGACTTTTGCTGGGCTCCAGGCTTGGAGCGCTCAGCGTAGGACTTTACGCCGTACTCGGACTTACAGGGCTTCCGGTTTTTGCAGACGGAGGAGGCTTCTGGTACCTTCTGAAGCCCACTTTCGGATACATTCTCGGATTTATTCTGGGAACCTATGTGACCGGACGGATGACAGAAAACCAGGAATCCCTGACCTTCAGCAAAATACTGGCGGCCAACTTTGCAGGACTTGCCATTGTCTACGCCATGGGAATGTTGTATTACTATCTCATCAGCAACTTCGTTATTGACGCGCCCATCGGATTGTGGCCTTTGTTCCTTTACTGTTTCCTGCTTGCTGTACCTGGAGACATATGTCTGTGCTTTCTGGCAGCCGGCATGGCAAGACGGTTGAAACCGGTCGTTTCACAGCTTTAAAAGGAAACAATGCAGAATCGGAATCCTGCCGGTCTGCTACGGTTCCCTGACTTTCACCTGGATTGGAGAAATAAACAAATGGATACGACAGAAATATTGAAAAAGAAAATACTGGACGGAGGACAGATCAGCCGGGAAGAAGCACTTCTCCTGGCATATGCACCTCTGGAAAAGCTGGCCCGGGCGGCAGACGAGATCCGAACGCAGATATGCGGCAACGGATTTGATATCTGTACAATAATCAACGGAAAATGCGGCCGCTGTTCGGAGGACTGTAAATACTGCGCGCAAAGTGCGCATTATCATACGGCCTGCCTGGAAAGCTATCCACTGCTGGACACGGAAACTTTGCTGAAAGGAGCCAAAGAAAACGAAGCCCGGGGAGTCCTCCGCTATTCCATCGTCACGTCCGGCAGGCGGCTGTCAGACCGAGAAATTGATCAGGTTTGTGAAAGCATCCGCACCATAAAAAGAGAAACTTCCATTGAGATATGCATTTCTTTTGGATTGCTTGATGAACATCAGTTCAGAAAACTTAAAGAATCCGGCGCCTCCCGGGTGCACTGCAATCTGGAGACATCCAGGCGGTATTTTCCAGAAGTATGTACAACTCACACCTATGAGGAAAAGATTACCACTTTGAAAGCAGCGAAACGGGCCGGACTGTCCATCTGCTCCGGAGGTATCCTGGGACTTGGCGAGACCATGGAAGACCGCATCGACATGGTTCTGACCGCACGGGAACTGGGGGTCAAGTCAGTCCCCATGAATCTTCTAAACCCCATCCCCGGAACTCCTTATGAGCACCGCCGCCCCCTGTCCAATGAGGAAGCCTGTCGCTGCGCGGCCATCTTCCGCTTTTTGATCCCGGAAGCTTCCATACGCCTGGCCGGAGGCCGGGGACTGATGGGCGACAAAGGAGAAGCCTGCTTTCAAAGCGGGGCCAATGCCGCCATCTCCGGCGACATGCTGACCACTGCCGGAATCACGGTGGAGACAGATATGGAGCTAATTAAAAAATCCGGATTCGAGGTGAAACTGCACAATGGCTAAAAAACTGTTTATCACAGGCACCGGTACAGACGTAGGAAAAACCTTTGTTACCGGGTTGATCCTGAAAAAATTAAAAGAAAGCGGCAGACATGCCGCCTATTATAAAGCTGCAATGAGCGGCAACGAGCGCCGTCCGGACGGTTCTCTGATCCCCGGCGACGCACAGCATGTAAAAGAGTTTTCCGGTATCTGTCAGCCTTTGGAACAAATGTGCCCTTATATCTATGAATCTGCCGTCTCTCCCCATCTCGCTTCCCGTACAGAAGGAAATCCGGTACAGATGGATGTTGTACAAAAAGGCTTTGAACAGCTCTGCAGTCAATATGATTATGTCACAATGGAAGGCAGCGGAGGCATCCTCTGCCCTATCTGCTTTGACGAGTCCGTCATCTGGCTGGAAGATGTGATTCAGACGCTGAAGCTTCCCTGCCTGATCGTGGCAGATGCCGGGCTTGGCACAATCAACCAGGTGGTTCTGACCGCAGAGTATCTACACACGAAGAAGATTCCTGTTAAAGGAATAATTTTCAACCGTTTTCACCCGGGCAATATGATGGAAGAAGACAACCTGCGCATGTGCGAATACCGGACCGGTCTGAAAGTCCTCTGCTGTATACCGGAAGATGCTTCCGTGCTTCCTCTGGATGCAGCCCGCCTGGCTTCTCTCTACGAATGAAAACTACAGATATGCGACTTTAATCAGCACCTTTCACCCTTCCGGAGCCTGAGCATTCGAAGCGGAAGATGCAAAACCACGACAGGAGGCACCTATGATCTGGTATCCTTATCAGCAAATGAAAACTATGAAAGATCCGTTTCAGATTACCGACGCCAACGGAGTCTGGCTCTATACGGATCAGCACCGGATGATTGATTCCATCTCTTCCTGGTGGAGCGTGATCCACGGATATAAACACCCGGTACTGACAGCCGCTATTCACGCCCAGGCAGATCGGTTCTCTCATGTAATGTTAGGCGGTCTGACCCACGAGCCTGTACAGCAGCTTTCAGACAAACTGGAACACTGGCTTCCCGGAGACCTGAACTACTGCTTCTTCTCCGATTCCGGAAGCGTTGCCGTAGAAGTCGCTCTTAAAATGGCTCTTCAGTATTATGTAAATTGTGGAGAGATACAGCGTACCAAAGTATTATCTCTGACGCATGCCTACCACGGTGACACGTTCAAGACAATGGAAGTCGGCGACGATGAAGATTATCATTTTATTTTAGAAGCTTGTGGACCCAGTCCCCATGTGTTTCATATTCCCCCTGAGATTTCCGCACTGGAAAAGGCAATCAGGCTTTTCCACAAAGAGCTGAACTGCCTGATTGTAGAACCTCTTCTTCAGGGAGCCGGCGGGATGCGCATGTACGATATTTCTTTTCTGAAACGGGCACGGGAACTCTGCGACCAATATGGCGTCCTCCTGATTTTTGATGAGGTAGCCACCGGATTCGGCAGGACCGGCAACCGCTTTGTGGCAGATCTGGTTCAGCCTGACATCCTTGTTCTGGGAAAGGCCCTGACCGGAGGTTACATCGGACATGCCGTCACAGTTGCAAATCAAAAGGTCTATGAGGGATTTTATGATGAAAATCCAGACAAGGCACTGATGCACGGCCCTACTTTCATGGGAAACGCTCTGGCATGCGCCGTAGCCCTAAAATCCATTGAATTGTTCGAACAGGAAGACTATATGTCAAAAATCTGCCATATTGAAACCGCCACCCGGCGGGAAATGGAAGGTTTCACGGACCCACGGGTCAAAGAAATCCGTATTATGGGCGGATGCGTCTGCCTGGAAGTCTGCGACTCTAAAGTTCTGGACGGATATCAGCAGTTTGCTTATGAACGGGGCGTTTTCAGTCGTCCGTTTCTGAATTACCTGTATGCCATGGTTCCATACATCATAACAGAAGAAGAACTGGTAACTGTACTGAATACCATGAAAGCATGGTTTTCACGATAAAATCAGGCAGGGGACGCTACAAAACGCACCCCTGCCCGTCTATTATTCAGAATCCATATGGTATGCAGAACAGCAGACAGGACTTTCGACCCTGCATGCCGGCAATCCAACTACCTGCTCTCATGCAAAATTCACAGGCAGCCTCGGAATCCCGTCAATCCTCAGGTATTGACTTATACATGCCGATGCAAATTCATGATCTGCCATGTGGTCCAATCCGCTTACAATCACGCTTCCGATCACTCCTGACCCTGCCACGCGAATAGGGAATCCGCCTCCCCGGGCTGCATAATCCTTCTGGTCCAGTCCGTGATCCTCCAATGTCTCTCCGTTTTTCTTCAGTATCATAAAGAACCGAAGACTGCTCATCTCCACAGTCCGAACTGTGTTCTGCTTCCGGGTCATCCACCGCTCATTGTTGTAATTTGTTCCTTTGAATCCATACTGAAATACCGTATAGCCATTATTCAGTCGTATACTGACAGACACCGGAAGATGATTTCTTGCCGCCTCAGCCACCATCAAATTGCCAAGTTCCCATGCATCTTCATTTGTAAAATGAGAAAACTGCAGAATTTCCTCCTGCATGGCCAATATCCTGATCGATTCTTCCAACATCATATCCATTACCTCCTAAATCTAACGCTTTGCTTCTGTTCTTTTGCAACTTTGCAATCCGGAATTCCCGGAGCCTTCTGCAGACTTCCGCCGGTTCAGAGTTTTGTGTTTGTTTACAGTATAACACTTTTTTTCAAAAGATACAAATCCTGCCTGGCTTTTTTGACAAACCCCGCACAGACATTTATAATAAAGTTTACTATATAAAACATGACAGGAGACCCCATGGATACCTCAATGTTTCACGGAAACCTGGTCACGACCAGCCGCATCTTATATACCCCCTCTGCGTTTGCCAGGACAAACCTGCTCCATCTTCAGGAGACCGGTTCCCTGAAAGCACAGAAACCGCACACCAGCCGAAGAGAACATCTGTCCTCCTACTTGTTCTTTCTCGTCTGTTCCGGTTATGGTACGCTGAAATACGACAAGGAAACTTATTCCCTGCAGGCTGGTGACTGTGTCTTTCTGGACTGCAAAAGAGCCTATTCTCACCGGACCTCCGATGACCTGTGGCAGCTCCGGTGGGTTCATTTCTATGGTCCGAATATGAACAGCATTTATGACAAATACACTGAGCGCGGCGGCAGGCCCTGCTTTCATCCCCGGAAAACAGAGCCCTATCAGCAGCTTCTGCAGGAACTTTACACCATTGCCTCCGGCAATGACCATATACGGGATATGCGGATCTTCGAGAAGCTTGCAGCTCTTTTGACTCTGCTCATGGAAGAAAGCTGGAATCCCGAGAACAACAGACGTAGTTCGCCCAAGAGACAGAATGTCCAGGAAATCAAAGAATACCTGGACCAGAATTATATGGAAAAAATCACCTTGGACCAGCTTGCGGAGCAGTTTTACATCAACAAGTTCTACCTGGCCAGAAGCTTTAAAGAACAGTTTGGCACATCTGTCAACCATTATCTCCTTGAGCTTCGGATCACCCACGCCAAACAGATGCTGCGTTTCTCAGACAAAACCATAGAAACCATCGGCAATGAATGTGGAATCAATGATGCCAATTATTTCTCCCGGATCTTCCGAAAGATTGAAGGAATTTCCCCTGGTGAATTTCGAAAAATGTGGAAATTTTAGATTTAGAAAGGAACCGTCTCCCATGAAACTCCCTGGCTATTACTCTTCCGGCCAATTTGCCCATATGGCAGGCGTATCGGTCCGGACCATCCGCTACTACGACCGCCAGAATATTTTAAAACCGTCTTATGTCAACCAGTCCGGGGCACGTTTTTATACAGACTCCGATCTGGCAAGACTCCAGCAGATTCTGCTTTTAAAATACCTGGGATTTTCCCTGGAAGATATCCGGGAGATGACCATCGGAGATACGGATTACCATTTTTTGAAAAATTCTCTGAATCTGCAGAAAAAACTTATACAGGACCGAATCGAACAGATGCAGCTGGTAGAACTTGCCATCGAAGACACGGTTCACGCCATTGAAGAAGAACATCAGATCGACTGGAGCCAGATGCTGGAATTGATTCATCTGACCAGTATGGAGAAAAGCCTGAAGCTTCAGTATCAGAATGCAACCAATATATCTGCCCGGATCCGCCTGCATGCGGATTATTCCGTTAACCGGCAGGGATGGTTCCCCTGGATCTACGGGCACTGCAATATCACAGAAGGAGACCAAATCCTGGAGCTTGGATGTGGAAACGGAGCTCTGTGGAATGAAAATATCTCCCGGCTGCCTGCACATGCCAGGATTGTTCTTTCCGATATTTCTGAAGGTATGCTCCGGGACGCCAGAAGAAATATCGGCCAGCAGGATGCCCGGTTTTCTTTTCATACTTTTGACTGTGCCAAAATTCCGTTTTCTGACTGCAGCTTTGACCTGGTGATTGCCAATCATGTGCTTTTCTACTGCCAGGATCTTCCCTGCGTATGTGAAGAGATACGCAGGGTCCTGCGGCCCCGAGGCCAGTTCCTCTGCAGCGCCTACGGAAATGATCATATGAAAGAGATCAGTGAACTGGTCCGACAGTTTGACAGCCGCATCGTTCTCTCTGCAGAAAAATTATACGACCGTTTTGGACTGGAGAATGGCAAAGCCATCCTGCAACCATATTTCTCCTCTGTAGACTGTGCTCTTTACGAGGATTCCATCACCCTCGACTGTGCGGAACCTCTGATTGAATATATTCTCTCCTGCCATGGCAACCAGAATCAGATTCTGCTGGACCATTATAAAGAATTCCGCGCCTTTACGGAAAAGAAAACCGCTCCCGGCTTTTATATTACGAAACATGCAGGAATCTTCCTCTGCCATGTATAATCTTCTGCAAATAAACCAACTTAATAACAGTCTGTTGCCATTCACTCCAGACCGAATACCGAACCATGCCGACAGCAACTACTGTTCCTCCCTATGAGGGCCGGCATAAAGCAGCCACCTTATACATGTATGAAAACATTATATATATCTGATATGCATTGCAGAATCGCCAAATTTTACAACAATTCTTTTAAAAAATATGAAAAAACACTTGAAGGTGACCTTACGTCATCTTTTATACTAAATGCAGAAAACAAAATGAAAGCCTGCTTCCGGCAGGCCATCCTGAAAACAGAACATCTCAACGAAAGGAAAAGATCATGAAACAAACAACCATTATTGTGACCGGAGGGGCCGGATTCATAGGAAGTAACTTTATCTTTCATATGCTGGACAAATATCCGGATTACCGGATCATCTGTCTGGACTGCCTGACCTACGCAGGCAATCTGTCCACCCTGGAACCGGTCATGGACAACCCTAATTTCCGTTTTGTGAAGGAAAGCATCACCGACCGGGATGCTGTCTGCCGACTTTTTGAAGAAGAGCATCCCGACATGGTAGTGAATTTTGCAGCAGAAAGCCATGTGGATCGTTCCATTGAGAATCCCCAGGTATTCCTGGACACCAACATTATCGGCACCTCCATCCTGATGGATGCCTGCCGGAAATACGGCATCGGACGTTATCATCAGGTATCCACTGATGAAGTCTATGGGGATCTCCCCCTGGACCGCCCGGATCTGTTCTTCACAGAAGAGACGCCGATTCACACCTCCAGCCCCTATTCTTCCAGCAAGGCTGCAGCCGACCTGCTGGTACTGGCATATCACCGCACCTACGGGCTTCCGGTGACCATCAGCCGCTGCTCCAACAACTACGGCCCCTATCATTTTCCAGAGAAGCTAATCCCGCTGATGATCGCCAATGCACTGAATGACAAGCCTCTGCCTGTCTATGGTGCAGGTGAAAATGTCCGCGACTGGTTATACGTGGAAGACCACTGCAAAGCCATTGATCTGGTTATCCACAAAGGCCGTGTGGGAGAAGTCTACAATATCGGCGGTCACAATGAAATGAAAAATATTGATATCGTGAAAATCATCTGTAAAGCATTGGGAAAACCGGAAAGTCTGATTACTTATGTCACAGACCGGAAAGGCCATGATATGCGCTATGCCATTGATCCGACCAAAATTCACAGGGAACTGGGCTGGCTTCCGGAAACCCGCTTCGCAGATGGAATCCAGAAAACTATCCAGTGGTATCTGGATCACAAAGACTGGTGGGAAACCATCATTTCCGGAGAATATCAGAACTATTACGAGAAAATGTACGGAAACCGCTGAAAACCGGCTACAAAGCAGATATCAAAACTTTAAAGGAGGAATCATATAATGAAGGTATTTGTGACAGGCGTCGGCGGTCAGCTGGGACACGACGTCATGAACGAACTGGAAAAAAGAGGCTACGAAGGAATCGGCTCCGACCTTGCCCCCACATACAGCGGCATTCAGGATGGAAGCGCAGTGACAAAAATGCCTTATGTTTCTATGGATATTACAGACCGGTCGTCCGTCGACGCTGTTCTCTCTGATGAACAACCGGATGTGGTCGTTCACTGCGCAGCATGGACGGCTGTGGATATGGCTGAGGATGACGACAAGGTGGAAAAAGTTCGTCTGGTCAATGCAGCAGGAACCGAAAATATTGCACTTGCCTGTAAAAAGCTCGACTGCAAGATGATCTATCTCTCCACAGACTATGTTTTTGACGGACTCGGCACTGAGCCCTGGCTTCCGGACTGTAAGGACTACAAACCTCTGAATGTCTATGGACAGACCAAACTGGAGGGAGAGCTGGCCGTCTCCAGACATCTGGAGAAATTTTTTATCGTGCGTATTGCATGGGTCTTCGGAGTCAACGGCAAAAATTTTATCAAGACTATGTTAAATCTTGGCAAAACTCACGACCGGATCACCGTTGTAAATGATCAGATCGGTACGCCCACCTACACTTTTGACCTGGCGCGCCTTCTGGTCGATATGCTTGAAACAGAGAAATACGGATATTACCATGCCACCAATGAAGGCGGTTATATCAGCTGGTATGATTTCACCCTTGAAATCTTCCGTCAGGCAACAGAACTTGGGCACCCTGAATATGACACAGACCATGTAACCGTCGTCCCCGTCACCACTGCAGAATTCACTGCTTCCAAAGCCAGACGTCCTTTCAACTCCCGTCTGGATAAAAACAAACTGACAGAAAATGGCTTCACACCCCTTCCCACCTGGCAGGACGCTCTAAACCGTTATCTGAAAGAATTGCTGTAAATGAAGACTAAGTGATAGAAGAAGCCGTTTGCACTATAGATGATTCGCTATCCACAGCGCAACGGCTCCTTCTTATGTTCAAAAACAAATGCTCCTTTCGTTCCAGGACCTTCTGATCAGGAAAATCCCCCATAATTTTTATCTGATACCAGACAACTCCTGATAAAGCGCTTTTGCATAACTGTCAGTCATTCCGCAGACTTCATCTGTCACCAGAAGAAGTCTGAGATACAGCCGTTCAATCTCTCCTTTTCCTTTCGCATAGATCTGATAGATTGCCTTGTAGTTATCGGACAGTATGGACATTAGTTTCTCCTGCACTGCCGTCATTTCCTTACCGCTGTCATAACGAATCGCTGCACCTACAAACTGTTCCAACAGAAAATCAAAGATTGCACCTGCACCGATCTCCAGTTTCAGTATAGAAGAAGAATTAAATGCATACCGGCAGGCAATATCCCCAAGCGCCTCCATCATCATCGTTCCAGGAACCGCATGGAACAGGTCCTTTTTATACTCTCCTGCCATTAGTTCCTCATAATGTGTTACAAAACCAGCCGTTGCTCCCCGGATCATCTCTCCCTGAACCCGCACCAGCCAGTTCTGTACCGCATTGGCCCTCGGATGATCCATCCCCTTCTCCAGCGCCCGTTCATAGCGATAAGCCAGGAGCTTTGTAAGGTTCTTATATGCCGGATCCTGTTCTTCCTCCCGAAACTCTTTTAGTTCCTGAAGCAGCTGTTCATAAGAAATACAGCCCTTTTTCACCGCATCCTCAATATCCGCTGTTCTGTAGGCAATATCATCGGCTGCTTCCAGAAGAAAGGCCAGCGGATGGCGCCTTCCCAGCGTTCCCGTGCTCTCCTGTATCTCCCGGAACACTTCCCGTTCCGCATAAAAATACCCCATCTTCTTTGTCCGAATATCTCCGCTGTCCTTCTGAATCTCCAGAGAACTCACCGGATATTTGATTATGGTTCCCAGGAGCCCTTTCGTCAGGTTCATGCCATGAGCGTCCACCAGATAATGAAGCTTTGTCACCAGCCGAAGCGCCTGGGTATTTCCCTCAAAATGATAGAAATCCTCCTGCATCTGTGGCAGCAGTACTTCCGTAAAAGGCCGCCCTTCCCACATCAGCACCGGCATCTTCTGCCGGAACCACTCCCGGATAGCCGTCTCTCCAAAATGTCCGAAAGGCGGATTTCCAATATCATGAAGAAGTCCTGCACACTGAAGAATATCACATACATCTACTTTATAAGACGGCTGAAAAGTATCGTCTTTGATGTTCTGCAAAATCTCTTCTGATACATTCTGCCCCAGTGATTTCGCAAAGGAAGACACTTCCAGAGAATGGGTCAGTCTGGTACGGATAAAATCACTTTTATCCAGCGGAAAGACCTGTGTCTTATCCTGCAGTCTCCGAAATGAGGCACTACCGATGATCCTGTGATAATCTTTCTCAAATTCCGTCCGGAGGTCTCCGCTCCCGGAACCTCCTTTATAATCCCGGATACGGTCCGGGCACAACAAATATTTCCACTCCAACATTCCATCTCTCACTGTTCTACTCTGCTTATTCCTCAGTTTCGTGATCCTCCCGCAGAATTCCATCTGCTGACCTTCCGGCGTACAGAGTCGCTCTACTGCTCCTGTCACAAATATCAGGATAATTCATTCACACAAACTCCGCCCGCTTTTTCACAATTTTCATAAAATCTTCTTTCGTAGTCTCATACTTGGATGAATCCCTCAGGATTGCCGAAGGATGGTATGTGGCGGTCAGCGCGCAGTTCTTCCGATATATCCAGGTACCGTGCTGCCTGGTTATTCTAAAATCCTGTGAGATAATACGCTGTGCTGCCACACGGCCAAGGCAGACAATGATCCTGGGTTTCAAAAGGAACGTCTCATATTTCAGATACAGAAAGCATGCTTCTTTCTCCTCCTCTTTCGGATCGCGATTACCGGGAGGGTGACATTTCAAAATATTGGTTATATACAATTCCTTTCTGTCCAGTCCGCAATCCTGCAAAAGCCTGTCTAATATTTCCCCGGATTGACCGACAAATGGAATTCCTTGTTGGTCCTCCTGACCCCCGGGGGCTTCGGCAATCAGCATAATATCCGCCTGATGGTTTCCGCGCCCCATAACAGGCCGGTGCCTGGTGCGGCTCAACAGGCAATGGGTGCAGGCCGCCACATGCTGTTCAATATCCTTCCAGGTGTACTGCATAAAAACGTCTCCTCATATTCCTCGTCTACTTTTCATTCTTTTCTTCTGGCAAATACCATTGTCTCTGCTTAAGATTCATCATTATCTTTTATATTCGTTACTTTTCGGCAAGAGTTTCATTTTTTTTAAAAGACGACTGTTATTTACCTTATATAATTGTTCCGGCGAAATCTGTTTGATCCTGTCCTTAATTTCATCCCGGGACCACTGCTTTGTTACAACAGCCATGTGAATGGCAGCTCTTTTATCCTGATCATTTTGAGGATATGAAAAGTTTTTTTCAATTGCTGCTTCTCCATAACCCGACCATGCAATGCACCATACCGACACATAAATATACAAATCGCTCTCTATGTTCAGCATTTTATATATGCAGGAAAAAATTTCTTTTATTATCTCTGCATCCTTATGGTTTATTCCGGTTCCCCTCAACACAATTTGATTTTTAAACGCGACATGCATCATCAGCAAAGCACCTGTCACTTTCTTCTGATCCTCTTCGCTCTTCAGCAATAATAATATATTCTCAAAATTACATGCATCCTCATTTTCCAAAAGAAACCATCGCATCCACAAGTCCGAAAATTCATAAGCATATCCGTCCTCATAATTCTCAAACAATCCATTTTTCAACATTTCATGATAGCTGTTTCCATATTTACTCTTTGCTATCATATCAAAAACATTAATAGAATCAAATAATCCATTGCGTCTTTGTATCCTTTGGATCTTATCCAAGGCTCTTTTTCTCTTTATAATAAGGAGTATCCCTTTTTTAAGCAGATTCTTATTCACAGGTACTTCATTTGCAATACAGTTTGCAAGATGTAATGCAATAATATCATCCTTGCTTTCTTTATACTGTCTATAGCCGCTCCTTTTTGCGTCCATACTTTCATGCGCTTCATTTACTTGTACCAGTTCTTCTATCAACGGCTGCGCATCACGTCCTGAAAGAAACGCCGCCAGCGGGATCACTTCTCTCCAGTGCTCTTCTGTCATATGAGGTTTTATAGCTTTAAGCAGGTTCATATTACGTGAATCTGGAACCCATTGTTTCACAATTGCTTTTGCCGCTAAATATTCCTGGAAACTTAAATGGGAAAATTCATAAGAGGCAATCATCTGCCCCATATGATTCTCTTCATAACCTGTTTGAATCAGCAGACTGCTTCTTTCCTCCACCTGCCCAATAAATTTGCACGGTGAGACCGTCGTATAATCCAATATTTCCGGCAATTCTTTCCTGGCTCTGATAATACAGTTCTTCAGTTCATCTCTGGTGATCTTCTGCTGTCCCTGTTCCATCATGCAATAGGCCACAAATGCCAATTGCGGCTCTGTTTCATCCATATCAAGTTTATCATGCGCCGCTGCATTCCACGTTACAAGAAGCAGTCTTATCATTTCCTCATAAAGCCTGCATCTCTTTGTCGGAAGATAACCCACGCAGCGCTTCACAAACAACAATGTGGTCAGCAGCAACGGGTTTTCAGCCAGTGCAACAATTCTTGCATCCCCAAGTATCATATCGCAGAGTTTATCAGAATCTATCTTCACTTGCTTGGAATCTCCCAAAATAGCCTGATGCCATTTCAGACTTAAAAGACGTATCTGTTCTTTTTCCAGCTCTCTGATGGAATACTGTCTGCAATATGTGGCAATGGTACCTGCAACTGCCCGGAAGCCTGCTTCTCTTGATGTGATCAGCAGATGTGCGCCCGGATAAGTCGCAACAAAAGTCCGCAGCTGATTTGCAAAGCAAACACGATGTCTTTCGTTCGATATCTCGTCAAGGCCATCGATCAAAAGCAAGACTCGTCCATCCTGAAGCGCATTCTCTACCAGGTTTTTAAAAGTAGTTTCATATTTGGTAATTTCAGCCTTTAAAACAATCAAACCTATGATTTCCAGAATACTCTTTGTTGCATTATTTTCCGTAGGCATATTTTCGACTCCATCTTTACCTAAGTATTTTTGATACGAAACCGGTTAATTTTACGCTCATATTTGAATGGCATAATTTCAACCGTTCCTTTATTTATTCTCGTAGTATCGCAGGTTTTTAGTCCTTCCTTTTTTAATCAGCACGCCCTCGTCAGTTAGTTCTCGCAAAAGCAGGATTGCCGTAGATTGGGACACACCAAGTTCCATTTCTACATCGCTACGAACAATAAAACCTTTACTGCGACACAGTTCCAAAACAGTATTAATTCGTTCTTCCTTTTTTGTCGCACTGGTAGTTCCACCCGTTCTAAGGATATTTTGAACTTTTTGTTCTTCTGCATGGAAGTTTGTATTGGGAAGCGTAATCTTAAAAGCATTACTTGTTGTTTCGATCACAGGTTTCACAACATAATTATCGTAACATTCCTTGATCTTAAGAATCCCTGTGCCATATGCTTCAATCAATCTCAGACGATAGAAAATATTCGCTAAATGCTGATTGCGCAACGCGGACACTCCCAGCATCACGTCATCCAATGCAATACCTTTCACCAAACCACCAATGGTTACAAATTCAATTCGGTCTTCAAAAATACTGATAAGTGTAGCACCGCTAAAAGAATAGTCTCGATGGACGATTGCATTCAGTAGTGCTTCACGGATTGCTTCCGTGGGATAATCTCTCATGTCTAACCGGTCCAGTCCTGAGAATTCTGCACGGGTACGATTGTAACGATCAATATAATTGAAAGCTTCCTCCATCTGATTTAAAAGGGAACCCGACAATTCCTGTCGATCCCTGAATACAGATTTCTTACTCCCCTCAAAAGCAGCCAGTTTGATCATATGTGTACACTGTTCAGACAGCAAAAATGCCAGATTCGTGTACATACCATCTTCGCCAATCAGGTGAAGTGAACGCATCTGAGTTCTTCCAAACTCTACTTTCCGTTTACTAAAGAAATCGACAGCTTTGTTAAAAGTAAGATGCTGATCGAGAGAGCGAGCCGCCTCATAACTGTCACCACTGGTATCCTTGATCATATTCAAGATAGCGGTATCTGTTGCCGGAACTGTCGATGCTCCCTGACGAACATAAACCCCCTCCGGACGAATTCCTTTTCCTTGCAGATAATACGGTCTTGCCGTACCGCGCTGGACAATTACACATACAATTGCCTTTTCGTCCATTACATCATTACGGCATTCCACAAACATAGTAACATCTGGCCGCACAGCATCTCTGATTGCATTGGTTACACGCAACATAGTATCATCAACATTACCGACACCACAAGCTGTTCCATCATCGTTCACCCCGATATAAAGTGTACCACCATCACAGTTTGCAAATGCAACAATAGTATTTTTTATATCCTCAACATATTCTCGCTTGAATTCGGTTGTTTTATTTTCTACGAACACAAAATATCCTCCAACCAATTCTAATCATATTTAAATCTAATAATTATTATAATCATTTTTTTATTATTTACAAGTAGAATCTGATTTTTTGTGAGAAAGTAAGCCAATTTTCTTTATGATATTGCACACATTTAGTTGACACTTTATGCTTAAATATTTATAACACTCTAAAAGAACCAATGGTACAAGTCACAATGGCAAAAATATATCATAAAAGCACTTTATTCGGCACCATATACGAAGAACAAAGTGCTTATTTCCCTAAAAATCTACTCTCTTTTACACAGGCAAACTATTTTCAACACAAAGCGACCCCCACCCCGCGTATGTCAAGTTAATGTCACAAACTTTTTTCACTTTTCCTACGCGAAAATCGCTGAAACCCGCATAACCTCGTGGGGTGTATGGTTCGCTAATGCTAAGTCAGGGCAAAATTGACAGTGAATTAGTGTCAAGTGAAAAGAGTTATTAATCACGGAAATCCATTTTCCAAAACATTACTAATTAGTGACAATTCTTATCAAAAAGTTTCCTGTGCCGCCTTTTCTGCTTTTCTGCTTCTGCCAATTCCGGAAGCTGGATATAACTCTCTCGTTTTACATTCCCACACTGTTAAAATATAAATCGGTTTTGGGGGAATTTCCATACTTGATTATAAATTTGCTCCTTAGAAAATACCTATCCTGGACTTTTAGCTAACAAATGTAATATTTCAAATTCATAGTTTATCAGTTCGATATGTTTTCCGTTCAATATAACTGCTCTATACTTAGGATCAATTACAAGATTTCTATATTTTATCATCTCGTCATTTGGAAAACATCTAATGATATGGTACCTTTTTGTTTCAACAGAGACACAAGATTATCCAAATCCATTTCGGCCTCATCCGTAAATATAGCAGCCAATATTTTTTTCACCAAATCACCTCTTTACTCTCAGAATATAATACCCGTATGAATTCTCATTGTGCGCATAAGCATTCTTTATCTTTCTGAATATATGATTCACTCAAACTTCGCGCATAGATTTCACCCACTCACCAGGTGCATCTGTGCTTATTCAAATGCAAAGTTTGAGTTATTCATTCATCAATAGTAATTTGTTCTTCTATAATCTTTCCTCTGTCCATTTGGTGCCGCAGCTTTCTATTTTTTACGCTGTCAAAAATAATAGAAAAATCATAATCATCAGGATATAATTTCTCCGCAGCCACATGGAGTTTAATTCTTTTGCGGTTAATCCATATTTTTTTATCCGCCATCTGTACTCTCAAAACTCCTTTTTCATTGGCTGTCTTGCAGATAATGCCAATCTTTTTATCTGGATATACAAGTACACTGTCTCCCAGTTGAAATTCCAGAGCTTTTTGTGCTACCTCATTCCTTCTTTTCCTTTTTTGAATACCAGATACCCTCCTCTTTTCTAAATGATTTTTAGAAACCACTTGTTTCAAATTTTCCGATATTTCCTCTTTTTTGTAAGCCGCCTTCATTGCCGTTTTTAACATCTCTTCCGGCATTCCCATTTTCCCGGCTATGTAGAAAGCACAGCTTTCCCCAGCTTCTCCAATAACTAATTGATAAAGAGGTTTCAGACTTTCCTTATCAAAGGTCATCTTCGCATTCTCAATCCTGGCTTTTTTATCTGCATATTGTTTTACCTCTGGATAATGTGTCGTAACAAGAAATAATCCTCCACTCTTTTGTAATTCTTCCAATATGGCAATGGCAATTCCCATGCCTTCTGTCGGGTCTGTGCCGGAACCAAGCTCATCCATAACTACAAGGCTGTCTCTGTTAACTTTTTTCAATATTTCTAATACATTCACAATATGTGCTGAAAATGTAGAAAGATTCTCTGATATATTTTGCCCATCACCTATATCACACAGAAAATTACTGTTCATACAAATTTCCGCTTTTTTACATGCCACGTGTAAACCGCATTGTGCCATCATACAGTTTAATGCAACTGTCTTAATGGTAACTGTTTTACCGCCCGTATTAGGCCCTGTAATAACTACGCCATCAAAACTCTTCCCTATCTCAAACTGCAGCGGCACGCACTCTGACGGAACCATAAGGGGATGTCGGCCATCTTCTATTCGGATATATCGTTCCGTATTAATCTTTGGTTCTGTTCCATCATATGCTAAACTCAGTTTTCCTTTTGAAAAAATAAAATCCAGTTTTTCTATCATACTGATATTTTGTTTCAAAATATCCTCATAATCGGCCACCATCGCAGAAAGAGAATAGAGTATCCTATATTCTTCATTTTCTTCATGTATCCGCAGAAGCTGCAATGTCTCATAATATTTCCCCACAGAACCTGGTTCGATAAATAATGTACCTCCCGTTGAGGATTTATCAATCACATTACCTTTTATTTTATATTTATATTCTTTTTTAACAGGAATACAAATATGCCCATTTCTCAGAGTACTGAAATGATCAGACAGGCTTTCCTTATTCGCCCGCATAACTGCATCTACTTTCTCCCGCATGCATCTTTCATTCCGTTCAATTTCATCCCGAAAGGATTCTAAATCTTTGGAAGCATTATCATCTATCCTGCCATTTCTAATCTGCATACCAATGGTTTCTTTTAGATGATCCAGACAATCCAGATTCTCATCATAATATGCCAGCGATATTTCCCATTGCTTACAACGGCTTAGATAATTCTTTAACCGCATTACAGCAACAAGGGATTTTTCCATATCTTCAAGCTGTGAAATGGATAAGCAGTCTCCTTTCGCAGCCGTTTGGATGCATTCTCTAATCCCACTTAAAGAAACCAACGGCGGATTTCCGCTTTTCTCCAATAGTTCTCTGGCTTCACTTGTCTCCCTTTGCCTTGCTATCAATTCATTCTCTGACATGATGGGAACGGTGTCCTTAATCTTTTCTTTTGCCCACTCTGTAAGCGCCAGTTCCATCCACTTCTCTTTTACCTTATCAAATTCCAATACTTTATCTGTTTGAACCATTTTAACACTCCTATTACAAAAAATAATTAACTGCTTGCACTTTCATATCTGTGTACTCCATATGACCAAAATGATAATGCAAAAAAAGTAAAAATACACACAATTGCTGCTCCAAAAAACAGACCTTTTACTGACAGTGCCCCTATAAGTGCTTGTGTCGGCAACGTTGCAATGATTCCATATGGCAATACACAATAAAAAATAAACTTATAAATTCCATAAAAAGCAATCCCTGGTATTTTCAAACACAAGTCAATCGCTGTCTCCTCAATTTTCGTTAAATTGTTTACAGAGAAAACAAAAAAAGCAAAGCATCGTATCAAGAGTTCCATATCGTAATACAGGATCGTCATCATAACAACCAGAAACAGATATTTAATAATCGTAGACCAGGAAAAACCCAGGTCTGTTTCTTTCACCCCATACGCAATAATACATGCACTGAAAGCCAATAGCGGTATGGAACCTGGATTTATTTTTTCAAAAGTAATCCGCAACAGCGGATTTACCGGTTTGGTCAGATACAAATCCAGTTCACCTGTTTGTATTTTTTCAGGTATGGAAATCACTCCAAAAAAGTAAATGATCATATTAAGGGCATTAATCAGGGAAAATGTTCCTACAAAAACAAGGATTTCTCCATGCCCCCATCCACGAATTTTATCCACATGCCCGTAAATTGCCTCAAAGGCAAAAAGCTGAACCAGAAAATAACTGGTGTCAATAAAAAACGGTCCAAAGAATCCCAACCGGAATGTCATGATATGGGATAGCCTTAATTTCATTAATTCTGTCAAAAATTTAAAATTATCTTTCATATTCCTGCTCCGTCATATTTCATTCGATAATGTTCATAAGTTACTTGATTTAAAACAATAAAGAAAATGCACCATATACTTAAAACAAATAAGCCTGTCACTGCTTCCTCCTCACATTTTCCTATAAACAGCATACTTGGGAGATATGTAACATAATAGAACGGCAGAAATCTCATGCCGGCTATCATCCATTCCGGCAAAAGTGCAAGGGGAATCACCGCTCCTGTCACAACTGCTGATAAATTATCCTTTATCATGAGAAAGGTACTGATCTCCTCAAATTTTAAAGTTAAAATCCCAAGGAAATAATTGAGCAAAGCCATAAACAGCAGACCTAAAACAACCATGATCATTCCGCACAGCAATATCTTCCAATTGACTGTAGGTACAATGGAAATCTTGAACAAACAAAACCACAGAACCGTTGCTAAAAAGCCAATGCCTGAAGAAAATGCAAGCTTCCCGGCCTCCATCGCCACAAAATAGCCCTGTGTCTGCACCGGTATCACCATATATTTTGAAAAAGTGCCGTTTCTCAACATCCCCGTCATCTGCTGGCTGATTTCAGCAGACTTTTCCATCTGGAATAGATAGGAACTTATGATATAGTAGGAAATCATGGTGTGAAATTCCAATCCTGCTATCTGCTCTTTTCCTTCAAACAAAATACTCCATAAGATCCATGCAAACAATATCTTAGCCACTGACAGAATCACATCAACAAATACATCTGCTCTCCAGATCAACTGCGCTTTCATATATGCCCTGGCAATTTCCAAATATTTCTTCACGTTTTACACCCCCTTATAGATACGCTCTACTACAGAGCCTATTTCTTCTTCCTCAATTCCAATATCCCGGATCGGATAATGACCGATATACGATTCCAGGACTTTTTCTGTATTTTGTTTTGGTATTTCAAGCACCAGTTTGTCATTTGTTTTTTCTAATATCCTGCAGTGTTCCGGGACATCAGGCTCTACGCTGCGCTCAAAGTATATCGTCATTTTCCTGCTCTTCTGGTATTGTTCAAATAACATATCCGTATCGCCGTCATATATTTTTCTGCCGTAATTTACTACAATAGAGCGTTTGCATAATGCCTTGATGTCCTCCATATAATGTGAAGTCAGCAGGATGGTCGTCCCTCTCGATTCATTTATATTTTTCAGGAAAGTCCGAATCTGTTTACTTGCTACAGCATCCAGTCCAATTGTCGGCTCGTCTAAAAACAGTATTTTGGGATTATGAAGCAATGCAACAATCAATTCCATTTTCATCCTTTCTCCTAATGATAATGTCCTTACCTGTACATCCATAAGCTCCCGCACCTGAAACAGCTCCACAAAAAAGTCCTTATTTTTCCTGTACTCGTCTTCTGGAATACGATATATTTCTTTAAACAGTCTCAACGTATCCTCCGCTGTCAGCTCAAAAAACAACTGACTCTTCTGTCCCATAACTACCGCATATTGATGCTTAAATGCTTTCTCCAGCTTATTAGGATAAAATCCCATGACCTGAATTTCGCCGCCTGTTGGCGCAATAATACCAGTCAGCATCTTCACTAAGGTAGTTTTACCCGCTCCATTCGGTCCGATCAATCCTATAAACTCACCCTCATCCACATCCATATTAAAGGCATCTACCGCAATTTTTTCTTCATATTCTCTATGGAACAGACCCTTAATAC
>CAJTTI010000016.1 GCA_910579225.1 uncultured Lachnospiraceae bacterium | reverse complement strand
ACCCCTTGAAGACGACGAGGTAGATAGGGCAGAGGTGGAAGTGCAGTAATGTATGGAGCTGACTGTCACTAATCGGTCGAGGGCTTAACCAGAAGGTTTGGAAGGAATTGGATGGAGAGTAGAAATGTGAGAAAGTGAGTATCTTTTTAGACTGTATGTGATTTTGAAGGTATATGAGTAAACCAGGTTAGTGATACCTGGTTTTTTTGTTGTTTTTGGGTTTGTAGGTATATTTTCATAAAAATTATGAATTATTTCTTAAGTCCATTGATTTTTTTTACAATTCGTTTTATTGTTATAACAGTACAAAATGGATGAAATAAATATTAGGATGCAGATATGCGTCAGATCACAAATGAGGGAGGAGATATCATGAAAGTGATAAGGGAACAGATTAAAAAAGTATGCGTACTGCTGTTGGCAGGATTTTTGTGCGTGCTTCTTTTCCTGCCGGTATTTTCTGCAGATGCGTCGGGAACAACTGGTACAGTGAAGAATCGAGTATTAAATGTGAGGAAAGAGGCTTCTACTACTTCTTCTATTGTCTGTAAACTTTCGCAAGGAACAAAAGTTTCAATTGTATCAGAGACGACAGGCACAGATGGGATGAAATGGTATCGGGTATCTTTTTCCTATAATGGAGGAACATACAAAGGCTATGTCCGGGCTGATCTTCTGAATGTGACAAGCAGTTCTTCCAGTAATACGCAGACTTCTTCCGCGGACAGTTCCTTATCTGACGCAGAAGTGCTTTATGTAAAAAATAATTCTGTACGTGTTCGGGAACAGCCGTCAACGAGTTCGGCAACTGTAGCAGGACTGGTGAAAGACAATGCAGTGGATGTACGGGGGATTAAGACGGGGACGGATGGAAAGCAATGGATAAAAGTTTCTTTTACAAAAGATGGACAGAGAATTCATGGGTATATCCGTTCAGATCTTCTGACAGCTCAAAAACCAGCGAATATTGCTGCAATTGAGCAGCCCGGTACAAATAATGGAACGAGTCAGAATGTTCCTGCATCCCAGAATGGAGATACCTTATATGTAAGTGCTTCGGCAGTACGTGTAAGAGAAGAGCCGTCAGAATCTGCTGCTATTATTGCAAATCTTCTGAAAGGGGATGAGGTGAGGCAGAAGTCAGTTAAGACAGGTACAGATGGAAAGCAATGGACAAAAGTATCTTTCTCCATTAATGGGACAAGATACCGGGGATATGTCCGTTCAGATTATCTGACGACAACAGGTTCCGCTTCGGCCAGTGGAAGCAGCGCTGCAACCGATGAAGACAGTGATACGCGGTATATTACCGTTTCGGCAGTGCGTGTAAGAGACGGGGCGTCGGAAGCTACAGACATTGTTGCGAACCTGCTGAAGGGTGACCAGGTAAGCTATCGGTCTGTAAAGACAGGGGGAGACGGAAAAGAATGGACAAAGATTGCGTTTACCCTCAATGGAACAAAATATCATGGCTATGTCCGTTCTGACTGCCTTTCCAGATCAAAGCCTTCAGACAGCAGTCAAAACAACAGCACCAGTACAGGCAGCAATACGGATTCCGGTGCCAAATCCGGGACAGTGCGTCTGGCTGTAATTAATATGAGACAGTCTGCTACGACTTCCAGTGGGATTGTGGCAAAGATCAAACAGGGAACAAAGTTTACCATTATATCTGAAACGACAGGAAGCGATGGAAGAAAATGGTATTATGGAAGCTGTGTGCATAATGGAAATACAGTCAAAGGATACGTGCGTTCAGATCTTCTGAATATGTAAAAGATATTTTGGGCGAAGATGGGATTGCCGCAAAATGGCAGATTCATACAATATAAATAGACATCTTATAAGTCTGACATATATTGTGGAATCATCGAATTTTGTGGCAGTCCCTTTTATTCCCGCGGGCAACGGGCCAGGTGGTTGCTTGCAGACATTTGGCGACTGCCGCGAGGGTCGAATACCCCGCTGCTCTGCAGCGCTGTAAGTTTGATACCCCGTTGCTTGCAGCGGGGGCTTTGATTTTAATTGCCTGAAAAATAGATTGATAGTATAATGAGTAAAAAAGATCAAAGGAGGAAAGCAGTTTGAAGGTAGAATTTATGAATGAGACAAAGAGTAAGACCTATGAATATGAATACGAGGAATATGAGGATGGAAACAAAAGTGCAAAGACAGTCATAGAGGATATTTTAGGTGATCCGGAATTCCAGGAACTGACGGAGGTAGTGATTGGTGATTGGGGAGAGGCATGGGATGAGGACTGTCAGGCGATTATTGATGGAATTGTAGAACGGGCAGAGTGTTTTTCCCATATTGAACGATTGTTTATAGGGGATATGGATTATGAGTCCTGTGAGGTATCCTGGATTATGCAGGGGAATTACAGCCAGTTATGGGCTGCCATGCCCCAGCTGAAAGCATTGACGATCAAAGGCAGTACGGATTTGGAACTGGGAACGGTTAGTCATGAAAACTTGGAGGAACTTACCATTATCTGTGGTGGGCTTCCGGAAAACGTGCTGATGTCTATTCAGGAAGCGCATCTCCCGAATCTGAAGAAACTATTGCTTTATTTGGGGATAGAGGATTATGGCTTTGATGGCGACCCGGATCGAATTCGAACGTTTTTGGATAAATCAGATTTTCCAAAGCTGCATTACCTAGGCCTTACAGACAGTGAGATTCAGGATGAAATTGCAGAGGTGGTATTGGACAGCAAGTATATCGGTCAGATTAGAACTCTGGATCTGTCCATGGGATCTCTGACAGATAAGGGGGCTCAGATGATTCTTGACAACATATCTTCTTACCCGAATATAGAGGTGCTGGACGTACATTATCATTATATGAGCAGCGAGATGGTCAGGAAACTGGAAGATTTGAATCAGCATTGTATTGCGGTGGATGCTTCAGAACAGAATGAACCATATATTTCCTCTATTGATGGCGAAGCCTATTATACTGCCATGTTGACAGAATGAGACGGGCGGTTCTGCTGAGCAATCCGGAGACAAAACGGGCGGTCTATCTGCAAAAAGCAGCGATACAGGAGCAGATTTCTCTCCATATTCTGGACTGGAAAGACTGGAAAAAGCATCTGCCGGACGGAGAGCTGTTTCTGAAAATTGATCCGCCTTTGTGGGACAGCTGTATTCTGGAAGAATTGGATATGCTGACGGAGGCGTATGAAAGAGAACTGGAAGCAGCTGCATATTTGACAGAAGAAAGAACCATTGAATTCCTGAATACCCCTGCTGTGATCACAGAACTTTTGGATAAACGAAGCTGCAAAAAAAGATTGATACAGGCGGGGCTGCCGGTAACAGAGTTTCTTGGTGCGGATTCTGAAGATCATATGGATCATGCATACAGAAATATGGAAGAGCTTCTGGAGGCAATGAAGAGATGCCAGGTGTATCAGATTTTTTTGAAACCGGTCCGGGGCTCCGGGGCGGCCGGAGTGACTGCTTTCCGCCTTCAGCCTGGAACCGGTAGAATGTCTCTGTATACCTGTGCGCTACATGTACCTGAGAAAGGTATTCTTAATACAAAAAGGCTTCGTAATTATACAGATGTCTCAGAGATTCAGTTGTTTTTGAATAAGATACTAAAAACAGACTGCATAGCAGAGCGCTGGCATCCAAAGGCGGCAGTTCATGGATTTAGTTACGATCTCCGTGTTGTCGTTCAGGATGGGAATGTGGATTATGTTCTGGCAAGATTGTCAAAAGGTCCGGTTACCAACCTGCAGTTGAATAATCATCCTATGTCTTTGGAGGATACAGGACTTTCACTGCAGACACAGGAAAAAATAAAAAGGCTTTGCGTGGAGGCAGCGGCGTGCTATCCGGGGCTTGGCACGGTTGGTATTGATATTTTGCTGGAAAAGGGGAGCCTGAATCCCAGGATCATCGAGATGAACGCACAAGGTGATCTGATCTATCAGGATATTTATCATGAAAACAGTATCTATCGTCATCAGGCGAGGAAGATAAAGGCATGGCTGTCTGGATAGGGCAGCCATGCAGCAATGTGATTGGCAACACAGACGGGAGAGTGAGCAAAGATGAAAGAATATACAGAAAGTACTGCCAAAAACGATGTTCCGGCAGGGCTTTTCAGGTTATCAGGGGAGAAAAAACGGCCATCCGTTAATATGAACGAAGTGGTGGGAAAACAGGATATTCTAATGGTTTGTCTGGACACTTTGCGTTATGACGCGGCTGTGGAGGAAGAGCGCCAGGATGGTACGCCTGTTCTGAACCGGTATGGTACCTGGGAGAAGTGTCAGGCGCCTGGAAACTTTACCTATCCTTCCCATCATGCCATGTTCGCAGGCTTTCTGCCTTGTCGGTATGATGCGAAAAATGTGGCTGACCGGGAGCTTTTATTCTTCCCATGTTCCATTGGTCTTGGCAATCGGGTACCGGAGGGTGCCTATGGATTTTGTGGAAGCACCATTATGGAGGGACTGGAGAAAGACGGCTATGACACCTGGTGCGTTGGGGGAGTGGCTTTTTTTGATAAACGTTCGGAGATTGGAAAAGTATTTCCGCAATATTTTCAGAAAAGTTACTGGAATCCGTCTTTTGCCTGCCCGGTTAAGGACAGCACGAAAAATCAGGTGGACTTTCTGCTGAAAAAGGTAAAAATGGCGGAGAAAGAGAAACCTATCTTTCTTTATCTGAATGTGGATGCAATTCACTACCCCAATTATTTTTATCTGGAGGGTGCGAGAGAAGACAGTTACGAGAGCCATAAGGCGGCGCTTCGATATGCGGACCGGGAACTTGGAAGGCTGTTTGAGGGATGGAAAGAACAAAGAGGCGGTGCATTTGTAATCTGCTGTTCCGATCATGGGACATGTTACGGAGAAGACGGCTGCCAGTTTCATGGTATCAATCATCCAATTGTCAATACGATTCCGTATAAACATTTTTTCCTTTGATACAGAGGCAAAGATATGAATCCATATATACAATATATGTACAGTTATCCTCATAAGACGGCTTATGGTCCTCTTTCCGGAATTTCGCTGGAGGACTATACGCCTTTTCTGGCAGGAGAAGGGCATGGTCTGTACCTGCATATTCCGTTTTGCCAGAGTAAATGCGGGTATTGTAATCTGTTTTCAGTGACTGGTCAGGATACAGGACGGATGGACAGGTATCTGCATGCGGTGGAACGGCAGTGCAGACAGTATAAAGAGCTTTTGGAAGTTCATAAAACAGTATTTTCTGAGTTGGTCATTGGAGGCGGGACGCCGCTTCTGCTTACAGAGTCGCAATTGTCCGGAATATTTGAAATACTGGAAACTTATTTTGTGTTCCGGGAGGATCGGGAGGCAGTCATAGAAACTGCACCCAACCAGACCAGTCGGGAAAAGCTGGAGATTTTGCGGCAGGCACATATTACAAGGATCAGTATGGGGGTTCAAAGCTTCTCAGACCAGGAACTGAAAATTTTGAGACGACAGCACAGTGCAAAGAGTGCAAGGGAAGCCATGAGCCTGCTGAAAGAATATCATTTTCCCTGTATTAATATGGATTTTATTTATGGAATCCCGGGACAGACAGTGGAGACGCTGCTTGCTTCTCTGAGAGAGGCACTCACCTTTGAACCAGACGAAATCTTTCTGTATCCGCTGTATATCAAACACGGTGCAAGTCTGCAGGGAATTTCGAAAGAAGGTTTTGGCCCATGTACGGAAGATGCAGGATTTCAGTATCGGGAGGCATGTGGCTATCTGCGTGCAGAGGGATACAGACAGGATTCCATGAGAAGATTCGTGAAAAGCAGGAAGGCAAGAGGGTATTCAGAATGCGGTCTTGGTACTTCTCTTGCGCTTGGGTGCGGAGGAAGAAGCTATCTTGGGAATCTGCATTTTTGCAGTCCTTATGCAATTACAAGAACAGATTGTCTAACTCAGCTGGATACTTTTGAACATACGGAGGATTACAGAATTGTTACACATGGGATATTGTTGACGGAAGAAGAAATGCGCCGCAGGTATGTGATCCGACATCTGTTGATCCGTCCTGGTCTTTTATGCAGACAATATCAGAAGCATTTTGGATCCTGCGCAGAGGAAGATTATCCGATTCTGGAAAAATGGAAAACCATGGGTTACCTCTGTCAGAAAGGAGATTTTCTTACACTGACAGAAAGAGGAATGGAATTGTCGGATTATCTGGGACCGCAGTTGATCTCAGAAGAGATCAGAGAGAAAATGAGAGAATGGGACCGCAGTCATGGGGAAACTGGAACTTTTATATCGGGGCAGCCTAAAGAGTTGTAATTATCATTGTTCTTACTGTCCCTTTTCCAAACACCGGGTATCCGGAAGGGAGCTTCAAAGAGATAAGGAGCAGTGGGAACATTTTGTCCAAACCGTTCTGGAAAGAGCAAAAGTGCTGCAGATTGGTGCGGTTATGGTCACTCCTTACGGAGAGGCCCTGCTTCATTCTTGGTATTGGGAAGGAATGGCACAGATCAGCCAGGAGGAAGAGATTGAGGTGACAGGGGCGCAGACCAACCTGAGCTTTTCTCAGGAAGAAGCGCTTGCATCTTATGACAGGGCCGGGGGAGATCGGAAGAAACTGCGTCTGTGGGCAACTTTTCATCCGGAGATGATCTCTGTGCAGGAGTTTTCTAAGAAGTGCCGGAAGTTTTGTGAGGAGGGGATTCTTCTGTGTGCCGGAGCAGTGGGAGTTCCGGCGCATATGGACATTCTCACAGATTTGAGGGCAGAATTGCCGGAAGATATTTATCTGTGGGTGAATCGAATGGATGGTTTGAAAAGACCTTATACGGATGAAGAGACAGAGCGCTTTCAAAAGATTGATCCATATTTTATAAGAGAATTGTCAGGAGTTCCCGTAGCGCCGAAGCAGTGCCAGAACCGTCTGTTCATAGAAGCAGACGGCGGACTGCGACGTTGCAACATCAGCCGGAATCTGAAGAGAGACTGGGAAGAGATGTGGAACCAATATCGGAGTTCATTTGTACAGGAAGATTTTTCCGAAGTTTTGTGTGGACGTAAATATTGTTCCTGCTATCTGGCATATGGGGGAAGAAGTGATTTTATTAACCGGCTTCTTTTTGGTCCTTATCCGGTATTTCGAATTCCCAGGCGTGCAAAAGCGGTTTTTCTGGATGTCGAGGGTACATTGATACCTAGGGACAGTGCTGGTGAAGGGAAAGTTCCTGCTTGGATCCGCGTGGGTCTGGAAGGATTGAACCGGGACGGCGTTCCTCTTTTCTTTGCTACGACGCTGCCATATCAGGAAGCACAGAAGCGGTGCAGGGAAATCTGGTATCTATTTGCCGGAGGAATCTTTGCCGGAGGAGCACATGTAGTAGTAGAGGCGTTTCCGTCAGGGGCAGGTGGGCGACGTGAATCTGTACAGGAGATAGAAGAAAACTGCCTGTCTGTGATACAGGAGGCAGGAGCCTGCTTTCAGTGCAGAATCCTGCCATACAGATATGGGGGAAAACTGTGCAAGATTACCATGCTTCGTCCGCGCTCTGCTATGTGGAAGGAAGAGGAGAGGGCAGAGGCAGAAGAAGTAATACGACGTGCCGGGTTTTGTGGAGTTCGGATTTTTGTTGAAGAAAACTGTATGCAGATTTTGCCGAAGGGCGCTGCTAAGGAGGAAGGAGTTCGAATGATCTGCAGATGGCTTCATATCTGTCCGGAAGAGGCGGCAGCTGCAGGTGATTCCAAAGAAGACATAAAGATGATGAAGATCTGTCATGGAGTAATACCAGATCTGTGAAAGCAGATAAGAGAATACCATCTGCAGGTAGAGAAGTAAAAAAGTATTCTTACCTTGCTGTCATATGGTTCAGTATAGCAGAAATCAACTACATGAAAAGTTTAAAAAGGGAAAAGAAATCAGTAAACTGCTTGCACAGCTCCTGGAATTTGGGTATACTTGTCGTAATACAGAAAGGACCGAGTATATGACGTATGAGAAGTTAAGAGAAGAAGTCCGGAAAGCGAATCTGGTGCTGGTAGGTCTGGGAGAAGAGCTGTCCGGTGACATGGAATCCTTTTATCAGGCACTGGCAGTACTTTTGGAGAAAAAGGATTATTTTATTGTAAGCCTGTCCGGCAATCGGGATGCCCTGGAGTCTGCCGGA
Organism: uncultured Lachnospiraceae bacterium; assembly: GCA_910579225.1. Lineage (GTDB taxonomy): Bacteria > Bacillota > Clostridia > Lachnospirales > Lachnospiraceae > Hominiventricola. The sequence goes on along the minus strand of CAJTTI010000016.1, from coordinate 60,225 downwards.
TTGCTTTCAGACAGGATCACAGTTCCTCTAACAGAGGGAGAGGCAGAGGAGAGTTGGGAGAGGTATCTGCACTGGCTGTCTTTTACTTTGAATCAGAATCTTTGTATCCTGGAACTTGGCGTAGGTTTTTCTCATCCGGAGATCATTCGTTTTCCATTCGAGAAGACCTGTTATTTTAACCAGAAGTCCCATTATATTCGGATTCATGAAAAATTTCCTCAGCTGTCTGCGGAGATTGCAGCGCGCGGGACATCCGTACAGAGAGACCCGGTGGCATATCTGACAATAGAAGATTAGGAAATAATCTGCATATTCCAATGAAGAAAGGAACATAGAATGATAGCGTTGATTGATTATGATGCCGGCAATATTCGGAGCGTGGAAAAGGCTCTGCTACGGCTTGGTCAGGAGGTATGTGTTACCCGTGACAGGGGATTGCTCCTGGAAGCAGAAAAGGTGATTCTGCCCGGTGTGGGAGCTTTCGGCGACGCCATGGAGCATCTGCAGGAATACGGGTTGGTAGATGTGATTCATGAGATTGTGGAGAAGGGGACTCCGTTTCTGGGAATCTGTCTGGGACTGCAGCTTTTGTTTGAGCGCAGCGAGGAGGCGCCTGGAGTGAAAGGACTCGGCATATTAAAGGGGGAGATTTTGAGGATTCCCGCCGGGGAAGGTCTGAAGATTCCGCATATGGGATGGAATTCTCTGGAGCTTCGGAATGGTGGAACGCTGTTCCGGGGACTGGAAGCAGAGCCGTTTGTTTATTTTGTCCATTCCTATTATCTGAGGGCAGAGGATGAGCAGATTGTAAAAGCGGTTACCTCATATGGTACGCAGATACATGCCGCGGTGGAGTGGAATCATGTATTTGCCTGCCAATTCCATCCGGAGAAGAGCAGCAGGACGGGACTTCGGATTCTGAAAAATTTTGCGGAGCTTTCACAGGAGGGACATTGATATGCTGACGAAGAGAATCATTCCCTGCCTGGATGTGAATAACGGACGGGTAGTAAAAGGAGTCAACTTTGTAAATCTTCGGGATGCCGGGGATCCGGTGGAAATTGCAGCTGCCTATGATCAGGCAGGAGCTGACGAACTGGTATTTCTGGACATTACAGCGTCTTCCGACGCAAGAAATACAGTGGTGGATATGGTGAGTCGGGTGGCAGAACATGTATTTATTCCGTTTACGGTAGGCGGTGGTATCCGTACTGTGGAAGATTTCCGCCTTTTGCTGCGGGAAGGGGCAGACAAGATTTCCGTGAACACTGCGGCGATCATGCGTCCGGAACTGATTCGAGAAGCGGCTGATAAGTTTGGTAGTCAATGTGTAGTCGTGGCCGTTGACGCCCGCAGAAGAGCAGACGGAAGCGGATGGAATATCTATAAGAACGGTGGACGGGTGGATATGGGGATAGACGCGGTCTGGTGGGCAGAAAGGGTATGCGAGTTGGGAGCCGGAGAGATTCTTCTCACAAGTATGGACTGTGATGGAACGAAGACCGGTTATGATCTGGAGCTGACCCGGACAATTGCAGAACATGTATCCATACCGGTGATTGCGTCAGGCGGTGCAGGCAGACTGGAGCATTTTAAAGAGGTTCTGACAGATGGGAAAGCAGATGCAGCACTGGCTGCTTCTTTATTTCATTATAAGGAACTGGAAATACAGGAAGTGAAAGAATATCTGTATAAAGAAAAGGTTCCTGTCCGCTTTCAGGCAGGAATGAATAAACAATAAAAACAAAGGAGAAAAGAATATGAGCATGATTCAAAATGACTGGCTGGGACCCCTGAAACCGGAATTTAGCAAACCGTATTACAAGGAATTGTATAAGACCGTTCAGCAGGAATATCAAACAAGGCTGATTTTTCCACCTGCGGATGATATTTTCAATGCATTTGACTTTACGCCTCTGTCAAAAGTGAAAGTAGTGATTCTGGGACAGGATCCCTATCATGGGGACGGACAGGCGCATGGACTCTGTTTTTCGGTAAAACCAGAGGTGGATACTCCGCCTTCTCTGGTTAATATTTATAAAGAACTTCAAAGCGATATGGGATGCTATATTCCCAATAATGGTTATCTGGAGAAATGGGCGAAGCAGGGAGTGCTGCTTTTAAATACGGTACTGACTGTACGTGCGCATCAGGCCAATTCTCACAGAGGAATCGGCTGGGAAGAATTCACCGACGCAGCGATTCGTATTCTGGATGAGCAGGATCGTCCCATAGTCTTTCTGCTTTGGGGAAAGCCGGCGCAGATGAAGAAGTCCATGCTGCATAATTCAAAACATCTGATTCTCACTGCGCCTCATCCCAGTCCGCTGTCGGCGCACAGAGGTTTCTTTGGGTGCAAACACTTCAGCCAGACCAATGAGTTTCTGGAGAAACAGGGGCTGGAACCTATTGACTGGCAGATTGAGAACCGATAGAATATAAGATAGAAATCAGAAAAAGGATGCTGCTGTTCCAGGACAGAGCATCCTTTTCTGACAGATAATCACACGCTTTGGGGACATAGACTGTACTATGCTTCTTTTCGCTTTTCGGCGCCTTTTTCCAGATTCTTAAATGCAGTGCTCAGCATCAGTTTGATACGGTTTAACTGATTTACTTCGCTGGCGCCCGGGTCATAGTCAATGGCTACGATATTGGCATTCGGATGGCGTCTGCGGAGTTCTTTGATTACGCCTTTGCCTACAATATGGTTGGGCAGGCAGGCAAAGGGCTGTGTACAGACAATGTTTTGTGTTCCGTTTTCGATCAGCTCCAGCATCTCTCCGGTCAGGAACCACCCTTCTCCTGTCTGGTTGCCCAGAGAGACAATGTCTTTGGCCATGTCAGCCATGTGGTCAATATCTGAAGATGGGGAGAAATGGCGGCTTTGTGCCAGTGCCTGATCTGCGGGCTTTCGGAACCACTGGAGAGCCCGGATGCCCAGACGTCCGTTTCTGGCCAGAGATTTCTTCATGCCCAGAAATTGTGTGCGGAATTCTGTGTTTTTAAAACAGTAGAGCAGAAAGTCCATCAGGTCCGGAACGACGGCTTCTGCACCCTCTGCTTCCAGAAGTTCTACCAGCTGATTGTTGGCAGAGGGAGAGAACTTGACAAGAATCTCTCCAACAATGCCCACCCGGGGCTTCTCTTCTTCGCTGACTTTTATATGATCAAATTCGTCTACAATTGTATGACAGAGCCGCTTAAATCCCGTCCAGGAGGGATATTTCTTCATTAAAAATGCTTTACACTGACGATTCAGCCGGTCATAGGTACGGTTGGCCTCTCCGGTTGTCTGTTCATAAGGTCTGGTGTGATAAAGCACTTTCATGAACAGATCTCCGAATATGAGCGCATAGATGGCTTTTAAAAGCATCATCGGGGTGTATCGGAATCCAGGATTCTTCTCCAGACCGCTCAGGTTGATGGAGATCACCGGGATATCCGGATATCCGGCTTTTGCCAGCGCTCTCCGAATGAATCCTATGTAATTGGAGGCGCGGCATCCTCCTCCCGTCTGTGAGATCAGAACGGCTGTTTTTGACAGGTCGTATTTCCCTGACAGGATGGCCTGCATGATCTGTCCAATTACGATTAAAGAAGGATAACAGGCGTCATTGTTCACATATTTCAGGCCCAGATCCACAGCTTCTCTTCCTGCTCTTGGAAGGACGTCGATCTGAAGTCTGCAGGAACGAAAAGCAGCTTCCAGCAGATTGAAATGAAGCGGAGACATGTCCGGACACAGGATCGTATAATCCCGGCGCATGGCCTTAGTGAAGACGACACGCTCATAAGCAGAAGAACGGACTGCGCGTGGCTCCTGCTTCTTCTCACGGACCCGGATGGCAGAAAGAAGCGAACGGATTCGAATGCGCGCCGCACCCAGATTGCTGACTTCATCAATCTTCAGGCAGGTGTAGATTTTACCGGAACCACTTAGAATATCATCTACCTGGTCCGTGGTAACTGCATCCAGACCGCAGCCGAAGGAGTTGAGTTGGATCAAGTCCAGATCTTCTCTGGTCTTTACGAAATTGGCGGCGGCATACAGGCGGGAATGGTACATCCACTGGTCCATAACCCGAAGCGGACGTTCTTCTTCATGCAGATGGGAGATGCTGTCCTCTGTCAGAACTGCAAGTCCATAGCCGTTAATGAGTTCCGGGATCCCGTGGTTGATCTCTTTGTCAATATGGTAGGGCCGTCCTGCCAAGACGATACCATGGGCGTGGTGCTTTTCCATCCATTTTAAAGTCTCTTCGCCTTTTTTGCGGATATCCTGACGGGTTCTTTGAAGTTCTTCCCACGCCTCTTCTGCTGCCAGTGTGATCTCAGAGGCAGTCAGATCCTGTCTGCCTCTGAATTCTTCGATCAGGCGGGCAGTCAGAATATCCAGGCTCTCAAAGCTCAGGAAGGGGTTGCAGAAATCAAAGCGTCCGGACCTCAGTTCTTCCATATTATTCTTGATATTTTCAGCATAAGAGGTGACAATCGGACAGTTGTAGTGATTGTTTGCCTCCTTAAATTCCTGTCGCTCATAAGGGACACAGGGATAAAAAATAAACGGAATATTATGCTGCAGGAGCCATTTTACATGTCCATGGGCGAGCTTTGCAGGATAACATTCGGATTCACTGGGGATGGACTCGATGCCCTGCTCGTACAGTTCATGAGTGGACGCAGGAGAGAGGACCACCTGATACTTGAGTTTGGTAAAAAATGTGAACCAGAATGGATAGTTTTCGTACATATTCAGAACTCGCGGAATGCCCACCAGTCCCCGGACTGCATCCTGAGAAGAAAGCGGCCTGTAAGAGAACAAACGTTCGTTCTTATAGGCGAACAGGTTCGGCGCCGGATGTTCGTTTTTCACTTTTCCAAGTCCCCGCTCGCAGCGGTTGCCGGAGATATACTTTCGCCCTCCGGAAAAGCGATTCACGGTCAGGCGGCAGTTGTTGGTGCACCCATGGCATTTGGTCATGGATGTAGAGTAAGTAAGGCTGTTCATCTCTTCCTGAGACAACATGGTGGATGTTTGCCCTTCATAGCGTTCTCTCGCAATCAGCGCCGCACCGAAGGCGCCCATGATACCGGCAATATCCGGGCGTATTACTTCACATTCAGCAATCTTTTCCAGGCTTCGGAGAACAGCGTTGTTATAGAAAGTACCTCCCTGAACGACGATGTGTTTTCCCAGGGAAGAAGCATCGGAAACCTTGATGACCTTGAAAAGTGCATTTTTGATCACAGAATAGGCCAACCCGGCAGAGATGTCATCTACTCCCGCGCCTTCCTTTTGGGCCTGTTTGACCCTGGAATTCATAAATACTGTACAGCGGGTTCCCAGATCAATGGGGTTTTCTGCGAATAATGCTGCATCAGCAAAATCCTGAATGGACAGATTCAGGGATTTTGCAAAAGTCTCAATAAAGGAACCGCAGCCGGAGGAGCAGGCTTCATTGAGTTGTACATTGTCCACAGTATGATTTTTAATGCGGATACATTTCATATCCTGACCGCCGATATCCAGGATGCAGTCAACTTCCGGATCAAAGAATTGTGCTGCATAATAATGGGAGATTGTCTCGACTTCTCCTTCGTCCAGCATCAGAGCAGCTTTCACAAGGGATTCTCCGTAACCGGTGGAACAGGAGCGGACAATTTTGGCATGCTCCGGAAGATGAGCATACAGATCTTTTAGCGCTTCCAGAGTGATCTTCAAAGTACTCCCGTTGTTATTATGGTAGAAAGAATAAAGTAGAGAACCGTCCTCGCCTACCAGAGCGATCTTGGTGGTGGTGGAACCGGCGTCAATACCCAGGTAACAGTTACCTTTATAGGAAGTCAGGTCTTTTTTGATAACTTTTGTCTGACTGTGCCGTGTCTCAAAATCTGCGAATGCTGCTCTGCTTTCAAACAGTGGTTCCAGTCGTTCTACTTCAAAGGCAATCCGAATGTGTTCGTTCAGCTGCCGGATCAGATTTTCTGCCGGTATAAGGATTTCTTTTTTGGATAAAAGTGCGGAACCAGAAGCAGCAAACAAGTGTGAATGACCGGGAATAATCGTGTGCTCTTCGTCTAATTTCAATGTTCGTATAAAGGTTTGCCGAAGTTCGGATAGAAAGTGGAGCGGTCCTCCCAGAAAGGCCACATGCCCCCGAATTGGCTTTCCACAGGCCAGGCCGCTGATCGTCTGGTTTACGACTGCCTGAAAGATGGATGCTGCCAGATCCTCTTTCGTGGCACCTTCGTTGATCAGGGGCTGAATATCTGTTTTGGCAAATACGCCGCACCGGGCAGCGATGGCATACAGGGCCTTATATTCTTTGGCATATTCATTTAGGCCGGATGCATCGGTCTGCAGAAGAGAAGCCATCTGGTCAATAAAAGAACCAGTGCCTCCTGCACAGATGCCATTCATACGCTGTTCCATATTGCCACCCTGGAAATAGATGATTTTGGCATCTTCGCCTCCAAGTTCAATAGCTACGTCGGTTTGGGGCGCATAGGTCTGGAGTGCTTCTGCAACTGCAACTACTTCCTGGACAAAGGGGACTTCCAGGTACTGTGCCAGTGTCAGCCCTCCGGAGCCGGTGATGACGGGATAGACCTGTATCTGTCCCAGCTCCTTCACAGCGCGTGTAAGCAAAAGCGCAAGAGTTTCCTGAATATTTGCATAATGCCGCTCATAATCAGAGAAGAGAATTTGGTAGTCTTCATCCAGCACGGCAATTTTAACGGTAGTGGAACCGATATCGATTCCAAGTCGGTAATTTCTGTTCATATATCTGGCAGAACTGCTGCCCTCACCTCACAATTTTTCTTTCGTTTATCATGCTATATTATATGAAAAGGCCTTGCAGGAGTCTATAAATAAGTTGTTAAGATTCTGTCAGATTCCCTGTGTCAGCTCGTTGACAAAGAAGCGGAGAGAAACTATAATGAATGTATTTATATTAATTCTGCTGTTATGCAAAAAGAAAGGATTTCTGTAATGAGATGGCTTGAAAAGATGGAACGTAGGTTTGGCAGATATGCGATTCCGAATCTGATGTATTATATCATTATACTGTATGCACTTGGGTTTGTAGTTGAGGTAGCGTTTCCGGGGCTGTATGCACAGTACCTGGCTCTGAACGCAGCAGCAATTATGAGAGGGGAAATCTGGCGGATTTTTACGTTTATTATCCAGCCGCCCACAGGAAGCCTCCTGTTTATTTTCTTCTCTCTGTATCTGTATTATATGATTGGAAAGATGCTGGAATATCAGTGGGGGGCTTTTAAATTTAATATGTATTTTTTCTCCGGACTGATTCTGCATGTGCTTGTCTGCATTGCGATCTACCTGGTGACGGGAAATAACCTGTCTTACGGAACCATGTACCTGAACATGTCGCTGTTTTTTGCATTTGCAGCATTGTTTCCAGATGTACAGTTCTTATTGTTTTTCATTATCCCGATCAAATGTAAATACCTGGGATATGCCAATGGCCTTTATTTTATCGTCACGATTATCGCAGGTTTCCTTGTTCCTCAGAAAAGTCCCATGTGGCTCTCTTTGCTCCGTTTCGGGATTATAGCGGATCCTGCCAACAGCGTGGCGGCTCTGGTATCCTTTCTGAATTTTATTATTTTCTTCCTGGCCATGCGGCGGAACCGTTTTTCACCGAAGGAGATCAAACGCCGCCGGTCCTATGAGAAGAAAGTGAAAGTGGCAGCAAAGAAAAGTACACATCACAGATGCGTAATCTGTGGACGTACGGAAAAGGACGGAGAAAACCTGGAATTCCGTTTTTGCTCCAAATGTGCAGGTAATTATGAATATTGTCAGGACCATCTGTTTACGCATGAACATCGAAAATAAAAACAGTAAAACATGCAGCCCTGCTCCCGAAGCGTATCGGGGGCGGGGCTGTTCTGATATGAACCTATTCCGCTGTCAGTACATAGGATAAAGGGAAAGCAATAAAGAAGAAAGGAATATGAAATTGGCAGATTATCAGAATCAAAGATACCCTGGTGTCCGTCCTTCTATGCCTGTATTCAGGCCGGAAGAATTTCCGGTGGCGATGGCGTATGTACCGTGGCAGCGGTGGCATTCCGTATACGATCTTGAAAAAGCATTATGTGTGGGAACAATTTTTCCGGAACTGGATAAACCATTCCTTGGCGTGAGAGGGGGCTGCAGATAATGGCACAGAAGCAACCGACCAGAAAACAAATGCTTGATTGGGTGAATATGGTCAGTTTTGCAGTGACAGAAGCAAATCTTTACCTGGATACTCATCCGACGGATCCGGCAGCATTATCTTATTTTCAGGAGTACAGCCGTCTTCGTAATCAGGCGTTGAATGATTTCGCATCCATGTATGGACCGCTTACCGTAGATACTGCAAGAGCAAACCAACAGATGTGGGAGTGGGTCAATGAACCATGGCCTTGGGAAGGAGGCGTGTGCTAAATGTGGAATTATGAAAAACGTCTGGAATACCCGGTAAATATTAAAAATCCTGACCCGGCGCTGGCAAAACTGATCATCTCTCAGTTCGGTGGTCCCGACTGTAAAAAGATAGGATAAGAATATTGAACTTTCAGGGAGGTGGTGATATATTAGATGCATATCGATCATAATGGGAGGATAAAACCAAAAAATGTATATCATTATTGCAGGCTGCGGAAAAGTAGGCGGAGCGATTGCCGAGCAGCTGAGCCGGGAAGGTCATGATATTACTGTTATTGACGAGAGATCAGACGTGGTGCAGCATGTGGCCAACGGGGCTGACGTAATAGGAATTGTTGGAAATGGTGCAAGTTACAGTATTCAGAAAGAAGCAGGAATTGAGAAAGCAGATCTTCTGATTGCAGTGACCAATGCAGATGAAGTGAACCTGCTTTGCTGTCTGATTGCGAAGAAGGCGGGGGGATGTCAGACCATTGCGAGAGTCCGTAATCCGGTCTATCACCAGGAGATCCGTCATATCAAAGAAGAACTTGGATTATCTCTTGTGATCAATCCTGAGATGGCAGCGGCTACGGAGATGGCGCGTTTACTACGGTTTCCCAAAGCCATTGATATTGATACTTTTGCCAGAGGCAGGATTGAGCTCTTGCGATTCCGTATGGAAGAAGACAGTCCGCTGTGTGATCAGAAGATCAGAAATATATCGGAACTTTCGCGTTGTGAAGTGTTGATCTGCGTAGTGGAACGTGGAAATCAGGTATTGATTCCGGATGGAGAATTTGAACTCAGGAAAAATGATACCATTTCTATTGTGGCTTCTCCTATCAATGCCAGCCGTTTCTTTCGTCTGATCGGAATTCAGACCAATCAGGTAAAGAACACCATGATTATCGGAGGTGGAAAGATTGCATTTTACCTGGCCAAAAGATTACTGGAGATGGGTATTAAGGTCAAAATCATAGATAAGGACAGGGCGTATTGTGAGAAACTTTGTGAACTTCTGCCCAAAGCCATGATCATACACGGGGATGGTACGGACCAGGAACTTCTGGCAGAAGAAGGTCTGGCAGACAGCGAAGGTTTTGTGGCGCTTACAAATCTGGACGAGGAAAATGTCATGCTGTCTCTCTATGCGAAGGAGATGAGCAGAGCGAAAAAGATTACAAAAGTTAGCAGTAATACGTACGACAATATTATCTCAACGCTGGATATCGGGAGTGTCATCCATCCCAAGCATATTACGGCAGAAAGTATCCTGCAGTATGTCCGTGCCATGCAGAATTCCATTGGAAGTAATGTGGAAACATTGTATCGTCTGGTGGACGGCAGAGCAGAGGCGCTGGAATTCATCATCCGCGAAAAGGGAGATGTGACAGATATTCCATTGCAGAATCTGGAACTGAAGCCAGGCCTTCTGGTGTGCGCCATTCACAGAAAAGGCAAAGTGATTATACCCAAAGGACAGGATTGTCTGCAGCTGGGAGACTCGGTTATCATCATTACTACAAGCTGCAGGGAATTGAATGACGTCTGTGATATTCTGGACAAGTCTCATGGGGGAACTCAGGCAAAGGTGGTTAATGTATGAACCACAGAATGATACGCTATATAATAGGAAGTTTGATTCAGATGGAGGCAGCCATGTTTTTGCTGCCGACAATTACTGCTCTGATTTACAAAGAAACAGTTTGTATTGCGGCTTTTATGGGAACTGCGCTGTTCTGTGTGATGGCTGGTCATCTGTTAAAAGGCAAAAAACCGGAGGATGTGACGATTTTTTCTTCAGAAGGCTATGTCAGTGTGGCTGTATGCTGGGTTATGATGAGTATCTGTGGGGCAATACCTTTGTATTTCAGTGGTTATTTTCCAAATCCTGTGGATGCATTGTTCGAGATTGTGTCCGGATTCACGACTACCGGGGCAACCATATTAGGCGATGTGGAGATTTTGCCCCGCTCTGTGCTGATGTGGAGGAGCTTTTCGCACTGGATCGGAGGAATGGGGGTACTGGTCTTTATGCTGGCGCTTCTTCCGCTGGCAGGAGCATCCAGTATGTACCTTATGCGTGCAGAGAGCCCGGGGCCGTCTGTAGGCAAACTGGTGCCGAAGGTCCGGAGTACGGCGAAAATTCTGTATTCTATTTATTTTTTTATGACAGTGCTGGAGCTGATTCTCCTGCTCCTTGCCGGATGTCCGTTGTTTGATTCGGTGAATCTTTCTTTTGCCACAGCCGGGACCGGAGGATTTGGCGTTCTGAACAGCAGTGCCGGGGAATACAATGGAATCATTCAGATCATACTGACAGTATTTATGATTCTGTTTGGTGTGAACTTTAATGTGTATTTTCTGATTTATACTAAAAACATAAAAGATGCTTTCAAATGTGAGGAGGCACGGGTATATCTGGGGATCATAGGAGCTTCTGTTCTCCTGATTACGATAAATACCTTTCCCATGTTTTCCGGTTTTTGGGAGACACTGCGGCATGTGGCTTTTCAGGTGGCGTCTATTATTACAACAACCGGATTTTCTACTGTTGACTTTGAACTGTGGCCGGAATTCTCCAGGACGATTCTGGTGATTCTTATGTTTGTGGGTGCCTGTGCCGGAAGTACGGGAGGCGGGATCAAAGTATCACGTATTGTGATTATGGCAAAAACCATTGTAAAAGAGCTGGCAGTCATGAATCATCCCAGAAGCGTGCGGAAGACCCGGTTTGAAGGAAAGACGGTGGAGCATGAAGTGTTGCGGTCCATCAATGTGTTTTTGATTGCATACCTTGCGGTTTTTGTTCTGTCAGTTCTGGTGATTTCACTGGATAATCTGGATGGAATTACGAATTTTACGGCAGTTGCCTCCACGATCAACAATATTGGTCCGGGACTTTCCAGAGTCGGGCCGACGCAGAATTTCGCTGTCTATTCGAACCTGTCCAAGCTGGTATTGACTTTTGATATGCTTGCAGGAAGACTTGAGATCTTCCCCATGTTGATTATGTGTACGGCAGGGCTTAAAAGAAAGCGCTGGAATTAAAAATGACAGTCAGATCAGGAAAAGTGTAATTTTTTTAAAATTATGCTTTTCTTTTTTGAATATATATGTTAAAATATTAACGTTAAATAATTAACGTTAATATTTTAACATATTGATTATTCGGTTGACTTGCTTATAAAGATTTCGTAAAAATAATAATTTTTATGAGAAATAGTGAAAAGATACTTTCTTTTTTGGAAATAGTGTGTTAAAATGTGCATAAAGGCTCGGTCTGAAACTGGAAATTATTGTAAAAAATATATAATTTTGACACTGAGGGCCTTGTACCAGGAAAGGTTTACCAGAGATGTTCTGGTATATCAAATATAAAGAGCTATAGAAGGAGGATATTTATGGCAAAACAGGAAGCAAAAAATGCACCGGAACCAAAGACTGAGGTTGAGCTGTTGCAGGAAAAGATTGCTGCCATGAGAGAAGCACAGAAGGTTTTTGCTACATTTACAGAGGAGCAGGTAGATAAGATCTTCTTTGAGGCTGCAATGGCTGCCAACAAACAGCGTATTCCGCTTGCGAAGCTGGCTTGCGAAGAGACCGGTATGGGCGTGGTGGAAGATAAGGTCATCAAGAACCATTATGCGGCTGAGTATATGTACAACGCTTACAAGAAAGTGAAGACTGTGGGTGTGATCGAAGAGGATACTGCTTTTGGTATCAAGAAGATTGCAGAGCCGGTAGGTCTTGTAGGTGCAGTTATCCCGACCACGAACCCGACTTCCACAGCAATTTTCAAATGCTTGATCTGCCTGAAGACCAGGAATGCGATTATTATCAGCCCCCATCCCCGTGCAAAGAAGTGTACGATTGAGGCGGCAAGAATCGTTCTGGATGCAGCAGTAAAAGCAGGCGCTCCGGAAGGCATTATCGGATGGGTAGACGAGCCGACTATCGAGTTGTCCAACTTAATTATGAAATCTGTGGATGTCATTCTGGCAACCGGCGGACCTGGCATGGTGAAAGCTGCTTATTCTTCCGGTCATCCGGCAATCGGCGTAGGCCCGGGCAACACTCCGGTTATCATGGACAGCAGCTGTGATATTCAGACGGCAGTTTATTCGGTTATTCATTCCAAGACTTTCGACAATGGTATGATCTGCGCATCGGAGCAGTCTGTAACGGCAATCGCAGATATTTATGATGCGGTAAGAAAAGAGTTTATCAAACGCGGCTGCCATATGCTGAACAAAGACGAGCTGGACAAAGTGCGTAAAATCATTCTGACCGAGGCGGGTACGGTCAATCCGAAGATCGTAGGCCAGAAGGCTTCAACGATTGCTGAGCTGGCTGGTTTTACCGTACCGGCAGATACCAAGATTCTGATCGGCGAGGTTACTTCTGTAGATGTGGCAGAGCCCTTCGCACATGAGAAACTGTCTCCGGTACTGGCGCTTTACAAGGCACCGGATTTCAAGACCGCTCTGGACATGGCAGAGAGACTGGTAGCGGACGGCGGATACGGCCATACCTCTTCTCTGTATATTCATCCGTCACAGACCGAGAAGATGGCAGAACATGCAGCACGCATGAAGACCTGCCGTATTCTGGTGAACACACCTTCTTCTCATGGTGGAATCGGAGATCTGTATAACTTCAAGCTCGCTCCGTCCCTGACCCTTGGCTGCGGTTCCTACGGTGGAAACTCCGTATCAGAGAACGTAAATGTAAAACATCTGATCAATATCAAGACCGTTGCTGAAAGGAGAGAGAATATGCTTTGGTTCCGTACCCCGGAGAAGGTTTACTTTAAGAAAGGCTGTCTGCCAGTTGCACTGGATGAGCTGAAAACATACTATGGAAAGAAGAAAGCCTTCATCGTTACGGATACTTTCCTTTATACGAACGGATATACAAAGGCGATCACAGATCTTCTGGATGATATGGGCATCACCCATACCTGCTTCTATGAAGTGGCTCCGGACCCAACGCTTCAGATTGCACGCAAAGGTTTAGAGCAGCTGAAAGCATTTGGACCAGATGTGATCATCGCACTGGGCGGCGGTTCCTCCATGGATGCCGGCAAGATCATGTGGCTTATGTATGAGCATCCGGAGTGCAACTTCGAAGATCTGGCTATGGACTTCATGGATATCCGTAAGAGAGTCTATGTATTCCCGAAGATGGGCGAGAAGGCAATGTTCGTTGCAATCCCGACCTCTTCCGGTACCGGTTCTGAGGTGACTCCGTTTGCGATCATCACGGACGCTGACACAGGTACCAAATGGCCCATCGCTGACTATGAGCTGCTGCCGAACATGGCAATCATCGACGCTGATTTCATGATGAATCAGCCGAAGGGTCTGACCAGTGCTTCCGGTATTGATGCGCTGACCCATGCACTGGAAGCTTATGCGTCCATCATGGCTACAGACTATACAGATGGTCTTGCACTCATGGCTACCAAGAATATCTTCACCTATCTGCCTACTGCTTATGATAAGGGTGCGGCAGATCCGGTGGCAAGAGAGAAGATGGCAAACGCTTCTACCATGGCTGGTATGGCATTTGCAAATGCATTCCTGGGTATCTGCCACTCTATGGCACATAAACTGGGTGCATATCATCACCTGCCCCACGGCGTTGCAAACGCTCTGCTGATCGAGCTGGTTATGCGCTACAACGCAGATCCGGCGCCGGTGAAGATGGGAACCTTCTCCCAGTATCCGTATCCGCACGCAAAGGAAAGATACTGCGAGATGGCAAGATTTGTCGGTATCCAGGGCAAGAACGACGACGAAGTATTTGAGAACTTCATCAAGGCAATTGCAGAGCTGAAAGAGAAAGTCGGCATCAAGAGAACCATCAAAGAATATGGTATCAAGGAAGAAGACTTCATGGCTACACTGGATGAGATGGTGGAGAACGCCTTCAACGATCAGTGTACCGGTGCTAACCCGAGATATCCGTTGATGGAAGAGATGAAAGCAATCTATCTGAAAGCTTTCCACGAGGGTTGATTTTTCTAAAAGATAAGACGGCAGGGAGTGCGCAAAGCACTCCCTGTTTTTTCTTCATGGCGACGATCAGGTGCGGTAATGGATGCGGATGGCATTTTCCGGACGATAAAAAGTAATGTGGGAAATTATAGTTTTTAACAGTTCATTCTTGGCAGATTCAGACAGGATATCCCGGGTGAGCAGAGACAAAAGCCCCGGCAGAGAAAGCGATATGTCCATAGCAGTTGGTGCAGGCTCTGCACTCTGCAGACGGAGTTTTTCTCTTAGTTTTTGAATCCGGTCCGTGATCATAGTTTTATTTGTCTGGTATTCCTCCAGACTGTCGGTTCCGGATTCGTAGGCTGCTTTTATCCGTTCCATGCGGCGTTGTTCCTGTTCTAAAAGTCGGGTCAAAGCGGCTGATTCGGCTTCAGCGTTCTTTTTTTTCCGGAAACAAATGCGGATATCTGTATTATGGGCGGGGGCAGCCAGATCGGTTTTTAACCCTTCCAGAACTGCCAGGTTCAGTTTATGAAGTCGAATATGGTGACTCTGACGGCATAATCCTTTGGCATATCGACAGCACTGAAGGGATTTTCCTTTTTCTGCCAGAGTGAGCGTACTTCCACAGTTGCTACATCGGACCATCCCATAGAGCATGTAAGCAGATGAAGTTGTTTTCTTGTCTGCGGCATATGTTTTTTTGGAATCTACCATGCGTTGCTGAGTCTGTTGGAAAGTTTCAGCATCCACCAGAGGAGGATGCTGCCCGTCTACAAGAAGCATGGGCCGGTTGTTGCAGAGATCATCTGAGAGAGCAGGTACTGTTTTGCCTGCCGGAGACGAAGTGGAGGGATGGAGGCTCTGACCAGATACGGGGGAAGCTTCCGCGGACCGCCGTAATTTCCCAAGATAAGTCGGATTGGTCAGGATGTATTTTACAGAACGGGCCTCGAATGGATTTCCGCGGATAGTCCTAATCCCAAGGTCGTTGAGCATGGCGGCAATCTGGCGGCAGGACATTCCATTCAGATAATTCTGGAATATTAAGGGGATCAGAGGGGCTTTTTCCGGATCCGGTTCAAAGTGTTCCGTGCCCATTTGGTAACCAAAGGGAGGGACAGACACGACGCCGCCCCGGGAGAATTTTTCATTCATGCCCCTGCGGACTTCCTGGGCCAGGTTGATGGAATAATATTCATCCATGGCTTCTAAAAGCGCTTCGATCAGGATGGCGGTAGGGTCGTCTGACAGTTGTTCGGTGATGGAGATGACGTGGATGCCGCAGTCTTTGCGGAGCATGGATTTGTAGAGAATGCTGTCCTGACGGCTTCGGGCAAAGCGGGAAAATTTCCAGACCAGAATCAGATCAAAGGGGCGGGGCTTTTGCTTTGCCATGCCGATCATCTTCAGAAAGGCCGGACGCCTGTGCGCAGATCTGCCGCTGATGCCCTCATCCAGGAAAATCAGATGTTTTGGGAGGAGGATTTCATGGCTGCAGGCGTATTCCTGGATTTTTTTCAGTTGGCTGTCCGGAGAGTATTCGATCTGGTCCTCGGTGGAGACGCGGATGTAAGCAGCACCTGTTTTCATTGCGGACTCGCTTTTTAGTTTTGACTTATTATATTCCGGAATGTTCTGTCCATATTCCAGGATCTTCCGACAGGTCTGCCGCAGGACGGAGCCTGGATGTTTTACGTTTTTTGAATGGTGTGCAGATTCTGAGTGGACTTGAAATTTTGAGAATAGGGATGATCAAGAGGCATAAGATAGAAACGAAACAAGCGGAGAATGATGTGTGACATATGGAAAAAGCGTTAAAAATATTGCCGTCTATGATGGTTGGTTCGGATGGGACAAAAGCCGAATGGGGGCAGTTGCCCGTGGGAGAGCAGGAGTGGATGGAAGAAGCATTCTGCCGCCGGATCGGCAAAAACCTCAGCGTCTATTATTCGGCCCATCAGGCAGAGTGGGAGAGGCTCGCGACAGAATTTTCAAAGGAGTGAGGGCGGCGGAATCATAACCTTCTGCAGTCCGGTGGTCCCGATGGGGAGCTCAGCGCCAGCATGCGTTACCTGTCTCAGCGTTATACGATGCCTTATAAAGAGTGTAAGGCGACGCTTACGGATATTGGTAGTGAAGCCTCAGAAATGGAGTTTTCTGAGGCTTCAGCTTTTTTTAGCGTTTCTAAAGCCCCCGTAACGCCCTTTGCTACCGTAAAGCTCCACTTGTGCGGCAGCATTTTCAAATAAACATCTATATGGTTTTTATCGCCCACTACCATTTTATCAAGTATCTGGGTATGGTATTCGTCCTCGTACTGGATACCGTTAATCAGTTCGTCAATGGCGTTCTTTATATCCTCCATCAATTCCCGCTGTTTGAGTATCATCGTCTGCTGTTGCCGGGTTCCCTCCGCCATAGACTTTAGCTTTTCAATATCCTCGTCATACTTGGCTCTTAGAGCAGTAAACTCGGTTTTGTCTATGTCGCCGCTTGTGTAAAGGTCTATAAGACCTGTACGCTTTTTCTTGGCTTCCTCGATTTTCTCCGATAAGGCACTTGTGCTTGTTCCTGTTAGGTCTATCCGCAAACATAAGTCAATCGTTTTGGTGAGATTATCGACAACTTTCTGACGGTTGATTTTCAGCTCCCTGCAAACAAGGTACAATAAATAAATCGCATCCTCATTACGGATACTCTCGCCAGAGCAGCCCACTTGATTGCCCGCCTTATCGATGTGCGGTCTGCCGTGGTTTGCTGCTTCATAGCAACGCCACGCCTTGTATCTGCTTCCGTCTTTACGGGTCTTATATCGGGCGACATAGCTTGCTCCGCATCTGCCGCATTTGATTTTCCCAGAGAACGGATAGCGGTTGCTGTGTTTTGCCTTGCCCTCCTGCGAAAGCGATTTTGCATCCAGAATGCGGTTTGCCTTCTCGAAAAGCTCACGGGAGATAATCGGCTCGTGATGGTCTTTGAGAATGACGAATTCCTCTTGTCCTCGGTTGTATTTCTTTTCATGGGACAGGAAGTCTGGCGTATAGGTTTTCTTCTGCACTAAATCGCCGCAGTATTTTTCGTTGCGGATAACACGGAGAATAACCGTATTCTGCCATTCCTTGACACGCATAGGCTCAATGCCTTCCTCACGAAGCTCACGGGCGATAACATGAGTACCTTTTCCCTCGTCCACGAACTTGCGGAAGATAAGGCGGACGATTTTCGCCCCCTCCTCGTTGATAGTCATTTTACCGTCTTTTACATCATAGCCGAGCATACTGCGCCCGAACACAACGCCTTGTTCCATCTGACGCTTCTGCCCCCATTTCACACGTTCGGAAGTCTTGCGGCTTTCCTCTTGTGCGATAGAGGACATAATGGCAAGGCGAAGCTCTGCATCGCCGTCCAAGGTGTTGATGTTGTCGTTTAGAAAGATAACGCCCACTCCGTGCTTTTTGAGGTCACGAGTGTAGAATATGCTGTCAAGGGTATTTCTTGCAAAACGAGAAATCTCTTTGGTGATAATCAAATCGAAATCGCCGTTTTTGGCACACGCAATCATGCGGTTGAATTCTTTTCTCTTTTTTGTGTTCGTACCAGAGATGCCTTCATCGGCAAATATGGCATAAAGCTCCCAATCGGGATTGCGCTCGATATATTGGCGGAAATACCGCTGCTGGCTTTCAAATGAATTTGCCTGGTCGTCATTGTCCGTGGAGACACGGCAGTATGCGGCAACTCTCTTTTTCACATTCTGTATTTTTCTCTCTTGATTGAGGGTTTCGTATTTATCTATTGACATAAAGATGCTCCTTTCCCGACAAAAGCCTTGTCGTATTTTAAGTATAGTTTCAGAGAGGTATGTTGTCGAATGTGCAAATTTTGAAATCGCACATTTTCTCATGATTGAGTAGTGATGGTTCTTAAGCATATGTAAAGAGCCAAGCGTTTAGGCTTGGCTGCGGTTGTTCTTGCTGTATTGCTTTTCTATTTCCTCGATACAACGCTCATACTGGGAATGTGTCAATAGTTCTCTTTTTTTCAGAGAAGCAAGTATTGACTTTTGAAATTGCAGATAAAACGCTGTATGTTCCTGTTCTGTGATTTGCGGAGCAGGTTCTCCGACATAGACAAACTCACGACACTTCAATCATCAACACCACCTTGCTATATGATATTCATCAGGGTTTGTACGATATAACGGGATGGTTAGTCCTTTTTGGAAATGCCGATGCTGATAGCCAAGGCATCATCTACCAATAACATGAAACGCCTGTCAAAAGTACCGATGTACTCTTGCAGGCGTTGTTTATCAAGTGTCCTTATCTGTTTGTTTCTCTTGGTTTTATTATGAAATCCTTAAGAGTAAGCTGTCAACTTTTTTTATACCATACCAGTCACCAGCTTTATTTAGCGTTGCATCATTAATTGCTTTTGTCATGGTCGATACCTCCACCCAGATGTGACCATCTGCTAATATTGCTTTCCCATTCTCCCTGCCACTCATCCTCATTTAGAATTGCATCAAATACAGGTTCAAGGAAAGTCTGTATTTCCTCAATAACCGCCGAAAACTCAAGCGAATCATCTTTTATGGTTTTCAAGAAATATTTCCACCGCTTCTGCATGTCCACATCCTCGGCAAGGGAAACAACACGCTTAAAACTATTCCTGTCATAGGGTGTCCCCCGATGCTGCAAGGTTTCAAAGATAGCGGCTTGCAATTTCGATCCATCAAAATCAAAAGTTCTTGCAAGATAGTAAATATCGTAAAAGTCTTTCATCCTGCCAGTTAGTTCAAACCGTTGCAGGATAGCATCAAATTTTTCCGCAATGGTACTTTCAAGTGAATAGGTGAAAATAACAGGAGCTTCAAAGTTTGGAAGCTGTGTCTGAATTTTCTGTTCCATAGCATGAGGAACAATAACATCACCAATCCCCATATCTATATTGAACGGAACACGAACATTTTTTATCTTCCCGATGATTTGGGCACTGATACCGTGATATTTTCTCTGCGGTGAAATTTCTTCAAAACTGCTTGCCGTCATCTCAATATAGTCATTCCCTGTTGGGACTTTAAGGATTTCATCTATCAGAGTTTCAACAACATTTATAGAGTTTGACATATCCCTAAGAAGAAAGTCCACATCAATGGTCGCCCTGCTTTCAAAATTGGTAAGCGTATAAATAAACAGACCACCTTTAAGAACAAGGAATTTTTTCAGTCCAGACTTTGAGAGCCTCCGTAAAAACTCCTCCTGCATAAAAAGCTGTAGGCACTGCTGATAGCTGATACCAGCCGCTTTCGCTTTGTTCCTTAGCTTTGCCAAAACAGATGCCGCAATATCAGCCATCACAACCACACTCCAATCAAATCTTTTACTTTTTTCTGAACTCTCAATACCTTTGCGTATTCCATAAGGTTAGGAATATTTTTTTGAGGATCTTTAACATAGCTTTGGATAGCCTTATTAAAAATTTCTTTATCCATCCTGTTCATATTCCGCAGAATGTCGCAAATCGTTCGGTCACGGTCATAGATTCGGATTTTTATATAATCAATTTCTCCTGTTGTTTCACCCAATGTTACCAATGGTGGCTCAACTCGATATGCCTTTACGAACGGATAATCAATGCTTGTACGGTTTCTCGAAACATTCTTATCAATAGTAATACTCCATTCAGCGGGATTGCGGTTACTGTATCGGTAATAGAATAGAGCTGTTTCCATACAGAGCACCGCATCGGGAAACATACCTTTAATAATTCGGACTTCTGTTTTAGTCGTTGCTTCTACCCAAGCATAATAACCTCTTTTGATTTTTTCGATATATCCATCGTTCAGCAATTTTTGAATATCTCGATAAAACAGTTTTTCTTCTTTCAGTTGTGATGTGGTCATAATATAATCATATTTTGAAAAAACTCCTCTGAGAAATTTCTTATCTTCACGATTATGCATAAATTCACCTCTGCACTAAACTCAACATTATTAATCAAACGATTGTGTAGTTTAGTGCATTATAGCCTTTTTTCAAAACAAAGTCAATGGTATCTAACCAATCAATCTCAATTGTTCAGTTGTGTGGTTTAGTACAGAAAAAGAACTTGTCCAACTTCTTTCAGATAAGCCGAATGCACGGGGCTTGTCCGCATAGGGCTTGATTTGGAACATTTCTGAGCGCAATGTAGGTACAGAAGAACTGGCACACATGGAGATGATCTGCGCGATTATCTACCAGCTCACCAAAAATATGACCATGGAACAGCTCAAAGAGTCTGGCTTTGATACCTACTATGTGGATCACACCTCAGCGCTGTGGCCCACCGCGGCAGCAGGGATTCCGAACAATGCCTGTGAATATCAGTCCAAGGGAGATGTTCTTACAGATTTGTTTGAGGACCTGGCAGCAGAGCAGAAAGCCCGCACAACCTACGATAACCTGCTTCGTGTAGTGAAGGATCCCGATGTGGCGGATCCGCTTCGTTTCCTGCGGATGAGGGAAGTGGTGCATTTCCAGCGCTTCGGTGAAGCGCTCAGGATTGCGCAGGAGCATCTGGATTCCAAGAACTTCTACATCATGAATCCGGAGTTTGATACCGGGATTGCAAATGGTTCCAATTCCGGTTGCGGATGTGACAAGTAAAAAAAGAAAAAAGAATCCCGTCCGGTTGCAGGGCGGGATTCTTTTTTCCGGAGATTGTTCGGTAATATGTCAATCAATTGAAAATCTCAACAGCAACGGGGGCTGTATAATATCAATATTGGGTTTATCTGGTTTATTCAGACAGTTCTTCTTCTTTCTTCCCTTTTGTTATGAGAAACCAGCCGATACCCATGATGACTGCCAGCGCTCCGATCACCAGGAGCCACCATGGAAATCCTGTTTTTTCGCTTTCTGGGCGGCTCTCCGGCTCGGACGAAGCGTCCTCGATCCGGTCGATCGGTTCCGTGTAAGTGTCTCCGCAGCGGCTGCAGGTATAGGCCATCTCTCCTTCAGCAGATACTGTCGGCTGTTCCGTAACTTCGCCTTGGTAGCTGTGGCCATAGGCGGAGATGTCTTCCGTGTAGCGGTCACCGCAGGAGCAGACATACTCTTTTGTTCCCGCCTCCGTGCAGGACGCTTCTTTTACCACGGCGGCGATATAGTCATGTATATGTTCTTCTTCCGGCGGTTTTGGGATGATTTCCTTACGGGTTCCGCCGTTTTTTACGGAAGTATGAACCGGTTCCGCTGTTGCAGCAGCCCCTTCTTCGCCGGGAATCTGTCCGCCCTGCTCTGCAGACGGATTTGACGTATCGGAACTGCCTTTGTCACTGTGGTCTGTATGAGAGCTGCTGCGTTCCACTTTCAGCGTCAATGTATTTGTGCTTTCAGCGGCATGGTAGTTGCCCTGTTCCGCAATGCTGGCCCTGACAGTGTATGCTCCGGCTTTGGCAGGCAGACCGAAAGTGTAGTTGGACGAACCGTCCTCCGCATAAGAATAGGTAAGTTCTCCGTCGAAGTTTCCGCCGTTCATCAATGTCACAGTGGGTGGGGTGATTGCAGCCGGACTTCCGGAATAAGTAATGGTCTGGGATGTATCGGCCCAGGTGATTGTGGGTGTAGCTCTGTCAATCGGGAATTTCACTGTCCGTTCAAAGATCAGGCCGTCTTTTCCGGTAACGGTAACGGATGCCTCCCCGGCATTTTTATTATTCCTGTAAGTGATGTTGTATTTTGACGTATCCAGCGTTGTACCGTCCAGTGCGACGCTGACGCCGGGCTGATGCTCCTGCCCGTTATAGATCAATCCTGATGTTCCTTCCAAAGTGACAGCCAGCGTGGAGCCGCAGGCGCATTCTCCCGTCTTGTCGTCATAGTGGTGCACTTCATAATCTTTTGTCCTGTCACACCCCTCGAATATGCATTCTTTCCAGTGGCCGGTCCCGTCTTTTCTGTTCCATCCGTCCGGCCAGCTGTGATTTTCGTGAATAATCAAAGGTCCCGTGTACACTTTGCCTGTACTTTTTCTTACAAGGTTGATTTGCCCCTCCTCGGTCTGTTTCACCCCGCAGTCTGTGGGCAGATAGTTGTCAGGGATACTGATTGCCTGATCCGCCTGGCTTCCGTCGGGAAAAGTGCCGCTTACGGAAGATACTCTGACATTAAAATTTTCACAGTCAGCGGTAAAACAGCCGCCTTTTTCGATGGTAAATACGTTCGTGAAATCAAGGCTGCTACTGTTCATCCCGTTAAGCTGCACACCGTCTTTTCCGGAAACATTCAGTGTGCCGCCGGCCCCCACGATTACCTTTCCGGAATATATGGCGTAAGTGGCTGTGCTCTTTGTGGTCAGTGTTCCATATACAGTTACTGTGGAGCTTACTCCGCCGCTGGCGCCGATGCTGATCCCGCCGTCGGCTGCGAGCTGGGCGCCTTCTGCTACCGTGAGTGCAAGGCCGTCGCCGCCGCTGATATTGATTTGATTTTGAACGGTCAGCACGCCGGTTCCGGAGAAAATCAGATGTGTATTAAGAGGGTTGCCGGTGCTGACAGCCAGCGTACCTATGGAGCAGTTCCCCGTCGTCTTTATCGTTACTGTGTTGTCAGGCAGAGTTACCGTACCGCTGACGGTGACGTCCTTTAATTCAAGTATATTGTCGGTTGTGTCCCAGTGATAGCCGTTTGTATCCAGATCGCCTGAATTGCTGCCACTGCTGAGATCCAGATCAGTCGTGTCAATGGAAGGGGCGGGCGCGTTGGCCGCGTCCAGTTCCTCCTGCAGTCTGCAACAGCTGGACAGATCGGTCTGCTCCTGTTCCTCCTCGGTCAGCTCTGTAAACAGGGCAAGGATTTCATCAAGCTGCACCCGTACCGCATCCGCATTGTCCGGTGTGACTTCAGCGGGCAGAGCGCCGATCAGACGCTCAATGGGACAGAGCCGACAGTCATAGGTACATGGCTGCGCTTCTGTATAACTGCACTCCGCCGTATGCTCTGTATGGTGGCTGCAAAGCCCTGTTTTTTCCTCCGAAGCGTACACAACAGGTCCGTCCACCGGAAGCGTATGAGATACCATTGCCGCCGACAGGAGGATTCCCAAAGCGCGGTATGCCATATGCCGCTTTCTTTTTTTCATACTTTTTTTTAGAAAAACTGATTTTGATTTCATAACAATTATCTTCCTTCCGCAAAAAAAAACCAATTTTCATATTAGTGGAATTTCAATAAAAAACAAGGCTTGTGGCAGGAACGTCAGTTTTCTGGCAGGAATGTTATGGATTTTATGAAATCCGGGAGACTGACTGATTTGAAAAAAGCCTTTATTTATACTATAATTATATCGGATGATCAGTAACAATGTACCGTTGCGGTTTTTTATGAATTGAGGTGGGATCGGTTTTGAAGATTGCTTTTGTGGATGACGAACAGGAATGTCTGGATGAGATGGAGCGGCTCTGCGGCAGTTTCGGAGAGGAGAGAGGATATTCCATGGAGGTTGTTTCCTTTGGCAGCGGTGAGACATTTCTTGAAGCTTTTGCAGCCGGTGATTTTGATCTTGTATTCATGGATATTTATATGGAAAATATGGACGGGATTACTGCCGCTTTTCAGATGCGCAGGCAGGACTGCAATTGTCTCCTCGTATTCCTGACTTCCAGCGCGGAATTTATGCCGGACGCCTTCTCCTGCCACGCTTTTGAATATATTACCAAACCTTTTTCCCGAAAGCGCATCTTTGACGTGCTTTCGGATGCCGTGAAGGCGCTGCCACAGGAACGAAGGTATATAGAGCTTGCAGCCGGCCGGAAATTTGTCCGTGTATTCCTTGACGAGATCGCTTCCGCAATCACGGATGCTCATTATTTGGACATCTCGCTTGCAGATGGAGAACGGCTGCGCAGCCGTATGACCATGCCTGAATTTATGGAAAAGACAGGCGGCGACGCCCGCTTTCTTCTCATCAATAAGGGGATCGCGGTGAATGCCGAACGCATCCTTGCGTTTGAAAGAGGCAGTTGTATCATGGAAAGCGGCGCAAAATTCCCAGTTCGTGTGCGTGACAGCGCCAAAGTTGAGCAGATGGCAAGGGATTATCATTTTGAGAAAATACGCAGGCGTCAGGCACGCTTTGCTGAATGTTCTGTGCCGACAGACGGCACGGGAAGGAGAATTGACCATGAATATGGATAAATTTCTGCTGATATTGCCGCAGTTTCTGATCCTTCTGCCCGGAGCAGCGTCCTGTTATCTGCCGGCAAAGAATCGGATGAACTATTCTCTGACAAAGACTTCTGTTCTGTGTATGGCGGCGCTTTTGCCTTATTCCATTGCCACTGCTTTTCTCTGCACGTTTTTCTCCATTGGTGTGAATACCATTCTGCCTGCGTCCCTCGTGCTGTTCTTTTTTCTGTATCGCCGCACAGTGGATCTGGACCTGTCCTGTTCGTTGGCCATCTATGTGGGAGTCTGCGCCATAGAGACCTTTCCTCTGCAGTTCGGCTATGCCTTTGATGCATGGCTTCATCCATCATCAGGCGCAGCATGGCTTTCTCTGGAAGCGTCTCTTTTCCGGCTTGGGCTTTCTGCCCTGCTGTTTGCAGCCTTCGCCTGGCCTTCCACACACCAGTTTCAGAGAGCAGTGGACAGCCCTGGCTTTTCGAAAATATGGTATTTTACAGTGGCGCTGTCTTCCTTGTTCCTTATTCTCAACATGTTTGCCGTACCGCAGTCCTACCGCACGCTTCACGCAGGACGGATGCTGTGGATCTTTCCTATGTTCGAAGCCGGAATGCTGGCGATGCTTGTGGCGATTTATGTACTTTTTTACCGGGGCGTGATCGTTATACTGGAACATGCAGAACTTCAGGAGCGCGCGAGGCTCCTTGAAATGCAGTCACACCAGTATTGTGTTCTGCAGGAGCACATGCGCCAGACCGCAAGACTGCGCCACGACTTCCGCCATTCTGTCCGCCTGCTCGCTTCTCTTGCCGAAAAGGGCGATATCAGCAGCATCCGGGCACATCTCGCGGAATATGAGACCGGTCTTGCAGGAAATACGTCGGCAGTTTACTGCGCCAATGCCGCGTTGAATGCTCTGTTTGGCTATTACCATGAGATGGCGTCCTGCGCAGACATCCGTACAAAGTGGCACATTGAACTGCCGGAACCGCTTCCTTTCTCTGAGCTTGATATGGCGGCGCTGTTTGGAAATCTCATGGAGAATGCAGTCGCCGGATGCCGAACGGTTCCGGAGGAAATGCGATATTTCTGCCTTACTACGGAGATCTGTCATGGAAACAGTCTGTATATAGTCTCCACCAACCGTTTTGACGGGAAGGTCAGGAAAGGCAAAGATGGATACCGTTCCTCCAGACACGGCGGGACAGGTATCGGTCTTGCCTCCATTATTGCGGTTGCGGAAACATATGGCGGCTCCGCCCAGATTTCCAACAGCGATACGGAATTTTTTGTGGATGTGGTGCTTAAAATATAGGAAATGTAGAGGGGATTCCTCCATATAAAAGACAATTCTGTTATTATGTAACAACTGAAATCATGGCTCTTTCTGCACATATTATCAAAAAATTATAATTTTTCAAGAAAAATAATAAATAAGTTGACAAAATTACCAAAATAGTTTATATTAGTAACATATTATTAAATAATATTTAAAATAATAATTAAAAAGGAGATGATGGCAGTGGCAAAGAAAATGTTTCAGACAATCTATGGGAGAAATCTTGTGGGAGAGCTGAAGAACATTGTGCAGAGACCGTATCTGGTGGTGACGATGGAAGATCTCTGGGAGAAGTTTAAAGATGAGTTCGATGAGGACTGTGTCGTTCATTTCGTGAAGACGCTGGAGTATGACGAGATTTTAAAGGAGATCGAAACTCTTCCGGCCTTCGAGTCTGTGATTGGCATGGGCGGCGGACAGGCAGTGGATTTTGCGAAGACCGTGTCTTGGCGGACACATAAACCGTTGTATCAGGTTCCGACTTCCATTGCGACGAATGCAGTATTCGGACATCGTGCCGGACTTAGATTCAACAATATTGTGAGATATGTGGGATATACGGAGCCAGTTGCGGTCTATGTGGATTATGATGTGATTCAGAACGGACCAAAGCAGCTGAATCGAAGCGGGGTTTGCGATGTCTTCTGTTATCATAACTCCATGTTTGACTGGAAATATGCATCGGATACGGGGCACGGAGAAGCAAAATGGCCGTATGATCAGGAGATGGTGGATGAAGTTCATGCAGTGTATCAGTCGGTGGTGAACGGGATTGATGAAATTTATAAGCTGAGTGAGAAGGGAATCCGCATTCTTACGGAAGGCCTTCGCTGGGGTGGCGCCGCTTTTCACAACAACGGCTGGAATCCGCGTCCCATTGAAGGAAGCGATCACTTCCTGTTCTATACGCTGGAGTATATGACAAAGAAGAAATTCATTCATGGTCAGCCTGTATGTTTGGGAATCTTTGTAGGTTCCGCCATGGCAGATAATGATCCGGACGGGATACTTGATCTGATTCACAGAGCCGGTGTGGAGATCCGACCGGAGGCCATGGGCATTACCTGGGATGATGTGTTTGCGGCAATCAAGTATGAGAAAGAGTTCCTGGAGAGCCATGACTATTGGTATACCATCGTCAATGATTTCAAAGTGACGGACGAATTCTGCCAGATGATCAAAGACAAAATTATTGCCAAATACGGCGAGTGGGGTAAATAAGACAAAATAGGATATTGGGAGGTACAGAT
This sequence comes from uncultured Lachnospiraceae bacterium, assembly GCA_910579225.1. Taxonomy (GTDB): domain Bacteria; phylum Bacillota; class Clostridia; order Lachnospirales; family Lachnospiraceae; genus Hominiventricola. The sequence continues at coordinate 33,016 of CAJTTI010000016.1, read as the reverse complement.
CATGAAAGGGAAAAAATTAATCGCGTTGTTGTTAACAGGTATGATGCTGACGATGACTGCCTGCGGTTCCGGAGATTCGGGAACTTCCGGCAGTACTGGCGGAGGCGGGGACAGCGCTTCAGGGGAAAGCAGCCAGGAGTCTGCAGATGCTGAGGGGGTGAAGCGATTCGACGGGACGACGCTTTATATGATTGCAGAACAGCAGACACCAACGGAATCTCTGAAAAAACAGCTGGATAATTTTAAAGAACTTACCGGAATTACAGTAGAACTGGAGATGGCTCCTTATGATGATGTAATTCAGAAGGAAACTCTGGCTTTTGAGAGCGGTTCCGGAGCATATGACATTGTGGCGGCTCCGTATCAGTTCCTGGGCAACATGGTGGAAAACGAATACATTCAGCCCATTGAACCTTTTATGTCAGACGAGTCTCTGTCCGTCATAGACGGATATGACGAAGCGGATTTGATCAAAGGTATGTGGGATGCATCTGGTAATTGGGAGGAGACACTTTACGGTGTACCGGCCAATTCCTGTATTATGTATTTTGCATATCGGCAGGATCTGTTTGAGAACGAGGAGGAGAAAGCTGCATTTAAGGAAAAATACGGCTATGATCTCGCGGTTCCCACAGACTGGGATACTTATATGGATATTGCAGAATTCTTCACGCGTCCTTCCGGCGCTGTGCTGGCAGGCGAGACGCTGACGAAGGATTTCTACGGGGTATCCATGATGGGGAAAAGGCACAATGCGGTTACCTGTGAATGGATGAATTATATGTGGTCGTTCGGAGGCGGTATCTTTGACGAGGAAGGCAATATTGCTGTCAACAGTGAGAAATCTGTCGAATCGCTTCAGTATTTCCTGGATCTGAGCAAATATGCACCTCCTGGAGTGACTTCGAAAACCTGGGATGAGCAGACAACAGAATTGCAGCAGGGAATTGCAGCTATGGCGATCCAGTTTAATGACTGTTCACCGGCGCTGGAAGATGAGAGTGCTTCTTTGGTTGCAGGCAAGATGGGATATGGAGCGATACCGGTCGGCGAGCAGCCGGCAGCCCATTACGGCGCATGGGGTTACTATATTCCGACAGATTCTCAGAATCCGGAAGCAGCCTGGGTGTTCCTGCAGTGGTTCAATACGCCGGAAGTGCAGAAGACGATCGCTCTCGACGGCGGATTCCCGAATCTTCAGTCTGTATATGAAGACAGTGATCTGATGGAGATCCCATACTGGAAAGGAAGTATGGACGCATATGAAATCAGTACCACGCGTCCGAGGATTCCGGAGTGGAATACGATGGATGAGGCTCTGATGCTGCAGCTTTCCAATACGCTTGCAGGCGAATGTACGCCTAAAGAGGCTCTGGACAATGCTGCTGCCGAGTTTGAGAAAGCACTGGAAGGCAAACTGCCGGTTACATATCAATAAAGCGGAGCGGGGAAGATGAGTTCCCCTGCCCGTTGCACGACCCGTGCGTCACTTAGGAGTCCGATTTCTTCTGCACGGGCGGTGCATCATAGAAAGGGGATAGGGAGATATCTCTGTCCCTTTTTTACCTAAGGAAGGATGTGTAAAAGGTTGCGCAAGAAAAAATTATCGAATTACAGTTTACTGGCAATACGTTTTCATCTTCCCGCGTTTCTGGCCCTGACGCTGATTACGTTGGTCCCTCTTCTGTACACATTCAGGCTGAGCTTTTATGATTACAAGCTGTCGGAGAAAGGAAGCAAGGATGTATTCATCGGTCTGCAGAATTATATTACACTGTTTGGGGATGAGCAGTTTTTGAATTCATTATTCCGGACTTTTGTGTTTATGATCTGTGCAGTGGCTCTGGAAGTGGCGATTGGTATTCTTCTGGCGTTGGCGCTGAATGCGATACCTAAGGTGAAAAGACTGTTTACATCCATGATTCTGATCCCTATGATGGTGGCCCCTCTGGTGATCGGGTTGATGTTCAACTTTTTCATCAATCCGCAGTTCGGTCTGTATGTGTGGCTTGTGAATACACTGCATCTGCCTCTGCCTACGGTGCTTACGGCGGATTCTGTAACGGCTATGATTGTAGTGATTATTATGGATGTGTGGGAATGGGCGCCTTATCTGGGACTGGTGTTCCTGGCAGGGCTTCAGTCTATATCCGGTGAGTATTATGAAGCGGCCATGGTGGACGGGGCTTCCGACCGACAGATTTTCGGATGTATTACGCTGCCGCTTATGAAACCGGTACTGACAGTAGGTATCCTGCTCCGGGCAATGGAAGCGTTTAAAGAATTTGACAAACCGTATGTGCTGACTGGCGGGGGGCCGGGTAATGCGACGGAAGTGATTGACCTGTATACGTATCGGCAGGCGTTTGTGTCTTTTAAATTCAGCTATGCAGCGGCAATTTGCGTGGTTCTCTTTCTGATCCTGATTTGCTGCGGCATTCTTTACCAGAAGGTGACAATGGAGAAGGAGTAGGGGGATATGAATAAGAAAAGAAAAACAAAATACGCGCTGATCTATCTTGCTCTGATTGCCTTTCTTGTGATTACGCTGCTCCCTTATTTCTGGCTTGTAATTACATCGTTTAAGACAAGAGTGGATGCGTTTGCTATTCCACCGAAAGTTTTCTTCCAGGCCACGCTGGATAATTACCGGGAGGTGTTTCTGGAGAAGGGGATGCTGCAGAATCTGAAAAACAGTGTGATCGTCATGCTGGCCACAGTAGGCGTCAGTCTGGTCCTGGGACTTCCCTCTGCCTTCGCTTTTTCCAGATTTCCGACAAGAGGAGATCAGGTTCTTCTGAATTATCTTCTTGGAACCAGATTTACGCCGTTTGTGGTGCTGGCATTACCTCTGTATTTGATGATGAGCAAAGTGGGGCTTTTAAATACTTATACGGGAATTATTGTTGCCCATGTGGCATTCAATCTGCCTTTTGTTATATGGATGATGCGGGGATTCTTTGACGCAATTCCAAAGGAGATTGACGAAGCGGCACGTATGGAAGGATTGAGCTGGTTCCAGATTTTCATGGTGATCGATATTCCTCTTGGAAAGAGCGGGCTGGCAGCAACAGCGGTCTTCTGTGCGATTAATTCCTGGAATGAATTCCTTATGGCATTGATTCTGACAGGACGCAGTACGGTGACGATGCCGGTGGCAGTTCCGGGATTGATGACGCCTCAGGGAACCTTATGGGGGCAGATTGCGGCGGTTGGGACTGTGATCACGATTCCGGTGCTGATATTTGCGATTCTGGTACAAAAGCACATGGTTGCGGGGATGACCATGGGGGCAGTGAAATAATAGACACGCGGAAAAACGCACAGAGAGACAGGGAGACCGGATATGAATGTATTGGAAAAAGATAAAAAATATTTGATTCAGTGCTATACAACAGATGATGTTGTATTTACACATGCCAGAGGCATGTATATGTATGATGAGAACGGAAAAGAATATCTGGATTTTTCAGGTCAGTTTTCGGCTGACAGTCTGGGGCACGGCAATGAAGAAATGATCGAAGCGCTGAAAAAGCAGTTGGAGAAGATCACGTCAGTGACTTCCTGCTTTCCTACGGAGGAAAGAGCAGAACTGGCACAGAAGCTGGTGGAGATTTCTCCGGAAGGACTGGATAAAGTGATGTTTGGGTGTACTGGTTCTGACGCCAATGAATTCGCGTTGAAGTTGGCGAAGTATTACCGGGGCGGAGGCAGGATCATCTCATTCCGGAGAGGATTCCATGGTTCCACGGCAGGCGCAGCGGCAGCTACCGGAAAGTCTGAGATGATTCAGGAGAATTCCGGGATTTCGGAGCTGCTGCCGAGAGGGTTTGTGCATTCGGCGCCTCCCTATTGCCATCGCTGCGACTTTGGAAAGGAGCCGGGAAACTGCTGGATGCAGTGCCTGAAATACCTGGAGCAGACGATGCTTCACGAGGGAGGCGACCGGATTGCGGCGGTAATCTCGGAGCCGATCTTTGCAGCAGGAGGTGTGATTGTTCCGCCGGAAGGATTCTGGAAGGGCGTCCGGGAACTTTGCGACCGGTTCGGTGCGTTGCTGATCTTTGACGAAGTGGTCACAGGGATTGGACAGACGGGGGAGATGTTTGCCTGCCAGCACGAAGGCGTTACGCCGGATATTCTGGTTACGGGCAAAGGCCTTACAAGCGGTTATGTGCCGGGTTCAGCCGTACTGTGTAAAAAGGAGATTGGAGATGCCATGAGTCAGATCAGTCTTCATGGGCATACCCATTCCTGTTATCCGCTTATGTGCCGGAGCGCTCTGACCAACCTTTCTATCATAGAGAGAGACAGGCTTGTGGAGAACAGCAGAAACGTCGGCGCATATCTTCATGAGGAACTGAAGAAGCTGAAGAAAGAATATCCTGTAATCAGCGATGTGCGCGGAAGAGGCCTGCTGCAAGGCTTTGAACTTCGGGATACGGATACCGGGACGGACCGTTTTGTCTTTGGTCAGGCGTTGTATGAAAAAATGCTGCAGATGGGTCTGATTACAGAACTGGAAAGCAGAAAGAACCTGGAGAACGTGGTGGTGGTTCTGCACCCGGCGTTGATTGCCTCGAAAGCGGATGTGGACCAGGCGATAAATATTATCCGCAACTCTTTCAATGCATGCCTTGGATAAATATGGTATAATGTGTATAAAGCGATGAGCAGTACCAAAATGAAAGTTGCCAAAATGGCAGTTTGCCGGCAATTCTGGCAGATTACACTTTGACAGGATGAGGTCCATGAGAGGTAGCCGAAGAGTTACGAATATGTACTGCGAAGCACAAAATACCAGCATTGGTATATCATGTTGTAATTTGAACAAAAGGTGGCAGTGTTATGAGTGAGAAAAAGCAGATGGCGAAAGAATTGTTGACGGTGAATGATATTCGTTTTCATAATAAGGTGAATATACTTACGAATATTGTAAAGTCCAGTGATATCACAAGAAATGAGCTGGCTTTGCGCAATCAGATCAGTATCATGACCGTAAAGCATATTGTGGACGAACTTCTGCAAAACGGACTGATTGAAGAACGTATGTGCCGAACAGCGGTGGGAAGGAAGCCGATGGGTTTAAATCTGGCCGAATGCTACGGGAATATTGTATGTATTAATCTGACTTGCTTTGGAGAGATCAGTTATATTATCTATAACCTGAAGCAGTGTGTGCTGGAGCAGAAGAAGATTGTGTTTGGGGCAGAGCATAAAACCTATCAGAAGAACCTGCATGATGCAATTGTTCAGATCAGGAACAGCCTCGGAAATCTGCCTACAAAAACTGTGGGAATTGCAGTCTTTGTCCCAAGTGCATATTATGAAGAACAAGATATACTGAACTCGGACCTGATTACAGAGCTGAAAGATCTGCATATTAAGAAATTATTTTCAGATGCATTCTGGCTTGAAAATATCCAGGTGATTCATGATACATACGCCGCCGCCATGTCCGAATATGAGAATATGGATACGAATCATGACAGTCAGTTTTACCTTTACTGCGGGGACGGTGTTGGCGGCTGCTTTATCCATAAGGGAAACGCTGTACATGGAGATGATCTGGTGGCAGGAGAAGTGGGCAAGATGATTCTTTGGTACGATAAAAAAGACAGGAAGATGGAGACGCTGGAAGAGCGGTTATCGGTTCCGGGAATCATGAAACAGATTCGGGAAAATTTTCCGGATATGGAATTTGAGACGGCACTGGAGGCATACGAACGGGGAGAATACAAGATTATGGAGATCTTTGACGAGGCGCTGGATACGATTGCCAGGGTTCTGTATAATCTTGTATGGGTTTACAATCCTACCAGAATCGTGATTGACAGCTGTTACAAACAATACGGAAGCATGATCAAAAAACGTGCAGAGCAGTTCTTTCATGAGTTTCAGAACAGCGATATATCGATTCGGGTGCAATTTACAGAAGCGCAATATGACGAGTACCATATGATGCGGGGATGCATGAACCTGGTTCTAAAGAAATGGATTGAACAGGCAGTGATGTCTCCTGCTGACTGATATGGAAATGGTTTTGTCCTTTGCTGAAAGAGAGGGAAGGATTTGGATGGTATGATTATAGGGATTGACCTGGGAGGCACAAATCTTCGGATTGGAGCCGTGCAGGACGCCAAGAGAGTGCTGGCAAGCCGGATTATAGACAGTAATGTGATTGCCAGGGCAGAGGCTCCTCTGGAAGCACTGGAGCAAGTGATCAGAAATTTTATCTCTGAGAACGGAATCGGGAAGATTGATGCAATATCTCTTGGCGTTCCGTCTTCTGTGGCGAATGATAAAGAGACTGTCATCTGTACGACGAATCTGCGTAATCATCAGGGAGACGCGGTTTTTCAACAGGTCAATATTGCATCCTGGCTTCGCCAGAGGATGAATATGCCCGTCTTTGTCAACAACGATACAAAAAACATTCTGCTATATGATGTGTATGCCAATGGTCTTTTACAGAATGATGTGGTGATCGGAATTTACATCGGGACAGGTGTGGGCGCGTCGGTTCTGATCCGGGGCGAAAGTCTGGACGGAGCGAACGGGGCGGCTCTGGATATGGGGCATATTCCTTATTATGGGGGAAAAGAGAGATGCAGCTGCGGCAAGTGGGGATGCTGTGAGTGTTATGCGTCCGGCTGGAAACTGCAGAAGATCCGGTCGGAATTCTATCCGGATGATGAGATTGGAGATCTGTTTCTGAAGCACGCAGAGGAGAAACCTCTGCAGGAACTGGTGCGTTCCTGCGCACATGTTTTTGCGGTGATGGCGACAATCTTTAATCCGAACACTATGATTGCCGGGGGCGGTGTGATCGAGATGAAAGGCTTCCCACGGGAAGAATTTGAGCGCCAGGTAAATGAGAATACAGGACTGGACGTGATGAGCTATGGATTCAGATATGTATACTCGGAGCCTTTGGCAGAGAAAGGTGTGATTGGAGCTGCGATTTTTGCTTCACAGAGACTGAATAGTTGATTCATCTGCCCGCCCGGGACAGCGGTTGCTGTCCCGGGCGGGTGTGTTTATTTTAAAAACGTGGGACTATATGATTTTTATATCTAAACAACATTGATATTGCCCCCCCTATTGATTAAGGCAATTATGATAAATGAAGTTGTTCCCTTTGACCCCGTACAGGATTTTTATGGAATCCCTGAAGCTGATTATCTGAAAACAACGATTCCTCTTTTACAGGGAGCAGGTGCAGAGGTTGTTTCTATGCAAGATATATTACAAAAGGGAATTTATATCACAAATGCTGTAAAGACCCCAAAGACAGGTTATGCCATTGATAAAAGCAGCATAGAGAGCAGTCTGCCTTATTTAGAAGCAGAGATTTCTTTATTTCCCAATATAAAAGTTCTTATGCTTATGGGGGATGTTGCAAGGAAAGCTTTTAATATGATTACGAAAAAGTCAACAAAGAAAAATGTTATTCCTGCTGTTTCTACTTATAAATTGCGGAATAACAAAATCTATTATGAAGGCGTCAGGGTAATGCCATCATACATTATGACAGGGGGAAACATTTTGATCGAAAAGTCAAAAGTCGCGATGGCAACGGAGGATATAGCAGCTATGTTAGAAATAATCAGGTAAAATCCTTGTAAATGTCATCAGCAGCCGCGTGTTTCTAAGAGATTTTCTGTGATTGAGCTTAGACACCGGCAATACCGCATTATGGGACGGCATTCCTCCCGGAACTGATGACTTTCTTAATTGTACATGATTTTCATGTAATGTGCAACCGATACAAAAATCATTTTTAGCATAATCTTAACATTTTTGTATATTTCCGAAATGTTTTCTTGTAAAAAATGTATAGATTCTGTATAATAAAATTTATACTAACAGAATAAGGGAGAATAAAGACATGAACGAAAACAAAGAGTTCAAGCCGTATGTTCCTGCGGAGAAGATTACGTCGGAATTTACGGTAACATCCATCATCATGGGTATCATCCTGGCGATTGTATTCGGTGCCGCCAATGCATATCTGGGCCTGCGGGTGGGTATGACTGTATCAGCATCTATACCGGCGGCAGTGATTTCTATGGGCGTGATCCGTGTGATTATGAAAAAAAATTCGATTTTGGAAAGCAACATGGTCCAGACCATTGGTTCGGCGGGCGAATCTCTGGCAGCAGGCGCGATTTTCACCATGCCGGCTTTGTTTTTGTGGGCGGAAGACGGGCTGTGTGATATGCCGAGTCTTGTGGAAATTACGCTGATTGCTCTGTGCGGCGGTGTACTTGGAGTTCTTTTTATGATTCCGCTCCGGAATGCGCTGATTGTAAAAGAGCATGCAACGCTGCTTTATCCGGAAGGAACCGCATGTGCTGAGGTTCTTCTGGCGGGAGAAGAAGGCGGCGCCAATGCATCTACCGTCTTCAGCGGTATGGGGCTTGCGGCCCTCTTTAAGCTGGTGGTAGACGGCTTCAAGATGATACCTGCAGATGTGGCGGCAGAATTCAAAGCATTTAAAGGAGAGTTGGGCATGGAGGTTTATCCGGCTCTGCTTGGTGTAGGTTATATTGTGGGACCGAGGATTGCATCTTATATGTTTGTAGGGTCGCTGATCGGATGGATGGTTCTGATTCCTCTGATCTGCCTGTTCGGGGCGAATACATGGATGTATCCGGCAGATGTGGGCGTTACGATTGGACAGCTCTATGCAGAGGGTGGGGCTTCTAATATCTGGGGATCTTATGTGAGATATATTGGTGCGGGAGCTATCGCTACCGGCGGGATTATTTCTCTGATCAAATCACTTCCGTTGATTATTACAACGTTCCGGGATTCCATGAAGAGCATGAAAGGCAGCAGAGATACCAGTGATGCAAGAACGGCACAGGATCTTCCTATGAATATGGTTTTGATTGGCATTGCGGCCATGATTCTGATCATCTGGCTAGTACCGGCGATTCCAGTAAATATTCTGGGGGCTGCGATTATCGTGATTTTTGGTTTCTTCTTTGCGACAGTCTCTTCCCGCATGGTGGGTTTGATCGGAAGCTCTAATAATCCGGTTTCCGGTATGGCCATTGCGACGCTTTTAATTGCAACGATTGCGATTAAGGCTTCCGGTGACAGCGGGATTACCGGTATGACCGGCGCTATTGCCATTGGTTCTGTGATCTGTATCGTAGCGGCAATCGCGGGAGATACTTCTCAGGATCTGAAGACTGGTTTTCTGCTTGGGGCAACTCCGAAGAGACAGCAGATCGGAGAACTGATCGGTGTGGTGGCTTCGGGTCTTGCCATCGGCGGTGTATTGTATCTTCTGAATACGGCGTATGGTTACGGCGGTGCAGAAGTTCCGGCGCCCCAGGCGACTTTGATGAAGATGATCGTAGAAGGAATCATGGGAGGAAATCTTCCGTGGAATCTGGTATTTATCGGCGTATTTCTGGCGTTGGGGCTTGAGATCCTCAGGATACCGGTCATGCCTTTTGCTATTGGTCTTTATCTTCCGATCTATCTGAATGCTACGATTATGATCGGCGGTGTGGTCCGTCTGCTGATGGATTCCAGGAAAAATGTGGATGAAAAGACAAAAGAACGCCAGTCTACAGACGGTACTCTGTACTGCGCGGGTATGATTGCAGGCGAGGGACTGGTCGGTATCGCTCTGGCGATTTTGACGGTATTCGGCTTCAGCCTGGACGTATCACAGAGTATGAATTTTGGAAATGTGGGCGGTGTGATTCTGATGGCTTTGATGATTCTGAGCCTGCTGAAATTCTCCCTTTGGAAGAAGCAGAAGAACTGATGGGAAAGAAGAAGCAGAAGAATTATCTGGAACTGATACCGGAGAGAGCAGAGGCGATTGACTGGAAAGAAGAAGAGGGAATCGTCGTTCTGCAGGTGGAGAATACGGGAGTGTTTAACCGGATTGCTCAGAAGCTGTTCAAAAGGCCAAGATATACAAATGTTCATATGGACAAGTACGGAAGCTTTCTCTGGCCGCTGATTGACGGACAGAAGACGGTGATGGAGCTGGCGAAGCTTCAGAAAGAGGCTTTTGGGGAAGAAGTGGAACCGCTCTATCCAAGAATAGTAAAATATTTCCAGATTGTAGAAAGCTATCATTTTATCCGATTTAAGAATTGATGAATGAGGGGAAGTGCTGTAAGATAAAGGAAAGCGCTTCCTCTTTTTTGTGTATATCGGTAGGGAACATAAAAGAGCAGCAAAATGCAGCGGTTGCCGGCAGCGTTCTGCTGATGGAAAAGCTTTGCAGATACAGAGTATTAGGACAGAGAGGAAGAACAAAAGGATGATAGGCTGGCGAGAGATGGGAAGAAAAGAGAAGGGAACAGCCGCAGCAGTCCTACTGGTATTGAGCCTTGGGGGATTGCTGGAGTATATGGCAGGGGGACGTAACCGATCCTGTACCGAACAGCTTTTTGCCATGGATACATTTATGACTTTTACTGCTTATGGAAGGAACTGTGAAGAGGCAGTAGAGAAAGCAGTGGAGGAAGTGCGGCGGCTGGACGGGCTTTTGTCTACAGGGAATGCATCCAGTGAGGTATCGCAGCTGAATGTATCAGGAGAAGGCGTGTTGTCAGAAGATATGTCAGTGATTTTTGGACACTCTATGGAGATTTATGAAAAGACAGGTGGGCTGTTTGATGTTACCATTTATCCGCTGATGAGATTGTGGGGATTTCCCACACAGGAATATCATGTTCCCACAGAGCAGGAACTGGCAGAAGTCCTTCCTCTGGTGAACAGTTCGCTGATAAAATATGACGGTTCTACCATGCAACTGGAAGACGGACAACAGATGGATCTGGGAGGAATTGCCAAGGGATATGCATCGGCACGGGTGGCAGAGATCTTTTGTTCGTATGGGGTCCGTTCGGGGATCGTCTCCCTGGGTGGAAATGTACAGGCGATTGGATGCAAACCGGACGGCGGTATGTGGAAGGTCGGGATCCAGGACCCGTTTGGAGGTCAGGGCGAGCCGCTGGCAGTTCTGGAGGTGGAAGACAGAGCAGTGATCACGTCCGGCGGTTATGAGAGATATTTTGAGGAAAACGGGAATACTTACATTCATATTATTGATCCGAGAACCGGATATCCGGCAGACGGAGATCTGAGTTCTGTAACTGTTGTATCCCCGGACGGAATGCTGGCAGACGCGTTGTCTACAGCCCTGTATATTATGGGGTATGACGATGCGGTGGATTGGTGGAGCATACACAGAGAAGAATTTGATATGGTGCTGGTCACGGAGGAAGGTAGAATCTGTGCGACGGAAGGAATTTCTGAAAATCTGTCTCTTTTCTCAGGAGGGGAAGAAAACATTGTTGTCATACAGTAACAACAGTTTGAAAAGGAAGCGGCATCTACAATAGCTGGATGCCGCTGATGTCTGAATTGATCATCATAGAATAATTGGTGTAGTAAACTACAAAACCAGGTTTGGATCCATTGGGCTTTTTGACATGCTTTCTTTCCACATAGTCGATCTCCACTTTGTCGGCGCCGCGGTTGCTGGAATAGTAGGCGGCCAGCTTTGCGGCTTCTTCAAATGTCCGGTCGGGCAGCTCATCGCCGTTTGTCTGGACGATGACATGGGAACCGGGGGCACCCTTTGCATGGAACCACCAGTCGCTGCCTTTGGCAGTTTGGAACGTTAGTTCGTCGTTCTGGAGATTATTTTTGCCCACATACATATGGTAACCGTCAGAAGAGAGATAATGAAAAGGCCTGGAAGTGATTTTGGGCCGTTTGCTTCCGGGGGTGCGTTTTCGTATATAGCCGGCTTCCATGAGTTCTTCTTTGATCTGGACCAGATCTTCTTCCTGGAGTGCGATATCCAGAGCAGTTTGGATGGAACGCAGATGTTCGATTTCAGCGCCGGTTTCTTCCAGAAGTTTGGTGACTGCTTCACAGGTTCTTTTTAATTTTCCGTACTTGTCAAAATATTTTTTTGCATTTTCCTGGACAGGGATCTGCGGATCCAAGGGAATCTGTATCGTTGCTCCGGTATAATAATTCAGCGCTTCGAAACTTTTGCTGCCGGGCTCCACTCCATATCCGTAAGTGTTGATCAGTTCTCCCCAGACACGATATTTTTCCCGCTTTTCCGTATCTTTCAGTTGTTTTGCCTGCAGGTCATATTTTTTTACATTGCGTTCCAACGCAGTCTGAACGATCCGGCGGAGATCTGTGGACTTCTGTCGGATGCGGGTCAGTGTGTTCTTCTCTGCATAATAACGTTCCAATACTTCAGAGACAGAGGGGAAAGTTTCTTTCCGGCAGTGTTCATAGAGCGTGAGCGGAATGCAGGAAAATTCCACAGGTGTTTTTTCGTCATAATAGATGACAGGAGTATAGGCACCGGACTGTACTGGTTCCAAGAATCGAACGAATGTTCTGTATAAATGTGTCAGCTCTTCCGGTTGAAAGGAACCGGCCGGCCGGTCCGAATCCAGAGAAGTCCGGGCGCAGATCTCCTCCGCGGCAACGGGACTGAGTCCGGTCAGAGACGTGTACAGTGCTTTGGAAAGCTTTGCCGCTTTTCCGCCCACAAGTTCGACGAAAAGGGACTCGGTAATTTCCAGCGGATTGGCCTTTTCCTGGGTATCCGGTATGAAATATTCCCGTCCTGGCAGTACTTCCCGGACAGAACTCATCTGAGCAGATACATGTTTGACACTGTCAATGATCTGATTCTGTTCGTTGCAGAAAATAATATTGCTGTGCTTTCCCATGATTTCCACAATCAGATATTTTTTGCAGGTATCCCCCATCTCGTCCAGGTGTTCTATCTCAAAGCGAAGGATCCGTTCCAGGGAGGGCTGCGTAACCGACAGGATCCTTCCGCCGCTTATGTGCTTGCGAAGCAGCATGCAGAAGTTCGGAGCGGTCAGAGGACCTGGCTTGTTCTTTTCAGTCAGGTATACCAGAGGAAGGCTTGCGCTGGCAGAAAGTAGCAGGCGATAGTTACCTTCCCGGGATTTTATGGTCAGGAGAAGTTCATCCGGTTCCGGTTGCGCGATTTTGGAGATTCTTGCCCCGGTCAGCTTCTCATGCAATTCGTGTGCCATACAGGCAATTGTGATGCCGTCAAATGCCATATTGTCTCTCCTTAATGAAAAATGTCTATCCACCATTATAATTGACAAGATTTAGAAAATCAACTATAATAGATGTAACTATGGCGGATATCTGTTACGCCAGGAGTATGAGGATGATTGGATATGATTAAGAGTATGACAGGCTTTGGCCGTTGCGAGGTTTCAGAAGGAGACCGGAAAATTACTGTTGAGATGAAATCTGTGAATCACCGATACCTGGATGTAAGCATGAAGATGCCAAAGAAGCTGAATTATTTTGACTCAGTCATCCGCGGAATCCTGAAGGGATATATTCAGAGAGGGAAGGTGGATGTCTATGTCACTTATGAAGATTTAAGTGAAAGCAACGTGGCACTGGCATATAATGCAAAGATCGCGGCTCAGTATGTAGATTATTTTCATCAGATGGAAGAGCAGTTTGGTCTGAAGAATGATATGCAGGTGTCTGTTCTTGCGCGCTGTCCGGAAGTGCTTGTGATGGAAGAACAGAAGGAAGATGAGGAAGAGATGTGCCATCTTCTGGAGGAGGCGGTGCACGGGGCCTGCAGACGGTTTGTGGAGACTAGAATCCGGGAAGGTGAAGCGCTGAGGAGCGATTTGTTGGAGAAGCTGGATGAGATGTTGGAGACGGTTGCGTATATTGAGGAACGTTCTCCGCAGATCCTCGCTGAGTACCGGCAGAAGTTGGAGATGAAAGTGAAGGAATTGTTTGCAGATGCTCAGATTGATGAGAGTCGGCTTGCTACAGAAGTGACGATATTTGCAGATAAGATTTGTGTGGATGAAGAGATCGTCCGTCTCAGAAGCCACGTGGAGGCGATGAAGGCAGCTTTAGAGAATGAGGAAGGAGTCGGGCGGAAGCTTGATTTTATCGCTCAGGAGATGAACCGGGAGGCGAATACCACGTTGTCCAAGGCAAATGATCTGGAGATTTCCAATCGTGCCATCGACCTGAAGACTGCGATTGAGAAGGTGCGTGAACAGATTCAGAATATAGAATAGGATATAATATGGCCAGACAGGGAATATTGATTGTAGTGTCCGGATTTTCAGGAGCCGGCAAGGGTACGATTATGAAAGAGCTGATACAGAGATATGAGCAGTATGCGTTATCTGTCTCAGTGACTACCCGTGGAAAGAGAGCGGGAGAAACAGAGGGGAAGGATTATTTCTTCAGGACCAGAGAAGAATTCGAACAGATGATTGAAGAAGGCGCATTGATTGAGTATGCCTGCTATGTGAATAATTATTATGGGACTCCCAGGGCCTATGTGGAGGAACAGCTTTTGAAAGGAAGAGACGTGATTCTGGAGATTGAGATCCAGGGTGCGCGCAAGATCAAGAAGCAGTTCCCTCATGCGGTGTTATTGTTCGTAACGGCAAAAGATGCGCAGGTGTTAAAGGAGCGTCTGGCAAAGCGGGGGACGGAGACACCGGAAGTGATCAGACAGAGACTGCAGCGAGCTGTGGAGGAGTCGGAAGGAATTGAAGAGTATGACTATCTGGTAGTCAATGACGAACTGGATGTCTGTGTGGAGCAGATTCATTCTATTATTGAGAGCGAACATCAGAGAATTCGTTATCATATGGAACTTGTGCAGAGTATGAGAGAAGAATTGAGGAGCTTTTCGAAAGGAGATTAATTTATGCTACATCCGTCTTATACAGACTTAATGAGAACCATTAACAGTGAGAGCGAGGGGGATACCAAGACTGTGAACAGTCGGTATTCTATTGTTCTTGCAACAGCGAAGAGAGCACGACAACTGATTGCGGGAGAGGAGGCATATGTGGACAGCCGGGGGAAAAAACCGCTTTCCATCGCAGTGGAGGAGGTCAGCAAGGGTTTTGTGACGATTGAGCCGGAGACGGAGGAGGAAGAGTCGACAGAGGGCGTGGAGATGTCGGAAGCTCTGGAGACTGAAGAGTTGATGGACAATCAACCGGAAACTATGGATTGGGAGGAAGAGGAATGATTGTAAGAGAGGGTAAGAGTGTATTCAAAGGCGTTGCAATCGGTAGCATTTTTGTGTACCGTAAGGCTGAAAAGGCAGTGAACAAGGTCGAGATTGAAGATACGGCTGCCGAGCTCACACGTTTCCAGGCGGCAAAAGAAAAAGCCATGGAGCAGTTGAAAGGGCTTTATGAGAAAGCCCGGGTGGATGTGGGCGAAGAAGAGGCGATGATTTTTGATGTACACCAGATGCTTCTGGACGATCTGGATTATAATGAATCAATTATCGGGATTATCGAAAATGATAAGATGAATGCGGAGTATGCGGTATTTATGACCGGTGAGCAGATGGCAGCCATGTTCCTCAGCATGGATGACGATTATATGAGGGGGCGTGCGGCAGATATCCATGACATTTCTGACAGATTGATCTCGATTCTGAATGGAACGCAGGTCAGTCCGGAGGCGATGCCGGAGCCGGTGATCATTGTGGCCGAAGATCTGGCACCCAGCGAGACCGTGCAGTTTGACAAAAGTAAACTCCTGGCCATTGTTACGCAGAAAGGATCTGCGAATTCTCATACAGCGATTCTTGCAAGGACCATGAATATTCCGTCACTAGTGACAACGGACATTGAGATTGATCAGGAATATCATGGCAGACAGGCAGTGGTAGACGGTTTTGCAGGTCTGATCTATATTGATCCGGATGAAGCGACCATGGCGAAAATGGTTGAGAAGAAGAAAAAAGCAGATGAGCAGAGAGCACTTCTTCAGGAAATGAAAGGGAAAGAGACGGTTACCCAGGCCGGCAAACATATTCATCTGTATTCCAATATCGGCGGTGTTGATGATGTCGATGCAGTTTTGGAGAATGACGGAGAAGGCATCGGTCTGTTCCGAAGTGAATTTTTATACCTGGAATGTGACGATTATCCCAGCGAAGAGGTTCAGTTTGAGGCATATAAGACGGTTCTGTCCAAGATGAACGGCAAAAAAGTCATTATCCGTACACTGGATATCGGAGCGGATAAGCAGATTGATTATTTTGAGCTTCCAAAAGAGGAGAATCCGGCGCTTGGATATCGTGCAATTCGGATCTGCCTGACCAGAGAAGAAGTATTTAAGACACAGCTGCGCGCACTGTTCCGTGCGTCTGCGTTTGGTAATCTGGGAATTATGTTCCCAATGATCATTTCTGTAAAAGAGATTGAGAAGATTAAAGAGATTGTAGAGGAAGTGAAGCTGGAACTGGCAAGAGAAGATGTGGCTGTTGGTGAAGTGGAGCTTGGTATTATGATCGAGACGCCGGCAGCAGCAGTGATCAGCGACCTTCTGGCGCCTCATGTGGACTTCTTCAGTATCGGAACCAATGACCTGAGTCAGTATACGCTGGCAATTGATCGGCAGAATCAGTCTCTGGACAACTTCTTTGATCCGCATCATGAGGCGATCCTGCGTCTGATTCAGATGACTATAGAGAATGCACATAAGTATGGAGCATGGTGTGGAATCTGTGGCGAGCTTGGAGCGGATATGGAACTGACTGCACGATTTGTGCAGATGGGTATTGATGAACTGTCTGTTTCTCCAGGATATACTCTGGAGCTCCGCAAACGCATCCGTGAATGCTGATTTTCTGAGTTCCAGCCAGATGCATACGGATTTGCAAAGTAATATGTTGGCTTTCGGTGCAGATCCGGTGCGGGAATGTTTTCACCAGTATTTCTTTTAAATACGTTTAGAATTAAATTAATATAATAAAGGAGAATGAGAGATATGAAATCATTTACTTACACCATTCAGGATGAACTTGGTATCCATGCAAGACCTGCAGGAATGCTTGCGAAGGCGGCGGCAGCTTATAAGAGCGTGGTATCCATCGACAACGGGACCAAGAAAGCAGATGCGAAGAGACTGATGGCTATCATGAGCATGGGAGTGAAAAAAGGCCATACAGTGACTGTGACGGTTGAAGGGGAAGACGAAGAGGCTGCAGCAGCGGCAATGGAAGAGTTCTTCAAAACCAATCTGTAAGGCCGATTGACAGGGAGAGTGGACTGCCGCCGGACGCGGCAGTCTTCTTTTGTATTATAGATTTTATGTCCGGAAAGAAAAAGATGTTATACCACACGCAAATATGTTCATACTATACGTTGGAAAAGAGGAATCAAACAGCTGGAGGTGTCCATGACAACAGAACAACTGTCAGCCTATGAGCTGATACAAAAAGAGGAGATGCCGGAACTGAATTCCACCGGATATCTGCTGAGACATAAGAAAACCAGAGCAAAAGTAGCGCTGATCGAGAATGAGGATGAGAATAAAGTGTTTACTATTGGATTCCGAACACCTCCCTCGGACAGTACAGGAGTACCACATATTATGGAGCATTCTGTACTCTGCGGATCAACGGATTTTCCGGTCAAAGACCCTTTTGTGGAGCTGGTAAAAGGATCTTTGAATACATTTTTAAAT
This sequence comes from uncultured Lachnospiraceae bacterium, assembly GCA_910579225.1. Lineage (GTDB taxonomy): Bacteria > Bacillota > Clostridia > Lachnospirales > Lachnospiraceae > Hominiventricola. The sequence continues at coordinate 15,472 of CAJTTI010000016.1, read as the reverse complement.
GCTATGACTTATCCGGATAAGACCGTGTATCCGGTGGCAAGCTGCAACGATCAGGATTTTCAGAACCTGATGCATGTTTACTTGGATGCAGTGTTTCATCCGAATATCTACAAAGAGGAAAAGATCTTTCGCCAGGAGGGATGGCATTATGAATTGGGATCGGAAGAAGAACCTGTGATTTATAACGGTGTGGTTTATAACGAGATGAAAGGAGCATTTTCTTCGCCGGAGGATATGCTGGACCGGGAGATCATGACAACACTTTATCCGGATACGCCATATTTTCATGAATCAGGCGGGGATCCCAGACATATTCCGGAGCTTACTTATGAAGATTTTCTTGGGTTTCATCAGAAGTTCTATCATCCGTCCAACAGCTATATTTATTTATATGGGAATATGGATATGGCGCAGAAACTTGCATGGATTGACGAACACTATCTGAGCCATTATGAGTATCTGGAAGTGGATTCTGCGATTGGCAGGCAAGAGCCTTTTACCCGGAGGACGGAGCGGGTGGTGGACTATCCAATCTCTGCAGGAGAGTCTGTGAAAAATCAGGCTTATTTGTCTTATAATGCGGTTGTGGGAGATTCGCTGGATCCAGAACTGTATCTGGCATTCCAGGTACTGGAGTATGCGCTTTTGTCCGCGCCGGGAGCTCCTTTAAAGCAGGCGCTTCTGGACGCCGGTATCGGGAAAGATATATTAAGCTCCTATGAAAACGGAATTATTCAGCCTTATTTTTCTGTCATTGCCAAGAATGCAGACATGGAGCAAAAAGAAGCGTTTCTTGAGACGATCCGTCAGACGCTGACCAGGATCGCAGAAGAAGGATTTAATAAAAAGGCGCTGCAGGCAGGGTTGAATTTTTATGAATTCCGATATCGGGAGGCAGATTTTGGAAATTACCCCAAGGGACTTATGTATGGTCTTCAGATGTTTGACAGCTGGCTTTATGATGAGACAAAGCCGTTTCTTCATCTGAAGGCGCTGAAACATTTTGCCATATTAAAAGAGAAAATGAACAGGGGATATTTTGAAGGCCTGGTACAAAAATATCTGCTGGATAATCCTCATGCGGCACTTTTGATCCTCCGGCCGGTTCCGGGTCTGGAAGCACAGGAAGGGGCCCGCGTGGAACAGAAACTAAAGCTTTACAAGGACAGTCTGGATGAAAATGGATTGAAAGCCCTGGTTCGGGATACAGAAGAATTAAAGGAATATCAGGATGAACCTTCTTCTCCGGAAGATCTTCAGAAGATTCCGATGCTGAAAAGAGAGGATATCAAGAGGAAGGCTGCGCCACTGACGAACCAGGAGTCTGAGGTGGACGGAACGGTTTTACTGCATCAGGAGATTTTTACCAGCGGAATCAGTTATATCCGTCTTCTGTTTGACGCAGGGCAGGTACCGGAGGAATTGCTTCCGTATATGGGGATTCTAAAGCATGTGCTTGGGTTTATGGATACGGAGCACTACAGTTATGGAGAGCTGTTCAATGAGATTAACTGTCATACAGGTGGAATTGTTCCGACAATAAACATTTATGGAAATATGCGTGACCGGGAGAAATTCCGGACGATGTTTGAACTTAGAACAAAGGTTCTCTCTAAAAAAACAGATTTTGCGTTCGCGATGATGCGTGAGATTGTGAAGAGAACCAGACTGACAGACAGGAAGCGCCTGTATGAGATTGTAGCACAGTTAAAATCCAGGCTTCAGATGTATCTGACGTCGTCCGGACATTCGGCTGCTGCTGTGCGCGCCATGTCAGGATTCTCTGAGTCGGCAAGGATTAACGACCAGATCAATGGGATTGCATTCTATCAGCTTATTGAAGAGCTGGAACGGAAATTTGAGGAGCGTGCGGAGGAATTGATTCAGAAGCTTTCTCTGGTGATGCAGTATGTTCTCCGGCCGGAGAATCTGACCGTCAGCTGTACTTCCGGACATGATGGATTCGAGGCAGTGGTTAAGGAGATTCCGGCTTTAAAGAATGCATTGTATACAGACATTCTTCCGGAAGCAGACAAACAGAAGTTGCATAAGCTGCAGGTATGCAGGGAAGGGATTATGACGCCTTCTGCAGTTCAGTATGTGGCCCGTGCCGGGTATATCAGAGAATATACGGGTGCATATCGGATTCTGAAAGTGATTCTAAGCTATGACTATCTGTGGATTCAGATTCGTGTAAAAGGAGGCGCATATGGCTGTATGAGTGGCTTTGGCGTCTATGGGGACAGCTATCTGGTATCCTATCGGGATCCGAATCTGAGTCAGACCAACGAAGTCTTTGAGAAGACGGCAGATTATGTGGAACAATTTGATGCCGATGAACGGGAGATGACAAAATATATTATCGGTACGATCAGTGAACTGGATACACCTCTGACTCCGGCAGCGGCAGGCAACCGCTCCATATTAGCATGGATGACACACACGACCATAGAAGACATACAGAAAATCCGTGATCAGGTGCTGGATGCGTCTCCGGCGGACATCCGGGCGCTCGCAGGGGGCATCCGGGAACTTCTGAGCAGTAACAGCTTGTGTGCAATTGGTAATGAGAACCGGATTGAGAAGGAAAAGGAACTGTTTGACCGGACCTTCTTGCTGTTCCATTCTTAGGAACTCTGTGTAACAGAAGGAGAGCGATATATGAACGAACAGAAAAAATCTGGTTTTGTCACATTGATTGGAAGACCCAATGTGGGGAAATCCACACTGATGAATCAGATCATTGGCCAGAAGGTTGCAATTACTTCCCACAAACCGCAGACTACCAGAAACCGGATCCAGACTGTCTACACTTCAGACCAGGGACAGATTGTGTTCCTGGATACTCCCGGGATCCATAAGGCGAAGAATAAACTGGGAGAATATATGGTCAGTGTGGCAGAGCGGACTCTGAAGGAAGTGGATGTGATTCTCTGGCTGGTAGAGCCAGGTACTTTTATCGGGGCCGGAGAGCGGTATATTGCACAGCAGCTGGCGCATGTGAATACACCGGTGATTCTGGTGATAAATAAAGTAGATACCGTAAAAAAAGAGGAAGTACTTACGTTTATTGATGTTTACCGGAAACTGTTGGATTTTACAGAGATTGTACCGGTCTGTGCGCTGAAAGGAACAAATAAAGATACCTTGCTTGAACTGATCTTCCGATATCTTCCCTATGGCCCCATGTTTTATGATGAGGATACCATAACAGATCAACCCATGAGGCAGATTGCGGCAGAGCTTATCAGGGAAAAGGCGCTGAAACTTCTGGCAGAAGAGATTCCCCATGGAATCGCTGTGTCCATTGACATTATGAGACAGCGTCCCAAAGGAAGTATATGGGATATTGAGGCGACAATTGTCTGTGAGCGGGATTCTCACAAAGGGATTATCATAGGAAAAGGCGGTACCATGCTGAAGAAAATTGGTTCGGCAGCCCGTTATGAGATTGAGAAACAACTGGAAGCAAAGGTGAACCTGAAGCTTTGGGTTAAGGTTAAGAAGGACTGGAGAGATTCCGATTTCCTGATGAAAAATTTTGGATATGACAAGAAAGAAGTATAGTACCGGTCCGCTTCGGAGATTCTAGTATTACACAGATGAGAGGAAGCGGAGGTTTAAGAAATGGATCGTTGGAATCGTTTTGTACACACCGGGGATATACGAGATTACCTTGCCTATAAGACAGAGGAAGTCGTGGCAGGAAGAGTGGGAGAAAAGCATGAGCAGTCAGACCTTTACAGCGACCGGTATCGTTTTGTCTGCCGGACCGGTGGGGGAATATGACAAATTAGTGTCTTTGCTGACAAAAGAACGGGGAAAAATCCGTGCATTTGCAAGAGGGGCCAGGAGGCCGGGGAATCTGCTGATGGCGGCGGCCAATGTATTTGCTTTTGGAGAGTTCCAGATCTATGAAGGACGAAGCTCTTACAGCATATCTCAGGCATCCATCCGGAATTATTTCGGAGAATTAATGCAGGATTTTGAAGGCGCCTGTTATGGGCAGTATTTTCTGGAGTTTGCGGATTATTATACAAGAGAAAATGCAGAGAGTGCAGATTATCTGCGTCTTGTCTATCAGTCCCTCCGTGCCCTGTCAGTGCCGGCTCTGCCTCGTCTTCTGGTACGATACATATATGAACTGAAGGCCATGGTTTACAGCGGGGAGTGCCCGCAGACGTTCGAACAGTTCTCTGACTGGAACCTGAATCCTTCTACGCTGTATGCACTTCAATATGTAACTGCGTCTCCGGTTGAGAAGCTATATACGTTCACGCTGACGGATGAGGTGCTTCAGGAATATATTCGGGTCGTGTCTGCCATGAGAGAACAGTATGTGGAACGGAAGTTCAAATCTTTTGAAATACTTGAAACTTGCTTTTAGAGTGTGTATAATGTACGCGTATACAATGAGTCAGGCCCGCAGGAGGAGCCGGAAGGATTTCAGGACGCGCAGTCGGCATGAAATGCTTCCAGATGTAGGGTCCTAGGAAGGGCCGGAGCGGAACTTTAAATAGGAGGAGAGGATATGAAAAAGTGGATGAATGCTGTATGTGTACTGATGCTGGTGCTGTCTGTTGCCGGTTGCAGCCCAATCTTTGATCCGTCCATAACTTCTATGTATGTACAGAAGGATGGAAAAGTTACATATGCCGTAGTAGAAAGTTTTGAAAAGGAATATTACAGTCTTGATGAGTTTCAGGACATGATTGAGAAGGAAGTGGAAATAAGTAATAGTAATTATAGTGAACCTGCCATATCGGTGGAACGCCTGGAAGTGAAAGACGACACTTTGTATCTGCTGATGGAATTTGCGAATGCAGAGGCATATGAAGGTTACAGTGAGGAATATTGCTTTATTGGCAGCGTAAGCGATGCGCTGGATGAAGGCAGAGCTTTTAATATGACCTTCAAAGATGCAGATTATAAGGAATATACAACAGCAGAGGTGACTGCCAAAAAGGAAAATCAGGTGCTGGTTCTGCAGAAAGAAGGCGTTGTGGAGCTGGAGGGAACGATCAAATACGTCAGCAACAATGTGGAAGTCCTGTCTGAGCATATGGTGCAGATCATGCCCATTGAGGACAAGGAGGAGTATGCCTATATCATTTATTGATTGCCTGTCACCGGCAGCAGGATAAGAAAAAGTGAGGAGAGAATTCAGATGGAAAAGACAATGGAAAAGATTGAAGCTCTGGCCAAAAACCGCGGATTTGTATATCCGGGCAGTGAGATCTACGGAGGGCTTGCCAATACCTGGGACTATGGTAATTTGGGTGTGGAGCTGAAAAACAATGTAAAAAAAGCCTGGTGGCAGAAATTTATACAGGAAAGTCCTTACAATGTGGGGGTGGACTGTGCGATTCTGATGAATCCGCAGACCTGGGTGGCGTCCGGTCATCTGGGAAGTTTTTCCGACCCACTTATGGACTGCAAGGCCTGTAAAGAACGTTTCCGTGCGGATAAGCTGATTGAAGATTATATGGCGGAGAACGGGATTGAGACGGAGGGCTCTGTAGATGGGTGGTCCCAGGAGGAAATGAAGAAATATATTGACGAACATGGGATTGTCTGCCCCAGCTGCGGGAAGAAAGATTTTACAGATATCCGTCAGTTTAATCTGATGTTCAAGACTTTCCAGGGTGTTACGGAGGAGGCAAAGAATACGATCTACCTGAGGCCGGAGACTGCCCAGGGAATTTTCGTTAATTTTAAAAACGTACAGAGAACTTCACGGAAAAAGGTGCCTTTTGGTATCGGACAGATCGGAAAATCCTTCCGTAATGAGATCAGTCCCGGAAACTTTACATTCCGGACCCGTGAGTTTGAGCAGATGGAGTTGGAATTCTTCTGCAAACCAGGTACAGACCTGGAGTGGTTTCAGTATTGGAGAAGTTTTTGCAGAGACTGGCTCTTGAGCCTTGGTATAAAGGAAGAGGAGATGCGGCTTCGGGATCATTCTCCGGAGGAACTTTGCTTCTACAGCAAAGGAACTACGGATATTGAGTTCCTGTTCCCATTTGGATGGGGTGAGTTGTGGGGAATTGCGGATCGTACAGACTATGATTTGACCCAGCATCAGAACGTGTCCGGAGAGGATATGAGTTATTTCGATGATGAGATCAAGGAAAAATATGTTCCCTATGTGATTGAGCCTTCTCTTGGGGCAGACAGGGTGGTTCTTGCATTCCTCTGTTCTGCTTACGATGAGGAAGAACTGGAAGGGGGAGATATGCGTACGGTGCTTCGCTTCCATCCGGCTCTGGCTCCGGTGAAAATCGGTGTGCTTCCGCTGTCAAAGAAGTTGAGCGAAGGTGCAGAGAAAATTTATGCTCAGCTTTCCAGGAAATATAACTGCGAGTATGATGACAGAGGAAATATCGGCAAACGTTACCGTCGTCTGGATGAGATTGGTACGCCGTTCTGTGTAACTTATGATTTTGAGTCGGAGACAGACGGGGCCGTGACGGTTCGGGACAGAGACACCATGGCTCAGGAACGCATTAAGATCGAAGAGCTGGATGCATATTTTGCAGACAAGTTTGTATTCTGATGCTTGCCTGATGACTGGAAATATGATACAGTAAAGAACAAAGCTGCAGTCTGGTTTCTGAGGCTGGCTGCAGTACCAACATAATATGGAGGTATGGAAAATGAAAGGAAACATTATTGTAGGACAGTCCGGAGGACCGACCGCAGTCATTAACTCTTCCCTGGCAGGTGTATTTTCTGCTGCGAAAGAGCTGGGAGTAAAGAAAATCTATGGTATGCACCACGGCATTCAAGGATTTTTGGCAGAGGATATTGTAGATCTGTCTGAATATGTGAAAAATGATGCGGATGTTGAGATTCTGAAGAGAACCCCGTCTGCTTTTCTCGGCTCTTGCCGTTATAAACTGCCTAAGATTGAGGGCAATGAGGAAGTATATGACAAGATGTTCGAGATCATGGACAAATATGATATCGAATGTCTGTTCTATATTGGCGGCAATGATTCTATGGATACGATTAAGATGTTGTCTGATTATGCTGCAAAAAAAGGTAAGAAACAGCGCTTTATGGGTGTACCGAAGACCATCGACAATGATCTTCCGATCACGGATCACTGCCCGGGGTATGGTTCTGCCGCAAAATATATTGCCGCTTCTTTAAAAGAGGTGATTCGGGACAACTCTTCCTTTGGAATTGAAAAGCCAACGGTTTTAATCTGTGAAATTATGGGACGTCATGCCGGATGGCTGACGGCTGCTGCTGCACTTTCCAGAGATGAGGATTGTGAAGGACCAGATTTGATTTACCTTCCGGAGAAGACCTTTGATTATGATGATTTCCTTGCAAGAATCAAAGACCTGTCCGTGAAGAAGAGTTCTGTGGTGGTGGCAGTATCCGAAGGTGTGAAGCTGGCAGACGGACGTTTTGTGTGCGAGCTTGGCGGCGGCGCGGACTTTGTGGACGCTTTTGGTCACAAACAGCTCTCCGGCTGTGCAGTGACTCTGGCAAATAAGATTGCAGCAGATACTGGTCTTAAGACCCGTGCCATTGAGTTTTCTACCCTTCAGAGAGCAGGAACACACCTTGCATCCCTGAATGATATCAATGAGGCATTTAATGTTGGATATCTGGCATGCAAGGCAGCAGATGAGGGCAAGACCGGCATGATGATCACCATTGAAGTGACAAAGAGAAGTCCATATGAGGTAACCTATGGAATCCATGATATCCATCAGATTGCCAATGTGGAGAAGCCGGTTCCGGCAGAGTGGATTTCTGAGGACGGTACAGATGTGTTGCAGGGATATGTGGATTATGCAAGACCACTGATCCTTGGGGAGCTGACACCTCTGATGGTTAATGGAGTTCCGAAGCACCTGGTGCTGAAGAGAGATACTTATAGATAAAAAGAACAGTGACAAGGAACAGGGCTGCTTTGTGTAAAGCGGCCCTGTTTTGGCTTGCGCGCCTGGCGGCGCACGTCATTAATGGTTAGTCTCCTACTTGATTTGTACTTTCTCTGTATTGGCACCGTAAGCGGTACCCACGCTATTGCTTTGGAAGCAGAGCTACGTGGCTTGTGGATTGCCGTTTGCTGTCCTGCAGGATGCAGGTTATTCTGCTTCTTCCAGCATCAGTCGAATCTTGGAACGGACGATATCGAAGGCCACATTGTTCATACCGCTGTTGATCACAATATCCGCCATTGCGCGGGTAGGTTCCACATAGAGATAATGCATGGGTTTGACGGTGGTGAGATATTGCTCCACAATGTTGTCAATATCCCGTCCCCGCTCTTTTACATCCCGAACCACCCGGCGAAGGATTCGTTCATCAGCATCAGCTTCCACATAAATCTTGATATCCAGAAGATCCCGAATCCGTTTATCTGCCAGCAGCAGAATTCCTTCTACGATAATAATCTTTTTTGGTTCAATTGGAAGAAGTTGATCCGACCGGTTATGTTGGCTGTAGTCATAAACGGGACACTGGATAGTCATACCGTCTTTCAGCATATGCAGGTGCTCCAGCAAAAGCTGTGTCTCAAGAGAATCCGGATGATCATAGTTTACTTTTTTGCGGTCCTCAAATGGGACTTCATCTTGTCTGCGATAATAATTATCGTGATAAATGACCGCAACATCTTCTTTGAATTCGTCTTTCAAACGTTTGGTAAATGTGGATTTTCCCGAGCCGGTTCCACCGGCGATTCCGATGATGATACAATTCATACCCGTTCCCTTTCCTGTGTGCTTTTTCGATAGTATTTTTCTATATTTTACAATGTTTTCAGGAAGATTTCCATAGGAAAATACAGAATCAGCAGCAGTTTGCAGTCAGTTTTTCAAGGTCTTTATAAAAACCGGGGTAGCTGATGCGTACACAGTCCGCTCCCTGGATCCGGGTCTCTCCGTCGGCTGCAAGGGCTGTAACGGCGAACGTCATGGCAATTCGGTGATCCAGTCTGCTGTCAATGACTGCACCGTGAAGAGGATGCCCGCCTTCGATGATCATGCCGTCTTCTGTGGCGGTGACGCAGGCGCCCATGGCGTTTAAATTCACTGCCATTACTTCGATTCGGTTGGATTCTTTCACCTTCAGTTCCTGTGCATCTTTGATGATGGTAGTTCCTTCGGCGAAACAGGCCAGAGCGGCGATCATGGGCAGTTCGTCGATGAGGGTGGGGATAATGGCGCCGCCTATGGTAACGCCGCGAAGGCTGCTGTGACGGACCAGAAGGTCGGCAACAGGCTCACCTCCAGCTTCTCTGACATTGAGCAGCGTAAGGTCTGCACCCATGTCCTGGCAGACTTTCAGCATACCGTTTCTGGTTGGATTGATGCCAACATTTCGGATAAGAATCTCAGAATCCGGAACCATAAGTCCTGCTGCAATAAAGTAAGCAGCTGAGGAGATGTCACCAGGGACCTGGATATCCTGGGCAAAAAGCTCTGCCCCGGGCTGAATGGTGGCAGTAACCCCTTTGCTTTTGAGGTCGACGCCAAAGTGCCGGAGCATGATCTCCGAATGGTTCCGGGACAGATAGGGTTCGGTCACGCTGGTTGGACAGTCTGCGTACAGACCGGCAAGCAGGATGCAGGATTTGACCTGGGCGGAAGCAACGGGGGAGACATAATGGATGCCATGCAGGGGGGCGCCCTCGATCCGAAGAGGTGCACAGTCGTTGTTCTTAAGACTGGTAATATGGGCCCCCATCTGAGATAAAGGTTCGGTGATTCGCTTCATGGGCCGGGTCTGGATGGATGCGTCACCGTTAAGCTCAGTAGTAAAATCTTGTCCTGCAAGGATACCACAGATAAGCCGTGTGGTGGTTCCGCTGTTGCCTGTATCCAGCATGCGCTTGGGAGCGCTCAGTCCATGAAGTCCTTTGCCATGAATCAGGATTTCATCCGGGTTGTCGTCAATCTGAATTCCCAGATTCCGGAAACAGTCAATGGTGGAAAGACAGTCTGCTCCTTTCAGGAAATTTGTGACGCGGGTGGTCCCGTTGGAAAGCGCTCCGAACATGATAGAACGGTGGGATATACTTTTGTCACCAGGGACGGTGACAGTTCCTTTCAGGGCGGTTGTTCTTGTAAAAATCATAATTCAACTCCATTCTTTTGTTTTGGTGTGTGCAGGAGTGTGCCGGTGTCAGATCATCTTCACAGTGTTTTGATGGTATCTTACACAGAAGGAGGTGCCGGAAACTGGTGTTTATCAGCGCTCATAGATTACATAGCGGTACCTTCGCAGAATGTCGATGGCCTGTTTCATGGCCTGCTCTTCATAAAATTCAATGCGCAGAACTGCTTCGATAAATTCCCGGCTGTGGACAATTCCGATATTTTTCAGGTTGATCTGATTGCTTGCCAGGATCGTGGCAAGGGTGGCGATTCCGCCGGCTTCATCCACCATATCGCAGTAGATTTCATAGATCCGTTGAATAGGTCCGCTGCCTTTGGCAGGAAGGCTGTTCCGGTAGTCCCTGGAGGACTCGAACAGTTGATAGATCGCGCCGGTTTCCTCCTGATCAAGCTGTGTGCGAATACGGTTCAGAGAGTCAATATAGTCCCCCAGAATGGAAGAAATATTTTCCCGGTTGGTCATGCAGATTTGCTCCCACATTTCCGGAGAGGAGGAAGCGATTCGGGTGATATCTTTGAATCCTCCGGCGGCAACCATTTTCATAATACCGTCTTTGGTGTCCGCATCCCGCACCAGATTGACCAGAGAGGAAGCGATGATGTGAGGAAGATGGCTGATACCAGCAGTTACATAATCATGGATCTGGTAATCAAGCACCAACGGGAGCGCTTTGATACTGGTTATAAAATCCCGGTAACGGTTTACAGCGTTTGCGGAACTCCTGGCGGTCGGAGTAATGACATAATATGCATTCTCAATGAGAATCCGTTTGGAATGGGTGTAACCGGTTTTCTCCGATCCTGCCATTGGATGTCCGCCGATGAAGTTTTCTTCCATACCAAGTTCGGTCACCCGTGCATGAATGTCACATTTTGTACTGCCCACGTCCGTGATGACAGTGGAAGGGCAGATGACAGGTTTCAGTTTCTTTAAATATTCTGCGTTGCTGGCCACGGGGGCGCACAGAAAGATGTAATTGCAGTCGCTGAACTCTGTATTTATTTCTTCGGGAATCCGGTTCACAATACCGTCGCTTACGGCCTGCTCCAGAGAAGCCCGTGTTCGGGAAAAGGCGACGATCACAGCCTCCGGATAAAAATGACGAATTGCTCTGGCAATGGAGCCGCCAATAAGGCCAAGTCCGATAAAACCGATTTTCATAAGTATTCTCCTTTAATACGTTAATGCATTAAGTATAGCATGGAGTAAGAAAAGGTGCAAAGTATTTTTGCAGGACTTTGATCATGCAATGCCAAAGCAGGAATCTGCCGGGACGGGAAGTAGGAAAAGATTTGACAAACTTTGGCGGTTATATTACACTGATATCGTTATGAATAGAAAGTGGCATGGAGCTGTCGCAAAATAGCTGCTGTATACAAAATATGGTAAGGAACCCCTTGTGTGCGTTACTTATACATATAAGCTGTGTTTTTGGACAGTCCCACAGAGTAGTTGCTTCAGATAGACAGGAGGGCATATAATAATGAAACATAATTTCCGGAAGATAGAAGGAAAGTGGCAGCAGAAATGGGAGGAGGCCGGGATCTTCAAGGCGGTGGACGGCAGTGATAAGCCGAAATTCTACGGTCTTGTGGAATTTCCCTATCCCAGCGGAGCCGGTATGCACGTGGGACATATCAAGGCCTATTCCAGCCTGGAGGTGATCTCCAGAAAGCGCAGGATGGAGGGTTACAATGTGCTGTTCCCCATCGGGTTTGACGCGTTCGGACTGCCCACGGAGAACTATGCCATCAAGACCGGAACGCATCCCCGGAAGATTACAGACGACAATATTGCAAAATTTACGGATCAGTTAAAGAAGGTGGGCTTTTCCTTCGACTGGGACCGGGTGATTGACACGACGGATGAGGACTATTATAAATGGACCCAGTGGATTTTCTTAAAGCTTTTTGAGCACGGACTGGTATTTCGCAGTACGGCGCTGGTCAACTACTGTCCGTCCTGTAAGGTGGTACTCTCCAATGAGGACAGCCAGGGCGGAAAGTGCGACATCTGCCACAGTGATGTGATCCAGAAATCCAAGGATGTATGGTATCTGAAGATTACCGAGTATGCGGACAAGCTGCTGGCAGGCCTGGAGGATGTGGACTACCCGGCCAATGTAAAGCAGCAGCAGGTGAACTGGATCGGAAAATCCACCGGAGCCTTTGTGAACTTCAAACTGGAGGGCGCAGAGGAAGCGCTGGAGGTCTATACGACCAGACCGGATACCCTGTTCGGCGTGACCTTTATGGTCATCGCTCCGGAGCATCCGCTGATTGATGAGAATAAAGATCACATCGCAAATATGGATGCCATCGAGGCTTATCGGACCGAGTGCGCGAAGAAGACCGAATTTGAGCGTACCCAGCTGGTTAAGGACAAGACCGGCGTGAAGATCGACGGCATCGAGGCGGTCAATCCCATCACCGGTAAGAAGATCCCTGTTTTCATCGCCGACTATGTCATGATGGGATATGGTACCGGAGCCATCATGGGTGTGCCGGCCCACGACCAGCGTGACTATGAGTTTGCGAAGAAATTCGGGGCGGAAATCGTCGAAGTCATCAAAGGAGGGGACATCTCTGTGGAAGCTTACGCAGGCGACGGAGAGATGGTCAATTCTGATTTCCTGAATGGCTATACCAATAAGAAGGAATCCATCGCCCGGATGCTCACGGAGATTGAAAAACGCGGCATCGGACATGCGGGCGTTCAGTTCAAGATGAAGGACTGGGCTTTCAACCGCCAGCGTTACTGGGGAGAACCGATTCCCATCATTCACTGCGACGACTGCGGCGTTGTGCCGGTTCCCTATGAAGATCTGCCTCTTCGGCTGCCGAAGGTGGAGAATTTTGAGCCGGGTGCAGAGGGAGAATCTCCGCTGGCGAAGATCGAGTCCTTTGTAAACTGCACCTGTCCGAAATGCGGAAAGAAAGCAAGACGTGAGACGGATACCATGCCCCAGTGGGCGGGTTCCTCCTGGTATTTCTTAAGATACATTGACCCGCACAATGAGAATGCGCTGGCAGATCCGGAGAAATTAAAATACTGGATGCCGGTGGACTGGTACAACGGCGGTATGGAGCATGTGACCAGACACGTGATTTATTCCCGGTTCTGGCATCATTTCCTGTATGACATCGGGGTAGTTAATACGCCGGAACCTTACGCAAAGCGATCCATTCAGGGTCTGATCCTCGGACCGGACGGGGACAAGATGAGCAAGTCCAAGGGAAATGTAGTGGATCCGCTGGATATTGTCAAAGATTACGGTGCTGACACACTCAGAACATATGTTTTGTTTATGGGAGACTACAGCGCAGCGACGCCCTGGAATGACAATGCGGTCAAGGGCTGCAAGCGTTTCCTGGAACGGGTATTCGGTTTTACGGATCTGATTTCCGAGGACAAGGAGACCCAGAAGCTGGAGACGCCGTTCCACAAGACGATTAAGAAAGTGTCGTCCGATCTGGAGGATATGAAGTTCAATACGGCGATCGCGGCGCTTATGACGCTGACCAATGACATTTACAATGTAGGAAAGATCAGCAGGGAGCAGGTGCAGATCTTTGCAAAGCTTCTCTGTCCCATTGCGCCCCATGTGTGTGAGGAAATCTGGGAAGTGACCGGCGGAGAAGGATTCCTGTCCCTGCAGCCCTGGCCTCAGTATGAGGAGAGCAAGACCGTGGATGCCCAGACTGAGATCGGCGTGCAGATCAACGGCAAGCTCCGCGGGACCGTTGTGATTCCCACCAGTGCGGAGAAAGAAGAGGTATTCGCCATCGCCAAAGCAGATGCGAGGATTGCATCCCTGACCGAGGGCAAGACCTTTGTAAAAGAGATCTATGTGCCGGGCCGGGTTGTGAATTTTGTGGTGAAATAATGGCTGAACAATAAAAAGTTCATAAACATGTAAATCCCCGGGGAGTGCAAGTTTCCGGGGATTTTTTTCAATTTATTTAAAAAAGTAAAAGGTAATGCACGAAAGAAGATTTGGAAATTTAAAATTATACAGGATCATGCGGCGGAATGTAGTATAGAAATCGTAAATGTTGAATCTGAATGAAAGGCTGGCTTAATTGGAGGTGACTAAATGTCAGAAAAAAACGTATATGAAATTATGCATATGGATAGAAGAGTTGCAAAAATAAATCATTCTGGACAATGTAAAATATATTATAAGTCATTTATGCCATATAATTTATATTTGGAAGAAGCTGAAGATATTGATACATTAGTCAATAATATTACAAACTTCAATTATTGGTGTGCAACAAGAGTTCTTACTTTAGATAGAAAGTATGCAAAAGAAATATTAAACAGCATAGGAATGTTACAGGCAGTGACTGACAAAGAAAGAGCAAAAATTGCACTTTCGTATAGATGTGCTTCCTTAACAGATGTTTTTTGGGTAAAATTAAATCAAGAAAAGATTTTATTTAAAGATATTAATTTGTATGAAAATCATTTGGATAACACATTTATTGACATTGCATTAAAGGGAAAGCAGTATACCGTACAAAATGAATATTTGGCAAGAGACTTATCAACCAACGGATGTTTTCCTAAAGCCTGGCAGAGAATCAATGATGGGTTTAGGTTATTGAAAGATGGCGATGCAGAAGCGGTTGAAAGAGAACTGCTTGCCAGTCAAATATGCAGATGTTTTGATGTTTCACAAGTATTATATGAGAGAGATTATTTTGACGGAGAAAAAGTCAGTGTAAGCAGTAATATTACATCGAAAGAATATGCAATTGTTTCTATGGAAGCATTTGAGGTATATGCAGCAAACCATGACAGGAACACAAAAAAATATATTATTTCTTTAGATAAACATAACTATTATATGATGAATATTGTTGATTATCTTATTGGGAATACGGATAGGCATTGGGGAAACTGGGGAGTATTAGTTCGTAATTCCAATAATAAACCAGTAAGGCTGTATGATTTAATGGATTTCAATCAGGCTTTTAATTCCTATGATGATTTAGATGGTTCTAATTGCCAGACTATGTTTGGAGATCGTGTTAATCAGAGGGAAGCCGCGATGAAATCTGTTGAAAAAATTGGCTTAAACCAAATCAAAGAAGTAAATAAAACATATTTTAATGAATTACCTCAGTTCTATAATATGTTTTGTAAAAGATTAGAATTACTAATGTCAATAAAATTCTAGATTGAAATTAAAACAGGTCCATTTGGTACATAATAAAAGCTGCTGAATATCAATCAAGCGGAATACCAGTACTGAATGTAAAAAATTTGGGCTCTTTGTCAAGTTAGTTGAATTAACACAATACTTTTAAACGAAGAAGATCAA
>CAJTTI010000015.1 GCA_910579225.1 uncultured Lachnospiraceae bacterium | reverse complement strand
TTTGTAACCGTTTTTCTTTTTGAAATCGTTGGGGAGCCAGCGGACCTGATATTCACGGGCAAGCTGCTCTCCTGCTTCGTTTATTTTTTCGGCGTTTTTCAGCGGGCTGATAGAAAGGGTGGTGGCGAAGTAGTCGAAGCCTTCGGCCGCTGCCATCTGAGCTGTCCTGGCAAGTCTCAGCCGGTAGCAGGCAAAACATCTTTCCCCGCCTTCCGGCAGGTGCTCCATTCCTCTGACACAGTCGTAAAAATCTTTAGGAAAATATTCGCCTTCTGTGAACGAGATCGGATACCGGGCCGGGAGCACCTGAAGAAACCGGCGCTGTTCTGCCGCACGGGTATGATACTCGGAGGCCGGGTAGATATTGGGATTGTAATAAAAGACCGTAATCCGGAAGTATTGGGATAAATATTCCAGCACATAGCTGCTGCAGGGAGCGCAGCAGGAATGCAGCAGAAGAGAAGGCGCCTGCTGCAGACGAATCAGTTCGTCTGTTATTTTCTCCAGCTCTTTTTGATAATTTCTCCTGTTCAAAAAATATCACCTCGTCTCTATGATATAATACAGGGCGAAAAATGCAAGTTCTTTTTTTGAAATCTGGCAGGTTCCGGTTATGATTTCTCTGAAAAAACTATATATATTATGGCATCCATATTTTTTGGAGAGAGAATAAACCGATAAGAGAGGGGAAAGATGTTTTCTGAAGTAAACTGTCTGGTGTTCCTGTCGATTTTTCTTGTCTATGGAATTCTGTGCATGAGCATTTACCGCAGAGCTGCAGCTTACTGTGTCCGTCAAAGCGAGGGGTGGGAGATTCTGAAAAGAACATTTTTGTGCGGAATTACGGCGCTTCTGCTGACGGTGATTACGATTTATTTGTGGTTTGCGGTGATTCTTTTCATGGTGATTGCAACCAAATATTTGAGGGACAGATGTGAATCGACAGCAACGAAGTTTATCATTACTGTGGGTATGGTCGGACTGATGACGCTGGTTGCCGTCGCAGGGATACAGCTTATGCAGGCGCAGGAGGCAGAAGAAGAGGAAGAAGAGGATGATGCAGTGCTGGAAGACATGATCGAAAACGGCATGGCATTTATGATAATTGCAGAAGAATTGCAGATAGAAGGAGAGAGAACTGATGGAGAAAGATCAGCATTTGGAACGTGTTCTGGCCTTTATCCGGGAACGAGGCTGGGAGTGCAGAGAGAGTCAGGAGGAAGATTGTAAAAGTCTTGACTTTGAATATCGGGGAGTTGCTTATCACATATGGGAATTTCACGATCATGAATGGGGAGTGGAGACAAACGTTCGTCACGGCGGCGGTATGGAAGAACTGACCGGCGATTATGAAACAGAGCTTTTGGAGATTATGAAAGACTGGTTTTAAAGAAGAAAGACTGTAAAAAGCCCGGATAATACCATATTTTCGGTACTATTCGGGCGAATGTATACAGAGCGGAGACGGTGGGATTCGAACCCACGTGCCGGTTGCCCGACAACTTGATTTCGAGTCAAGCTCGTTATGGCCACTTCGATACGTCTCCATATCATATGTATTCTATCACATGTTGTTCTGTTTTGCAAAATATTTTTGAAGAATTTTTTAAAAATTCCTATTGATTTTTTAAAGGGAATACGTTATAATAATTAACGTTGTCGGGGTATGGCTCAGCTTGGCTAGAGCGCACGGCTGGGGGCCGTGAGGTCGCAGGTTCGAATCCTGTTACCCCGATTACGGGGAGCAAAGCTCCGAGGGGGGAGTCTGCAGAGAGCAGGCTCCCTTTTTCTGAATTTAGGCAGCGAGGAGTAAGAAAGCAGATGAAAAAAATACCGTTCGTGACGAAAGCACAGATTGAAGAGATTGTGAAAACATACCCAACCCCCTTCCATATTTATGACGAGAAAGGGATACGCGAGAATGTGAAGGCGCTGTATGAGGCCTTTTCATGGAATAAGGGTTATAAAGAATATTTTGCGGTAAAGGCAACCCCCAATCCGTTTTTAATGCAGATTTTAAAGGAATACGGATGCGGAAGCGATTGCTCTTCTATGGCTGAGCTGGTTCTGTCAGAAGCGGCAGGCATTGCCGGACAGGAGATTATGTTTTCGTCTAATGATACACCGCCGGAAGAATTTGCATATTGTGAGAAGCTTGGGGGGATCATCAATCTGGACGATATTACCCATATTGAGGTGGTGGAAGACGCAGTGGGATATCTGCCGGAAACCATGAGCTGCCGGTACAATCCAGGAGGTTATTTCAAGATGAGCAATGGCATCATGGATAATCCGGGAGATTCCAAATATGGTATGACGGAAGAACAGATCACAGAAGCTTTTCAGATTATGAAGAAGAAGGGTGTAAAACATTTTGGAATCCATGCTTTTCTTGCAAGTAATACAGTAACCAACGAGTATTATCCATTATTGGCAAAGGTTCTGTTCGAACTGGCTGTAAAACTGAAAAGAGAGACGGGAGTCCATATTGCATTTATCAATCTGTCCGGAGGGATTGGGATACCATATACGCCGGAGCAGGAGCCAAATGATATCCATGTGATCGGAGAAGGCGTACGAAAGGTTTATGAGGAAGTGCTGACACCCGCAGGGATGGATGATGTGGCGATCTTTACGGAACTTGGCCGGTATATGATGGGACCGTACGGCGGACTTGTGACCCGGGCGATTCATGAGAAACATATTCACAAGGAGTATATCGGAACAGACGCCTGTGCGGCAAATCTGATGCGTCCGGCCATTTATGGGGCGTATCATCATATTACAGTGCTTGGCAAAGAAGAAGAACCTTGCGATTACCTGTATGATATTACCGGTTCTCTCTGTGAAAACTGTGATAAATTTGCGGTAGATCGGAAACTTCCGAAAATTGAAAAGGGAGATTATCTATTCATTCATGATGCCGGAGCACACGGTCATTCCATGGGATATAACTATAACGGAAAGCTTCGTTCTGCAGAGCTTCTTCTGTGGGAAAACGGAGAGGTTCAGCTGATCCGAAGAGCGGAGACACTGAAAGACTATTTTGCAACGTTCGACTGTTTTGAAATTGGGAAGAAAATTTTGCTTGCACTTTAGATTAATCTATGATAGACTATAATAGTTGAGAACGCAGGAGTGGCGGAATGGCAGACGCATCAGACTCAAAATCTGACGTAGGTGACTATGTGTGGGTTCAAGTCCCATCTCCTGCATAGATTGTTACATCGCCAAATCATTAGAAACAGTGATTTGGCGGTTTTTTTTGGGAAAAAGCAGATTTTGGAAAGGAATATGCAGATGGCAAAGCTGTATTATTATTATGGCGCAATGGGAAGCTCAAAGACTGCTAATGCGTTGATGACAAGATTTAATTATGAAGAAATCGGACAGAAAGCGCTGCTCTGTAAGCCGAGAGTGGATACAAGAGACGGAGAATCAACGGTCCGCTCCCGAATCGGTCTGGAGGAAACGTGTGTGTTTCTGGAAGATCTGATGCATTACACAGAAGAGCAGATTCGTCAGTATCAGTGTATCATTGTGGATGAGGTGCAGTTCGCCACACCGGAGCAGGTGGATTTTTTGTCAGATATTGTGGATTTTATGGATGTGCCTGTAGTGTGCTATGGTCTTCGGACAGACTTTCGGAATCTTCTGTTTCCGGGAAGTGAGCGGCTGATTGCTATTGCGGATTGTATAAAGGAACTGAGAACGGTCTGCTGGTGTGGAAAAAAGGCAACCTGCAATGCAAGATATCAGGGGAACGAGATTATCCGGGAAGGAGCTCAGGTCATGCTGGGGAGCAATGATGAATACGTTGCGCTTTGCCGAAAACATTTTAAGATGGGAAAGCTTCGGCCGGACTTTTCATGAGCGCCTTGCAATCCCCATTTTCATTGGTTATAATGATACGGAACTGACATGTCTGCCTGCGCAGACATTACCATGTAATATGAAGCCTGCAGGAGCATGAGTATGAACTGTAAAGAGACACAGAGACTGTTGGTTCCTTATATTAACGGGGAACTGGAAGAAAGAGAAGAAGAAGAATTTGTGCGGCATGTCCGGCACTGTCCGGAATGCTATGAAGAACTGGAAGTCTATGCTACGGTGTTTGCAGGGATCCGGCAGCTGGATGGTGCAGAAGAGAAGATTGATTACCGAACGCTTGTGGAGGATTCTCTTGAAAACTCAGAAGAAGATGCCATTGATGAGCATTTTCTTGGAACTTATACATTTTTGCTTAAGTTGGCTGCAACGGCTGCATTGTTTTATATGATGATGAGGTGGTTTTTTTAATGAGTGAGAAAATCGTGCTGATAGACGGACACAGTATCATACACCGGGCATTTTATGGGGTGCCGGATCTGACGAATGCAGAAGGACTTCATACGAATGGAATCTATGGATTTCTGAACATTATGTTTCGGATTCTGGATGAGGAGAAACCGGATTATCTGGCGGTGGCCTTTGACCTGAACGTACCTACGTTCCGCCATCAGATGTATAATCCGTACAAAGGAACAAGAAAAGGTATGCCGGATGAACTCAGAGAGCAGGTACCGGTTCTGAAAGAGCTGTTAAAGGCTATGAAGATCCCGCTGCTGACGCTGGAGGGTTATGAGGCAGATGATCTGCTTGGCACAGTTGCCAGGAGGAGCGAGGCTCAGGGTCTGAATACGGTAATTGTGTCAGGAGACCGGGACCTTCTGCAGATTGCAACGGATAAGATCATGATACGGATGCCAAAGACCAGAAAGGGAATTACGGAGATCGAAAATTATTATGCAGAAGATGTAATATCTGCATATCAGGTGACACCGGCTCAGATTATTGAGTTGAAAGCACTGATGGGCGATGCATCTGATAATATTCCTGGTGTTCCAGGGATCGGGGAAAAGGGAGCAACTGCTTTGATAACTGCTTATGGAAATATCGAAGATGCCTATGCCCACGTGGAGGAGATCCGGCAGAAGCGTACCAGAGAAGCGCTCAGGGAGCATTATGATATGGCAGTGATGAGCAAGAAGCTTGCGACAATCTGTGTGGAAGCGCCGGTGCCTTTTGATCTGGAATCGGCCAGGGTAACTGATCCATATACACCGGAAGCCTATGAATGGTGTCGAAGACTGAATTTTAGGAAATATCTGGAACGATTTGAAAAAAAGGAGTTTCCGGAACTTTCAGAAAAAGAGCCAGAGGCCGAATATATTGCAGAACCCGCCAGGGCGGAAGAAATTTTCAGCAGGGCGAGGACCAGTGATCGTATTGCATTTGAGCTTTTTCGACAGAAGAAAGAAGATGGACTGACCCTGATGCTGTCTGAATCGGGCTATGCTATGACGACGGCAGAGGAAGAGCTGCATATTTCTCTGGCTCTGTCCGAGACAGAAGTATACGATATAACAGAAGGAGGGACCCTGACAGCGGCATATCTTCTGGAGCAGATGAAGCAGGTGACAGATGCAGTGCCGATGTGTGCGACTTCCGATGTGAAAAAGATTCTTGGCGACCTTTGTCCGGATAGAAAAGAACATTTGTTCGATATAGAAATCGCAGCTTATCTGATCAATCCGCTGTCCAGTCAGTATGCGCATGAGGACCTGGGCAGGCCATATGCAGCAGTGACAACCTGGAAGAAAGCCTCCATGTTAATGAAGAAGCTGGAAGAGACAGGGATGAAGAAACTGTTCGAAGAGATTGAGATGCCGCTGGTATTTACTCTTTATGATATGGAGCAGGACGGAATCCGGGTCAATGGAGAGGAACTGAAAAACTACGGGGAAGCGCTGGTGGGCAGAATTGACGAGCTGGAGCATCAGATTCATGAGGCGGCAGGAGAGGAATTCAATATCAATTCACCCAAACAGCTGGGAGTTATTCTGTTTGAGAAACTGGGGATGCAGGGAGGCAAAAAGACAAAAACCGGATACTCCACTTCCGCCGAAGTGCTGGAGAAGCTGGCACCGGAGCATCCCATTGTAAAGGATATCCTGGAATATCGGCAGCTTACCAAATTAAAATCCACTTATGCAGACGGACTGGCGGGCTGTATAGCAGAAGACGGAAGAATTCACAGCAGTTTCAATCAGACAATTACCGCAACCGGAAGAATCAGCAGCACAGAACCAAATCTTCAAAATATTCCGGTCCGCATGGAGCTGGGAAGGCTGATCCGGAAAGTGTTCATTCCGAGAGAGGGGTGCGTCTTCGTGGATGCGGACTACTCCCAGATCGAACTGCGGGTACTGGCTCATATGTCGGGTGATGAGAAGCTGATCGAAGCATACCGTCAGGCGGAAGATATTCACCGGATTACAGCCTCTCAGGTATTCCATGTGCCCTTTGATGAGGTGACCTCTCTTCAGCGCCGCAATGCGAAAGCTGTGAATTTCGGTATTGTATATGGAATCAGTTCCTTTGGTCTCTCTCAGGATCTGGATATCTCTACCAGGGAAGCAAAGGAATATATTGACCGGTATTTTGAGACTTATCCGGGGATCAAAATCTTTCTGGACAGATTGGTAGAAAATGCGAAGGAAGTCGGTTATGTATCCACCATGTATGGGAGAAGGAGACCAGTACCAGAACTCAAATCTTCGAATTTTGCAAGACGTTCTTTTGGAGAGCGGGTGGCTATGAATTCTCCAATTCAGGGAACGGCGGCAGATATCATTAAGATCGCCATGAACCGGGTGCATGACCGGTTGAAAAAAGAAGGTATGAAATCCCGTCTGATTCTTCAGGTACATGATGAGCTTTTGATTGAAGCCTGGATAGAGGAAGTGGATCAGGTGGAACAAATTCTTCAGGAAGAGATGGAACAGGCCGCCCGGTTAAAAGTGCCGCTGGAAATTGACATGCACAGAGGGAAAAACTGGTATGAGGCGAAATAAATGAGAGTGATCGGAGTTACCGGCGGCGTGGGCGCCGGGAAAAGTACAGTGTTGTCTTATCTGGAAGAGAGATGGCATGCAAAGCTGATTCTGGCAGACCAGGTGGGACATGAGGTGATGGAACCGGGGAAGGAGGCGTACAGGCAGATTCTTCTGAGGTTTGGAACGGATGTTCAATCTGAAAGCGGGCAGATTGACCGAAAAATTTTGGGCAATATTGTATTTGCGGATGAGGAAAAGAGGAAAAAACTGAATGCGATCATTCATCCTGCAGTGAAAAGAGAGATCCTGGAACGGATTGCCCTGGCAGATGCCGGGAAGGAATCTTGTGTTGTAGTGGAAGCTGCTTTGTTTCTGGAGGAAAAATATGATGCATTTTGCGACGAAACATGGTATATTTATACGAATGAAGACGAACGCCGCAGACGGCTCAAAGTATCCAGAGGTTATACAGATGAGCGGATTGATCAGATTTTCTTGAGTCAGAAAAGTCATGAAGAATTCCTGAGCCGATGTACCTGTATGATTGATAATAACGGGGCTTTGGAAGATACCAGATGCCAGATAGATAAGAGGATGAGAGATTAGATGAGATTGTGCAGTATTGCAAGTGGCAGCAGCGGAAACTGTGTCTATACGGGAAGTGATTGTACGCATCTTTTGATTGATGCGGGAATCAGTGCCAAAAAGGTGGAAGAAGGACTCCGGGAACTTCAGGTAGAGGGGAAGGATCTTCAGGGGCTTCTGATTACTCATGAACATTCAGATCATATCAAAGGCGTCGGGATACTGGCGCGCAGATACGGACTTCCGATCTATGCCACAGGCGGGACCATTACCCGCATGAAGAACATGAAAAGTCTGGGGGCTATTGATGAAGGGCTGTATCATGTGATCCATGCAGATCAGCGTTTTACAATAGGAGATGTGGAGGTGGAACCTTTCTGCATCTCTCATGACGCGGCTGAACCAGTAGCATTCCGATTTTCCTGCGGAGGAAAAAGTGCGGCAGTTGCCACAGATATGGGAGTATATACAGATTACATAGTGGAGCATTTGCGCGGACTGGACGTGCTCCTTCTGGAAGCGAATCATGATATTCAGATGCTGGAAGTTGGGCCCTATCCGTATCCGTTGAAACAGAGGATCCTGGGAGCGTGCGGACATCTGTCCAACGAAAGCGCCGGACAGCTGCTGTGCCGGATTCTACATGATCAGATGAAGAAGATTTACCTTGGACATTTGAGTAAAGAGAACAATTATGCAGAACTTGCGTTTGAGACGGTAAAGCTTGAGATTCAGCTGGGACCGGTAAAGTACGGACCGGGAGATTTTGATATTCAGGTGGCGAAGAGAGACTGCTGTTCCGGAATATGTGAATGGTAAACCCCGCAGGCAGAAGCCTGCAAAATTTAAGGATGGAGGAAAGAGATGAAGAAGTTTATTATTACCGTGGTGGGACATGATACGGTGGGGATCATTGCAAAGGTTTGTACCTATCTGGCAGGGATAGAAGTGAATATCCTGGATATTTCTCAGACGATTGTGGACGGGTATTTCAATATGATGATGATTGTGGACGCCGGAAAGGTGGAGGATATGACCAGGATGTCCAGAGAGCTGGAAGAGCTTGGGGAAAAGATCGGAGTGATTATCCGTTGTCAGCATGAGGATATTTTTAACATGATGCATCGTGTTTAAGCAACGGTGGGAGTGGATATAAGGAGAGACTATGATAAACATTCATGAGGTCCTTGAGACCAACAAGATGATTGATCAGGAAAATCTGGATGTACGTACTATTACATTGGGAATCAGTCTTCTGGACTGTATTGATTCGGATCTGGAGATTTTGAAGAAGAACATTTATGAGAAAATCACATCCAAAGCAAATGATTTGGTGGCGACCGGACAGGAGATTGAGGCGCAGTTTGGGATCCCGATTGTGAATAAGCGGATCTCTGTAACGCCTGTGGCGTTGGTGGGCAGTGCGGCATGCAGAACTTCCGGTGATTATGTGGAGCTTGCAAAGGTACTGGACCGCGCGGCCCAGGCGGTTGGCGTTAATTTTCTGGGGGGATTCTCTGCACTGGTATCCAAAGGGATGACCAAAAGTGATGAACTGCTGATGCACGCAATTCCTGAGGCGCTTGCGAAGACGGAACGGGTTTGCAGCTCTGTGAATCTGGGTTCTACCAGGACGGGAATTGATATGGATGCGGTGAAGCTGATGGGAGAGATCATCAAAGAGACCGCAGAACTTACAAAGGAGCAGGACTCTCTGGGCTGTGCCAAACTGGTGGTTTTCTGTAATGCGCCAGATGACAATCCCTTTATGGCCGGCGCCTTTCATGGAGTAACAGAAGGAGATGCTGTCATCAACGTGGGGGTCAGTGGTCCGGGCGTGGTTAAGACTGCTTTGTCTCAGGTACGAGGAGAGAATTTTGAAGTTTTGTGTGAGACAATCAAAAAGACAGCGTTTAAAGTCACCCGCGTGGGACAGCTAGTGGCCCAGGAGGCGTCTGCAAGAATGGGGATTCCTTTTGGAATCATTGACCTTTCTCTTGCACCTACGCCGGCTGTGGGAGACAGTGTGGCGGAGATTTTGGAGGAGATCGGTCTGGAGTATGCAGGTGCGCCTGGGACTACGGCGGCGCTGGCGCTTTTAAATGATCAGGTAAAAAAGGGCGGCGTGATGGCATCTTCCTATGTGGGTGGATTAAGTGGAGCCTTCATTCCGGTCAGCGAGGACCAGGGAATGATTGATGCAGTACAGGCAGGGGCTCTTTCGCTGGAAAAGCTGGAAGCAATGACCTGCGTCTGCTCTGTGGGACTGGATATGATTGCTGTTCCGGGAGATACCAGCGCTTCTACAATCTCCGGCATTATTGCAGATGAGATGGCCATCGGAATGGTGAATCAGAAGACCACAGCAGTTCGTCTGATTCCCGTTATTGGGAAGAAAGTCGGGGATATGGTGGAATTCGGAGGACTTCTGGGATATGCTCCGGTTATGCCGGTGAATCCATATTCCTGTGAGGCGTTCATCAGCCGGGGCGGAAGGATCCCGGCTCCGATTCACAGCTTTAAGAATTAGGAGAACGGCCATATGAGGGAACTGTTTTCGATGGATGGACTGGTGGGCCGGGCGCTTTACAGGGCTACAGATCTTCTGACTTTAAGCTGTCTTTGGGTGATCTGTTCGCTTCCCCTGTTCACTATGGGAGCTTCCACGGCGGCTCTTTACACGATGACCCTTCGAATCGTCCGGAATGAAGAGGGAAAGATAGGATCAGGCTTTTTCCGTGCATTTAAAGATAATTTCAGACAGGCTACATGGATTCATATTCTGACCATGCTGCTTATGGCGGCAGCAGGAGTTTATCAGGTGGCAGTAGGCGTTCTTCCGGCAGGGATGCAGCCGGTGTTTCGCGGAGCAAGCCTTCTGTTTTGGGTTCTTTGCCTGATGGAGGTTCTGTTTGTCTATCCGGTACAGGCGCGATTCGAGAATCGAACGCTGAATATAATGAAAAATGCTTGGCTGATTGCCGCCGGGAATCTGCCGGTGTTTTTCCTGGTACTTGTTATCACAGGGAGTCCGGTTATCCTTTTCCGATTGCATACAGGATTATTTGTAAGATTGTTCCCGCTTCTTCTGTTCTTTGGCCCCGGGGTGATCGCATGGCTGAATAGCTTTTTGTTCCAGCATTGTTTTAAACGGTATATTACGGAAGAAGAGGAAGAAACGGAGGCTTGACAGGAGTCTGCGAAGCTTTTATAATAAAATACGTGCAGAAAATGCTATGTCAAGTGCGTACCATGTGTACGAAGAGGGAATCAGGTGCGAGTCCTGAACGATCCGGTCACTGTATTCGGAGAGTCTGCTTTCAATTATCCCATTGCATAACCCGGTCAAACATGCGAGAAGGGGAGAGCAGATGTATGATCCGTAAGCCAGGAAACCTGCTTGGCATATGAGATGAGCTTCCGTGTAAGGCTTTCCATCCAGCAGATCAGGAGAATGGCGATCCTTTTCTTATGAATTGTCGGCTTGTGGGTTAAGGCGACTTTTACTGATGAATCTCATGCAGTGATGCACAGACATAGGGTCGGATACAGATGCGTAACCTCCGATTAAATAACCGCATGTGAATGGCGTATCCGGCTGAAAGAATAATCCCCTTATGATGCAGGTTTCCTGAATCTCCTGCTTTCATAAGGGGTTATTCTTTAATCTTCTTCTACCATACGGTATCCAACACCAATTTCCGTGAAAATGTAGACGGGCTCCGCCGGGTTTGGTTCAATCTTCCGGCGGATGTTCGCCATATTGACCCGGAGAATCGTATTGTCATTTTCTGAATAGGGTCCCCAGATGTGCTCAATCAGCCGGTCATAGAGCAGGACTTTTCCGCAGTTTTTTGCCAGCAGAGCGATGATCTTGAATTCATTCTGAGTCAGATGAATTTCCTGTCCGTCCCGTGTGACCAGGTGCTTTTCAAAATCAATGGTCAGCCCGCCGGAGTGATAAGGGCGGCTGGAGAGGGTTGCGCCGGTCTGAAGCTGGCTGCTGTGCCGAAGGGCTGTACGTATGCGTGCCAGAAGCTCAGAATTGCCGAAGGGTTTGGTAATATAGTCATCCGCTCCCTGATCCAGTGCCTGGACCTTGTCTTCTTCCTGGATTCTGGCTGAGATGACAATGATAGGGATGCTGCTCCATTTTCGAATCTGCGAGATAATGGACATACCATCCATATCGGGGAGTCCCAGATCCAGAAGAATCAGATCCGGACACTGAGAGGCCGCCTGAGACAGGCCATCCCGTCCTGTCAGTGCAGAAATGACCTGATACTTTTGGGAAGTCAGCACTGAAGAGATAAAATTCAGAATATTCTTTTCATCTTCAATCACAAGAATCTTAATCATCTGATTCATGATGGATGTCCTCCTTTGGCAATGTAAAATAGAATTCTGCTCCGTCCCGGTGATTGTGGACACCAATCTCTCCGTCGTGGGCAGTTACGATTGCCTTGCAGATGGAGAGGCCGATGCCCATTCCTTTGCGTGTGTCAGATGCAGAGGTGGGAGCGGAGGGTGCTGCGTCAAAGATACTGTCCAGCTTGTCCGGCGGAATGCCGTTTCCAAAGTCTCTGACCAGAATACGGACATCCCGGTCGTCGTTTTCCAGTCTGCATTCCACAGGCCGGGTACTGGGGGCATGATAAAAGGAATTTTCCAGAAGGTTCAGCACTACCTGCTTGATCAGCAGCGGATCCATGGGAGCGATGAGAAAATCATCTGGTATCAGCATATGAATTTTGAACTCCGGATAACGTTTTTTCATGGTGGAAATGGCATCAAACAGAATCTCTTCCACTGCCTCGGGCGTTTTTTTCAATACATTGGATCCGCCTTCTGTAATCCGGGTGACAGACAGCAGATTTTCCACCATATGAAGAAGCCAGTTGGCATCTTCATAGATTTGTGCGACCAGTTCCCGTTTTTCCTCTGCTGGGAGCGTTTTCTCATTGTCCAGCCAGGAAGAACTGGCGCCGATCATGCTGGTCAAAGGCGTGCGCAGATCATGGGAAACCGCCCGAAGGAGATTGGCTCTGAGTTTTTCTTTCTCTGCCTCCATGATCAGTTTTTCATCTTCTTTGATCCGGGAAGCCTGTTCTTTCGTATGGAATGTGGTGGCGCTGGTCAGGATGGAGATAAAATACATGACCAGGAAAGTAAACGGGTATCCAGTCATTGTAAAATTAAATTCATAAAAAGGATACGTATACAAATAGTTAATGCAAAAAACACTAAAAATAGCAGCAAGAATACCATATCGGTATTTATCCGTATAGCAGGAAATCAAAATGATCGTCAGGATATAGATCAGACTGATATTTGCCGTGCCGGAAGGATTGATATGGTGGTATACCGATGCGAGAAATGTGGCAAGGGCAGTCATTCCAATGGTAAAAAGCAGGCTGAAATGTGCATGAAACGTATGTCTGGGAGCAATGGTTTTTACAACACAGGTAAAAATATTCCAGATATATTTCTTCAAAGGGTTTCCTTCTTTCTTTGATCAGAGGACAAGCATTTTTCTGCGGCATTCGTTCTGAAAAGGTTGATGGTGCAGCAGAGAACGGACGGATTCATAGAGTCGGTCTCCATAGAGCCAGTTCTTCGGAAGACGTTCGTCGGCGGGCGAGGTGACAAGAGGAAGCATTCCCTGGTCACAGATGATTTTCAGCAGAGATCTGGCATCTCTGCGAAAACCAAGGACCCGAAGACAGCATGGCGGTTCTGATTCTGTCAGATTCAGCAAAATGTGCAGGAGTGCCCGACTGACGGACGTTCGGGTCAGATTTCGGGTCTTTATCAGATTGGTAAACTGGGAAAAAGAAGTATATGCGTCCAGACAGTTCCGAATCCGATTGGAAAGTTCTTCCGTCACTCCGAAGTACGATTCCAGCCGTTCCTCCGGATCCCGCTGCAGCCGCTCCAGCAGCAACAGGGAAAACGCATTTTCTGTTATGGGGTTCCTGCCATCGTAGTCTTTGTAAAGCCCGAAGGAAGGAAGCTGTTCCTGAATCACAGGTATGAACGTTCCGTGGTGTTCCATAAGAGCCTCCCGAATCCCACTGGCGGAAGCGGCTGTCCTGTCTTTAAGACGGGTCTCATGGTAAGCGGCGCCAGTCCGGCAAAGCGTATGGGGGCGTATGGAAAGCCTGTATTTAAGGAGCGCTTTCAGATATTCGATGCCCAGCAGGTTGTTGGGCATATGAAGCAGTTCAGGGGAGAGAGAACTGTCATACTGCAGAAGCGCCCGGGTCCGGGCTTCCGGATAAGGTTTTCCAAGACGCAGCATTTTCTTCAGAAACTGCCGGTATGGTTCCGGTTCCCGGGACAGAATCTGTGCCGGATGCATAAGCATCATCAGATCGCCGCATTCACTCCCAAAGCACAGGTCCGTGACGACGCCGGTACCGGACAGCAGCTGAACAGCCCCGGAGGCGAAGTGTTCTGCGCTGCCTGTGGCGACGCAGGGGGGAAGTTCCAGGACCAGATCGGCACCGTTTAAGAGAGCGGCCTCTGCACGGATATATTTGTCAAACATGGCCGGGACGCCTCTCTGGACGTAATTGCCGCTCATGGCAACAATCACGTAATCAGCACCGGTCAGACGACGGGCTTCCTTCAGATGAAAAGCATGTCCCTGGTGGAAGGGATTGTATTCTGCTATAATTCCTGTTATGTTCATGGATGTCCTTTCCGGTTAAAACTCCTTTATAGACAAGTATACCACAAATATGCTATACTTTCACAAGAATTAAATGAAGAAAGCGAAAAACCGCTGCAGCAGTTCGGTCAGTCTGTATGGTTGGTGTGTTTACGATGCAAAAAGGCAGCGGCAGAGTATCTATGGGTAAAAATTTATATATTGCCGAAAAGCCCAGCGTGGCACAGGAATTTGCCAGGGCTTTAAAACTGAATATGAGCAGGCAGGACGGGTACCTGGAGGCAGAGGATGCAATCGTTACCTGGTGCGTGGGGCATCTGGTAACCATGAGCTATCCGGAAGTCTATGATGAGAAATATAAGCGTTGGTCCCTGAGTACGCTTCCGTTTCTTCCAAGGGAATGGAAATATGAGGTGATCGGCAGCGTAAAAAAACAGTATACGATTGTAAGCAGTCTTCTGAACCGGAAGGATGTGACCTGTATTTACGTGTGCACGGACTCAGGACGCGAAGGAGAATATATCTACCGTTTGGTGGAGCAGATGGCAGGCGTTAAAGGAAAACAGCGGAAAAGAGTCTGGATTGATTCCCAGACAGAGGAAGAGATTTTACGCGGGATCCGGGAAGCTAAAGATCTGTCCGAATATGATAATCTGTCCAGTTCCGCCTACCTCCGGGCGAAAGAAGATTACCTGATGGGGATTAACTTCTCCAGGCTTCTGACGCTCCGGTACGGACGCGCAGTATCTGGTTTTCAGAAAACAGATTATACTGTGATCTCCGTGGGCCGGGTGATGACTTGTGTACTCGGGATGGTTGTCAGAAGGGAACGGGAGATCCGGACCTTTGTGAAGACGCCTTTTTATCGGGTTCTTCTGACCCAGGCGCTGGAAGGCGGGACGTTCGACGGGGAATGGCGTGCGGTGAAAGGCAGTATGTATTACCAGTCCCCTCTTTTATATAAGGAGAACGGATTTAAAAAAGAAGCGGACGCCAGAGGGCTGGTTGAGAGATTAAAACAGGCGGTACCCCAGGAGGCGGAGGTTTTATCCGTGGAACGGAAGAAGGAAACACGCTATGCGCCGCTGCTCTATAATCTGGCAGAGCTTCAGAATGACTGTTCCAGACGGTTCAAGATCAGTCCGGACGAGACGCTGAAGATCGTCCAGGAACTATATGAGAAAAAGCTGGTTACTTATCCAAGAACCGATGCCAGAGTGCTGTCTGGTGCGGTAGCAAAAGAAATCCATAAGAACATTGGTGGGCTTAAAGCTTATACTCCGGCTGCTGCTTTTGCGCAGGAGATTTTGAATGGAGGCAGTTATCAGGGGATTGGTAAGAGCCGTTATACCAATGACAAGCAGATTACGGACCATTATGCAATCATTCCCACTGGTCAGGGACTTGGGGCTCTTGGAAGTCTGTCATCTGTGGGGAAACAGGTGTACGAAGCCATTGTCCGGCGTTTTTTAAGCATCTTTTATCCTCCGGCGGTCTACCAGAAGACCGCAGTAGTGACGCAGATGGAAAAAGAACAGTTTTTTGCAAATTTCCGGATTCTTCAGGATGAGGGATACTTAAAAGTTACTCCGAATACTTATGATAATAAGAAGAAAAAGGGTGCAGAGGAATCAGAGGAGGAAACCGGATGTGACGCTGCCATGTCAGAGGCCCTGAAGCGGCTGAAAAAAGGCATGAGGATTCCGGTAAAGGATGCGAAAATCAAGGAAGGGGAGACATCTCCGCCTAAACGGTATAATTCTGGTTCCATGATTCTGGCCATGGAAAATGCGGGACAGTTGATTGAAGATGAAGATTTGCGCGCGCAGATCAAAGGAAGTGGAATCGGAACCAGCGCCACCAGGGCAGAGATTTTGAAAAAACTGGTCAATATTAAATATATTGCATTAAATAAAAAGACGCAGATTGTCACCCCCACATTGTTGGGAGAAAATATATTTGATGTAGTCAGTGTATCCATTCGATCGCTTTTGAATCCGGAGCTGACTGCTAGCTGGGAGAAAGGACTTACTTATGTAGCAAACGGCGAGATTACGCCGGAAGAATATATGGGGAAGCTGGAACACTTTGTAAGAAGCCGGACGGAACAGGTGCTTCAAAGTCGGCAGCATGACGCTATGGGTCCGTATTTTGAAGCGGCGGCGGTATATTATAAAAAAGCAGGAAAACAAAATGCAAAAAGTCTGGATAAAGGAAAGGCTGAAACAGATATTTGATCGGGAGGAGATTAAAATGAGCAAAATAATGATTCAGGATCTGTATGATTTGAATGAGACAATGGCAGCAGGGCTGTTTGAAGGACTTACTTATCCATGGGAGGCACTTCCCCGTATTGGTGACTTTATCAGAAAACTGGGAGAGACGCTCAGTGAAGAGGAATATGAGAAAGTCGGAGAGGATGTGTGGATCGCAAAATCAGCAAAGGTATATGAAAGTGCTTATATCCATGGACCGGCTATTATAGGGAAGGGAGCAGAGGTGCGCCACTGTGCCTTTATCCGCGGAAATGCACTGGTGGGAGAAGGAGCAGTGGTGGGCAATTCCACGGAACTGAAAAATGTGGTGCTTTTCAATAAGGTACAGGTACCCCATTATAATTATGTCGGAGATTCTATTCTGGGATATAAGGCTCATATGGGTGCCGGTTCCATTACTTCCAACGTAAAATCTGACAAAAAACTGGTAAAGGTTCATACGCCGGAAGGGGATTTGGAAACTGGTATCAAGAAGTTCGGTGCCATGATTGGAGACTGTGTGGAAATAGGATGCGGGTCTGTTCTGAATCCGGGAACCGTGATTGGCAGAGAGACGAATATCTATCCCCTTTCTTCCGTTCGGGGTGTTGTGCCGGAGCATTCGATTTATAAGAGACAGGGAGAGATTGCAGAGAAATATGAAGACTAAGGCTGGTATCAGTGGAAACATGTTGAAATGGGCGGCCGTTTTCATTATGGCAGTGGACCATATGGGGGCAGGGATTCTGGAATCTTATGTACTGAATGCCTGGGGCGGTTCTCCTCTTGGAAGTGCTTTCTCAAAAAACTGGAACGAGATCCTGGCTGTGGACAAGATCATCCGTTATATAGGAAGACCTGCATTTCCGATTTTCTGTTTTCTGCTGGTGGAAGGTTTTCTCCATACCCGTGATGTGAAGAAATATGCTTTCAGACTGGGAGTTTTTGCTTTGATCAGTGAGATTCCCTTCGATCTGGCGCTGCGTACAGTGCCAGTTTATTGGAAGAGTCAGAATGTATTTTTTACGCTGCTGATCGGTCTTCTGGTCATCTGGTTTATAAAAATATGGGGAAATACTATTCCTGTGCGTGCAGTGGGGCTTCTGGCCGGTGCGGTATCGGCGGAGCTGCTGCATACGGACTACGGGGCGTTCGGCGTTGCACTGATTGTGCTTTTATATCTGCTCAGGAACAAAAAGGCGGCGCAGTGCATTCTGGGGGCTTTCTGCTGTGCATGGGAACTGACTGCTCCGCTGGCATTTTTACTGATCTGGTTTTATAACGGAGAACGGGGGAAGCAGTCCAGGTGGTTTTTCTATTGGTTTTACCCGGTGCACCTTCTGGCATACAGCATGATTGGGATGTATGTACTTCCGGCAGTTCTGCTTTAGGGAAGTTAAAAGAGTAAGGAGGAAGATATGAAGAATCTGATTATAACTGGTTCACCAAGAAAGGAAGGCCACACGGCCCATATGGCTGCTTATCTGGCAGACAGGCTGTCAGGAGAGACCGAGATGCTTTCTTTGGATAATCGCAGGGATATAATGCCCTGCAGGGACTGCCGTTATTGCTTTTCCCACAAAAACTGCTGCATTCAGGACCCCATGCAGGAAATCTATCAAAAATTTGACGAGGCTGACCGGATCGTATTCGCGGCACCGGTCTATTTTTATAATATTCCGGGTTCCATGAAAGCGGTCCTGGATCGTCTTCAGGTCTACTGGGCGGCTTCTGTCCGGGGAGACAAATTGCCTGTAACCAGGAAGGGAGGGATTCTCCTGGCAGGAGGCGCTCCGGAGTCTCCCAGACAGTTTTTGGGGGCCATACAGACACTGAAGTATATGCTGGACGATCTGGGAGCTGCCTGTGTGGGTGTTGTCACCATGGGTAATTCCGACCAGGCCGGCTTGTCCGACCGGCCGGATGTAAAAAAGGCTCTGGAAGAACTGGCTGAAAATCTGAATGCGGGATAAGAGTCAGTCTTCTTTTACAGATTTTGCAGAATGTTTCCCCGGGACCTTTGGGAGAAATGGATAGAGTTCTTCATAGTTTTCCAGTTCCTCTTCTCCGGATGGTCCCGCCGGGATGAGTCCCGTCATGTCCTGGGCAGAACATGGGGTCAGGTCATCATATCCCTCCGGTATCAAGGAGGATTTTATTGTTTCTTTTTTCATATTTACAATTTCTCCTGTTAAACATTTCCTGCGGCTGACAGTGATTTACAGTCGGTTTCTGCAGATTATCAGCCGGCTGCACACCCTGACGGATGCAGCAGGGTTGTGGACTTGTGTTAATATGTGTTATAATGTGAAAAATATGCAGGCTTTCTTTAGGAATTCTTTAGAAATACCTGCATTTGTTTTTAAGATTCTGCCTCTAAAATACAGTCATTATCAACGGATGTATAGGGAAAGGAGCGGCAGAATGAAAACGCTATGAAAAAAGAACAGGGAGATAAGATTATGGATAAATATCATGTACTGATCGTAGAAGATGACAAGGAGATTCGGGACGGAATCGAGATTTACTTAAAAAGCCAGGGATATGAAGTCTACAAAGCGGCGGATGGGATCGAAGGCCTGGAAGTGATCTATCGAGAGGAGATCCATCTGGCAATTGTGGATGTGATGATGCCCAGAAAGGATGGGATCCAGATGGTTATGGAGATGCGCAGAGATTATGATTTTCCTGTAATCATGCTGTCGGCGAAGTCGGAGGAAGTGGATAAGATTCTGGGACTTAATATGGGTGCAGATGATTATGTAACAAAGCCGTTTACGCCGCTGGAGCTGTTGGCGAGAGTTAATTCCCAGCTTCGCCGGTACAGTCGTTATATGGAAAAACTGGCAAATGGAAACAATGAAGAAGGGCATGTGTATCGGATCGGTGGTCTGGAGCTGGATGAAGAAAAGGTAGAGCTTCGGGTGGACGGGACCCCTGTAAAAGTGACGCCTATGGAATACCGGATACTGCTTCTTCTGATGAAACATCCAGGAAGAGTATTTTCCGCAGATGAAATTTATGAGCGGGTATGGAATGAGAAAGCAGTAAATTCCGATACGATTATGGTCCATGTACGGAATATTAGAGAAAAGATCGAGATCAATCCAAAAAATCCAAAATATTTAAAGGTGGTGTGGGGTGTTGGCTACAAAATGGAAAAACAGTAACTGGAAAGGAATCTTGTTGATTCTTGTATGTGCGATAACGGCGTCGACGATGATGTGCAGTGCCTATCCGGTCTTCCGCCAGCGTGCAAACGAGAATATAAAAGCATTTCAGGCGGAGCATGAGGAAGAGAAGAGCGAGTCCCTGATTTACGTAGATATAGACTTTATGAGATATCTGCGTTCTTCCATATATTATATGAACTATGAAGTGACGCCGGATATGGATGCGTTTGATTATTTTACACAGAATTATGATTTGAGCCGTCTGACTGATGAGGAGCGGAATAACCTTCAGGAAGCTTCTGCCCGGCTTATGAAAAATATGAGAAATCAGTATGCCGTGCAGCAGAGCAACAATTCCTATGCCAGTTTTGCTATTGGTGCAGAGAAAAGCTATGGTTCCAACGGAGATCTACAGATGATTGCCCAGGGAAACAGCGAATATTTAGAAGAATATTATGCGGGAGCGATGGTCATCACCTATGACAGCAGAGGGATTCCAAGTATCAAGAATTGCTGGGGACTGGATTTTAATCAGGCTGAGCTGACGGGGTATCTCCAGCAGGCTTCCATGGGCAAACTGATGGAAGATAATGGCATGCAATATGATGGAGACTTATACGACGGAAGCGATGTATATGAAACAGTGACTGTCGTGACGGAGGACGGAGATACCTACGAAAAAGAGATTCCTATGGAATCAAATCCGGAGAGAAATGCCCAACTTCTGGCGTCCATGCCAGTTCCGGCGATCCAGAATGCAACGTTTGTCTTCGGTATCTATGGAGACGGAAGAAGCGACTATGACTATTTGTGGAGGGATTACTGGGCAGAACGTCAGTCCTATGTCAGAAGCGGGTATATGATCGGCGTTTTGGCAATCTTATTTGGTATGGTTCTGCTGGCTCTGGTGCTGCAGAATATCCCGTCTCTGGAACTTCGGAACAGACGGATTTTCCGGCTGCCAACGGAACTGACGGCCTATGCAGGGGCTGTGGGCATGGCGGTAACCGTGAGCCTTGTGCCGTCAGATTTTGCAATTTACACCATGACAACCGGTCTTTTAGAAGATTTTCAGTATATGGGGTTTGGTAATTTTGCACAGAGCATGACAACATTGTTTATCTGGCTGTTCTGGACCTGTTTTGCATTGTGCTGGTACTGGTTTGCAGCGTCAGTGATTCCTTATATAATTCATCCGATTCGTACGCTGAGAGACCATATGCTTTGCATTGGTATCTGTAGATGGATGAAGCGTCTTTGGCTCCGTTTCTGGCATTGGGCGACAGATGTGGAAGTAGATGAGAATCTGACCCGTAATATTTGGAAAGTCGTGGGACTAAATGGAGTGATTGTGGCATTTCTCTGCTGCATCTGGCTCGGCGGAGTTGTGGGCGCAGTGGTTTATACCATTCTCCTGTATATAGTGATCAAGAAAAAATGCGGGGAGATTCAGGGACAATATCGGAAGCTCCTGGATATGACCAGGACCATCGCTGCAGGCGATCTGAATACGGAGACAGATCAGGATGTGGGAATCTTTAATCCGGTCCGCGATGAACTGGCGTCTATTCAAAGTGGATTCCGCATGGCGGTTAATGAGGAGGTCAGGAGCCGGAATATGAAGACGGAACTGATTACTAATGTATCCCATGATCTGAAAACTCCTTTGACGGCGATCATTACGTATGTGGATCTTCTGAAGAAGGAAGGGATTACAGAAGAGGAGCGGAAGGATTATATTGACACATTGGATAAAAAGTCTCAGAGACTGAAGGTGCTTATTGAAGATTTGTTTGAAGTCAGCAAAGCTACGACAGATAATATTACAATGAACTTTGAAGACGTGGATCTGGTTAGTTTGATGAAGCAGGTGCGCCTGGAAAATGAGGACCGGATTGCTCAGAGTACGCTGGACTTTCGGTGGAATTTTCCAGAGGAAAAATGTATCCTTCCCCTGGATCCTCAGAGGATGTTCCGGGTGGCAGATAATCTGGTTCAGAATATTTTGAAATATTCCATGCCGAATTCCCGTGTTTATATTGAATTGAAAGATACGGAGACGGAGGTTCTGGTAAGTTTTAAAAATATGTCTGCCACAGAGATGAATTTTTCTCCGGAAGAGATTACAGAACGTTTTGTCAGAGGAGATTTGTCCCGCAATACGGAGGGAAGCGGACTTGGACTGGCTATTGCCCAGAGCTTTACAGAGCTGCAAAACGGCTGGTTTAAAGTTGAGACGGATGGGGATCTTTTCAAGGTGATACTGGGATGGAAGAAGTAATGAAGGCAGGAGGACATTGTTTACTGTAGTGTAAAACATGTTGGAAACGAAAAAACAGTTGAAATCCGTTTGATTCTATTATAGAATAGTAGAAAGTGTGGGGAATGTTCAGTCCCTTCCGAAACAGTAAGGAGGAAATACAGAATGATTTCAGCAGGTGATTTCAGAAATGGCGTTACACTGGAGATCGAAGGTAACGTTTATCAGATTTTAGAGTTTCAGCATGTAAAACCGGGAAAAGGAGCGGCGTTTGTAAGAACCAAGCTTAAAAACATCATCAATGGCGGCGTGGTTGAGAAGACATTCCGTCCCACAGAGAAGTTTCCGGCAGCACGGATTGACCGTGTGGACATGCAGTATCTGTACAGCGATGGTGATCTGTTCCATTTTATGAATGTGGAGACTTATGACCAGATTGCGCTGAACAGTGATGATGTAGGAGATGCGCTGAAGTTCGTGAAAGAAAACGAGATGGTAAAAGTCTGTTCTCACAATGGCAATGTGTTTGCCGTGGAGGCGCCTCTGTTCGTGGAGCTGGAGATTACGGATACAGAGCCTGGATTTAAAGGAGATACGGCTACCGGTGCTACCAAGCCGGCAACGGTTGAGACCGGAGCAGTGGTCTATGTGCCTCTGTTCGTGGAGACCGGGAACAAGATTAAGATTGACACCAGAAGTGGAGAGTATCTGTCCAGAGTGTAATGTTTTGCCTGCATGCAGGATGGACGGAGGGCGTTTCCTTTGGTGCCGAAGATGCCCGTATGGAATGTTTCGGACGGGCGGCAGAGTTTGTATGCTTCATTCGGCGGCGGATGTCCGCCGGGTGCATACAGGTTCTGCCGCCTGTCCGTTTTTGTTTTAGAATAAATGGACGGGTGATTTGGGAGAGGAGAGGGTGATCAGAGATGATTCGGAAATGGCTGAGAAGATGCTGGCTGGGGGTGAGCCTGCCCTGTACGCTGAATCTGCTCCTTTGTATGAGCCAGATGGAATATCTGTGGAAAAAGATTCCGGCCGCCGGATTTTTACTGTCGGCGGTGGTTGTGGTGCTGGCGGTGCAGTATGTCTGTCTTTTGACGATGCCTGCAAAGGACCGGAGGGGAAGCAGGACCGGCCTTCGGGTGCGCATGATGCTTGGGGGAGGAAGGCTGGTTTACTGCGGACTTTATACCATGGCAGTACAGATATGGGTGTTCTGCCGGTTTTATATCTCGTCGGCGCTGCCTGTGTCTGTGGGGCCGGTGCTTCTGACTGTAAATGCTGTCCTTGCCTGTGCGGGATGCTTTCTGCTTCTGGCAGATGGCGTATTGCGAATGATCTGTACTTCCAGGCGCCTTGGGATTGTGCGTCGTGCAGTGATGGTCTTTATCATGTGGATTCCGGTTGTGAACGTTGTGGTTCTGCTCTATGCCTGCCGTCTCATACGGGAAGAGTATGATTTTGAATGGGAGAAAGCAAAACTGAGAGAATTGCGTGTGGATTCTGAGATTTGCAGGACCAGGTATCCGCTGGTGATGGTTCACGGCATTGGTTTCCGGGACCTCCGGTATTTTAATTACTGGGGAAGGATTCCGGGGGAGCTTAAGAGGAACGGAGCAACCGTTTACTATGGCAATCAGGAGGCGCTGGGAACAATCGTGTACAATGCAGAAGACATCCGGAAGCGGATTCTTCAAATTCGGGAAGAGACCGGTTGCGAAAAGGTAAATGTAATCGCTCATTCCAAAGGAGGCCTGGACGCCAGATATGCCATCTCTAAGTTGGGTATGGCGCCTTATGTGGCGTCCCTTACAACCATGAACACGCCCCATCGGGGCTGCCGCTTTGTGGACTATGCCTGCGGACTGCCAGATGGACTGTATCGGCTGGTTGCCTGTTACTTCGACCGTACATTCTCCAGACTGGGAGACCGGAATCCGGATTTTTACACGGCAACCCATCAGTTTTCAACAAGAGAGAGCGAGCGGTTCAATCAGCAGGTACCAGACGCCCTGGAAGTGTATTATCAGAGTTACACTTCGAAGATGAAGCACCCATGGAGTCATCTGCTCTTATGTATTCCCTATTGCATGATCCGGCCACTGGAGGGAGACAACGACGGTCTTGTCAGTGTGAATTCTGCTAAATGGGGGGAGTTTCAGGGGATTTTTTCCAATGTACATACGAGAGGGATATCTCATGGAGATATTATTGATTTAAAGCGGGAAGATTATAAAGGATTTGATGTGACAGAAACCTATGTGCAGATTGTTTCAAGACTGAGAGAAAAGGGGTTTTAACAGATGTTCTTTTTTATTTGGTATTGCGGAAATGGGTGAAATCGGATACAATAGAAGCAGATATAGAACATTCTGGTGCATTCCGCACATGGATTCCCATGAAAACGATACAGAGACAGAAAGGAATCAGATGACATATGAAGATTTTTTGATGCACCTGGAGCAGAAGATTATGGGAAAGCTGGAAGAGGGTGAAACAGTCAAAAGAGTTCGGATACTGAAGAATAACAATGTAAAACTGGATGGTTTTTCTTATTGTGTGGAGGGACACAGGGAACGCCCTACTGTCTATGTGAATCAGTATTATCAGGAGGAACTGTTAGAGGATACGGTTGATGAGATTGCGGATATGGTTCTAAAGCTTCAAAGAGAAAGCCGGTTGTTCCCAAGCCATGGAGTGGATCAGCTGATGGATTTTGAGAAAATGAGAAAACGGATTCATTGCCGGCTGATTTCACGGGATAAAAATGAAGAACTCCTGAA
The DNA here is from genome assembly GCA_910579225.1 of uncultured Lachnospiraceae bacterium. Classification (GTDB taxonomy): domain Bacteria; phylum Bacillota; class Clostridia; order Lachnospirales; family Lachnospiraceae; genus Hominiventricola. The sequence goes on along the minus strand of CAJTTI010000015.1, from coordinate 54,714 downwards.
GGATGTTCCGTGGCTCCCATGGCTGGATCTGGCGATTGTGTTTCACTTCCAGATTCCGGAGCGGATTCTGGAACATGCCACCGCACTGATCTACACGAGTCATATGGAGTACTGGGGAGTGACGATAGAGGACATCTACACTGCTGCTGCAGAAAATATGTCGGAAATACAGGTATTTCTGGAGCCAATGGAACATTTCTTGGGAACCTGCGGCTTTGATCCCCTTAGCAGTGGAATGCATATTCTCAGTAACTGTCAGAAGGAGTATGGAGCGGCCGTGATCATTAATCCCCAGGTGCAGAGAATGTGCCTTCAGAGGCTTGGTGAAAGTTATTACGTCCTTCCAAGCAGCGTTCATGAACTGTTGCTGCTTCCTGAAAGTCTTGCAGTGGGTCCGTTTGAGCTGGAACAGCTGATACAGGAAGTGAATACAACCTGTGTAAGACAGGAGGAATATCTGAGCGGACACGCGTACTTTTATTCGGAAGAGACAGGGGTACTGAAGTAGAATAGCCGGCAGTTCTTTGTCGCGCTGACATGGTCAGGTGAACATTTTTTATGGAGAGATATCCCTTTGCTCTGCGTGGTCGGAGCGGAGGGATGCCTGCTTTAGAAAGGACCTGAACGGGTAATTTGCAACATGTTACAAATTTATTACAAAAAAAGGTTGCGTAATTCTGAAAAAAGGTGTATGATAGTCAACGTAATCATTCAAGCACCTGTAGCTCAGCTGGATAGAGCACGGGCCTCCGACGCCCGGTGTCGCAAGTTCGAATCTTGTCAGGTGCATTTTTTATATTCTAAAATAAATATAAATGAATGAGGAGGACTTATGAAGCAGGAAAAAACAACTACATTGAAAGATATTTTGACAGATTATCGAATCTATATCGGCATTATCATCGTGCTATTGATCATAATTGTATTTTTATTGAAAGGCGAGAAGGGACAGGAACCAAAGACGGAGACAGAACCGCCGCAGGAGATTATGGAGAACCAGCCGGAGGGTCAGGAGACAACCGGAGAGCAGACGGCGCCTGACGGCCAGGTACAGCCGGAAGCAGAGCCGGAGAACAAACTGGAAGAGAATACACATTCTTCTATTGAAAGACTGGTGGAGAAGTATTGTGCAAGTATAGCTAACGGCGATGTGGAGACACTGGAGACAATTGTGGATGTGCTGACGGATGAAGACAAGGAAAGTATCCGCAACAGAGCTAAATTCATTGAGTCTTTTAACAATATTAGCTGTTATACAAAGGACGGCCCGGAGGAAGATTCCTATATTGTGTTCATATGTTATGATATGAAGCTGATCAATGTGGAGACCAGTGCACCGGATATTCTTTGCCTGTACATGCCCATGGGTCCGGACGGACGCTATATTCACTATGGAAATGTGGATGAGAGCATGCAGGAATATGTGACGAAGCTGGAGCAGGATCCGGATGTGAAAGCATTGTTTGATGATGTGAGGACCCGTTATCAGGCGGCACAGGAAAGTGATAAAATGCTGGCGGAGTTCATCCAGAAGATAAACGGTCAGGTGTCGGAGGAGGAACCGGCAGAGGAAGAAGCTCCGGAGGTTGTTGATGAAGTGCCGGAGGAGACACCAGAGGAAGCGCCTCAGGAGCCCCAGGCACCGTCTGAAGGGGAAGCAACTTCTCAGAACCGTCAGACCAGGGCAAGCAGCACGGTGAATGTACGTGCGGAGATGAGTACAGAATCCGCGAGAATTGCAGTGGCATATCAGGGAGATGCGATCACACAGATTGAATCTTATGAGAACGGCTGGAGTAAAGTGGATTATAAAGGACAGACCGGTTATGTGATGACCGAATATCTGGAATAAAAGTTAAAAACAGAATAATTATGGAAAAAGCTCCATACCCTATCAGCAGCGATTAGGGAAAGGAGCTTTTTTGTAATGACAGAAGCAGACAGAGCCGTACTTGATGAGAGTTACCGGAATACCAGAATGGGCAGGGAAGCCATTAATGTGATTATCGGGAAAGTGGAAGATGACGATCTGGCACTGGATTTGAACCGACAGGCATGCAAATTCATACAGATGGAGGAAAAGTTTCAAAAAGAATATCAAAAGGCAAAAGAGACACCTCCGGAGGAGGGGTTTGTAAACCGGACTATGCTTTGGGGAGGAATTCAGATGAATACACTTCTGAATGCGAGTACGGAGCATCTTGCGGATATGATGATTCAGGGAAATACCAAAGGGATAACAGAGCTGATGAAAGTGGTAAAGAAAAATAAATCTGTTCAAAAAGAATATTATGAGATGGCCCAGGAACTGATGGATTTTGAAGAAAAAAATATAGAAAAGCTGAAGGCATATCTTAGATAGGACTGGTTTTTTGAGCTATGATTTGGTAAGATAGTGGTTGCGGGGATTTCCGCAGCCACAGGAGGTAATGATACATAAATGATGCGTTTGAATAAATATATGAGCGAGGCGGGGATCTGCTCCAGAAGAGAGGCGGATCGCCTGATCGAGGCAGGACGGGTGAAGGTTGACCAGGAGACTGCACAGGTCGGTATGCAGATTGAAGAAGGACAGACTGTGACTCTGGACGGGAAGCCTGTACAGGCAGAGAAGAAAAATCATACTATTATGTTGGCAGTCAATAAACCGAGAGGGATTGTTTGTTCGGAAGTCAGCCAGAGGGAAGAGCAAAATATTATAGAATTTCTGAATTATCCGAAGCGCATCACCTATGCAGGCAGACTGGACAAAGATTCAGAAGGGCTTCTTCTCATGACGAACCGGGGCGACATCATCAACCGGATGATGAAAGCATCTCACTACCATGAAAAAGAATACGAAGTGGTGACAGACCGTCCTTTCACAGACCGGTTTTTGAAGGATATGGCGGCAGGGGTGGAACTGAAGGAACTGGGTGTGACCACCAGACCCTGTGAAGTAGAACGTCTTGGGAAAAAGAAATTCCGGATTATTCTGACTCAGGGACTGAACCGGCAGATACGCAGAATGTGTAAAGAACTGGGATTTCATGTACAGGAGCTGAAAAGGATGCGGATTATGAATATCCGCCTGGGCCACCTAAAGACAGGCGCGTGGAGAAATGTGACAGAAGAGGAAATCCGGGAGCTTATGGAGCTCCTGGAGCAGGAAGAAGAGGCGATCAAAGATATGGGAAAGGGAGAACCGTAAATATGGATCGGATTGGACGCATGAAAGAGCTGGGAGAGCAGCTTAGAGAGGCATCAAAGGCATATTATCAGGAAGACAGGGAACTTATGAGCAACCTGATGTACGACAGACTGTATGATGAACTGGAGGCTCTGGAGAAAGAGACTGGCATTGTACTGGCTGGAAGTCCTACGGTGTCTGTTGGTTTTGAAGCGGTGGAGGAGCTGCCGAAGGAGCGGCATGAGACACCCATGCTGTCTCTGGATAAGACAAAAGAAGTGGAGGAGCTGGCAGAATTTGCCGGCGAACATGAGGTATTGCTCTCCTGGAAACTGGACGGGCTGACGGTAGTATTGACTTACGAGAACGGAGCGCTCTCGAAGGCCGTTACCCGCGGGAACGGAGAGATTGGAGAGGTGATTACCAATAATGCAAAAGTGTTCCGGAATGTTCCCCTTGCGATTCCGTACCAGGGGGAAGTGATTTTGAGAGGAGAGGCAGTGATCCGATATTCGGATTTCGAGAAGATCAATGGAGAGATTGAAGAGGAAGCAGCAAAATACAAGAATCCAAGAAACCTCTGCAGCGGTTCTGTCCGTCAGCTGAACAATGAGATCACAGCAAAGAGAAATGTATATTTTTATGCGTTTGCGCTGGTACGTGCAGAAGGAGTGGAATTTGAGAACTCCAGAGAACGTCAGTTCTTGTGGCTGAAGGAGCAGGGATTTGATGTGGTAGATTATCAGAAGACGACGGGGAGCGGTGTTGCAGGAGCGGTGGAACAGTTTTCAGCAGCAGTTGTTTCCAACGATTTCCCGTCAGACGGACTGGTTTGTACGTATGATGACATTGCATACGGACTTTCTCTGGGGCGTACGTCAAAATTTCCGCGGGATTCCATTGCATTCAAGTGGCAGGATGAACTTCGGGAGACATGTCTGAAAGAGATCGAGTGGAGCCCTTCAAGGACCGGCCTGATCAATCCCATCGCAGTTTTTGAGCCGGTGGAACTGGAGGGGACCACGGTCAGTCGCGCTTCCGTCCACAATGTAAGCATATTAAAAAATCTGAAACTCGGAATCGGAGATACCATTACGGTCTATAAAGCGAATATGATTATTCCTCAGATTGCAGAGAATCTGACCGGAAGTGGTCCGGTTCCGATTCCGGAAAGCTGTCCTGTGTGCGGTGGACAGACCCGGATCCGGAAAGTGAATGACGTGGAATCTCTTTACTGCATCAATCCGGAGTGCCAGGCAAAAAAACTGAAAGCATTTACACTGTTTGTGAGCAGAGATGCCATGAATATTGATGGTCTGTCGGAAATGACGCTGGAGAAATTCATTGGTTCCGGATATATACATGAATATGCGGATCTGTTTCACCTGGATCGTTACCGGGAGGAGATCACGGGGATGGAAGGATTCGGTGAACGGTCTTACCAGAAGTTGAAGGACAGCCTGGAAAAGGCGCGCCATACGACGCTGCCAAGAGTGATCTACAGTCTGGGAATACCCAATATTGGTGCTGCCAATGCAAAAGTGCTTTGTAAAGAGTATGATTATGATCTGTCCAGGCTGCGCGCTGCAAGTGCGGAAGAATTAAGCGAGATACCAGGTATAGGAGAAGTGATCGGAGCCAGTGTGGAAGCATATTTTCAGGATGGGGAGCACAACCGCTGGGTAGATGACCTTCTGAAGGAGTTGGATCTCTATGTGGAAGAAGTAGATGAATCCGGACTTACTCTGGACGGCAAGATTTTTGTTATCACCGGAAGCCTTGAGAAATTTGCCAACCGGAATGAGCTGAAGAAACTGATCGAGTCCAAAGGCGGGAAAGTGACCGGGAGCGTGACGTCAAAGACCAGCTGTCTGATTAACAATGACACGAAGTCTGCTTCATCCAAGAATAAAAAGGCAAAGGAACTTGGGGTTGAGATTCTCTCAGAGCAGGAGTTTTTGGACCGTTTTACCAAAGAGGAAGGAGTAAAAAATGGAATTTGATGTTCTGGAACAGCTTTTACCGAAGATTCTGGAGTCTGGTATGTCTCTGATCTGGTCTCTTGCATTCTTGTTTATCGGATTAAAGCTGATTCAGTTTTTGAGAAAACTGCTGCGGGGCGCCCTGGAGCGTTCTAACGTGGATACCGGCGTGGTACAGTTTTTGGATGCACTTGTGAAATTTGCAGCATATGCAGTGTTAATTCTGGCGCTTATGGCCCGGTTTGGTATACAAACCACATCCCTTATTACACTGCTTGGTTCTGCAGGGGTGGCGATCGGGCTGTCAATCCAGGGCAGCCTGGCAAATTTTGCAGGAGGAGTTTTGATCCTGATGCTGAAGCCTTTTGTGGTAGGAGACTATATCAGTGCCTGCGGCTGTGAAGGAACTGTAGCAGAAATCTCTCTTTTTGCAACTACGTTGCATTCGGCGGATAATCGGAATGTGGTCCTTCCCAATGGGACTCTGTCCAACAGCAATATTACGAATTATTCTGCCAATGAGACCAGAAGAGTGGATATGAGTGTGGACGTTGCGTATAATTCCGATCTGAAACGAACCAGGCAGATTATAGAAGATATTCTGGATCATGATGAAAAAATATTGACGGATCCTTCCTGTGTGGTTGCCGTTAACGATTTGGGTGACAGCGGGATTACCGTATTGATTCGTCCCTGGGTAAAGACGGAAGATTACTGGGAAGTGAAATGGAGAGTACTGGAGAAAGTACATGACAGGCTGAATGAAGAAGGAATTGAGATTCCGTTCCCTCAGATGACTGTGCATATGGAAAGCGAACAGAAAGTGAATTGACAGGGAAAGGAGCAGGGACGATGGATGTAAGTGCAATTTTGTCCGGAGTAAAATCCGGAGAGATGGAGGTCGGGGAAGCAGAGGAACTTCTCAAAAAACTTCCTTATGAAGATCTTGGTTATGCGAAGATTGACCACCACAGAAATGTCCGCCAGGGTTTTGAAGAAGTCATTTACTGCCAGGGAAAAGAGACTGAACATCTGGTTGGGATCTGCAGGCGAATGGCGGGAGAGCGGATCAACGTACTCGGCACCAGGGCTTCCGCCGGGCAGGCAGAGGCGGTGATAAAAGCGGTTCCTGTATTTACTTATGAACCGGTGTCCGGACTGCTGAAGGCGGAGTTTAGAAGGCCGGAGTCCATCGGAAAGATTGTAGTCTGTACCGGAGGGACAGCGGATATTCCGGTAGCTGAGGAGGCTGCAGGTGTGGCGGAATTCTTCGGGACCAGGGTAACAAGATTGTTTGATGTTGGGGTAGCCGGCATTCACAGGCTTCTTCGGAATCTGGATGTATTCGAACACGTGACCTGTGTCATAGCAGTGGCAGGGATGGAAGGCGCGCTTCCAGGCGTGGTGGCCGGCCTTGTGGATGTACCGGTGATTGCAGTCCCGACCAGTGTGGGTTATGGGGCCAGCTTCGGCGGATTGTCTGCGCTTTTAACCATGATTAATTCCTGTGCCAACGGTATTACAGTAGTAAATATCGACAACGGGTATGGAGCCGGATATGTGGCAACACAGATCAACAGACTGGCGGTGAGAGGATATGAAAAAAATAGGTAAGGTTCTGAAAAGCCGTCTGGTGGTGGTTGGATTTGCCATTTTGCTGCAGATTCTGTGGTGGATACTTTTCATGGGCAGGCTGACCAGTTATTCTGTATTCATCAATTCGTTCTTTCGGTTACTCAGCATAGGGATTCTTTTGTACCTGATCCGGAAGGACGAAAATTCTGCCTATAAGATCGCATGGATTATTCTGGTGATGGGAGTTCCGCTGTTTGGAGGCGTACTTTATTTATTGGTAGGCAATAAGAAGCCGGGAAAGCGCCTGGCGGTGAAAATGGCAGCTGTGAAAACAGAGATGAAAGATGCCATGGCCCAAAATCAGTGGATTCTGAAGGAAATTCAGGCTCAGGATCCGGCAGTGGCGGGAAATGTATACTATATCGGGGAATCCGGACCTTATCCGGTTTGGAAAAATACCGGGGTTATTTATTTTCCCACCGGGGAAGAGATGTTTGCTTCTATGCTGGAAGATCTGAAAAAGGCAGAACACTATATCTTTCTGGAGTATTTTATCATTCAGGAAGGATTGATGTGGGACTGGATCCTGGAGATTCTGGAACAGAAGGTGAAAGAAGGGGTTGATGTCCGGTTAATATACGACGACGTGGGATGTGTATCGCTTCTGCCGTTTCACTATGCGGATATGATGGAGAAGAAAGGGATCAAATGCCTTGCCTTCAACCGGTTTATACCGGTATTTTCCCTGGTCATGAATAATCGGGACCACAGAAAGATCATGGTAATTGACGGACATACGGCATATAATGGCGGTATCAATCTGGCAGATGAGTACATTAACAGAAAGCTCCGATTCGGGCACTGGAAAGATACAGGAGTTCGCCTGCAGGGGGACGCAGTATTTAATTTTACTTTGATGTTCCTAGAGATCTGGAATGCATTTCGTACACCGGATCTGGATTACTATGTCTTCCGCCCACACAGATGGCACGAAGAAGCGTTTGAGAGTGACGGATATGTGGCGCCTTATGCAGATACGCCACTGGACAATGAATCGCTGGGAGAGAATGTCTATATTAATATTCTGAATCAGGCGAAGGACTATGTATATATTGCAACACCCTACCTGCTGATCAGCGATGAGATGGAGAATGCACTTTGCCTGGCGGCAAAACGGGGCGTGGATGTCCGCATCCTAATGCCTGGGATTCCGGATAAGCCGATGGTGTTTTTTATGGCGAAATCCTATTACCCTCCCCTCTTGAAGGCAGGTGTTCAGATCTACGAATATACGCCGGGATTCGTCCATGCCAAGTCTTATGTATGTGATGACCGGATTGCCACTGTGGGGACAATCAACATGGATTTTCGCAGCCTGTATCTGCATTTTGAATGTGGAACGTTATTGTATGGCTGCCGGGCGGTTCTGGATGTAAAGAAAGATATGGAAGAATGTTTTCCTAAATGCCATCAGGTCAGCATCGGAGACTGCAGACAGGGAGTGGTTGGAAACATGATTACTTCGGTATTAAGAGTACTGGCGCCTCTGATGTAGGCATCATGGATCATGGAGGATAAGATGAACGTATTATTTTTTTTGACACCAAAGAGTGAGGTTGCGCATCTGCATGATGACTGGACCCTGCGCCAGGGGGTGGAAAAACTGGAACGCAGCGGTTATACGGCGATTCCCCTGATCGACCGGGAAGGGCACTATATTGGAACAATAACGGAAGGGGATATTCTGCGGGTTTTGAAGAAGCGGTATGATATGAACCTCCGGTCTGCGGAGAATGTGTCGATTCTGTCAGTGGAACGGAAAGTGGATATTCAGCCGGTTTCGATTGGAGCAACCATGGAAGATTTGGTTCGGATGGCCATGAACCAGAATTTTGTTCCGGTGATTGATGATAACAATATATTTATTGGAATTGTCACAAGAAAAGATATCATCCGTTTTTGCTATGAACGATATGTGGAAAAGCAGAATCAGGAGGACGGTATTTTTCAAAAAGGGGATTGACAATTCCAGAGAAATAACATAGAATATTTTACAGAAATAGGAGAAACCGATGAGAAAGAAGAGTAGGCTTTCACCAGAAAGTTACAGAGAGCTGCAGGCGGTGGGATTGCAGCATGGACGGGATAGCCGAATGGACTTTTGAGGGCGGTCCGAAATGTGAAGAGTAGGAGCTGCCGGGAACCAAACCCGTTATCAATGAGGGATGTATGATAGTACATAGAAAGTGGGCGTTATGTCAATTTGAGTGGTACCGCGATTATAACAAGGTTATAACCGTCTCAAGCGAGGGCTTGGGACGGTTTATTTTTATGCGCATGGGGCGTAAGAGGGAAATAAAGACTTCGTAGCGTATGTTCCGGCGCGTCGGGTGGGCGAAAAGAGATTTTCCCTGTCCGGGTTTTATTCAGTAAGCAGTCTAAAATATTGGAGGCAAAGAGATGAAAAGAAGACTTGTAAGTGTATTGTTGACAACGGCGATGACAGCGGCAATGACCGTAGGATGCGGAGGGACGAAGAACAATGATGCTCCTGCAGAAAATATGCCGCAGGATGCGACAGAGAACAGTGCAACGGAAGAAAACACAAAACCTTCAGATGCAGAAAATACAGCGAACGATTCTTATAATATTGTGGTGGTAAAGCAGATGGATCATGCGTCTCTTGATGAGATTGCAGATGCGATCTGTGAGGAACTGGATCAGATTTCAGCAGACAGCGGCGTATCTATTGAATACGAAGTTGTTTCCGGACAGGGAGAGCAGTCTACATTGATGCAGATCGGAACCCAGGCAATGTCAGATGGTGCGGATGCAATCATTCCTATCGCGACGCTGGCGGCACAGGTGATGGCTACCTGTGCGGAGGAGACAAAGACGCCGGTGGTATACGCGGCAATTTCAGACCCGAAGGAAGCGGATATGACGGGCATTGATTATGTAACTGGTACTTCCGATGCACTAAATACAGATTTTATTCTGGATATGATGCTGGCGCAGAATCCGGATGTGCAAAAAGTGGGACTTTTATATTCCCTGTCTGAGGATAACTCCAAAACGCCCATTGCCGAGGCAAAATCCTATCTGGAAGGAAGAGGTATTGAGTTTGTAGAGAAAACTGCAAATACCAATGATGAAGTGATTGCGGCTGCCAGCGCGCTGGTTGGAGAGCAGGTGGATGCGATCTTCACGCCTACGGACAATGTGATCATGTCGGCAGAGCTGGCAATCTATGAAGAGCTGGCGGAAGCAGGAATTCCGCATTACACAGGTGCAGATTCTTTTGTCCGCAACGGCGCGTTTGCCACCTGCGGAGTGAATTATACAGAACTTGGCCATGCGACGGCAGATCTTGCTTACCGGGCGCTGACGGAAGGAATGGGAGCCCTGGAAGACTATTATCTGATGGATGGCGGTATTATTACGGTGAATACGGAGACGGCGCAGATGCTGGGAGCAGATTATTCTGTATTTTCAGATATGGGTGAAATTGTGGAAGTTTCTACAACCGAGGATTGATCATCAGGAATACAGCGGATGCCGCAGAGACGGTGAAGCTTACGAAAGGAAATGATTATTATGTTCTATGTGATCCAGACAGCGCTGGAGCTTGGATTTATGTATGCACTGGTGGCGCTGGCACTTTTTCTCAGCTATCGGGTTCTGGACATTGCAGATCTGACCACCGACAGCAGTTTTGTGCTGGGAGCGGCAGTATCTGTTACGGTAGCGGCATCCGGACATCCGTTTCTTGCAATTTTGGCAGCGGTGGCTGCCGGCGCATGCGCCGGTTTTGTGACGGCATTTCTCCAGACGCGTCTGGGTGTGCCTTCTATACTGGCAGGCATCGTTACCAACACTGGTCTCTATACGGTTAATCTGATGGTCATGGGCTGGAGTTCCAACGTGAGTCTTTTGAAACAGGAGACTTTATTTACTATGCTGCGCGATACAGGGATTGGCGGCAGCTGGTATAAGCTGCTCCTGGCGGCAGGAATTACGATTCTGGCGGGAGTTCTCCTTGTGCTGTTCCTTGGAACCAGACTGGGACTGAGCATTCGTGCCACAGGCGATAATAAAGATATGGTAAGAGCGTCTTCGATTAATCCGGTATTTACGATTTCTGTTGGTTTGTGTGTGGCCAACGGACTGACTGCTCTGTCGGGGGCGGTTGTGGGGCAGTATCAGAAATCTGCAGATATCAACAGCGGAACAGGAATCGTTGTTATTGGCCTGGCTTGTCTGATCATTGGCGAAACCGTATGCGGCAGACGTTCCGTCGGACGCAATGTAATTGCTGCCATAGGAGGAAGCATGATCTATCGGTTCTTATATGCAATGATACTGAAGACTGCCATTGTTCCTATAGAATGTCTGAAGCTGGTTACTGCGATTGTGGTGGCATTGGCCATTGCATCGCCCACTCTCAAAGAATGGACCTCTTTCCAGAGGCGGAAGATGGGTTCCGTACAGAAAGGGGGCCGTTAGAATGCTTCAACTGGATCATATTAAAAAAACGTTTCATCCGGGAACTGTTAACGAGAAACGTGCGGTTCAGGATGTATCGCTGCATCTGAAGCCAGGGGATTTTGCAGCGGTCATTGGTTCGAACGGTGCCGGGAAATCCACCTTGTTAAATGCAATTGCCGGTAATTTCTATGTGGATGACGGTTCCATCATTTTGAACGGGAAAAATATTACATTTGTGAAAGAATATAAGAGAAGTCAGGTGATCGGACGTCTGTTCCAGGATCCGTTAAAAGGAACGGCTCCCCATATGACGATTGAAGAAAACCTGGCGTTGGCATATCTGCGTGCCTCTGAAGGCAGTGTTCCGTTCAGCCGCATTTCCAAAAAGGATAAGGAGTTTTTTCATGATCAGCTTTCTTTGCTGGAGATGGGTCTGGAAGAGCGTATGAAGCAGCCGGTGGGCCTTCTGTCAGGAGGCCAGAGACAGGCGCTGACACTTTTGATGGCCACAATGGTTCCACCGCAGCTGTTGCTGCTGGATGAACATACGGCGGCTTTGGACCCTGGAACGGCTGATAAAGTTCTGGAACTGACCAAAAAGATCATCAGGAAAAATCACACCACCTGCCTGATGGTCACTCATAATATGCATCAGGCTCTGGAACTTGGGAACCGGACGTTGATGATGGACGATGGGAGAATCGTTCTGGATGTGGAAGGAGAAGAGAGGGAACATATGACAGTCTCAGAGCTTCTTGACAAGTTCCGCACCAACTCCGGGAAAGAGCTGGATAATGATCGGATTCTGCTGTCCATGGAATAAAATATAGACAAAAATGCCCGTTTTTTCTTTTTTACGGGCATTTATTTGTTGCAATTACACAAAACATATAGTATAATCATATCATACAAAAAATCAAAGGCATTCGCCTGAATGATTCCAGTAAAAACTGAATAAGGGATGGGAGAATATGTTAGAAGGATTGTTTGGTCTGATCCGCTGTCTGCTTCTGTCTGCAGGAATGTTTTCTGCAGTATGGACTGACTGGATGGAAAGAAAGATACCAAACAGGAGCTTGACGATCATGTTGCTGGAGGGAATTCTCCTGGCTGCAGTGGAGGACGGCGTATATATGGAATTCCGGTCGTTACCAGGTGCCGCTGCCGGCTTTTTTGTGGGAGGCTGTGTCTGTCTGACCGGTTATCTGGTGACAGGCGGAGGCATCGGAGCGGGAGATGTGAAACTTTTTGCAGTGGTCGGATGTTACCTTGGGTACGGAAGTATCCTGCGGATATTTGCAGATACAATGATACTGGCTGGCGCTGTCTGTATCGGTCTGCTGATCACAGGGAAAGTTCAGAGAAAGCAGAATCTGCCTTTATCACCATTCGTGGCAGCGGCAGTTATGCGGGAATGTTTTTTCAGACAGCTGTGAATAAGGAGATACAAAAGGAGGAGTAAGATGCAGTATTTATTTGCCTGTTGTACAGATGCAGGAAACTGGAGACAGAATAATCAGGATGCATTGCTTTTGAAACAGGCATCCTTCAGAGGGAAAAAGATTGTACTGGCAGCGGTCTGCGATGGAATGGGCGGTCTCAGGAAAGGAGAAGTGGCCAGCGGAGCATTGATTCGGGCATTTGCCGGCTGGTTTGATCAGGAACTGCCAGGAATACTGGCAGCAGGCTGTTCACAGCAGAAGATTTTCGGTTCTCTGGACCGGTTTCTGACTCGTATGAATGAGAGAATCAGGGCATATGGATGCAGACATCGTATACAGACAGGTACTACAGTGACAGCGATGCTATTTGCAGAAGATGCTTATTATACAGTGCATGTGGGAGATTGCCGGGGGTATGAGATCACTTCCTGTATCCGTCGGCTTACAAGAGATCAGACCCTTGCGCAGGAACAGGTGGAATGCGGGATTTTAACGCCTGAAGATGCAGAATATGACGTCAGACGGAATATATTACTGCAATGCATAGGTGCGTCCGGGAAAGCAGAACCGGTATATAGGAAAGGAGAGATCTGCAAAAACGCAGTCTATCTGTTGTGCAGTGATGGATTCTGGCATTCAGCCAGTGAACCGGAACTGCAAAAGGTATTGGCTCCGGAGAAACTGAAGGAAGAGGCGATCATGGAAAAGAGCCTTTTAAGGCTGGTTGCACAGGGCAGAGGCAGGGGAGAACAGGATAATATTTCTGTGCTTGCAGTGCGGACTTACGAATAGGGGGAATTGGATGCTGGAAATCGGGATGGTGGTCGACGGAAAATATAAGATTCTGAATGTGATCGGGAGAGGAGGTATGAGTGTTGTATACCTTGCCATGAATGAACGGGTCAACAGACAGTGGGCAGTGAAAGAGATTCTGAAAAAAGATCCCTGTCATCTACACGCGAACAAAAAGGAGATCGAGATGTTGAAAAAACTCCGGCATCCGCATCTTCCCTGCATTATAGATGTAATTGAGAATGAAGATTCCCTGCTGATTGTGATGGATTACATTGAAGGGCGTTCTCTTCAGGATCTTCTGAATGAGCGCGGAGCAGGCTCCCAGGAGGAAGTTCTTACCTGGGCCGGGCAGCTTTGCGACGCATTATCGTATCTACATACAAGGAAACCAGCAATCATTTACCGGGATATGAAACCATCCAATGTAATGCTTAAACCAGACGGCAGTGTGATGCTGATTGATTTTGGGGCGGCCAGAGAATACCATCCGGAGAATCTGAGAGACACCGTTTCTTTGGGAACCAGAGGATATGCAGCGCCGGAACAATATGAGAGAGAAGGTCAAAGCGATGCCAGGACAGATATCTATGGCCTTGGAGTTATGCTGTTTCAGCTTCTCACCGGTGAAAATCCTCATTCCCTGCGTCCCATTTGCAGCATCAATCCTTCCTTCTCCTCTGGTTTAGAAGCGATTCTTTTGAAATGTACGCAGATTCGAAAAGATGACCGATATCAGTCTGCAGAAGAACTTTTGTATGCGCTGGAGCATTACTGGGAATGGGATGCTTCTTACCGCATGCAGCAGAAAAAAAGACTGACGTTATTTCTGGTTTCTTTCATGATGGCCTGTATTTTAGGCCTGCATGCACTTTTCTTTGGATGGAAAGTGATGGATATAAAAAATCATGATTATAACGCATACCTTCTGGCTGCACGGGGAGCTGCATCCAGAGAAGAGGAAATCTTGAGTTATCGAAAAGCCATTCGTCTGGATCCGTCACGAAAAGAAGCATATCTGGAACTTTTGGAAGATGTGTTTCTGAACGATCAGGTGCTATCCGTTCAGGAGAGTGATGAACTGCGTTCCATATTGATCGAGTATGGAGACAGCAGAGAGACGAATGAACAGGCGTTTCAGCGGAACCAGAAAGGATATGAGGAATTTGCATATGCGGCAGGTATTGCCTATTACTATAAATTTGAGGAGAAAAGTAATAAGAAATATGCAAAAGGATATCTGAAAACGGCTGCAGATTCAGAACATCTGGACTGGAAAAAGACAGAACGGGCAAGAAGACTTGGAGTGATTGCGGACTATTATTCCCGGATAGGGATACTTGATGAAGCTGGGGATGCTTCTGTTACATACAGAGATTACTGGGAAGACCTGACCGCATTATCGTCCGGAAATCTGGTGGAAGCAGACAATGAACGCACAGCCCTTGTGATGTACGAAGAACTGACCGGCCAGATTCTTTCCCGGACAGAAGAGTTGATAAAGGACGGGATAAGCGAAGAGGAGATTCTTTTACAACTGGCATCCATGGAAAAGCATCTGGATATGGATTTTTCATATTCCAGAAACAGTGGACAGGCGTGGATGAAAGAAGAGGCAGAAGCATTGAAAAGACAGATAGAAAAGGCGGAAAAGATAGTTCGCTCCGTCTGTACGCAGGAGAGGGAGGAAATACAAAGTTGAATGTATATCACAACTTGTCCCTGGCCTGCCTGGGGGGAAGCATCCTGCTGATCATTGTATCAGTTTTTCTTTTTATAAGACTTGAGATTCGAACTGCATGGAGTGTGGTGACAGGCAGAAGAGGAAAAGCGGGAAGAGGAAACCAGGCAGCTCTAAGACAGAGCGTCAGAAAAGGGATTCCGAAACTTAAAGCAGATGAGAAAGAAACAGAGAAAGAACAGGAGACCACGATTTTGGAGTATGGAAACAGTCTGTTTTATGTGGAACGGGAAATGATGCTGATTTATACGGAGGAATGTATAGATTGGAGAGATGAGTCTGATTTAGGAGAGAAAGAATGAAAATAAACAGAAAAAATCAGAAGTTACTGGTGGTTGTACTGAGTTTTGTCTGGCTGTCTGCCGGTCTGACATCAGGGATATTGCAGGTATACGCCGGAGCAGATACAGATTTGGAAGAAATACCGGAAAAAGAAGAAGGTCAGGAGGAATTTCCTGAATGGAGGTTGGAATCTGTGATGAATGATGCCGGCTGTACAGTGACAGACGAAAATGGAATGTATTATTTCCGGGAATTTTTAACTCTGTCTTTTTGCGTGGAACAGGAAACTTCAGAAAAAGAGGAAAAAGGAGCAGAATTGATTCTGAAAAGAAACGGGATGAAAGTTGCCGGAGAGAATGGAGTTTTTACAGATGTACTGCGGGAAAGTGGGAGCTATGTATATACATTGGAAAAAGACGGAGGCGTTTTTGGAGAGACGATTGTGGTCAGCGGAACCAAGGCTTGCAGCAATCCGGAGCTGTTGATTGACTATAAACTAGAACCGTCGGCTTTTGACGGGCAGGTATATTTTAGAGAAGATCCCTCTGTGATCCTCTGTACGAATGCGGAGGCTGGAATCGGGAAAGTGGAATATGAGACGGAAGAAGGGATATATAAAGTTCTGGAAAATTTTCAGGAAGAAGATCATTATCTCTACGGAGCGCATTCTGTCTGTGAGGTGGTACTGAATGAGACGGATGACTTTACCGATGTGCTGAAAGATATGAAAGACGGCCGTTACCGTTGGAATGTTCGGGTGACGGATGTGCTTGGAGGAATCACAGAGGAAAAGGTGGAATTCATAATAGATAAATCTGCACCTGATATAAGGGTGTTTGTATCTTATGATTCGGACGGGTCCAATCCGGATGTCTCCGGGAAGACAGGAATTATGGAACTGGTGTATGCGTTCAGGGACCGTCTGTTCGGAAAGACCAGAATCTGTTTCGAACTATATGTAAGAGATTCTATGGTTTCGGATGAGGATGGGTCCTTTTGTTCGGGAATTGATATGGAAGATCTGGCAAAACAGATTGAATCTGTTGAAGGGAATGCAAAAATTGAAAATGTCCGAACAGAAAAAGAAGGACTGGTTTCCTTTGAGTATGACGGAGTTTTGCAGGAAGATTATATGCAAATAAAAGGAAGCATGGTGGTGGATTCTGATAAAAATGGAGATGTTACAGACCGGCTGTGTGTCCGAAGACTGAAAGACCGGGCAGGCAATACCACAGACGCCCTTTCTTTGGAAAATATTACGGGAACAACAATTTTGTATTTTGACAGTACGAATCCATTGCTGTCTGTGGATTATGGAAACGGGGCGCCGGATCCGGAAGAAAAAATCGTGTTTTATGGGGAGGATGCAAGGATTGGGCTGATTTTACAGGAAGCGAATTACAGTGTTTTTGTGGATGAGAAAGGGGAAATAAAGACGCCGATGGTCCGAATCAACAGTCATGGCAATTCGGAAGGGGTCTTGGAAGGTTGGATACAGGAAGGAGAAAAGATACATACCGTTATTGTATTTCCTGCATATTCCGGAGAAGGAGAAGCAGAATATGATTTTACAGTGGAATATCAGGATGGTTCCGGAAATCTGCTGGAAACGTATGAGCAGTGTATGGGAAGTACAGAGAACGGAAGGTATACAGGATATACTGTTGTGACGGACAATCGATCGCCTGAGCTGACGGCATTTTCTATACAGGGGATATCAGGTGGTCAGACGGATGGGACAGAGTTATATGAGAGTGTGGAGGGGGATGATGTAACCATATCTTTTGAGCTTGACGATCATGCATCTTATTTCCGGCCGGAAGCGGCAGAACTCATGATCAGAGACCAGAAGACAGGGGAGCCGGTGACGGTTGTCAATGGTCGGGAACTGGACTGGAGTACAGATGGAAGGAGACACAGGGCCGATTATGGTTTTGACGGAACAGAGAATGCAGGAGTATATTGTTATGAGGTGATTCTTTCCTATGAAGACCGGGCAGGAAATAAGATGATGGCTGCCCAGGGCTTTGACGGAAAAGTCATCAATGGGATTTATAAAAGTCAGGGATTTCTTTTGGATCATGAGTCGCCGAAATTTCAGATTTCCTATGATCCGGCTTTTCGTCAGGTAGAAGACGGCAGAACCGATCCTTCTTGTGATCTTATGGGGGGTATGCCAAGAACCGGATATACGGCGTATTATAAAGACCCCGTTGGCGTTCGGTTTTCAATTCAGGAATCCAGTGCAGAGCCCATATATGAAGGTGGAAAGTTAGCAGGACTTGCGGATTTTGAACTGAAAGTGTCAGGAGAAGGAGGAGAGGACTCAGGTCCGGTCATCAGATGGAAGAAGCAAAAGGATGTCTATGAAGGATATTTTACACTGGAAAAGGAAGGGAGTTGTCGAATCTTTGTATCTTACAGAGATCTGGCCGGTAACCAGATGGTATCTTATGGAGCAGAAGGAAGCAGATGGGAGCAGGAAGTGTCAGAAGAAGGAAAGTATGAGAGTATCCAGTTGATTCTGGATCAGACACCGCCAAAAATCCATATGTCTTTTGTGGACAGAGCCAGTAAAGAGAGAACCGCAGATCGGGTTTATGAAGAAAATGGTTGTGAATATTTTAACGAACCTGTATATCTGAAGCTGGAAGTAGAAGATCAAAATCTTCGATACCATGAGCTTTTGAAAATATTGGAGAAGTTTCAGGTTTCTGATATTGACGGGAATGAGATGGAGGGAGAGGACCTTTGGCAGTTTTTGGACCGTATTGATAAGACACAGATAAAATCCGGGATCTTTACCTGGTATCTTCCGATGATGAGAGAAGCGGTATATGAGATTCCGGCAGGATGCGAGGATTTGTCAGGAAACAGATGTCCGGATATGGTCAGGAGAGCAGCTGTGGACATGACAGAACCAAAACTGAGACTTTCTTATTCTGTGGAAAAGACCAGTTTTATGGATGCCGTTCGATACAGAGATATTCGATATCTGTTCTCAGACGGACGGATGACAGTAACTGCTCTGGCAGAGGATTCTGTATCGGGAATCGCTTCGATACAGTGCACACTCAAAGAAGAGGACGGTGGGGTAACAGAGCTGCAGGAAGACTTTGTACCGGCCGGAAGCCGGGAATATAAAGTCATCGTTCCAGTGTACAGGGCAGATTTTAAAGGGACGATGACAATGGAGGCGTGGGACTGGTCAGGGAATCATACAGTTCAAAGGGTGGGACAGATCATAGAAAGCGGAAAAAAACATAGAGAAACAGGGAAGATTCTGCTAGAAACAGTGACAGAACCCCAGAGAACCATAAATGGGATTGGATACTATAATTCAGACATCAGATTCCGGCTGACAGTGAGGGACACCTGGTCCGGTTTAAAGAGTGTGTCATGCAGGGCGGGCAGGACCGTTGATATGTATCAGAACTATGACCAGGGAGAACATGGTACAGGAGAAGGAATGACATACGAATATTCAAAAGAGATGATTTTGGAAGCAGCCGCAAATAATGAAAATGAGGTGCCAGTATGGGCAGAATATCTGGACAATGCAGGGCACAGAGAGACTCTGGAGCAAAGATACCATATTGATATTACACCGCCGGTGATTGAGGTGGAATATGATCAGAACAATCCCTCCGGAAGCGGGCTTTATAATCAGAGCCGGACGGCAACTGTTGCCATTCGGGAACGGAATTTTGATCCGACAGATGTGGAATTCCTGGCTACGAATACAGAAGGATGCATGCCTTTGATTGGAGCGTGGGAAACATCCGGAGAAGGAGATGATATGCTTCATGTCTGCCATGTTTTGTTCAGCGAAGACGGAGACTATAGGTTTTCTCTGAGGTTTACTGATCTTGCCGGGAACAAAGCCGCTTATGACCGGGTGGATGAATTTACCATTGACCAGACTGCACCGGTTCTGAATGTGAACTATGATAACAATCAGAGTAACAACGGAAATTATTATGCCGGCGGCAGAACAGCCAGGATTGATATTCTGGAACATAATTTTGACGCTTCTCTAATTCATGTGATTGTGCAAAAGGATGGAGAACTGTCGGTTCCTTCCATGTCGGAGTGGATCAAGGACGGGGACCACTACATATCTGTCATAACCTTTGACGAAGATGGGGATTATCTGCTGAGCATTGCCGGAACGGATCTGGCAGATAATGAGATGAATTCGTATGAAAATGATTATTTTATCATTGACTGTACTCCTCCGGAACTTATGATATCAGGTGTGAGTCATCAGTCGGCTAACCGTGGGGTGATTGCGCCGGAGATTCAATGTACAGATACCAATTATGGCGCGGAGCAGATGAATATTTTGCTGGAGGGATGCATACATGGCAAAGTGGAGCTAAAAGGAACAAGAATACGCCTAGAGAGCGGCGAAAGATTCCAGATGGAAGATTTTGCGTATGAGCCGGAATTGGATGACCTGTACAGACTGACGGTGTCGGTTCATGATCTGGCAGGAAACGAAAACAGGGAGGAACTCATGTTTTCCGTGAACCGGTTTGGTTCGGTTTATATACTGGACGACCAGACAGAGCTTTTGGCAGGAGAGAGAGGAAGCTACTATACGAAAAAAGAGCCAGATATTGTCATAACAGAGACGAATGTGGATACGCTGGAATTTCAGGAGGTCACCTGCAGCCTGAACGGGAAACTGCATACGATGAAAAGAGGAGAAGATTATACAGTCCGGGAAAGCGGAACGGAAGAAAGCTGGAAACAATATGTTTATCAGATTCCAAAACGCAATTTTCAAGCAGAAGGAATCTATGTATTGACTGTTTACTCGGAGGATCGTGCGGCAAATGCTTCTGATAATCATACAAAAGGAAAAAAGATTGAATTTGCAGTAGACAAGACCAGTCCAAGCATTATGCTTTCTGGTCTGTCAGATGGGAAAATGTATCAGGAAAACAGCAAAGAATTCACACTGGATGTGCAGGATAATGTAATGACGGCAGAAGTGCAGGTGATTGTCAATGAAGTGGTGTCGACTTATTACGCCTCGGAAATACAAAAACAGGACGGAAGGCTCACGCTACATGCAGGAAATGCTCATCATTGGCAGCAGGTTCGTATTGTGGCTTATGATATGGCGGGAAACAAAGCAGAGCTTGATACCATAAGATTTTTAATTACTCCCAATTTGCTGGTGCAGTTTTTTATGAATAAAACATGGTTTTACAGTTCCGTACTGGGACTGCTGATTTTCTGGGCGGGAATGTGGCACTTTCTTTTCCGGCAGCACAGATAGTCGTTGCTTTTTCGGTCCTGACAGTATTATAATATCTAAAGGTGCAAAGTTCTGTACCAATGATTCTAATTGACAAAGTATATAAAGGAGAATGCATCATTTATGATGAAGATACTGTTTGTGTCTCTTGGATGTGATAAGAATCTGGTTGACTCAGAAGTTATGCTTGGGCTTCTTGCAAAGAAGGGATACAGGTTTACAGATGATGAAGCAGAGGCGGATATTATCATTGTGAATACCTGCTGCTTCATTGGAGATGCCAAAGAGGAAAGTATTGATACAATTCTTGGGATGTCAGAGTATAAAAAAGAAGGGCAGTTAAAGGCGCTGATTGTAACTGGATGTCTGGCGGAACGGTATCAGAAGGAGATCATGGAAGAGATTCCGGAAGTGGACGCAGTGCTTGGGACTGCATCTTATGACAGAATTGCCGAAATGATCGAACAGGCATTGAATGGAAAACAGGAAATTTTATGTGAAGACATGAATCGGCTGGTTCTCTCAGATGCCAGGAGGATACTGACAACCGGCGGACATTATGCCCACCTGAAGATTGCAGAAGGGTGTGACAAACACTGCACCTACTGCATCATTCCCAGTCTTCGGGGGCGTTACCGGAGTGTACCTTTGGATCGTCTTCTAAAGGAAGCAGAAGAACTAGCGGATCAGGGGGTAAAGGAACTGATTCTGGTAGCTCAGGAGACAACGCTGTATGGAACCGATCTTTATGGAGAGAAAAGTCTCCATAAGTTATTAAAAGGACTTTGTAAAATCAAAGGGCTCCGGTGGATTCGGGTGCAGTACTGTTATCCGGAGGAGATCTATGAAGAACTGATTCAGACCATCAGGGAAGAACCAAAGATCTGTCACTATCTGGATTTGCCGATTCAGCATGCATCTGACCGGGTGCTGAGACGGATGGGGCGAAGAACCAGTCAGGAAGATCTTCGGCTTATCATTGAAAGGCTTCGAAAGGAGATACCAGATATCTGTCTTCGAACGACGCTGATCAGCGGTTTTCCGGGAGAGACAGAGGAAGATCACGAGGAACTTTTGCGATTTGTAGACGAAATGGAATTTGACCGACTGGGGGTTTTTGCTTATTCACAGGAAGAGGATACGCCGGCAGCTGTTATGGAAGACCAGGTTCCGGAAGAAATCAAGGCGGAGCGCAGAGAAGAGATTATGGAACTTCAGCAGGAGATTTCTTTTGAAAAAGCAGAAGGGATGATAGGAGAAGAGCTCTGGTGTATGATAGAAGGCAAGGTAGTGGATGAACCTGCCTATGTGGCAAGAACTTATAAGGATGCGCCGGAAGTGGACGGATATCTTTTTGTCCAGACGGCAGCAGAGTTGATGTCCGGAGACTTTGTGAAAGTGCGTGTGACCGGGGCTGAAGAATATGATTTGATAGGAGAGATGGCAGATGAATTTACCGAATAAGCTGACTGTTTTGCGTGTGCTTCTGATTCCTTTTTTTGTATGGTTTACACTGGTGGATCTGGTGCCTGGATACAGCAAGTATCTCGCAGTTTTGATCTTTGTTGTGGCCAGTCTGACAGATTTGCTGGATGGAAAGATTGCAAGAAAGTATAATCTGGTGACAAATTTTGGAAAATTTATGGATCCTCTGGCGGATAAGCTGCTGGTCTGCGCGGCATTGATCTGTCTGGTATCTCTGAAAATGGTTCCGGCCTGGATGGTTATTATTATTATCAGCCGGGAATTTATCATCAGTGGTTTTCGTCTGGTGGCATCAGACAACGGAGTGGTGATAGCAGCCAGCTATTGGGGAAAATTTAAGACAACATTTCAAATGTTGATGATTATTGTACTGCTTCTGGATCTGGGAGGTATTTTTGATTTGATTGGCCGGATTCTGACATGGATTGCTTTGATTCTTACGGTGATATCGTTGATTGATTATCTGATAAAAAATAAACATGTGATTCTGGAGGGAAATATTTAGAGATGGAAAATGAAACGCAGAGTTATTCTTATTCTAAGACAGTGAAAATATGTGGGATGGAAGAAGCTGAAGTACGGGAACAGATTCATGACCTGCTGCCGTCAGATGGAAAACTGGTGTTTATGTTTGACTCTACTCCAGGAGAAGTAGACATCCGTATCCGGGCACAGTCTGATCAGGAAGAGGAAGCGAGAAACAGGGTAAAAAGAATCGTGAGGGAGCTGAAAATCCGGCTTGGAAGCTGTATCTTCACTACCAGTTCAAAGGTGACCTTGGCAGAGACGATTGTACAGCTTTTGAAAGAACAGAGAATGACAATTACAACCGTAGAGTCCTGCACGGGCGGTATGGTCAGTGCAAGGCTGACAGATGTGGCAGGAGTCTCAGAAGTCTTTAAGCAGGGATTCGTCACTTATTCAAATAAGGCAAAACGAAAACTGATTGGCGTAAAGAAGATGACGCTCAAGAAATATACGGCAGTCAGTGAGCAGACTGCATGGGAAATGGCAAGAGGCGGTGCAGTGCTTACAGACGCAGACGTCTGTGTCAGTGTTACCGGTTATGCAGGCCCGGATACTGGAGAGGAGGGGCAGCCGGCAGGATTGGTTTACATCGGGTGCAATGTCAAAGGAAAGATTGAAGTAAAAGAATTTCATTTCGACGGAGACCGAAGGACCATAAGGGAACTGGCGACTGTCCATGCGCTGACCCTGCTCCGAAGGTGTATTCTGGAAAACTATCAGATCTGAGAGTCGGAGGAATGTGGAATTCATGAGATATCACAATATTACAAAAGAAGATATGCTAAATGGAGACGGGCTGCGGGTGGTACTCTGGTTTGCAGGGTGTTCCCATCACTGCAGAAACTGTCAGAATCCCATTACCTGGGATCCGGATGGGGGACTATTGTTTGATGAGAGCGCCAAACAGGAGATATTTGAAGAACTGAAGAAAGACTATACAAGCGGGATTACATTCAGCGGCGGAGATCCGCTCTATATAGATACCAGAGGCGGACTTCTAAAACTGATTAAAGAAATCAAAGAAAAATTTCCGGAGAAAACCATCTGGCTATATACAGGATATTTGTGGGAAGAAATTTGTCATCTGGAGCTGATTCCGTATTTGGATGTGTTGGTGGACGGGAGGTTTGTGGAAGAACTGAAAGACAATAATCTTCCATGGAAAGGTAGCTCCAATCAGAGAGTGATTGACGTGAAGACGACTCTGTCTCTGGGAAAAACGGTATTATATGCATGAATGGGCGCAGAGCTGACATATTTTTGCTAAGAGAAGAGCCTGAAGACGGTGCCAGGAAGGGGAAAGAATGAAAACGATCAGGATAAAATATTTTACAGAAGAGATAGAAAAGCTTACTTATATTGCTGGGAAGTCAGATTGGATCGATCTGCGTGCGGCAAAGGAAGTACAGTTGAAAAGAGGAGAGTTTACTTTGATACCATTGGGAATTGCCATGGAACTTCCCAAAGGGTATGAAGCCCATGTGGTTCCAAGAAGCAGTACGTTCAAAAACTTTGGGATTTTGCAGACCAACAGCTGTGGACTGATTGATGAGAGTTACTGCGGAGATGATGACCAGTGGTTTTTTCCGGCGCTTGCTGTGAGAGATACGGTGATTCATGTCAATGACCGAATCTGTCAGTTCCGGATTATGGAGCATCAGCCGACCATTTCTTTTGAAGAGACAGAAGTGCTTGCCGGTGAGAACAGGGGTGGTTTTGGAAGTACTGGTAAGCAGTAAGATGTAAGATGGGTGGAGGGAGATATCATGTCATGTACAATGTTCGCAGCCATTGACGTTGGAAGTTATGAAGTAAACCTGAAAATTTATGAATTGTCCGCAAGAAAAGGGATTCATGTGGTAAACCAGGTGAAACACCGGATGGAACTGGGGAAAGATACGTATGCGACCGGAAGAATCGGAACGGAGCTGGTAGACGAGCTCTGCGATGTATTTTTGGATTTTCAGAGGATGATGAAAGAATTTGGGGTGGAGGATTACCGGGCGTGTGCAACCAGTGCAGTTCGGGAATCAAATAATCATATTGTGTTATTGGATCGGATCTATCTGAAAACAGGAATTCGTCTGGAAGTGTTAAGCAATTCTGAACAGCGGTTTCTTGGATATAAGTCTATCGCATTCAATTCAGAACGATTTCAGGAGATCATAGAGAAAGGAACGGCAATTGTGGATGTGGGAGGAGGAAGTATCCAACTGTCGTTGTTTGATAAAGACAATCTGGTAACGACACAGAATATCCGGATCGGCACACTGCGATTAAGGGAGCGTCTGGCAGACGTGGCAGAACGGACAGTTCGATATGCTGCGGTGATCGAGGAGCTTCTGAATAATGAAATGCGGACATACAGAAAGTTTTATCTTAAAGACCGGAATATTCGGTATATACTATTGGTAGGCAATTATATTCAGTATATCAATCATTATATTCATAAGGACAGCAATGTCAATCAGATTACAAAAGAAGAGTTTATCACATTTTATGATGAATTTATCCAAAAAGGGCAGTTGGCCATGGCGGCCAAACTTGGAATCTCTCATGAGAACAGTACGCTTCTTCTCCCCACGATGGTGATCTATAAGCGTCTTCTGGAAGAGACCGGAGCAGAGAATGTGGTTATACTTGGCATGGATCTGGGAGATGGACTTGCGTTCGATTATGCGGAACGGAAAAAGATCCTAAAACCCCGTCACAATTTTGAAAATGATATTCTGGAATCTGCAAAAAACATTGCAAAACGCTACCGTACCAACCGGAATCATACCCAGGTGATCGAGCATCTCGCTCTCGTCATATTCGATAAGATGAAATCAGTTCATGGGCTTGGAAAGAGAGAGCGCCTGCTTCTGCAGATCTCTGTGCTGCTGCATGACTGTGGAAAATATATGAATATGTCCCAGCCTTCTCAGTGTTCTTACAATATTATTATGGCCACAGAGGTGATTGGGCTGTCCCATATGGAACGGGAGATTGTGGCAAATATTGTACGATTCAACAGCGGGAATGTGCTGCCTTTTGAGGAGCTTGCAGTTAGCTCGCTTCTGGAACGGACAGAATATATGACAATTATAAAACTGGCTGCAATTCTTCGCCTGACCAATGCCATGGATCGCAGTCATAAACAAAAGATTAAGGAAATTAAAGTAAATATCAAAGAGAATCATACCATGCAGATTACAGCAGACACGGCGGAAGATCTGACACTGGAACTGGCAATGTTTCCGGAAAAAGCAGAACTGTTCGAGGAAGTGTACAGTTTAAAGCCCATACTGAGGGCAAAGAAAACCAGCGAAACCAGCGGAATATGAAGTGGGAGATGATATCATGAAGAAAGAATATATGAAATCCGAATATTTTGAAAACCGGGAATTAAGCTGGCTTGGTTTTAACGAACGAATTCTGGGAGAAGCGAGGGATAAAAAGAACCCTCTGTTTGAGCGGCTGAAATTTCTGAGCATTACTGCATCCAATCTGGATGAGTTTTTTATGGTTCGTGTGGCCTCTCTGAAAGATATGGTAAACGCAGAATATTCCAAAAAAGATTTTTCAGGTATGACTCCCCAACAGCAGCTGGATGGCATTCATGAACGGGTGCATGATTTTGTGAATGCACAGTATTCCACCTGGCAGCGTTCTCTGCTCCCGGGACTCCGGCAATGCGGACTTCAGGTGATTGAGGATCACGAGGAGTTGAATCCGGAGCAGGCAAGATATGTGGATCAGTATTTTGTGGAGAATGTGTATCCGGTTCTGACACCCATGGCAGTGGATTCTTCCCGTCCCTTTCCGCTGGTGGTCAACAAGACGCTGAATCTGTGCGCGCTCTTAATGAAGAAAAACGAGAAAGAAGCAGAACTGGAGTTCGCGACTGTGCAGGTTCCGGCGGTACTTCCAAGAATCATATCGATCCCTTCTGTGGAAAAGGAAGTGAAGTCTGTGATTCTGCTGGAAGAAATGATTGCCCGCAATATGTCACAGTTGTTCCTGAGCTATGATGTGCTCTGTGTCCATCCGTACCGAATTATGAGAAATGCAGATTTGAGTATTGATGAGGATGAGGCGTCAGATTTGCTGAAAGAGATTCAAAAGCAGCTGAAGAAACGGCAGTGGGGCGAGGTGATTCGTCTGGAAGTAGACGAGAAAATTGATAAAAGGCTGCTGAAAATACTGAAAAGAGAGTTCGAGATTAAGGAGGATTCGATCTATTGGAGTTCCGGGCCTCTAGATCTGACGTTCTTGATGAAGATGTATGGACTGGAAGGGTTCGACAGTTATAAGACAGCAGCGTATATTCCGCAGCCGGTGCCGGAACTGACAGGAAAAAGAGATATTTTTGAAGAGATCCGTAAACGGGATATTCTATTGCATCATCCGTATCAGACGTTTGATCCGGTAGTGGATTTTGTCAAGAAAGCGGCAAGGGATCCGCAGGTGCTTGCAATTAAGCAGACGCTGTACCGGGTCAGCGGCAATTCACCGATTATTGCAGCACTTGCTCAGGCGGCGGAGAATGGTAAACAAGTATCTGTTCTGGTGGAATTGAAAGCGCGGTTCGACGAGGAGCACAATATTGCATGGGCGAAAATGCTGGAACGTGCAGGATGTCATGTGATCTATGGACTGGTGGGATTGAAAACACACAGCAAGATTACTCTGATTGTGCGTAGGGAAGAGGATGGCATCCGACGGTATGTGCATCTTGGCACCGGAAATTATAATGATTCTACGGCAAAATTATATACAGATATGGGACTTTTGACTTGTTCAGAACCGATTGGAGAAGACGCGACAGCAGTTTTCAATATGCTTTCCGGATATTCAGAGCCGGAGAACTGGAATAAACTATCCTTGGCGCCCCTGTGGCTCCGGGAACGTTTTTTGACCATGATTCAGAGAGAAATAGCCCATGCGCAGAATGGAGAACCGGCACATATTGTGGCGAAGATGAATTCACTGTGTGATCCGGAGATGATAGGGGCTCTGTATGAGGCCAGTGCGGCAGGCGTAAAGATAGAATTGATTATCAGAGGAATCTGTTCACTGAAAGTAGGGATTCCGGGAATTAGCGAGAACATTCATGTGCGTTCCATCGTCGGAACATTTCTGGAACACAGCCGAATCTATTATTTTCTGAACGGCGGACAGGAAGAAGTCTATCTTGCCAGTGCAGACTGGATGCCCAGGAATCTGGATCGCCGTGTGGAGATTCTGTTCCCCATTGAGAACGAGCAGCTGAAGAAAGAGGTTATACATGTGCTGGAGATTCAGCTCCAGGATACTGTAAAGGCGCAGATTAAAGAGCCAAGCGGCGTTTATGAAAAGGTAGATCGAAGAGGAAAAGCTGCCATTTGTTCTCAGGAGTATTTTATGGAATATGCCGGAAATCTGAACCGGCCGCAGGAAGAGCCAGTGCAAAGCAGGATATTTATCCCGGCGGAACCTGTGGAGGGGACGGAAGATGGAGAATAGAAAAGTCTTGTTTCTGGATATGGATGGAACAACACTGGATGATCAGAAGCGGATATCAGAGAAAAACCTGGAAGCTTTGAAACGGGCTGCAGAGCATGGCTGTGAAGTTGTGATTGCGACAGGTCGAACGAATACCAGCGCAGGCCGTGTCAGAGTGTCTTATGGACTGGAGCAGATTGGATGCAGATATATGATTGTATACAATGGCGCAGCAATTCTGGATTGTGAGACAGGGCGGCTTCTGTTCACCAAAACACTTCCGATGGAATACGCAAAAGCGTTGGTCGATGCGGCAAGACGGGAAGATATCTATTTGCATACCTATGTGGAAGACAGCGTCCTAACAGAACGGGATGACGAAAATCTGACCGTATATCTGCAGAGGACCGGTATGAAAGCCCGGATTGTTCCGGATCTGAAAGAGGCAATCACGATGTCTCCTTATAAGATGTTAGCGATCAGTGTACGAAATCCGGACAGACTACAGATGTTTAAAGAGAATCAGACTGCATGGACAAAAGGAAAAGTAGATATGTATTTCAGCTCCCGGGATTATCTGGAGATGGTTTCTGAGGGAGTCAGTAAAGGAGCAGCACTTCGGATGTTTTGTGAGTGGATGGGGATTCCTCTGGAGAATTCTGTCGCAGCAGGAGATGAGAGCAATGATCTGTCCATGCTAAAGGCGGCCGGAGTAGGATGTGCGGTGGCAAACGCACAGACAGAAGTGAAGCAGACAGCAGATTATGTGACAGAACAGGACAACAATCATTCAGCAATTGCAGAGATTGTGGAAAAATTCGTGCTGCCGGGAATGGCGTTTTGAATCAAGAGAGCCATGGTCATTTTAGACCAGGGCTCTCTTTTTGGACATTGCTTATAATTTGACCCGGAACAGCTGCCGTTTCAGGGTTTGCCAGTGGAAAGGAATCAGGGGATACAGATATCCTTTTCCGGAGAAGGTTTTGCATCCGAGGAGGCTTGCGACAACGATCAGAATCCCGATGGCAAATCCTGTAAGGCCGAACCAACAGGTTAGAAGGAGCAGCAGGATCCGCATAAATTTGATGGCATAGTTTAGTTCAGCATTGGACTGAGAATAATTAGCGATGGTTACGAAAGCCATATAAAGCATAATTTCACTGTTAAACCAGCCGGAATTAACTGCGAATTCTCCGATTACCAGGCCGGCAATTACTGACAAAGGGGTACTTAACATATCCGGTGTGTGGATAGCAGCAAGTCTCAGCCCGTCGATGGCAAGCTCCAGCAGGAGAAACTGCCAGATCAGAGGAATATGGATGGTATCCTGAATTCGAATGAACTGAAATCCTTCCGGGATCCAATTCGGGTGTTGCATCAGAAGCAGGAACAGAGGGGTGAGCACCAAAGACAAAATCATAATCAAAGACCGGGACAGACGCAGGTAGGTGCCGGTAATGGGAGGAAAATAATAATCGTTGGCTTCTTCCATAATGGCAAAAAGGGTGGTGGGGAGCAGGATAGCAGATGGAGAGTTATCCACCAGAACTACAATATTCCCTTCCAGAATAGAAGCTGCGGCTGTATCCGGTCGCTCTGTCAGATGGTATTTTGGAAATGGATTAAACCAGTGGCCCCGCAGAAGAAGTTCCGCCAGGCTTTCCTGATTCATAGTCAGTGCATCCACAGAGATGGAAGCGATACGGTCCTTCAGTTTCTGCAGGCACTTTCTGTCAACCCGATCATCCATATAACAGAGGACAATATCTGTAAGCGTGCTCTTTCCAGCAGTCTGCATTTCCATGCAGAGTTTGGAGGAACGGATTCTCCGGCGAATCAGGGCAGTATTGAAGACGACAGTTTCCACAAAGCCGTCTCTGGAACCCCGTAGCGTCCGGTCTTTAAACGGCTCTTCTACGCTTCTGGCCGGATAAGTCCTGCAGTCGATGGCAAGGCAATCCGGCATCCCATTGATAAAAAGGCAGGGAACGCCAGAGAGCAGGTTTTTTAATACATCTGTGGTTTCTGTCAATACTTCGGTTTCTATATAAGGAAGATTCTGCATCTGGAATTGTTCCGGAGAGTCAGGAAGATCTTCAGGTTTCAAACTGTAAAAATATTCCAGAAGCTTTTCCAGAATATCATCTTTTACCAGCCCATCTATAAAGAACAAGCTGGCAGCATGATCTGCGATCAGTAGATGTTTTTCCAATATATCAAAATTTCGCTCTGCGTCTAAAATGTGCCGCAGAGCGGAGACATTTTCTTTATAGTTTTCAGATAGTCTGCTCAAAATATCACCTCAGGAACAGTATACCCTGGGGTAGCGGAAATGATGCGGCTTTCTGATTTTTCATGAAAGTAATAAATATAGATGATTTTTTATAAAAGAATCGGCAAATGCTTGAATTTATTGTACAAAAGTGCTAATATAGAAACAATTACAGGTGTTATATGAATTGAAATACAAAAGAGGTTGACAAATTATGAGGGATTATCTTGGTTCTAATGCGGTCAGCAGAGGAAAACAAGGGGGTAATCTGACCTATATTCTGGAAGACGAGGGACGATTCAGCCAACTTGGCTATAAGTTTCTGTTGTCGCAGGATGGAAAAGGGTTGCTTCCCTGTGCAAAGATCAGATATAACGGTCAGTTGAAATTTATCTATTTCACGGAGGAATTTCAAAGTATTTCTACAGTTTTTTCCCAGAGCAATTTCGAAGGTGTATGCACAATTTTATACAGATTTATCAAAGAACTCATTGGTGTCAGGGATAATGGATTTTTGCAGTATGAGAACATTGACATTATGCCGGATGCAGTGATGGTGGACGGCAAGACGCTGGAAGTAAAACTGGCTTATCTCCCTCTGTCGTCAGGGAACGGAGAACGGGCTGATTTTGAGTCTTTTTTGCGGGAACAGATGATTTGCTGGGTGAGGAAATATGCAGGGAAGCTGTCGCCGGAGAAGACGGACGAGCTGGCCGATCTGCTGGCCGACCGGCAATCAGGCCTGGAAGGTCTTTTAAAGGCGTTGATGAGGGATGGCGGTGACGCCGGGAGACCGGGAAGTCAGGGTAAGCTTCTCCTTAAAAGCAGGGATCAGAGATTTCCGGTTCGTTTTCTGGTGGAAAAGGAAAGCTTCTGGCTTGGACGCAGGGAAGACAACGACGGGGTTGTCAACGTGTCAAAAAAGATTGGACGAAGGCACTGCAGGCTGGTCAGGGAACAGAGTTACTTTTATGTCGTGGATGAAGGAAGTGCCAACGGGACTTACGTGAACGGAAGAAAAGTGGGCGGTGAGAAAGTGGAACTGCATGATGGAGATGTGCTGCGATTGCCGGATATTGAATTTTCCGTAAATATCAAATGAGAACAGGTGGGAAGTTATGGAAAAATCCGTGATAGTGGTGGTAGAACCAGATAAAGATTACCTGAGCCGTCTGGAGATGGGACTTGTAAAAATGTTCCGGAAAACAGCAGATCTGGAGTTGATCTCAGAACCGGAATTTTTTGATGAGTATTTTGTCCTTCCAAAGAGAATTGATCTGCTGATCATTGATGAAAACATGTATACAGACCGGCTCCGTATGCATGATATAGAGAAAACATTTATTCTTACAGAAGCTCCTGAGCCGGAAGACAGTCTGGAGCAGGAGGCAGTCCGGCTGTATAAATTCTGCAATCTTGGGGCGCTGCTTGGTCGGATTGCATCCGTGGAGCGCACAAATTCCGTAACGGAGGAGAGAAGGACCAGAGTGGTCACTGTAATCTCGCCGTCAGGCGGGGCTGGAAGCACGACGGTTGCCATGGGCATCTGCGCTTCTATGAGGGAGAACCTGAAGTCTGCATTTTATATCAATCCGCAGATGTATCAGGATTTTCATTATTATCTTCAGTCCAGAGACACGCTGCCGACAGACGTCTGCATGAAGATGCAGGAGGCGGGGATGGAACTGGATCAGAAGATCAAAGCCAGTTTTTTGAAAGAAGGCTTTACATATTTTCCACCTCTTGGGTCTTCCAGAGGATCGCTGGGGATCACGGAAGGGGCTTATCTAAGGCTGATTGAGAATATCGTAAAGTCAAAAGAATATGATTTTGTCGTGATTGATCTTGGGAATGAGCTGTCCGGAGACAGTGTGAAATTTTTAGATATGGCGAACCGGGTTTTGACGGTAACACGTCAGGATGCCTATGCGGCGTTCAAGCTTAGGATTCTGAAGAAAAGTATGAATTTCAGCGATGCAGATAAATATATTTTTATCTGCAATCATTTCGACAGACAGAAGGAAAATGTACTGGCTGATCCAGGTTCTGAATATTCTGCAGTGATACATGAGTATATAGAAGCAGATGAAAATGCAGTTGCCGGGGGCCTGGAAGGGTTGAAGAACCTTGATGGCATGCAGAGGGCAGCGTATATGCTCATATAGGATGGAGAATGGATATGTTAAAGCTGAAGCATGTGATGGGAAATGCGGTTAAATGCAGATTAGACACGGAATATATGGTTTCGCGGTATGAGATCAGCGTGCTTCAAAGTCATCCGGTTAAGGGGCTTTTGAAGGTACAGCTTGACAAAACAGGGGATCTGACCTGGTCCGGGAAGGGAAAACGCACCCTGACTCATTGTTTGCTGCAGAAAATGGGGCAGCAGCAGCTAACAGCTGTTATGAGGTCTTCTCTGGAGACAGTTTGCGAAATCCGGCAGCTCGGGCTGGATGTACACCGGCTGCTTCTGAATCCGGACTGGATTTTTGCAGATGAGGGCGGAAATGTTTATTTTATCTATTTTCCGGTCAATGGTATCGGAAAGAGTTATGATTATTCTCTGTTCTGCAGGGATATCATTCTGAGCGCTGAGCTTACGGAAAGTGAACGAAGGTTATGGAAGCGCTGGGCAGATGAGCTGTCCAGGGAGGGTGTTCATAGCAGGAGCATGGAACGTTTTCTCTCTCTCTTTCATGTACAGAATACAGGTGGAAGATGGAATGATGATCAGACAATTATAAATGAAGAGGAGGATTCCGGGTGGGAGGATCCGGAACAGACCATTTATGATACTGCAGACGAAAGAGGTGCAGACAGTGTGGTAACAGAGGCTGCTGCCTGGGATTTTACAAATGATGACAGAGACACCATAATAGATGATGATCAGGACGGAACCCTGATGGATTTTCCCGGCTCAGATACAGTGCAGCAGCATTTGCCTGTCATCCGGCGGCTTTCCACCGGAGAGGAACGGATGATATCCGGGGACAGTTTTAAGATTGGGAGGAGTGCTGGTCGTGCAGACTTCTGCATTACGGGGAATCATTGCATCAGTAATGTTCATGCGATTATTGTCTGCATTGGAGACGCGTATTATATCAAAGATAACTATTCTACTAACGGGACCTATGTGGATGGTGAGCAGATTCAGGCAGGAGGGGAGCCGAGACTCCTGACGGACGGCTGCAGAATCCGAATGTGGGATGAAGACTTTGAATTCCGCTTATGAGAGGACAGGTATGAGATATTCTGCAGGGGCATATACAGACATTGGAACAACCAGAGAGAATAATCAGGATTCTTTCTGTGTGCTTAGAGCCAGAAGCCGGGTTCGGGGCAATGTGCTTATGGCGGTGGTGTGTGACGGCATGGGCGGCCTTGCCAGAGGAGAGGTGGCCAGCGGCACTGTAGTCACTGCTTTTTCGGACTGGTTTACCAAAGATTTGCCTATGAGGATACAGGAATGTTCTCTGAAACAAGTGGGAGACATCTGGATAGAGATGCTTCATGGATTGAATGAACGCCTGAGGGATTATGGAAGAGCAGAAAATATCCGGGTTGGAACGACGTTTTCCGGGCTCCTTTTGATGGGGACAGAGTATCTGTGGGTCCATGTGGGGGACAGCAGAATCTATCTGTTTAGAGAAGGGGAGATGGATCAGTTGACGGTGGATCATACAGTGGCAAACCGGGACAGAGGAACAGAAATAGCAGATGTCAGGGCGGGAAACATGCTGACCCAGTGTATCGGCGTTTCTAGGGCTCTGGAGCCGGACCGGGGAACCGGCAGGCTGAAGCGGATGGACCGCTTCTTGCTCTGCAGTGATGGATTCTATCACCGGTGCCGGTCTGCTGATTTTGCAGAGCGTATAGAAAAGAAAATGGAATCCGGGGCGGAAATGACGAAGCTGTGCAGGGAGCTCTCCCAACTGATGATAGAACGTGGCGAGAGGGATAATGTAACAGCAGTTCTCGTCGGAGCAGACGGAGGCTGGAAGTATGGAGCGGAAACCTGGCGAAGGAAAATGGACAGGCTTTGGCATGGAAGAGGTTTTTATATAAACAAGGAACTGATCCGGACGCACAGCAAAGAGATTTTATTGTAAAAGCAAGGCTAATGGACATGGATACAGTATTCCGGCATGAGAACATTTATTTTTAAAATGCGATACCAGTATACAGATTGCAGGGGGAGAAAATGGACAGAATGAAGATTGTTATTACAGTGAGAATACTGAAGAAGAAGATCGAAGAGGATCTGGAAGTACCGTTGAGTATTACGGTCAATGAACTGGCTGCAGCATTAAATGAGGCTTATGATCTGGGCCTTGACACGGATGATATGGCGAATTGTTATTTGAAGGCTGAGAATCCCATTGTTCTTTTGAAAGGAAATCACACGCTGGAAGAATTTGGGATCCGCAACGGGTCGCTGATTATACTAAATGACTGAGAAGAGGGGGAGTGTGTCCAATGAAGAACCGATTTAAGATCATTCTTTCCAGAAAAAAATTTTACAGGGAAATTGAGCTGCCGGAGGATCTTCATAAGCTTGTTATCGGAACGGCTCTGAACTGCGACGTGCGCCTGAGAAAGGGGTTGTTTTTTGAAGGCTTTGAACTGTCGCTTTTCTGTGAAAATGACGAGTGGAAGATCGTCTGTTCAGACAATGTATATATGACCGGCGGGAACGTGCAGAAGCTGATCATCAAGAAACTGGAGCATGGAGACGAGCTTTGCCTGAGGTATCAGAAGACAGACAGCGAAGTTTTCCGGTTGTCTTTTATGATTGATTTTGAATCAGGGAAAAGAGATTACAGCAGAAGGATCGAACTGCCCCAGGGACAGGAGATTTTGATTGGCGGGGATGCCAGGTGTCAGGTTCGCGTAGAGAGCTCTTATATAGGGAACGATTCTATCTCCATTGTAAAAGACAACAGAAACAGATGGATTCTGAAGGAGAAATCATCGGCATATGGAATCTATGTCAATGGCCGCAGACGAAGCGGAGAGATTCGACTGAACGGAAATGATTTTATCTCTCTGGCAGATGCCAGTTTTTATCTGAAAGGAAACAGTCTGTATGTTTCTAGAAATCTCCGTATTTCAGCAAAAGATCTGAAAATATATGATGTGTCAGAGAGCAGGACGGTTCAGGATTATCCTCATTTTAACCGTTCGACCAGGATGCGGGCGGTGATTCCTGAGGATGCCATTCCCGTATTGGATCCTCCGGACGCACCTGAGAAACCCGGCGGCAATCTGATTCTCCAGCTTCTTCCTGCGGTCATCATGCTGGGAGTGACGATTCTTTTCCGGGTAGTATTAAGTTCGTCGGGAAGCTCTTACATATGGATCAGCCTGATCTCCATGACGCTTGGTATCTGCACTTCGGTGGCAGGCATCGTGAGTGAACGGAAAAAGTACAAAAAGGATACCGAAGAACGCAGAGCCGTCTATACCGCTTATGTTGAGAAGAAGAAAGCAGAGATTGAGGAGAGCAGAAAGCTGGAAAAGGAACTTCTGGAGGACTGCTATTATGCTCCGTCTAAAGAGATACAGATCATCAACGACTTTTCCTCAGATCTGTTTAACCGTGACAGGATGGACAAGGATTTTCTGGAGATCTATCTTGGTACCGGCAAGCGCCCCGCGCTTCGTAAGATCGAATATAAAAGGCAGGAAAAATTCGGTGGGACAGACGATCTCACAGAGATACCGGAAAATCTGGCCAGAGAATACAGGGATTTGAACGGGGCTCCGATTACAGTGGATTTGAAGCAGACGAATGCGGTCGGTTTTGTGGGGCTTCGAATGTTCCTCTATGGGATGCTGAAAAATATTACGATTGATTTGAGTACCCGCCAGTATTTCCAGGATGTAAGACTTTTCTATATTCTGGATGCAGAATATCAAAAGGAGTTTGAATGGCTTCGCTGCCTTCCTCATGTACAGAATGAGGATCTGGCTCAGCGGAATATTGTGTGTGACAGCGACAGCAAAAATATTTTATTTGAGTATCTCTATAAAGAACTGAACAGAAGGAGTACAGAGGGAGAGGAGTTCCAGACAATTCTGACAGTTTTTGTATACAACGATCAGGGACTGAAGAGACATCCCATCTCCAGGTTTATCGACCGGGCAGCTGAACTTGGGGTATGCTTCCTGTTCTTTGAAGAATATGCGGATTTTCTGCCCAATAATTGCGATACGGTGATTGAGCTCAGGGACGGCCAGAACGGAAAGGTAGTTCAGGCGAGAGATGCATTAAAAAAATGTGAATTCTATTACAACGAGATTGAGGACAAGACGGTCAGGCGTCTTGCACAGAAGCTGGCGCCGGTCTATTGTGACGAAGTAAGTCTGGAAGGAACGCTGACGAAGAATATTACACTGTTCGAGCTTTTGAACATTCTGAGTACGGAAGATATTGATCTGGAGAAGAACTGGAGATCTTCTCAGGTTTATAACAGTATGGGAGCGCCTCTGGGTGTGCGTGCCAAGAATCAGATTGTCAGCCTGGATTTGAATGAGAAGCATCATGGTCCCCACGGCCTTGTGGCGGGTACAACAGGCTCCGGTAAATCAGAGATTCTTCAGAGTTATATTCTGTCCATGGCAGTTCTGTTTCATCCTTATGAAGTCGGGTTTGTAATTATCGACTTTAAAGGCGGCGGCATGGTGAACCAGTTCAAGGATCTTCCCCATCTGGTGGGGGCTATTACCAATATTGACGGCAGAGAGATCAACCGTTCCCTGCTTTCCATTAAGGCAGAGCTGAGAAAGAGACAGGAGCTGTTTGCTGAATATGGGGTCAATCATATTGATTCCTATATCCGGCTTTATAAAAAGGGTGAGGCGGGGATTCCGCTTCCACATCTGATTCTGATCGTGGACGAGTTCGCAGAGTTGAAGATGGATCAGCCGGAATTTATGAAGGAACTGATCAGCGCTGCGCGCATCGGTCGAAGCCTTGGGATCCATCTGATTCTGGCCACCCAGAAACCTAGCGGCGTTGTGGATGCGCAGATTTGGTCGAACTCCAAATTCAGGCTCTGTCTGAAAGTTCAGAACAAAGAAGACAGTAACGAGGTATTGAAGACGCCTTTGGCGGCGGAAATTATGGAACCAGGCCGGGCGTATCTGCAGGTGGGAAACAATGAGATCTTTGAACTGTTCCAGTCTGCATACAGTGGAGCGCCTGCTTCTGCAGACGACGGCACTTCCGGACGGCCGTTTCGGATCTGTCGGCTGGATCTGTCCGGCAAGCGGACCGTGATCTATGAGAAAAAGATTGAGAAGAGGGAAGAACGTCAGGATACCCAGCTGGAAGCAATCGTCAGGCATGTGTCTGCTTTCTGCGAGGAGCAGAAGATTCAGAGACTTCCGGGGATTTGTCTGCCGCCTTTGGGCGAAGTCTATTCTTATGGAAATGTGAAGCCGGTACATGGAGAAGGCAGTATCTGTATTCCTGTCGGAATTTTTGATGATCCGGACCATCAGAGACAGGATCAGATCATACTGAACATTAGTGAAAACAATACGTTTATACTCGGTTCTTCCCAATTTGGAAAAACCTGTATGCTGCAGACCTTTATCAGGGGGCTTGCGCAGGCCTACACGCCGAAAGAAGTCAATATTTATATTATTGATTATGCTTCCATGGCATTGAAAGTGTTTGACGAGCTGAAGCACGTGGGCGGCATCATGCTTCCGGGAGAAGATGAGAAGCTGAAGCTGTTCTTCCGGATGATCAGCAAAGAGATGAAGCGGAGAAAAGAAAAATTCTCTCAGATGGGTATCACATCCTATCAGTCCTATCGGGAAGCTGGTTTTGAGGATCTTCCGCAGATTGTGATTCTGCTTGACAATATGACTGCTTTCCGGGAATTGTGCGGAGAGTATGACGACGATCTTCTGAATCTGGTACGAGAGGGAAGTGCTATCGGTATTTCTGTCAATGTGACTTCCCAGCAGATCTCCGGTATCGGATACAAATATCTGGCGGCCTTCAGCAATAAATATGGACTTACCTGCAATGACAAGTCCGAATACTCCAGTCTGTTTGACCGGTGCCGGATGGAACCAAGAGCAGTTCCCGGGCGTGGTCTTGCCTCTGTGGACAAGGTGCTGTATGAATTCCAGACTTATCTGGGCTTTGAGGGAAAAAAGGAGATCCAGAGGGTAGAAGCCATAAGGACCTTTATTCAGGAAAGAAATGCTGCGTGTACAGGTGTCGGTGCAAAGCGGATACCGGAGGTGCCGGCAGTATTGAAACAGGAGTATCTGGAGAGCGCTTTCGGGCCTGCTGCAAAAGACAGCTGGTATATGGGTATTGATTTTGACACGGTGGAGCCGGTTCTTCTGAATAGTCTTAAAGACGGTTATCTGGTCATCTCCGGTAAGGAAAATTCCGGGCGAAGCAATTATGTCCGTTATCTGTTCCGCTGTATGGAGAGACGAATCTTTGACGAGCCAGTGGAGGCTTATGTGATTGACGGCTTTGATCAGAAGCTTGGGATTTTGAAAGATTATGGATTTGTCGAACAGTATACGACGGATGCCAGCGAGTTTGAGATGATTGTGGACCGGATTGAAAGTGCCTGTGAAGACCGTGCAGACCGATGCCAGACAGAAGGAACGGAATTTCTGGATGAGGAGCCGCTGCTGCTTGTAGTGGTCAACCATTCCGCAGTCTATGATGCTTCCAAAACCACAAAGGAAGTATGTGCGCAGTGGAAGAACATTATGAAGAGTTATAAAAATATGAAAGTTCTGTTTATCCTGTCGGGAATCGAGAATGCGGCCATCGGCTATGGGGCAAATGACCTGATGAAGCAGATCAAAGAAGGGAAGAATATCCTGTTCTTTGACGATTTGGCAGGTATTAAGCTTACGGATGTTCCGGCGGGTATTCAGAGACAGTTTAAAAAGTCGGTGGAAGCAGGGGATGCGTATTACATCACCACTGGTGGCGTAAGAAAGCTTCGGACTCCGCTGTATGAGGAGGATTAAAGATATGGCTTTGCAGCATGTAGATACAGACGCCATGAGCAGTGCGCGGACAGCATATGACAATGCACTGTCCGCATACAGAAGCCGGAAAGATGATTTCAAGCATATTATTGAAGAACTTCTGGACCATTGGGAAGGGGACGGAAAGGCAGCTTTTGAGAAAGATTATAAGCTTCTGTACCGTCAGCTGGAGGATCTACAGGATGTGTTGATGGATCTTCGTAAAGGGCTGATTGATGCTCAGGAGACATTCATTCAGACGGATGCAGAAGTGTCGAAGAGCATTGGATCTGCAAGATAGCTTAAAACAGCATCCTCCCAAGAGATGCCCGGAAGGATTTACGGAAGCGGAAGCGGCCGGAAATTCTTCCAGACTTCGGGCAGAGACAGGGAGGATGCGGAACTAAAATAGGAGGACAGACAAATGTCAGAGCTGGTATTAAAGTACAGTGACCTGGGCAGTATGGCGAACTATGCCAGGAAAACGGCATCCGATTGTGATTCATATGTCGATGAGCTGAATCGGAAACTGACGAATAAATGGAGCAGTGTGCCTCCGTCACCTATGAATGACGGGAATGGCCGAATTGACTCGGCATCGTATTATGTAAAGCAGAAGATTATCAAATTGAATACAAAGAGTATTGCATTTCGGACGTTTGCATCAAAGGCAGAGACTTTTCAAGAGAATGCAAAGAGTGCAGACAGCAGAGTGGCGAAGACGGTGAACGGATCAAGAGAGAGCTTTCTGAAAGCGCATGAGAATTTAAGGCCCCATGGCTTTCTGGCTGCTATTATGAATATTCCGGGCCTGGGGTGGCTGGCGGATGGCATCAGCAAGATTAAGGAAGTCTGGACAGATCTGAAAGGGAATATCCGTTACTGGTATGAGTGTTGCGGAGGGAAGAAGATTCTGGATACGGCCCTGGCAATTACCGGGTTTGTACTGGCGGCGGTGGGAGCGATTGTGGCGGTGATTACCATAGGGCCGTTTACATCGGTGTTTGCTGCTGTAGTGGCGATAGCAGGCGTGGTAGCAGCAGTGATTGGAGTGGTGAATGCCGGATTTAATCTCTATAACCAGTTGCGGGCGAACGGGGAGGAGGATCCTGCCTGGGCGCAATACTATGGGAATATAGACAGCTTTTCAGATACGCTGCGGCAGACAACATTTAAATCTGGTTTTTGGAATCGGTTTTCCTCCGGTTTTGCTGATGCATGGGATATTACAGACACGGTTTGTTCTGTGATCAGTATCGGGGATTCCCTGCATAGTATGTATAAGAGATCAGGGTTAAACAAGCTCTTCAGCTCTAAGACAACGACAGTAGTTAACGGAACGACCAAGAAAGTTTATAAATTTGATTTTGCAAAATTCAAAAGTACGGTTTCATCAAAGGATGGATGGGCTAAGATTGGAAAAACTCTAAAAACGAACTGGAAAGGAACGCTGTTTGGAGACGGAGGAGGCATTAAAAACTGGCAGAAAAGGTTTAAACGTACGTTTACCTCCCAGAATACGAGTGGATTGGGAAGAACAAAAAAGATATTCAAAATGTTCAAATCTGATTTTGGAAAAGTTGATAAGACATTAAAAATCTTAAACACAGTGATAAAAAGCAGTTTCGGCGGTTTCAAAGGAAAGGATAGTTATTCGATCATAAAGGGAGCTTATTCTATAGGCGGATATGGAGGCGCTGTTAGTGCAGGAACGAGTACATATGACACGATTATAGATATTCGGGATAAAATCAGAGGACGCCAGGATCATCTGAAAAAGATGGCGCCAGGGGGTTCCTGATAATCAGACAGGGCAATGTAGCTGGTTTGCAGAGACAGGAGAGGCGGTAAGTTTGCAGTATAAAGTGGATCGGAATGAAAGGAAAAAGTTAATCAGGAGAAGGATTGCAAAAGGAAACAGAGCTTTGCATGCAGAGCTTGCACTGTATCATATTCTTCAGGTCATTATGATCATTGGCTTTCTTGCCTTGTTTGCAGCTGCGACGGGAAATGCGATTTACTGCTTCCTGGATGGCATAAGGGGAACAGAACTGGTTATTATGTGTACTTTTGTGGTATGTACGCCTGTTCCGGTACTGATCTTTTCGTTGATTCCTTTTGTGGTCAGGCGTCATGCATATAAAAAGTATTTGATTCCCTGGGCTTCTTTCAAGCAAGAGGAACTGACGTTCTGTACAAAGACCTTTGAACAGGGTTATGTGGACTTGTTCAGTGGACTGCCGTATCTTACAAACAGGATGCGGTATGCGGATATCACACAGATGGAATACAATATCGAACAGGAGATTCTGAGAATATATGGTCCGATGGAAGTAAAGGTGTGGAGCAGCAGTGGCAGGGAGCGGTGTGTTGATACGATTCCGCCTGATCCGGCATATGATGTCTGGATTGACTTGATGCCGTATTATGAAGATTTTCCGAAGCTTATGGAAGAGCTGGAAACCAGAAGCGGTAAGAAGATTATAAGAAAGACAGGCTCTTGCAGCTCTGTGGAAACAAAGGAGGACAGACAGTGTCAAGTTTGAGTGAGATGTACAGGCGCTTAAGATCGTTGGAACGGAGTCTGGAAGACTGGGAGAGGCGAAAGAAGACGGCGACGGAGAACAAGGAGAAAGCCCGGAAGAGGCGGGATAAGGTAAAAGACCTGAAAAAGGATCTGGAGAAGGATTTTGATGACAATGCAAGAAGTGTCAATAAGAAATTGGATAACATGGTGAACAGAGCCTATAAAGGGATGAGCGGAAATCGGATGGCTGGGGATCTGGATGAAAAGGTATCGTCAAATAAAGAGAAAGAACCAGAAAGTGATAGTCACCTGGGACAGGCCATCGGAGAACTGTCAGAGGAGATCAGCCGTCTGCAGACTTATTACGATGACAGGGTATTGGAGATCGAGGACTGTAAGAGAGAAATCAGTCGAATTAAAAGGGAGATTTCGGACCTGAAACGGGAGATTGCCAGAAAAGAGCGGGAAAAGGATTAAAATTTAGATAAGCAAAGGAGAGTTGTTTATGGACCGGGAAAATTATCAGGAGTATATGACACGGGGAGAGACCCTGCTTTCGGCAGGAAAGCTGGAGAAGGCTCTGGAGTATTTCCAGAAAGCTGAGAAAGAAGATCCGCATCATGTGGAACTGTATATTAATATGGGCATGATTTATGCCAATCAGGACCAGTTGGATACGGCGGAGAAAATTTTTAAAAAGGCGCTTCTTGTGGACAAAAAATGTGGAGAAGCATATTTTCATCTGGGCTGCGTGGCCGGGTTGAAAGGGGATTTGATTCAGGGGATCCGGTATCTGGATACTGCACAGGCAGATGGATATGAGAATTCTCAGCTTTATTTTACCCAGGGGATGATGTATGAAGAGCAGGGGAATACCAGTATGGCTCTCCGGAATTATAACAAGGCGCTGGGACTGGATCCGGCAAGGGCAGACGTACATCTGCAGAAAGGGAATCTTCTGATTCGTGAGGAACGCAGGGAAGAAGCAGTGGATGCTTTTGGAGTCATGGTACAGAATTGTCCGGATTATTTTGAAGGTTATCATTTTCAGTGCCGTTTGCTTAGTGAACTGGGACGTTTTGGGGAAGCAGAGGAAGTTCTTAAAAAGGGAATGGAACTGTTTCCGGAAGAGACAGGCTTTCAGGTGGATCAGGCCCGTATTCTGATTGTGGAGGAGAAACTTCAGGAAGCGGCGGCCCTTCTGAAAAAGCTGGAAGAAAAGAACGATGAGGAATGGAAGCGGGAGATCCTTTTGGAAGAGGTCCGGATTGCCGGGATTCAGGACAATTACGAGAGCGCATCTGGTCTTCTTGAGCGGGCATACAGGGAATGCCGGGTGGAGGATCAGCCGGATGAGGAAGTCTGTTATCTGCTTATGAGCGTCTATATGACGGGAAAACAGTATGAGAAAGCGCTGTCAATTGCCAAAGAACTGATAGGATTGTCGGGCAACAGTACTTATATCAATATCGCACAGTTTTATTATGGAGAAGCGTTGAAGAATCTTGGCAGGACAGAGGAAGCAAAAGCTGCTTTTGAGATGACTGTGAAAAGAT
Organism: uncultured Lachnospiraceae bacterium; assembly: GCA_910579225.1. Classification (GTDB taxonomy): domain Bacteria; phylum Bacillota; class Clostridia; order Lachnospirales; family Lachnospiraceae; genus Hominiventricola. The sequence continues at coordinate 11,122 of CAJTTI010000015.1, read as the reverse complement.
GCCGGGCGGCGATACTGGAAGATCCGTCGGCCATGGAGGCCAATATGATCCGGGCGCTGGCGCTGAACCGCCTGGGTGAAAATGAAAAGGCGCTTGAGCTGGTCGATTATGTATTGGAGTTTGCGCCGGATGCACCGGAGCTTCACAGTGTAAAAGCAGTTATTTTAAAGGATATGGGGCGTCTGGAGGAGCTCGAGGAAGAGAAAAAGAGAGTGAACGAGGCGGGCGGTTACATGAGCAATATCATGGCCGTATTATAAGGGGTGAACGAGGATGGCAAGTAAACTGACCATTAACCTGGAAGCCATGGAAGCGGCGGAGACAAAGCTTCGGTCGGCGGTGGATGATCTGACGGAGATCCAGAAAGCACTGCAGCAGGCGATGGAAGAGATGCTCAGGGAATCAGGCTGGAAAGGAAGCGGAAGCGAAAGTTTCAAAAAGCAGTATGATACCACCTGGGTGGAGGGAATTGAAGACCGTAAGGCAGTGATGCTTCGGATGTGCGAGCATCTGAGCAGTGCCCGCAGAATCTATGAGCCTGTCGTCCGTGAGGCAGAGAATCTGAAACTGAACTTGTGAATCACATCTGATTCAAACGGGAACAGATGCCCGTTGAATAATACATATTTTCAAAGGAGGAAAAAGACATGGCTGGAAGAATAGCTATGACACCGGAAGAGCTGCGCGATGCGGCTACATTTTTAGACAACAGCCGGGAGGACATCAACGAAAAGATCAACAGTGTGGAAAGTAAAGTGAATGAAGTGGCAGACAACTGGGAAGGTGCGGCGCAAAGTACGTTCATTGACGGGTTTACCAATGACATGCTTCCGCTTCTGAAGAACGACTTTCCAAGCATTCTGGAAGGAATTGCAGCTCAGCTGCGCGGAGCGGCAGACGCTCTGGAAAGTGCAGATGAAGAGATTGCCAATGCGTTCAAAGGTTAGGAAGTAAAAGGGGGCGCCGCAATGTGCGGCCCCCTCTTTGAATCATCGGATAAGGGTGGCAGAATTGAAGATTGAATTCAGCAGTAAAGTATATGCAGGAAAGAAAAGCAGCGGCATTCTGTTTCGTTTTCTGTTTCTTCTGGCGGGCGGAGTGATCCTTTTGACTGTGATCGTGAAGATGCTTGCAGGTGATTTGCACATGGCAGATTACGGCGGAATCTTATTTTCCGTTTTTTTGATATGGAAAGGGAACAGAGGGGGAAGGGGAGTTCCGCAGTATATTTATACAGATGGGGAGATCACCTTTGAGGAAGACCATCTGACGATTCAGTATGGGAATACAAGGGTTGGAAAAAGATACGGAGATACGACAGTACTGCGGTACAGAGAGATTAAAAGTATTGAATATGGAGAGGCCCTTCATTGCTATCGTTTTGTGACAGAGGGCAGGTCCGGAGATGACAGGACAGATACCTTTATGTACGTTCTGAACGGGGATGAAGAGCAGGAGATCCGGAAAAGTATCCGCAAATATACCGGATTTCTTGTGCGTGTGATGGAGGATAGTATAGATTAATTATGGAGAATGAAGTACAGGGAATTGAGTTTTCCAGATTTCTGGAAAATTATGAGATTCATGAAGATGAAATATATATATTGTTGTCTGATCTGGGAGAACTAGAGGACCATTGTGAGACGGAGGATTTTAAAGTATCCCTGGGCGGAGAGATATTGCAGGTTACCGGAATCGCCACTGCAGAAGAAGAGCAGATTCCTGTAACGATCTACTGTCTGGTGGATGTATCCGGTTCCATGAAGGAAGAACAGATGAATCAGGTGAAAGAGACTCTTCTGGCAATCCGTTCTTCCATGGCGGCAGAAGATAACATGGTGATTTGTACTATGGGGAATGAGACAAGAAGCAGTGGTTTCCTGCAGCCGGGAGAAGAGCTGGAGCATGCGATTCAAAGCCTGGATGCCGGCAATGAGGATACCAACCTGTACAAAGGGATTGTGGACAGCGTCCGGCTTCTCCAGACAGATCAGAAGGTACATGCAAAAAGGTGTCTGTTGATTCTGTCGGACGGAGACGATGAGCAGGTGAGCGGAATCACAGAGCAGGAAGCAAAGCAGGCGGTTATGGATTCAAAAATTCCTGTGTATACGGTGGCTACCCTGCGCCAGACACAGAGTGAGGAGCAGCTGGAATATGCGAAACTTCTGGGCAGCTTTTCCCGCCTGTCTGTGGGAGGACGGCACTATGCACCGATGATCGACGGCAGGTCAGCCGAAGAAACGGGAACTTCTGTGATACGTTCTCTGAAAGGAGGGGTGGTTGTGTCTGCCGGGCTGCCTGTAGAAGGGACAGCCGCAGAGAAAGACGTACTGCTTTTAAGAGTCGTCTATGAGGCCGGAAATGACAGAGTGCTGGAAGATACAGTGAATGTGTATACGGAAGAACTTCCTGTCAGAGAGCAGCAGAAAGAGCTTCTGGAGACAGCAGAGACAGAACTGCCGGAACCAGAGGAAGCAGTGTTGACACCGGAGACGTCCCATAACAATATATCGGTGTTGTTTCCGGTTGCCGGTGCGGCAGTTCTTCTGGTGTGTGTAGTTTGTTTGCTTCTCAGATCCAGGCGCAGAAACCGGAAAGGATACTGGAATGCAGCATCATCCGGGGGAGATGCTGCGGATGAGAGACCGGGAGGAGCGCCAAAGGAGCATAGTTCAAAAGAGGAAGAACAGACGGTTGTGGAAGGCGGACTTCAGATCGAGCTGAGAGTAACGGATGGTTCAGGCAGAGCATTTCCTCTGGTACTGGCAGAAGGCCAGGAGATGATTTTCGGAAGAAGTCAGTATGCGGATATTGTTTTGGACCCGGATGACCGGACCATATCCGGAACACATTGCAAGATCTGCAACAGAAAAGGCAGAGTTTTGCTGAAAGATTTGCAGTCCACCAACGGTACGCTTATAAATGGAGAACCAATCCGGGAGCAGGGAACAGTAGAGCTGCAGGATGGAGATATCCTTAAAATCGGTCACACCAGATATGAGTTTCGTCTGACAGAAAATCATTGACAGGAGAGGGAATTGTGATGTCTGAAATAAGAGAACTATGGCCCGGCTGGGAGACAATCCGGGTAGTCGGGAAAGGCGGCTTCGGTAAAGTGTACGAGGTACGCAAGATGGATGAGAATGTAGTGGGGGATTACCGGTCTGCGCTGAAGGTGATCTCTATTCCTCCGTCAGAAGATGATTATCTGTCTTATAAGGACGACGGATATGATGATGAGAGTATTACATCGATCTTTCGGAACCAGATGAGTGATATAGAAAAAGAATTTGCCCTTATGGCGCAGTTCAAAGGGACTTCTCATATTGTCAGTTATGAAGAGCACAGGATCATCCCAAATGAAAGAACTCATGGATGGGATATTCTGATTCGTATGGAGCTTCTGACCTCTCTGCCTAATTATTATAACCAAGAGAACGGACTTGAGGAGTCGGAGGTAATCAAGGTGGGAATGGATATCTGCAAGGCGCTGGAACTTTGCGGAAGGAAAGGAATCGTACACAGAGATATTAAGCCGCAGAACATTTTCATCAATGAATTCGGCGATTACAAGCTTGGAGATTTTGGTATTGCCCGGTCTATGGAACATACGACTGGTGCGACGAAGACAGGGACGTATGCCTATATGGCGCCTGAAGTTTATCAGGGAAAGCCATATAATGCTTCTGTGGATATGTATTCACTGGGACTTGTGCTGTACTGGCTTCTGAATGAACGCCGTCTGCCTTTCCTTCCTCTGCCTCCGGCAGTGCCTTCGGTCAGCCAGAATGATGAGGCGCAGCGACGCAGATTAAGCGGAGAGGTGCTGCCGGCTCCGAAATACGGCTCGGATGCCCTGCATGCAGTGATTCTTCAGGCCTGTGCCTATGATCCGAAACAAAGATTCCACAGTATAAAAGATATGGAAAAAGCTCTGGGAAATCTGCATATGGAGCCGTATGAGGAAGAGGATTTCTTCTGGGACGACGAGGAACCGGAGACAGGCGTACTGATCAGCGGAGCAGATCAAGGTGTTTATGAACAGGAAACTGTGCCTGCATTTGAAGAAGAACCGGAGACGGTGGCAGTAGAAAATACATATGAAAATGAACACATGTCCACGGTTGTCGGGGGAGAGCAGGAGACAGTACTTGCGGAAGAGTCAGAGGAGCTGACGTCTGTATTTGATGACCAAGAAGATCAGGAGACTGATGGCAGAAAGGAGGCGGCAGACCAGTCAGCTGAAAACGGGCAGCTGGTCAGTGACAGGCAGCGGGGACCCGGTTTCCGGGCGCTGGGAGGACGTGCGATATCCATGTATGCCGGCCTGGCGGTTTTATCTATGTGGTATGCAGCACAGCGCGTGTTCGGAATTTACCTGACACAGAGTGGGATGGTTCCGGACAGCTTGGTGTATTTCAGGGTATACAGTCTGCTCTCGACCGTACTCAGTGTTGGATGTACGGTTGGGTTTGTGATGAATGCACGAAAGAACGGCAGAGAAGAACTGCATGATACAATTCACACGGCCGTATTTTGTTCAATCCTTACAGGAGCGGTATTTGCAGGTGCCGGATGTATTGGGCGTCTTCCATGCGGACTGATTTTTGCCAGTCTGATTCCACTGACAGTATGCGGATGCCTCTTTACACTTTTATGGATACAGAGCAGAACGCTTGTTCCTCTGATGATTCTGCTGGCAGTTCATGGAGGAAATTATCTCCTGTGCAGCCGGGTACTGATTCTTCAGAGACTGTATTCCCCGGAAGCTGTGGGAATCTGGACCGGTGTGTCCTCGTTCTGCCTGGAGACTTTGGCCTCAGTGCTGCTTTTGGTTGTGTGGAATCGGGGAGACGAAGCAGACAGGCTGAAAATCAGGGAACTACGGCTCTATGGAACAGAGTCAGCGGCATATATGAGGACAGCATTGCCTTTCGGCATTCTGAGCGCGGCAGGGATTCTCTCCTGTGTGGCAATCTTTTTTACAAGAGGTTACCAGTATTATAATGTGTTTTCCGGTGTCCTGAATCTGTATACCTTTTCCTTAAATGGTACGGTGGCGTTTTGGGGAATTTTGAGTCTTTTTCTGTCTGTAACTGTTCTCACATTAGAGAACGGCGACAGGAGGAAAGGATTCTGGCTGCATACATGGATGGGAATTGGATTTATTCTGGCTCTCTGGTTGTTTGGAATGGCAGTTGGCACAAATATGATAAATTATACTCTCTTTGGATGGAACGTTGCTGCGTATGTCACACTGATTTCAATTGGATATCTGTTTATGGCGGTTTGCTATGTGGCAGCGGCAGGGCTTCAACAGCAGGGGAAAACGGGGATTGTGGTTTTGCTGTGCTGCGCGGGTATGGTAGCGGGCTGCCTGTTGTTCGGCAGCAGCAGCTTGCCGGAGGAATCATATATTGTAAAATATACAGCAGGATGGCTGATTACAGTAATTCTTTTGTTGATCTGTATGTTGGTGTTTTACCAAAGAGGAAAGAGAAAATCTGCATAAAAAGGGAGAGCGGTCATGGAAAGAGGGAAAAAATTGAATGATACCTATACTTTGATTGACGAGATCGGCTCCGGCGGTGGCGGAGTCGTGTACCGGGCATACCACGAACGGCTGAAAACCTATGTGGTGGTCAAAAAGATCAAAGAGAAAGTAAAAGGAATTCTGGACAGCAGAGCCGAAGCAGATATTCTGAAAAAGATCAAACATACATATCTTCCAAGAGTATATGATTTTCTGGAAATCGACGATGAGATCTACACGGTTATGGATTATATTCCGGGGAAAAGTCTGGATAAAGCGCTTGTGGAGGAAGGAAGATTTTCCCAGAAGCAGGTCCTTGCCTGGGCAGAGGAGCTTGCGGAGGCATTGGAATATCTTCACAACCAGAATCCTCCGGTGGTTCACAGTGACATTAAACCGGCCAATATTATGTTAACTCCAGAGGGAAAGATCTGTTTGATTGATTTCAACATCTCTTTGGCGTTTGACAGCAGTATGAAGAACTCCACGGGAATCAGCGGAGGGTATTCACCGCCGGAGCAGTATCCCAGTCTGGCAAGATACCAGCAGTTTACGGAAGACAGGAAAAAGCCATCTTCCAAAGAGGAAACCAGAACGATGGCAGCTGTCCGGGAAGAGACTTCCACCATGGCAGCAGATGACGACCCTACAGTAGCCGCTTGCGGAGAGACCTCCACTATGGCGGCCGGGGACGACCCTACAGTGGCTGTCCATGAAGAGACCTCCACCATGGCAGCGGATGATGAACTTACGATAGCAGACAGAAGCGAAAGCCGGACAGTAGCAGGAAGAGCAGAGACAGCCGGGGATGTGAATCGAACGGTCTCCAAAGAAGTAGAAGCAGACGAGACAGAGACAGGGCGAACGATAAAGGGAACCATAGGGCGTGGTGTGGACGAATGTTCGGATGTCTACAGCCTTGGAGCCACATTGTATCACCTGGTGACCGGCATAAAGCCTGGAAGAGATTTCGAGCAAATCGTTCCTGTCGACCAGTGCGGTGTGGAGCTGAGCGAAGGTTTTGTTCATATTTTGAAGAAGATGATGGAACTGCGTCCAGAAGACAGGTACCAGAACGGCGGAGAGCTGCTGCATGCATTTCGTCATATCTACGAGCTGGATACAGAATATCAAAATTACCGGAAAAGGCGCCGGAACAGGAAGATAATGACAGGGATTCTGTATCTGGCAGGCGCTGCTCTTCTGGGAAGCGGCTGGGCAGTACGTCAGAGAGAGAAAGATATAGATTATAACCGGGGAATCGAACGGGCAGAGGCATGTATGGCAGAGGGCAGCTTTGACGAGGCGTCTGCAGTTCTGGCTTCATCTATGGAGATTCGACCAGAGCGGATTGAGGCTTACGGAAGCGAGACACTTCGTCTGTACCAGTCCGGCAGTTATGATGACTGTATCCGGTATGCAATAGATATTCTGCTGAATCCGGTTTATCGGGTGAGAGATGAGAAAGACCAGAGTATACTTGGAGATATTTATTATGTGCTGGGTAACTGTTATATGGAGAAAGAGGATTATTCAAACGCAGAACTGAATCTGAAGAATGCTATAGATCAATACAGTCAGAATAGTCTTTATTACAGGGATTATGCCATCGCGCTGGCGAAACAGGGAAAGGTACAGGAGGCAGAGTCCGTATTGGACCAGGCGACAGCTCTTCACCTGGGAGAAGATTCGATCTATATGGTGCAGGGTGAGATTGCATTTGCAAAGGGAGAGCATGGAGCGGCACAGGAATTTCTTCTTGCTGCAGTTTCTGCAGCGGAGGAGGATCAGCTGAGAAAAAGGGCGGTTCTTCTGTGCGACCGGATCTATCGTGAGCTGGGAGCTGCGTATATCGACCAGGAGATTGGCCTTTTGGAACAGGAGGAAAATCGTTTCGGCGGCGCTGCATCGGCGATGAACATCAGTGAACGTCTGGCAGATGCCTATGCGCGGAAAGCAGAATCAGATGAGACAGTCCGTCAGGAATATTATGAAAAGGCTCTGGAACGTTTTGAATATCTGTACGGGAATGGATATTCCACAAGACAAATGATGGAGAATATCGCCATTCTCTATGAACAGATGGACGAATACAGTAAGGCAGAGGAGATGCTGATTCAGATGCTGGAGAAATATCCGGACAATTATGCGGTCTATAAAAGGTTTGCATATCTGGAAGCAGACAAGCAGCAGAATAAAGAAAATGCCGACCGGGATTACTGGCAGATGAAAGAATATGCGGATAAGGCGCTGGAACTCTATGGCGGTCAGGACCAGGATCAGGAGATGCAGATGTTGGAGCAGATGCTGACGGATCTGAGAGACGGCGGCTGGCTGTAGGGAGCCGGGAAGGGAGAGAAGATGACAGTTGGAATGATGACTCTTTGCGCCGGTGCTGTACTTTTGAGTGCAGCGTTACTGGCAACTGTTGTAATGGCAGTGACAGGGCCTGCCGAGAGGCGAAAAGTGGAACAGAGTATGAGGGAAAAATATTGAATCTGGAGATAGAAGGACTGGCAGTCACCCATGCGGGCAAAGTACGCAGGAACAATGAAGATAATTATTACCTGTTTGGAATCTGGCGGGAAGATGTGCATGTGAATGAGCAGTCTGTTCGAAAGATCGGCACTGCTGAACGATTGCTGGCGGCGGTTTATGACGGTATGGGCGGAGAGGAGGCAGGAGAAATCGCCGCCCTGCTGGCGGCAGAGACGTTCAGGCCCTGTTCTGTGGAGCAGATAGAGACAGAAGCCAAGCAGCAGGTACAGGAGGCCAATGCCAGGATTTGTGCAGAGGCAGGCAGACGCGGCATCGGGCAGATGGGAACCACCATGGCTGCTCTTTACCTGGAACGGGATACAGCTGTAAGCTGCAATATAGGCGACAGCAGATGCTATTTTTTCAGGGACGGGAATCTGAGGCAACTTTCTGTGGACCACAGTGAGGCCCAGAGGATGATAGATATGGGGTTTCTGAATGAGGAGGAGGCCAGAAAGAACCGGGGATGGCATACGCTGACACAGCATCTGGGTATCAGTCCGGAGGAGTTGATGATTGAGCCGCACTTTAGTGAGCCTGTACATATGGAACCAGGTGACTTGTTTTTACTGTGCAGCGATGGGGTGACGGATCTATTGATGGATGATGAGATTGCAGAGGTATTTCAGGACGGGAAGACTCTGGAGAGTACAGCGGAGAAACTGGTGCAGATGGCTTTGGACCGGGGCGGCAGGGACAATATCACGTTGGTTCTGCTGCGGGCGGAAAGGAAAGAACCTGCACTAGGATTATACTCTGCCGGGGACCGAAGTACAAAGTCCATAAATAGTGACCGAAGTACAATGGCAGGAAGAGAGAGGGAGAAGATGATGAGACGAAAACCTATGCTTTATGCGATGGCAGCGGTATTTCTGCTGGCAGTGGTGATTTTGGCAGGGATAATCTATGCCAGCCGGGACAGTGTCTCCAATCAGTTGAGAGAACAGCTGAATCTGGGAGAAAAGTATCTTACAGAAGAAGAATATGAGCAGGCTGTGGTGGCTTTTACGGAAGCTATATCACTGGATGATAAAAATGTGGAAGCGTATCTTGGTCTGGCAGAGGCATATCTGGGTCTTGGAGACGAAGATGCAGCTTTGACAACATTACGGAATGGTTATGCAGCAACACAGAATGCACAGATTCTGGAACGTATGGAGGAACTGGAAGGCGTGTCTGTGCAGGGGGATATAGAAAATGCTGGACCGGAAGACGGAACAGAGGAGACAGAGATCGCATTTTCGTTTGCACTGGCGGACATCCAGGTAATGGGATATGATTTGATGAACAATTCCTACGACGAAATCTCGGCGGCTCTTCTGGCCAGTTTCCCATCACAGATCATCCCCAGCTGGCAGGAGGGATCTGCAGATACTATGTGGCATTCAGAGAGTGATACCTGGGATGCTTATACCTATGAGGCGGATCCTTATCGCTATGAAGCAACCCTTCATGAAGAACGGTATCTGGACTATACTGTGTATTCAACTGCAGATTATGAATGGTTGGGGTCTCTTACTTATGACGAAAATCTGTCAGGAGTAATGGGGAGAGGGATCCGGCTTAATGCCAATCTGGAAGCTGCAGACACATTGGTACTGGCAAGAGACGGAATGCTTCAGATCCCTTTTAACCTGGGAATCACAGAAGAGGAATTACGGGAGATTCTCAAAATCAGTGAAATAGAAGAAAAAGGTGTTTTTGCACAGGACATGGGTACTTATATATTTTTGGATTCCAGTCTGGGGAAAGGGACTTTAAGAGAAGAAGTGATGAATGAGGATGGAAGAGGAACGGGATACAGCCTGGATCTCTATCCAGACACCGGAGGAACCTACCATATTTTTGCAGAGACCAACGGAGATGGACGAGTCTATGAAGTCCAGGTCTCCTATGATCCGGAAGAAGCATATTTTTATGTACCAGAAGAATTACAGGAAGATTGACAAGGGAGAAAACTGATAAGTGAAAAAGACGGGTTTGCTGTTATTGTTAATATGCCTGCTTATGGGATGTGGAAAAAGTGAAACTTCAGAGTCTAACTGGAGGGAGCAGTATGACCTTGGTATGCGGTATCTGGAAGAAGAGCAGTATGAGCAGGCGATCATTGCGTTTACAGAGGCGATTGGGATGGATCCGAAGCAGCCGGAAATGTACATAGCACGAGGCCGGGCGTATATTCTAAGCGGCGAGACCGAAGAGCACCTGACACTTGCACAGGCAGATTACGAGACAGTGCTTGGCCTGGACGAAATGTATGCGGAAGCCTATCTGGGTCTGGCCGATCTCTGGATCCGGCGAGGCGAATATGAAGAAGCGCTTAAGATTCTCAAAAAAGGCCTGGAGAAGACAGGGGACAATGAAGAGATTGCGGATAAGATTGCCGAGATCGAGAGCGGGAATATAACAGATTCTGAGAACCAGATAAGGCGAATGTCTGGTTATGATGGGACGGGTGCTTTGAGTTGGTATCATGATTATTTTTATGATGCGAACGGACGTGAGTACAGAGCGGTGTCTTACACTGCTTCTGGTGCTCAGACGGGAGTAGGTAATAAACTTTATGATGAAAAGGGACATTGCATCCAAACTTATATCTATTCTGCTATTACGGGAGAAATATATGGAAAATTAATCTATGAGCATGACGCAGATGGAAACGCCATAAAGCTCGAAAATTATTACAAAGATGGAATATTAGATTCCTATGAGACTTATGAATATGATTTAAACGGAAAAATAATAAGAAGAAATGTATATGAAGATGATGGGATTTTACGAAACTATTATATAAACGAATATGATGCAAACGGGAATATAACAAAAACGAGTAACTACTATCCGGATGGAACTTTAATGGGATATAGTACATCTGAATATAACGAAAAAGGAGAGATGAAACAATATAACCGTTATACGGACGAAGGAATATTAGAAGCATATGATGTTTTTGAATACGATGCGGAAGGGAATCGGATTGGCGTGCAGGAATTCTATACAGGAGATCCTGAGATGGGGGAAGGACAGGGAAATTATACGGAAGGAATT
>CAJTTI010000014.1 GCA_910579225.1 uncultured Lachnospiraceae bacterium | reverse complement strand
TGATTTTACAGGAGAACGCCATATATTTCACTACACGTTCTTATTTGACGCTTACAATTCTTCCCCCAAAAATCCCCCAAATCGGCACTCAAAATACGGTAATTTACGATAAGTTATGAACTTCTCCCAAGAACGCAAAAAACCCCTGAAAATGCCCATTCTATGGGATTTTCAGGGGTTCGTAAATCAATTCTTCTCAGAAGTTTACTGATTCATCTGCTTCGCCACCTCAGCCGCAAAGTCCTCATTCTTCTTCTCCAGACCTTCGCCTGTCTCAAAACGAACAAAGCCTTTTACCTGAATATCTGCACTGTTTGCTTTAGCAACCTGAGCCACATAAGCGGATACCAACTGCTTGCCGTCCTCTGCTTTTACATAGACCTGATCCATGAGGCAGATCTCTTTGAGCTGCTTGTTCAGACGGCCCATGACAGCGCCGTTGATGACTTTCTCCGGTTTTCCTGCCATCTTCGGATCGTTCTCGATCTGTGCCTTAATAATCTCCAGCTCGTGAGCCTTATACTCCTCATCCACTTCGCTGCTGTTGGTGTATACCGGTTTAAGAGCTGCAATCTGCATTGCCAGGTTCTTAGCCATCTCCTTGATCTCGTCATTAACCACATTGGTCTCCACGTCTACCAGAACGCCAATCTTGCCGCCTGCGTGAATATAAGAAGCTACAAATCCATTCTCCTCTACTACCTGCTGGAAACGGCGAATGTTCATGTTCTCGCCGATCACTGCGATCTGTGCTGCCAGAGCCTCTTTTACGGTCTTGCTGCTGTCAGATGCCCACGGCTCTTCCAGAAATGCATCAATATCTGCTGCTGTGGTATTCAGAGCCTGCGCTGCAACCTCTGCCACATAATTCTGGAATTTCTCATTCTTTGCCACAAAATCAGTCTCTGCATTCACTTCTACAACAACTGCCTTCTTAGCATCATCTGCCAGGACTGCTGCAACAATACCCTCTGCTGCAATACGCCCTGCCTTTTTCTGTGCTGTTGCAAGACCTTTCTCTCTCAAAAAGTCCACTGCTGCTTCCATATTGCCATCCGTTGCTGCCAGGGCTTTTTTACAGTCCATCATGCCCGCACCGGTCATCTCTCTTAACTCTTTTACCATTGCTGCCGTAATAGCCATGATTCTATTCCTCCTATATAAAAGTTCCGCATCCGTCTCTCCAGACCCTATCTGTCTGGAAGAATTTCCGGCCGCTTCTGCGTCCTGAAATCCCTTCCGGGGCCTGTTCGAACGGATGCTGTTCAAAATCCAGATCTTTTTATGCCTCTGCCTGCTCTTCCATCTCTTCGTAGAAGTCCTCAGCCTCTCCCTGCTTTGCCTCTACAACAGCATCTGCCATCTTGGACACAATCAGCTTCACTGCACGGATTGCATCATCATTGCCCGGGATGACATAATCCAGTTCTTCCGGATCACAGTTGGTATCACAGATACCGATCAGCGGGATGCCCAGTGTATGTGCTTCCTGTACACAGATTCTCTCTTTCTTCGGATCCACGACAAAGATCGCATCCGGGATTCTCTTCATATCCTTGATGCCGCCCAGATTCTTCTGGAGTTTCTCCATCTCTTTTTTCAGAGCGATAACCTCTTTTTTCGGCAGAACGTCAAAGGTTCCGTCCTCCTGCATAGTCTCAATATCTTTCAGACGGTTGATACGTCCCTGAATGGTCTTGAAGTTGGTCAGCATACCGCCCAGCCATCTTTCATTAACATAAAACATTCCACAACGCTCTGCTTCTGCAGCAATTGCGTCCTGTGCCTGCTTCTTGGTGCCTACAAAAAGGATGCTTCCGCCTTCAGCTGCAATATCTGCAACCGCCTTATAAGCCTCGTCCACTTTCCCTACAGATTTCTGCAGGTCGATAATATAGATGCCATTCCGCTCCGTATAGATGTATTCCGCCATTTTCGGATTCCATCTTCTGGTCTGATGACCAAAATGCACACCTGCTTCCAGTAACTGTTTCATTGAAATTACGCTCATTTTTCTTCCTCCGTTTCGGTTTTTCTTCCGCCGGACCTTTTCTTCCTGGAGAACCGAACCGGCACCGCTCCAGAAATCCGTCCGCGTGATTATTGCGTAAACTGAACTGCACAATTTGTATATGCAAACAGCCTTATACACTCTAGCACAAATCCTTCTCTTTTGTCAAGTAAAAAAACTTGCATACAGCGGTTTTTTTAATCTTTTGATTCTATTAAAATCAGGATACCGCTTTCCAGTGAGATCTCTGCCTGATCCTCCAAAACCTCATTGGATACACCAAAGCTTCCAGTCCCATACACCGTAAAATAATGTTTTTCCAGCGGATATTTTACTCCTTTTAAAGTAACTCCGAATACCTCCGCTGTATATGGAATCAAAGAAAAGTAAGTCCCATACTGTTCTGACTTATGCAATATACACTGGTCCTGAATCAGTCTTATCTGGTTATGAGTGTCTATCATCCGGCAATCCACCCCTTCTTCCAGAGCCAGATACAATGCCTGAATATTCCCCAGCACATGATCCAATCTGGTACCGGTTCCTCCCAGAATTATGATGCTTTTACTCCCAAGTTTTAATGCCAGCTCCACAGCAATCTGTGTATCGGTTGCATCCTTCACCGGATTATATTCCTGTATCTCAATCTCTGTATGTTCTTTATACCATTTTAAAATCTTCTCATCCAGTGTGTCAAAATCACCTACAATCCTGGTAGGTACAATCCCGTGCTCAAAGCAGAAAGCAAGTCCCCCGTCCACTCCGATGATATGCTCGAACGGTTCCTGCAAAATTCTGAGGGCAAGATCGTTATCGATATTGCCCCCGCTGATTATCAATGTCTTCATATGTTACCCTTACATCATCTTAAGAAAATCCTGCACATTTTGTCTAATGTCTCCGGCAAAGATTGCTGAACCGGCTACAATCACATTTGCACCTGCATCCAGTACTGTCTGAAGGTTCTCTTTCTTAATTCCTCCATCCACTTCAATATCCGTCTGCAGCCCCCGTGCATCCAGCATCCGGCGCAGTTCCTTTATCTTCTCTGTGGAAGAGGGGATATAAGCCTGACCTCCAAATCCCGGCTCCACCGTCATCAGAAGCACCATATCCACCTGATCCAGCACCCCTTCCAATACGCCGTTTGGTGTATTTGGCTTGATCACCACTCCTGCTTTCAGCCCTTTCGCTCTGATCTTTTGGAGTGTTCCCGGCAGATCTTCACAGGCCTCATAATGTATGGTGATGATATCTGCTCCGCAGTCTGCAAACTCATCAATATATCGTTCCGGCTTTTCAATCATCAAATGAACATCCAATACCAGATCCGTAATCCTGCGGACGGACCGAAGCACCGGCATACCGAACGATATACTGGGAACAAACAGGCCATCCATGACGTCATAGTGCAGATATTGTGCCCCTGCTTCTTCTGCCAGCCTGATATCTTCCCCGAGATGTGTGAAATCTGCTGATAAAATTGATGGCGACAAATACTTTTTCATGATTGTCAATATCTCCTTTTTTCTTTTTCCTGAAGTTCTTTTAATAACATAATATAGCTTTCATATCGTTGCAGGCTGATTTTCTCTTCCTTTACTGCCATTTTCACTGCACAGTCCGGCTCTCTGTCATGAAGACAGCCCTGAAAACGACATGTCCCCTCATATTCATGAAACTCCGGATAACTGAATCTGAGTTTTTCTTTATCCATATCTCCAATCTCCAAAGAGCTAAAACCTGGCGTATCAAAGATATAACTCCCTGCTACCAGATGAAAAAGCTCACTGTGTCTGGTCGTATGTCTTCCTCTGTCAATTTTCTCACTGATTTCGCCTGTTTCCATACCCGCATCCGGAATCAGCAGGTTAATAATCGTAGATTTTCCTACACCGGAAGGACCTGCCATCGTCGTTGTATGTCCCTGAAGCAGTTTTTTCAGTTCTCCCGTTCCTTCCTGATACTTTGCACTGATAAAAAGAAGCCGGTTCTGACATCCGGCATAAATGTTCCGGAGTTTTTCCAGGTCCGCTTCAGAAGCCTCGTCCTTTTTATTAAAACAGATAATCGTATCCACAGACTGACGATTCATCATGACCAGAAAGCGATCCAGCAGAGACAGATTCGGTTTCGGTTTTGCTGCTGCAAAGATCACTAAGGCCTGGTCCACATTCGCCACTGCCGGACGAATCAATTCCGTACTGCGTGGCAGAAGCTTTATAATCGTACCTTCTTTTTCCTTTTCGTCCAGAATCCCAATCTCCACATCATCCCCTACCAGGGGTTTCTGCTTCTGATTTCGAAAAATACCTTTTGCCTTACATTCATAGACACCAAGGTCTTCTACATATACGTAATAGAAACCTGCAATTCCTTTTACAATCTTTCCCTGCATCCTCTTCCCCGTCTGCTGTCCTGCATCTTATTCCGGATCGTCTCCTGTGCTCACATAAATTGTCACTGTTCCATAAGGATCAACGGTATTGGAAGGTTCAAACCGGGTTACATAACCGGCTCCCACGGATTCGCTCTTCTCCAGCCCCTCCTGAATCGTTCCCTCAAAACCTGCATCCTCCAGTCGTTCTGATGCCTGTTCAAAGCTCATCCCTACGCTGACAGAAGGTATCTTCACCTGCTCTCGCCCGCGGCTGACAGAAACTGTCACTTTACTGCCCGGCGCAACCGAACTGCCTCTGTCCGGATTCAGGCTCACTACCAGTCCCTCATCAATGGTATCTGAATACACATCCTTTACTTCTACCTGGAACCCGGCTTCCTGCAGCTGTTTAATTGCATGAGCTTCCCTGTGTCCGATTACATCGGTTACTTTTACGTTATTCGGACCTTTACTGATTACCAGATTCACAGAGGTCCCTTTTTCTGCACTGGTATTACCTGCAGGCGCCTGGCTGATCACAGTCCCGGCAGGAACTGTATTACTGTTAGCTTCTGTCACTGATCCTATTTTCAGTCCTGCAGCCTCCAGAGCACTCTTCGCATTTGCCTCCGTCTGCCCTTCTACTTTAGGTACTGTCGCCTGCTCTGTCTTCGGAACCGTATCCCCCGGCTGCTGAGACGGTGTGGAATCCGTGCCGGAAGGTGCGCTGGCAGTTACCACTTCAACGGAACTTCCAACCGGCACCCGGTCTCCTGATTTAACATTTTGACGAATAATCTGTCCCTCTGCATATTCACTGGATGCTTCGCTTCCCTTCAGCGTGATACTGATCCCCAGGTTTTTCAGCTCTGTCTTAGCCTCCGTCATGGTTTTCCCAAGCAAATTCGGCACCACAACTGTATTCACATCATCTTCTTCCTCCGGTTCCTCCTGATCTGCTTCCTGCTCTGTCTGTTTTGGATCCTCCTCTGTGTCTTTGCCGCTCCCAAATCCCAGCATTCTGGACAGCAGCACCAGCATAACCACAACAATGATAACTGCAAGCGCTACACCTGCAACCGTCATGATCCGTTCAACAGCAGGACTTAGTTCTTCCTCTTCCTCCTCATCATACTCGTCTTCGTCATACTCTTCCTCATCCTCTTCTATCCGCTCAATCTTCCTGGACGCCTTTACTTTGGAAGTGTTTTCTTTTCTCATAACCACAGTCCTTGCCTGAGAATCCAGATCCACCATCTGAACAAAATCGCCTTCCGGATCCATTAATGACTGCTTTAAATCTGCCAGCAGATCACCTATATCCTGATATCTGCGGTCCGGACTTTTTTCCATACACTTTCTGATGATCTGACACAGGCTGAATGGAATCTCATGATTATAGGTTGTCGGAGGCACCATCTCCTCCTGAAGGTGCTTAACCGCTACCGTAACCGCCGTATCCCCGTCAAAAGGCACTCTGCCGGTCACCATCTCATAAAGTACAATTCCCAGAGAATAGATATCGCTTCTGTGATCCACATAACCGCCCCTAGCCTGTTCCGGAGATGCATAATGGACGGAACCCATGGCTGTGGAAGTCGTCGTCTGGGAGGATGCTGCTTTCGCAATCCCAAAATCAGTAACTTTTACTTTTCCCTCTCTGGATATGATAATATTCTGAGGCTTGATGTCTCTGTGAACAATCTGGTTATTATGTGCCACTTCCAGACCTGCCGACACCTGGATTGCAATGCTGGTGGCCTCCTTGATAGTCAGCCTCCCTTTACGTTCTATATATTTTTTTAAAGTGATCCCCTCTACCAGTTCCATCACAATATAATAGATTCCTAATTCATCACCTACGTCATAGACATTTACAATATTGGGATGTGCAAGACCGGCAGCAGCCTGGGCTTCTTCTTTGAATTTTTTTATAAATCCGCTGTTCTCGCGGAATTCTTCTTTTAATACTTTGATAGCGACAAACCGGTTGAGCTTATGGTCTTTTCCTCTGAAAACTTCGGCCATGCCGCCGACTCCTACCTTTTCCAGGATCTCATAGCGGTCCCCTACAATCATTCCCACTTTAATCATAATCCTACCTCACTGTTATTCTATTTCCACCAGTACCACAGCAATATTGTCTGTTCCGCCATTCTTATTTGCCTCCAGGATCAGCCTTCCGCCGATCTCATAGAGAGCATGATCTCCCTGGATCAGACGGCAGAGTTCCGCATCCTCCACCATGTTGCTTAATCCGTCAGAGCACAGAAGATATCTGCTGCCTCGCTCTACATGAAATGGAAACAGATCCATCTCTGTTTCCTCCTGGATTCCAAGTGCTCTCGTAATAATATTTTTATCCGGATGATTTCTCGCCTCTGAAGGGCTTAATTCCCCTTTCCTCACCAGTTCCGCCACCAGGGAATGATCCTGTGAAATCTGCCGGATTCCTCCATATGTCACTTCATACAACCGGCTGTCCCCTATATTCACAGCCAGTGCCTCATCTCCGCAGATACTGAGCGCCACAAGCGTGGTTCCCATACCGTGATATTCCTCATTCTCCACAGCCATCCGGTATAACTGATAATTGGCAAACCGTATGGATTTCTGGAGAATCAGCGCAGGCCTTGCATCTTGGCAACGCCTTACCGCTTCCACTACTTTCTCTACCGCATAGGAAGATGCCAAATCTCCCGCCCGGTGCCCGCCCATTCCGTCAGCCACAATATAAAGGTTGGGAAGATTTCCCACCGGCTCATCGGAAGCAAATACATAATCCTGATTAATCCTTCTCCTTCGTCCAATATCTGTCATTGCAACCGATGTCTGCATCTTTCCTCACCTCTCTTTTTTTGTGTCCATGTAACTTTTTCGCAACTGCCCACAGGCGCCGTCGATATCACGGCCCATTTCTCTTCTTATTGTAGCAACAATTCCTGATTTTTCAAGTTCATTTTTGAAATTCAGAACTGTCTGACGTCCGGAAGATACATAATCTCGTTCTTTGATCGGATTTACCGGTATCAGATTCACGTGGCAATTCAATGATTGTAGCAGCGCCGCCAGCTCCCTGGCGTCTTCCAGGCGATCATTTATGCCGCCTACCAGACTGTATTCAAAAGAAATCCTTCTCTTTGTTTTTTCAAAATAATACCGACATGCATCTATGACTTCTGAGAGCTCATATTGATTGGCTACCGGCATCAGTTTTCTGCGCTTCTCCTGGCTGGAAGCATGCAGGGACAAAGCCAGTGTAATCTGGAGCTTCTCATCTGCCAGCTGTCTGATCCGCGGTACAATCCCGCAGGTGGACACAGTCACATTCCTCTGACTGATATGAAGTCCCTCCTCACAGGTCAGCAGTTCCAGGAACCGGAGCAAGGCGTCGTAATTGTCCAGCGGCTCTCCGGTGCCCATGACCACCACATTGTGTACCCGCTCTTTTGACCACTTTTGAATCTGGTAGATCTGATCCAGCATCTCTGAAGGAGTAAGCCCCCGTTCCAGCCCTCCCAGTGTAGACGCACAAAACCGGCAACCCATCCGACATCCTACCTGAGAAGAAATGCAGACGGTATTACCATGATGGTATTTCATCAGCACACTCTCGATCATACTGCCGTCCGACAGCCGGAACAAAAATTTGCTGGTGCCGTCCTGTCCGGAGGTCTGTACCTGCACCGGTACAAGGCTGATCAGTTCATACTCCTTTTTCAGTCTTTCTCTGAATTCTCTGGACAGATTCGTCATCTCATCAAAATCATCTACCAGTTTCACATGCAGCCAGCTGTAAATCTGCTTTGCCCGAAAGCGTTTCTCTCCAAGCTCTTCTATCTCTTTCTGAAGTTCTGACAGCCTCAAAGATTTGATGTCAGTCATATGGTTTCCTCTCCATCTTTGCAATATAGAATCCGTCCCATGGATCCACGCCCGGAAGCATCTGTATCTGATCTTTCAGTGAAAACGGATAATTGTTCAAAAACCACTCCACATTCCCTTCGTTTTCTTCTCTATGTACAGTACAGGTACTGTAAACCAGCGTACCTCCCGGCTTCACATACTGCCATACAGTGCTTAATATGGTTCTCTGCAGTTCTTCCAGCTCTTTCTGCTGCTTTGGAGACATTCTGTATTTCAGATCCCGCTTTTTACCCAGAACTCCCAGGCCGGAACAGGGCAGATCCGCCAGCAATACATCCGCTTTTTCCAGCGACCCCGGATCGAATACCGTTGCGTCCATCCGCACAACTTTCATATTCCGCACTCCCATACGTGCCGCATTATCCTCTATCAGGCCCGTTTTATAATCTGTCAGATCCCTTGCTTCCACCATGCCGGTCCCCTGCATCAATTCTGCCAAATGCAGACTCTTTCCACCCGGAGCCGCACAGACATCAATGCAGTAATCTCCGGGATTCGGCGCAGCCATCAAAGCCACCTGCATGGAACTGACATCCTGTACCAGAAACAGCCCTTCACGAAAAGCCGGAATACGCCGGAGATAATCAAACTCTGAGACTGCAAGTGCACAGTCCATGCCCTCTATCTCCTGTGCATGGATTCCATCTGCTTCTAATTTTTCTTTCAATTCACTCCGGGTAATTTTCTGCAGGTTCACCCGGATCGTAATCGGTTTCTTCTCATACTGGCTCTCCAGCATCCGGATCGCCGTCCCGGCTCCATACTCTTCTGACCACTGTGCTACAATCCACTCTGGTGTAGAATACTGAACCGACAGATTGGGATATTGAAAATGGTTCTTTCCCCGAATTATATTTCTAAGAACTCCATTTACAAAACCTTTTAGACTCCCAAAACCCTTTTTCTGTGCCAGTTTCACTGCCTCATTACAGACCGCCGATTCAGGAATCCGATCCATATACCGAAGCTGATACACGGACATTCGAAGGATATTGTGAATCACCGGTTTCAGCTTATCCGGAGGTACTTTAGAATATTGACTGATGACGTAATCAAGCTCCAGCATCCGTTCTATTGTTCCTTCTGTCAGCCTGGTCAGAAATGCCCGGTCCTGCTTACTCAGGTACTGATATCTCTCGAGAGCTCCGCCAAGCGCCAGATGACTGTATGTTTTCCTGCCAGTGATTTCCAGAAGCAGTTCCAGTACCACTGCCCTTATGTTCACCTTCTGATCAGTCACGGCTTCTACCTCCGAACAGAAGCGCCAGTCTGAGTAACGACAAAATCGAAGCGGCAGCAGCTGCTACATAAGTCATGGCTGCTGCCGACAGCACCTTCTTTGTATGCCCAAGCTCTTCAGCTGACAGCATATGGGTATTTCCCAGTATATCCACAGCTCTGGCAGACGCATTGAATTCTACCGGAAGCGTAACCAGCTGAAATAAAGTTCCGCATGCAAAGCACAGAAGACCAATCTGGATCAGCGTATAGGAGCTTCCCAGAAACAGTCCCAGAAGAATAATTGGAATCGCTGCTTTCGTCCCAATATTCGCCACAGGTACAAAAGCCCCCCTAAACCGCAGCGGAGCATAAGCTTGATCATCCTGTATGGCGTGTCCGCATTCATGGGCTGCCACGCCGATAGCTGCCACAGAAGAAGAACCATAAACAGAATCTGACAGTCTCAGCACTTTCCCTCTTGGATCATAGTGATCTGTCAGGTTTCCTCTGATATGTTCAACTCTCACATCATAGATTCCGGCTCCATGCAAGATCCGCTCTGCCGCCTCTGCCCCCGTAAGCCCTGATCTACTTTGTACCTGTGCATACTTCTTATATGTGGAATTCACCCGCATAGAGGCCCACATGGACAAAAGTGCTCCAATCAATACCAAAATATAAGTTGCATCATAAAAAAACATAGATCCTCCTGTTAAGAGCTTCGCTATCCAAGCAATATACCTGTTTCTATCTTATATCCTCTCAGAAACGCCCCTGCATCCATCCGTTTTTTGCCTTCCATCTGAAGCTCTCTGATGGAAAGGCTGCCGTCTCCGGTCTGCACGACTATGGAATCTTTTCTTATCTCCAGTATCTCACCGCATCTGCCTTTTGATACATCTGTACAGAGAACATCTCCCGCCCAGATTTTTAAAGTTTTTCCATGAAGTTTTGTATAAGCGCTGGGCCAGGGATTCAGTCCGCGGATCAGGCGCTCAATGGAAACCGCATCTTTGGACCAGTCAATCTGCCCCATTTCCCTGTTCAGCATGGAAGCATAAGCTGTGGGCGATTCTCCCTGTTTCTCAGGAGTGATCGTTCCCTTCTCCAGCTGATACAGAGTTTCCGCACAGAGTTTTGCTCCTGCATCACTGAGTTTGTCGAAAAGGCTGCCGCCGGTTTCTTTTTCCTCCAAAGGTACGACGGTCTTCAAAAGCATATCGCCCGTATCCAGCCCTTCATCCATCTGCATGGTAGTTACGCCGGATTCTTTCTCCCCATTTATCACTGCCCACTGAATCGGCGCAGCCCCACGATATGCAGGAAGCAGCGAGGCATGAACATTGATACAACCATATTTTTTCATTCGGAGAATCTCTCCCGGAATCAGCTGGCCAAATGCAACTACCACAATTACATCTGCATCCACGCCTTCCAGAAACCGTACAGACTCTTCTGACCGGATTCGCTCAGGCTGATATACTGGCAGACCATGGGACACAGCAGTTTCTTTCACCGGCGGAAACTGCATGGCATGCCCTCTGCCCCTGGGTTTATCTGGTTGTGTCACTACTAATCTGACTTCATGGCCGGCCTCTATCAGGGCACTTAATGTACCTGATGCAAAATCCGGCGTACCCATGAAAATAACTTTCATAGACTATGATTCCTCCTCGTCCTCTTCCTCTGTCACATCCCTCAGCTCCCCTTCCACCAGGTCAAGATAGAGCTTTCCGTCCAGATGTTCGCATTCATGGCAGATGGCCCTTGCCAAAAGCTCGGTCCCGTCCAGTTCATAATATTCTTCATTCTCATCCATATAGCGGACGGTAACCTCATTGGGACGCGTAACCTGACCGGCTTTGCCCGGCACGCTCAGACATCCTTCATCTCCGGTCTGAGAGCCTTCCTCTCTCACAATCCGCGGATTAATCATGACAACAGGTCCGTCTCCCACATCAATAACCACAATCCGCTTCAACACTCCAACCTGGGGAGCAGCCAGGCCAACGCCATTCTTTTCATACATGGTTTCCAGCATATCGTCAATCAATACACGAATCTTCGGCGTTATCTCTTTTACCTCTTTGCTTATTTTGCGGAGAATAGGATCTCCTTCCCGTCTTACATTTCGAATTGCCATAATTTCCTCCTAATACGCATTTAATGGATTATAATCAAACTGTATGTATATTTTCTGCCACACAGGGTCTTTTTCCAGTTCTTTTTCCAGTTTTTTCTTTAAAATAAGAAGCGCTGTTTCTTCCTTATGTTTTAGATAGATTACCATACGATACATATCATTTTTCCTGGACAACGCAGCAGCAGCCGGACCGATAACAGTTATTCCTTTCATCTCAAACTTCCGGATCATACTTCCAAGCATTCCTGCGCACATTTGTAGAGCACCTTCTGCAGGACCAGACAGATATATACCCATCATAAAAGCTGCAGGCGGGTAGCCAAGCATCTGCCGGTACATCATCTCCTGCCGGAAGAATTCTTCATAATTCTGTCCGGCAGCAGTACGGATGCTGTAGTGTTCCGGCTTGTATGTCTGAATGATCGCTTCGCCTGCCTTCATCCCTCTTCCGGCCCGTCCGGACGCCTGTGTCAAAATCTGAAAAGTCCGTTCTGAGGCCCGGTAATCAGATGCATATAAAGAAATATCCGCAGCCAGCACACCTACCAGTGTCACATTTGGAAAGTCATGTCCTTTTACAATCATCTGCGTTCCTACCAATATATCCGCTTCCCCCCGCCCAAATGCCGTAAGAATCTGCTCATAACTCTCCTTGGTACGGGTCGTATCATAATCCATCCGAAGCACCCGTGCCCCTTTAAAATGTTTAAGCACTTCTCTCTCAATCTGCTGCGTTCCGGCCCGAAACCCGCTGATATACCCGGAACCACAGGAAGGACATACTTTTGGCATCGGAATCTCATAACCACAGTAGTGACATTTCAGCCTTCCGTCATTGTGAAGGGACAAGGTTACATCACAATGCGGACACCGAATAGCAGTTCCGCAGGCTCTGCAGGACACAAAACCGGACAGTCCTCTGCGATTTAAAAATAACATGGTCTGCTCTCCCCTGCAAAGCCGTTCTTCCATGGCCTCTTTTAATCTCCAGCTGAAGATACTTCGGTTTCCTCTCTTCAGTTCCTCCCGAAGGTCTATGATGCTTACCTTCGGCAGCCTTGCTTCCCCAATCCTCTCCGAGAGACGGTAAAAGCCATACTCCCCTTTCCCTGCATGATAATAGCTCTCCACAGACGGAGTCGCACTCCCAAGTACCACCGAAGCGCCGCACATGCCCGCACGGAATACAGCTGCCTCTCTGGCATGATATCTGGGAACCGTCTCGCTTTTGTAAGAGTTTTCATGTTCCTCATCTATGATGATGATACCAATATGGAAAAACGGAACAAACAATGCAGACCTGGGACCGATGATCACATCAATCTCTCCATCCTTAGCACGCAGAAACTGATCATACCGTTCTCCGTCTGACAGTCGGGAATGCATCACAGATACCCGCTCCCCAAACCGTTCATGAAACCGCATCACAGTCTGAAACGTCAATGCAATCTCCGGAATCAGAACAACCGCCTGCTTTCCGTCATCTATCACCCGGGCAATCAGCTCCATATATACTTCCGTCTTGCCGCTTCCGGTCACGCCATGGAGCAGATAAGTTCTTCGGATTCCCTGCCTGTAATCCCCCCATATTCCTTCCACTGCCTGTTTCTGCTCTTTGCTTAAAGTGATCTCCTGCTTCTTATTTACCCGACGTCCGGCAAAGGGATTCCGGTATATGGTCTCCGATTTGATTTCTATAATTCCATTTTTTTCAAATCCGCTGATCACAGAGGCGGACAGCTTCAGTCTTTCCAGCGTTTTCTGATAATCCAGCATCTCATCCTGCAACAGTGCTTCCAGAAGTCTGGCTTTCGCCCGGTATTTTTTTCTCTGATATTCCTGAAGGAGCATTTCCCCTTCCTCTCTGGAAATTTTCCGCACCATTCTCCGGCTCTGTCTCTGCCGGGTCTTCTGTTTCACTGGAAGGACCGTCTTCAATGCCTGGTTCATAGTAGAACCATATCTCTCCCGCATCCATGCGGCAAGGGCGATCAACTGGGCTTCTGCCTTGACACTACCCTCCACGATCCCCGTCAATTCCTTGATCTTGTCCAGCGGATAGTCCGGCTCCCTGGAAAATCCCACCACATAGCCTTTCATCCGTCGGTTCCCCATGCCAAAGGGAAACTCCACTTGCATACCTGCCTGCAGTTTGCCCTTAAGACTTTCCGGTACCCGATACTGAAACACCCGGTCCAGCTTCTCGTGGGAGATATCCACGATGACATTGGCGAACTCCATTTCTGTTAATTCCTTTCTTACTGCCAGGTTCTGCGTCCGAACGCCCGCCGTCCTACCTGAGTTCCTCCAACACTTCCTGAATCAGAACTCTCTCATCCATAGGATATTTCTTTCCTTTAATCTCCTGGTAATCCTCATGTCCCTTTCCAGCAAGGACAATTACATCTCCTTTTCGTCCGTGTTCGATCACATAGCGTATCGCTTCTTTCCGGTCACAGATCTCTACATAATCCCCGCTGGTTCTCGACATTCCAATCTTAATATCGTCAATGATCGCCTGAGGTTCCTCAAATCGGGGATTGTCTGATGTAATCACTGTCAAATCTGCCAAACGGCCGGATACTTCCCCCATCTCATAACGCCGCAGCTTTGAACGATTGCCCCCGCATCCGAATACACAGACCAGACGTTCCGGATGATATTCTCTCAGAGTCAGAAGCAGGCTTTCAAGGCTCATGGCATTGTGCGCATAGTCAATCATGAGCGTAAAGTCTTCCGATACCCGGATCATCTCAATGCGTCCCTTAGTCTTCACCACTTTCAATGCTTCCTTCAAATCTTCCTCTGAGACATGAAAATGTTCGCATACTGCAACAGCTACCAGAGAATTATACACACTGAACGTGCCAGGTACATCAATCTCCACATCCATATCAAGCTTCCCTGAGACATGGTAGCTGGCCCCCAGATATCCCGGCCTTCCGATCAATTCTACTTTTGACGCCCGATAATCTGCTTTCTCCGAAAATCCAACCGTTTCCAGAACACAGCTGTGTCCTCCCATAACCAGATCAAAATGTTCATCATCCATATTGGCAATTCCGATCCGGCACTGGCGGAACAGCATTCCCTTACAGGCCGCATATTCTTCAAAGCTGGCATGTTCATTGGGTCCGATATGATCGGGCGCCAGATTGGTGAAGATTCCAATCTCAAAAGGAATTCCCGCCGTCCGGTGCATCATCAGTCCCTGAGAAGACACTTCCATAACACAGACCTGACAACCAGCTTCCACCATCTGCGCAAAATATTCCTGTACCAGATAAGACTCCGGCGTAGTATTATTTGCCGGAATATGTTTTTCTCCAATGATTGTCTCAATGGTCCCGATCAGACCGACTTTGTAACCGGCATGTTCCAGAATCCCCTTTATCATAAAGGTAGTCGTGGTTTTTCCTTTGGTCCCGGTAATCCCGATGATCTTCATCTGGTCTGCAGGGTGATCAAAATAAGCTGCAGACAAAAGAGCCAGTGCATAACGGGTATCCGGAACCAGAACAAGCGCCGTATCCTCCGGCACTTCCACTTCTCTCTCTGCCACAATCACACGGGCGCCTTTTGCCACAATCTCTTCCACATGTTCATGGCTGTCATATACCGCACCTTTGATGCAGACAAACATGCAGCCTTCCGTTACTTTTCTGGAATCGTAGACGAGGGCAGTGACTTCACCCTCCTCTGGTCCTTTTATCATCTGATGGTCCAGGTTTTCCAATAGTCCGGAAATTGATCTCATGAAGATCCTCCTTCTATAACTTTCTGACTGTACTGCCTGACAACAAATATTTTGTTGCTATATGCTCTGTGATCAGCAGCACTTATCAGTGTAGTATAACACATTCGGCCAGGTCTTGCAATTTTACATTGTCAACATTATAATAGATTTGTAACCAATCTGTGATACTATATATGGAAAGGACAGGGAACCACATGCTGCCAACAAGAGAAGAAGCCGAAAAACTTTTGACAGAAGCTGAAGTTTGCAATCCGGGACCATGGGGAAATCACAGCCGTGTGGCTGCACACTGCGCAGAAAAAATTGCGCTTAGATGCAGGGATCTGGATCCGGACAAGGCCTATATCTTGGGTCTCCTCCATGACATCGGCAGAAAATTCGGTGTCCGCCACCTGGGACATGTGTCAGACGGATATTCCTATATGATGTCTCTTGGCTATGACGAAGTGGCCAGAGTCTGTCTCACCCATTCTTTTCATAATCAGACGCTGGATGATTATATTGGAAAATTTGATACAACAGAAGAAGAACTGAAACTGATACAGAAGGAATTAGCAATCATATCCATGGACGAATATGACCGGTTGATACAACTGTGTGATTCACTGGCAGGTGCAGAGAGTGTACTGAACATGGAAGAGCGCATGGAGGATGTCCGGAAACGCTATGGATCCTATCCTCAGGAAAAATGGGACCAGAATCTAAATTTAAAAAAATATTTTGAAGAAAAAATAAAGCAGGACATCTATCTCGCAACCGAGAAAGAAACTTTCAGGCTGTAACCGGTCACACGAAGGCAGAGCGAAAAATAAGGTATAAATTTCACACGCCCGGCATCCTCACCACCTCATACGCCTCATATTCATAATCCAGATGATACCCCAGCTTCCTGGCCAGCGCTGCTGACCATGGATTCTGGGCGTCCCAGCCGGGATACCAGCCGCGGTTCAGGCATTCCAGAATCAGCTTTGCCCCGCAGACAAAGGCAAGGCCTTTTCTACGGTGATCCTCTCTGGTATCAATCTCAATCTCAATGCCGCCCCGGTAGCCGGAATAGGAAGATGCCCCGGAAACCGGTTCGCCGTCTTTGATGATCACCGCTCCCAGTCCGTATCTTTGATACAGATCATAGTTTTCATACTGTGCGACCCAGTCCCGGCACCATCCGGTCTCCCTGCAGCGCCGGAACAACGTCTCATCCATCATCTGCAAACCGTAGCCTTTCGGCAGTCCGTCCACCGCCTTCTGCAAAAATTCCCGGTCAAATACTTCAGGCTCCTTTTTGAAAGCATAGCGGGTCACTTTTCCGGCTCTTTCTCCACAGCATTTTTCCAGCAGATCTGCCCAGTTTCGATCCCCCGGAACCAAAATCCGAAAATCCTGTCTATTCTGACAAGGCTCATTAAGGATGAGTTCCCGGTTCGGCTCCCCTGCCAGAAAGCAGAAATCCCCCAGAAGCGCCGCGGCAGAGGCTGGGCTATCCGGCGAATCTGCATAAATTTCGCCCATGATCCCCTGCAGACATGACCAGATCATGGTCTCCTGCCAACCTTCGAACAAAGGCGCTGCTTTTTCTGTCAGTTTTAATCTGTAGATCATCTTTGTCTCCTTACATCCGCTGTTTCTGGAAAATTATTATTACAATAAATTCAAAATTGCAGTTGATAGAACGATACGGCTAAAAGTTGCCTACTCCCGGACCTTCACTTGCCCAATCCTAATGAAGCGGCCAGTCAGCCTAACCATCCCTGATAGAATGCAATTACTCCCAGCACAGCGCCTGCTGCTGCCGCTGCTAATGTTGTAATTGCAATACTTGGGTGTTTCCTCATCAATTTTCCAAGTTCTTTTAAATCATTCAACAAAGTCTCTCCTTCTCTGGCTTTCCTGTTTGCAACGCCATAATCTCGTTCACTGTCAGTCCTCCGCTCTCAGTACAAAGATTCTGGAATCAAAATCACAGCTGGCCTTCTGGCTTCTGGATACCTCTCCGGATGCACTGTCACTGGTCACAAGACCGGCATTCATCAGCTCATCTCCGTAATATACGCCCTCTCTCTCTTCCTGGTCCACACAGATCCGGTAAGCCAAATCCTGGCCAAGCCCCTGAAGACGCAGTCTGGTGTGAGGAAGATTCACGCCGTTTAATACTTTGTACCATCCAAGAACTGCTTCTTTTTTGTCCTCACTGACCACCATCCACGCAGTTATATTTCCGTCAAAGGGACTGCTCAGCCGGTAAAAATCTCCGAACTGAAACAGTCTTCGGTACTGCTTCATAAACAGGATCTGCTCTTTCACCTCCTGCTGCTCTTTTTCGGTCAGCCGGTTCAGATCCAGTTCATAGCCAAAGGTTCCAAAATACGCCACATTGGCTCTCGTATGCAGCGGCGTCATACGGAACACCTGATGATTGGGAGACACCGACACATGGCTGCCGATGCTGCTGATGGGGTAGCAGAAGGATGTCCCGTACTGGATCTTCAGCCGCTCCACCGCATCGGAATCATCGCTGGCCCATCCCTGAGGTGCATAGTAGAGAAGACCCGGATCAAACCGTCCGCCGCCGCTGGCACAGGACTCAAAAAGTATATCCGGAAATTCCGAATTCAGTCGCTCATACAGGTCATAGACTCCCAGAATATAGCGGTGAAACACCTCGCCCTGCCGGTCCGCCGGCAGCACACCGGAGTAGCACTCCGTAATACTCCGGTTCATATCCCATTTGATATAGGATACTTTTGCCTCCCGGAGAATCTTTGCCATCATCTCATAGATACAGTCCACCACTTCCCTTCTGGAAAAATCCAGCACATACTGGGAACGTCCCTGGGAGCTGTGCCGGTCCGGCGTCTGAAGAATCCAGTCCGGATGCGTCCGGTACAGATCCGAATCCCGGTTGACCATCTCCGGCTCGAACCACAGACCAAATTTTAAGCCCAGCGCCTCGATCTTCTCTGCCAGACCCGTGATGCCGCCGGGCAGAAGATCCGGATTGGCCGTCCAGTCTCCAAGTCCCGCATGATCGTTTCTGCGGGCCCCGAACCACCCGTCATCCAGGACGAACAGCTCCACGCCGCATTCTTTTGCCTTGCCTGCGATGGAAACCAGCCGTTCTTCCGTAAAGTCAAAATACGTTGCTTCCCAGTTATTGTTGAGGATCGGACGCTCCCGGTCCCTCCAGTATCCCCTGGCCAGACGTTTCCGGTAAAGTCTGTGAAAGGTGCGGCTCATGCCTCCCAGACCCTTTCTGGAATAGACCGTCACCGCCTCCGGTGTCTGAAAACACTCCCCCGGTTCCAGCTTCCAGGAAAAGCCCATGGGATTGATCCCCAAAAGCACCCGGGTCATATCGTGGGTCCCCACCTGAGCCTGGGCCAGAAAATTCCCGCTGTACACCAGACTGAATCCCAGTACCTCGCCCTGCTCTTCGTCCGCTGTCGGCCGCTTTAGAACGATAAACGGATTGTGGTCATGAGAAGAATGTCCTCTTAAGCTGTCCACCGCCTGGATCCCCTGCTCCAGTCTGCGCACTTTCAGATGACGCTCCCTTGCCCATGCGCCGGAAAACTGCATCCACTCATAATCGCAGTCCGGCAGATCCAGACAGAGACTCATGGCGCGGGTCAGCTGTACACGGTCGGTCCCCTGATTGGTCAGCCTTGCGCTTCGGGCGATGATCCCGCCTTCGGCAAAAATCGTGTATAAAAGTTCCAAAACGATCCCAGTCACCGGATCTTTCAGAGAAACCGTCAGCGTCTGAGCCTCTTTTTCATCCTCTGTGTAGGTGGCCGGAAGCCCGGAGAGTTTCGGTTTCCCGTCTGTAATCTCATATCCCTGATAGACAAAATCCGAGATCCGGCTACCGTTTCCCTGAAGAATTTCCACCGCCGGATGCCGGAAATCCGTCGTGCCGTACACTCCGTACTCCTGCCGGATATGTTCCAGCGAAAAGGACCGGTCCTCGTCAAAGACACAGGATGCCATGGGACGGCAGGACATTTCCAGAAAGCAGGAAAAATCCTCCTTATGATGAATCCTTCCGCCAAAATACAGCTGGCCCAGATGGCCGTTCGGCAGTACCGTCATAATATAACTGATCTCTTTGTTGTACAGATGAAATGTCTTTGTTCCCTCATTAAATAAGATGCTCATGGGATGTACTCCTTTAAATTTTGTTGCCTTATTATTACACAAAAAGAAGCACAACCGGTAGCTGCATTTGTTGTCAAAAACATGCAGATTGTTAGATTTTATCTCTGCTTTCCCGTCAGACCTACAGAGGAATCTCCATCCGCTTTTTCTTGAGTTCTGACTGTTCTGTCTGGTATCTCTTCCGATACTGCAGGGGCGTTACTCCATTTTTTTCTTTAAATGCCCTGCTAAACGCCGCAGGGTCCCGGTAGCCGCAGGAATATGCCACACTTTCCACGGACAGCTCCATACTTCTGAGAAATTCCTCCGCCCGGGCAATCCGGTAATCGGAAAGGTATTCCTGAGGCGAACTTCCTATATGTTCCCGGAACAACGTGTACAGATAACTCCGGTTGATGCACACATATTCCGCAATATCTGCCACCCGGATGGAATGCCCGTAGTTATCCTGAATGTACCCCAGCGCCTTTTTGATATACATGTTTTCTGTTCCGTGTTCCTGAGCAAAAGAACAGGCAGGATCTCCGGCAAGGATGGAGAAAAACAGATACAGACTGCCCTCCAGGAGAAACTGGTCCGTGGCAGTGATAGTATAATTTTTCAGCATCCGGATCACCAGCTTTTTCAGTTCCTCCCCGCGCCCGCTGCTAAAGATCAGCCGGCTGCTTCCAAGTCCCACATCCCGCAGATATTCCTCTGCCCGCCGGCCGTGAAATCCAATCCACAGATACGTCCATGGTTCTTTCTCATCTGCTTCATAGAAAATCTGCTTTCCGGGTTCAATCAGAAATCCCTGTCCTGCCTTCAGATCATACCGCTTTCCCCCGGCCAGATAATGCCCTTTTCCTTCCAGAATATAATGGATGAGATAACTGGACCGCACCCCCGGTCCAAAGCTGTGCAGCGGCTCGCATCTGGCATAACCGCAGAAGCACAGATACAGATCGGAAAATTTCCGGTCAGGTAACTGCAGTACATAGGCGTCTTCCATATCTTTTCTCCTTTCCTGCCGCGGTGTCCGGTTCAGCCAGAGAGACATCCTTGCAGCCTTTACGGAATCGTTCCGGAAATCAGAATCCGGCACAAAACAGCTTTCTGTAAATATCCGAATTCTTTAACAGGCGGCAGCAAAATACCCGGGGCAGAACGTTTTCTGTTTCCTGAAAAGCGCCTGCTTTTTACAGTCCTCAAAAAACCGTCCGCCCCGGGTCTTTCGACATAATATTGCAGAATTCTGTTCCCGCAGCAAACGCAGCAAACGCGGCGGTCTGTGTGGAACGTTTTCTCTTTATTCTTCTTCCGACGATGCAGCGCCGGAACCAAAGTCGTTCGTCTCGCAGGTCATTCCGCTTTGTTTAAAGCTGTCAATGGTCGACCACAGGCTTAAATAGCCTCCCGACGAGGTGACCCGGTCACTGATCACACCCAGATTTGCCAGGGCCGTGCTGCTTGCCCGGTTGAAGTCCACACCGAACTGAAGCACCACATTTCCTTCCTCATTCAGGCTGGCACTGGCTGCCACGCCGTCCATGGCATTAAAGCTGTCTCCATAGGCCTGAACGTCTTCTTCTGTCAGTCCTTCGGTTCCCTCGGTCTGTACTGCCGTCTCCACCATACCCACGATGGAATCTCCCTGAGCTGCCACATAATAAGCGTCATTCTCTGCCGTACAGGTGGTCATGGTCATATCAATGTAATCATAAAAACCGCCGGTGAGCTGCTCATAAAATTCCCGGCAGGCCGAAGAGTCAATCCGGTCTCCGTCCGAGCGGTGAGAGACATACACGGTAAGTTCCTCGTCGATGGCCCCTCCGGTCTCCAGCGCGTCCCCAAGCCATTTGGGAAGGTTGGCAAAACTGTCATCTCCATTCTCCGTCTGGGCCTGAATAGCGGACCACATGGCATCGGGAATGCCGGATACGATCTCATTGCTCTGAAGATGCAGCGTTACCTCGCCCCACGCCTCTTTTCCCTCCACAGCCTCCGCCGTAAAGGTAAAGTCTTTCGTCAGCTCCCAGACCTTCTTGTATACCTCCGCCATCTCACCGCCGTTTTCCTGGCCCTGACAAAACAGACGCAGCAGATTGTCTTCGTCAAAATAAGGCTCCATAGCCTCAAAGTTTCCTTCCTGATAGGCCGTCAGAAAATCGCTGATGATCTGATCGTCTGTGCGCTTATCTTCCACCGGAAGTCCCAGCTGCTCTGCACATCCTCCCAGAAGCATCGCCGGCAGCACGCAGGCTGCCACTGCATAGTTCCACTTTCTCATCACTTACACTCCTCTTTTTTATTTATTCCCGCGGGCAACGAGCCAGGTGGCTGCTTGCAGACATTTGGCGACTGCCGCGAGGGTCAAATACCCAGCTGCTCTGCAACGGAGGATTTGTTTTTCCCTTTCTGAAAAATCAAAGTCTGTTCTCACCTGGGGCATATTTCTTAATCAGTACCTTTTCGCCGGGAAGTGTCTGGAATAATTCCTCCATCACTCTGACGCCAAACTCCTGAATCTGATCTTCCCCGGACATCCGTGCCGGATAATCCTCCAGGCAGCCTCCCTGTTCTGATTTACCTATTGAGCTGTGACACCTTGTACTGCCGTTCACAGCCCAGACCCATTTTTGCAATGCGTTTATTTATCCGTAATCTCCGCATGGAATTCCTGCAGAGATTTCACCGGTAGCTTCCCGTCCCGCTTTGCCGAACGGATTCCTTCCACCGTCGCCTTCGCCATGGCCATGGTGGTCATATAAGGAATTTTGTTCTTTACCGCGGCTTTGCGGATATAGCTGTCGTCCACGGCGCCCTTCTTGCCAATGGGCGTGTTGACAATGAGCTGAATCTTGCCGTTGGTCATCTTGTCCAAAATGTTGGGCCGGCCTTCGTTGATCTTCCACACCTTCAGAGCCGGAATCCCTGCCGCCTCGATCATATCACAGGTTCTGCCAGTAGCCATGATGGAAAAACCGCAGTCGTAGAAACCTCTGGCAACCTCCACCAGCTCTGCCTTGTCCCGGTCGTTGACGGAAATCAGCACACAGCCCTCTGTGGGAATCTGATTCTTGGTCGCCTCTTCCGCTTTGTAAAAGGCGTCACCAAAGTCTGCCGACAGTCCCAGCACTTCTCCGGTGGAACGCATCTCCGGTCCAAGGATCGGGTCCACCTCCGGGAACATGTTGAAGGGGAACACGGCCTCCTTCACGCCATAGTGGGCAAACTTCTTCTCTTTGAGCGCCGGTACCGGACTTTCATGCTTTGTAAATGGCATGGTGATGATATCTGTGGCGATCTGCACCATATTGATGCCGCACACCTTGGATACCAGCGGTACGGTACGGGATGCTCTTGGATTGGCCTCAATCACAAATACTTTGCCGTCCTCGATGGCATACTGCATATTCATAAGTCCCACCACATGCATCTCGCTGGCAATCTTTCTGGTATAGTCCTTGATGGTCTCCACCTGCTCTTCTGTCAGTCCCCTGGGCGGGATGATGCATGCCGAATCTCCGGAATGAATCCCGGCCAGCTCAATATGCTCCATAACCGACGGAACAAACACATGTTCTCCGTCGCTGATGGCATCCGCCTCGCATTCGGTGGCATGATGCAGGAACCGGTCAATCAGAATCGGGCGGTCCGGCGTCACGCCTACGGCCTGCTGCATGTAGAAAGTCAGAGCCTCGTCATCGTAGACCACTTCCATGCCCCGTC
This sequence comes from uncultured Lachnospiraceae bacterium, assembly GCA_910579225.1. Lineage (GTDB taxonomy): Bacteria > Bacillota > Clostridia > Lachnospirales > Lachnospiraceae > Hominiventricola. The sequence continues at coordinate 57,808 of CAJTTI010000014.1, read as the reverse complement.
CGCCCAACACATAGGAGGGACGAACCATGACCGGATAGCCGATCCGGTGCGCAGTCGCAAGGGCTTCATCCACGTCCACCGCCATGCCCGCTTCCGGCATGGGGATCTGCAGACGCTCCATCATCTCCCGGAACAGATCCCGGTCCTCGGCCAGATCAATGGTCTCCGGCGTGGTACCCAGAATATTGACTCCGTATTTCTTCAGGTCTGCTGCCAGATTCAAAGGCGTCTGCCCGCCGAACTGAGCGATCACGCCTACCGGTTTTTCTTTCTCATAAATCGCCAGCACATCCTCCAGCGTCAGCGGCTCAAAATACAGCTTATCCGAAGTATCGTAGTCTGTGGAAACCGTCTCCGGATTGCAGTTGACAATAATTGTGGAAAAACCCAGCTTCCTCAGAGCCTTTGCCGCATGGACGCAGCAGTAATCAAACTCGATCCCCTGTCCGATCCGGTTGGGTCCGCCGCCCAGGATCATGACCTTGGGCCGGTCCGTATCCACCGGACTCTCATCCTTCATATGATAGCTGGAATAGTAATACGCACTGTCTTTGGTGCCGCTCACATGGACGCCTTCCCAGGCTTCCACCACCCCGTTTGCCGTCCGTTCCTTCCGGATGTCCTCTTCGGAAACGCCCAGAATTTTACTCAAATATTGATCAGAAAAACCGTCCAGTTTTGCCTGTCTTAAATCTTCTGCGGACGGAAGTCTGCCTGTATATTTTTTAACAAGCGCCTCTTCCTCTTCCACCAGTTCTTTCATCTGCTGAATGAACCAGACTTTCACTTTGGTCAGGTTGTAGATCTCCTCCACGGAAGCACCTTTTCTCAAAGCCTCATACATGATGAAATGACGTTCGCTGCTGGGTGTCATCAGCATGGTGAGCAGTTCTTTTTTGCTCTTCTTGTCAAGGTCTCCCACATGCCCCAGACCATAGCGGCTCTGTTCCAGAGAACGGATGGCTTTCTGAAATGCCTCTTTGTAGGTCTTGCCGATGCTCATAACCTCGCCTACGGCACGCATCTGGGTACCCAGCTTGTCCTCCACACCTTTAAATTTCTCAAAAGCCCATCTGGCAAATTTGATAACCACGTATTCCCCGTCCGGCACGTATTTGTCCAGTGTGCCGTATTTCCCGCAGGGAATCTCGTCCAGGGTCAGACCGCTGGCCAGCTTTGCGGAAATCAGTGCAATGGGAAAGCCTGTGGCCTTACTTGCCAGCGCCGAAGAGCGGGAAGTCCGGGGATTGATCTCGATGACCACAATCCGCCCGGATACCGGGTCATGGGCAAACTGCACATTGGTCCCGCCGATGACCTGAATCGCGTCCACGATCTTATATGCCTGTTCCTGCAGCTTTTTCTGCACCTCTTCCGAGATGGTCAGCATGGGGGCTGAACAGAAAGAATCACCGGTATGTACCCCTACCGGATCAATATTCTCGATAAAGCAGACGGTGATCATGTTGCCTTTGGCATCACGCACCACCTCCAGCTCCAGCTCTTCCCAGCCCAGGATGGACTCTTCCACCAGTACCTGGCCCACCAGACTGGCCTGCAGACCTCTGGCACAGACGGTCTTTAATTCTTCCTTATTATATACGAGTCCGCCGCCGGCACCGCCCATGGTATAGGCCGGCCGCAGCACCACCGGATATCCCAGTCCGTCTGCGATGGAGAGTGCCTCTTCCACAGAGTAGGCCACGTCACTTCTGGCCATCTCCACCCCAAGGGCATTCATCGTGTTCTTAAACTCGATCCGGTCTTCACCCCGTTCGATGGCATCCACCTGTACTCCGATCACTTTGACGCCGTACTTGTCCAGCACGCCCGCACTCTGAAGTTCCGAACATAAATTCAGGCCGGACTGCCCGCCCAGGTTCGGAAGCAGTGCATCCGGACGTTCCTTGGCAATGATCTGCTCCAGCCTTTCCACGTTCAATGGTTCGATGTATGTGATATCTGCCGTATCCGGATCGGTCATGATCGTTGCCGGATTGGAATTTACCAGTACGATTTCATATCCAAGGCTTTTCAGCGCCTTACATGCCTGTGTGCCGGAATAGTCGAATTCGCACGCCTGCCCGATGATAATAGGACCAGAACCGATGATCAGTACTTTGTGAATGTCTTCTCTCTTCATAAATGCACCCATTTATCCTTTCTTTGGCTTTGCTTTTTCATTTTCCATCTTAAATCTTGTCTATTCTAGCACAATTCGTCTGTGAGGACAAGCACCCGGCCTGATATTTTCATGCAAATCGCTCTCATGGGTTATTTTTCATGATTTCCAGTATTTTTTTCATTCTTGACGCTTTCTCTTTTACTGTCAGCCGGTTAATTTCCGTCTCCTGGCTGACCCGACACCTTACTTCTCTTAAATCCTCCAGTTCCAACAGATTCACAGCCAGACAGAAAAACTCCGGCACCCGCTAATATGCCAGAATTTTTCCAATTTAAGCTTCAGAACAATGACCAGCAACACTCCTCCTTCTCATCAGATACAGGCATCAGGAGACCACCACGATGCGTATTTCTTCCGCGTGAAAGACATCCTGTTCAAAATATCCTTTCATCTCCACTGTACTGCCTTTCTCCAGATCCGAAAATCCGGCATCGGTATCCTCATGAGACTCTCCGTTTCCCTGAATCGTTCGTTTATAAAAATGGGCATCTTCCTCATACACGACTTCGATCAGATCGGAATCCGGAATCTCTGCGCTGGAAGAAGGATGGCTGCTGATGACGGAACCCTCCTCATCCAGCATTACCTGCTCTTCTGCTATGAAAAACGTATCTTCCCCCATTTTCCACACCATACCCAGAAAATCCGCGTCGACGGCTGCCGCCACCTCCGGATCCAGAACGTGCCATCTGCCTTCTGGGCTGTCCAGTGACTCTTTTGGTGTTTCTACCTCTTCTTCTGCAGAATCCCCGGGTTCCTGTCCTGCCGCCTCTGCCGATGCCTGTGTATCTGAGCCTTCGGTCTCATCCCCCGCGGAACTTGGACCGCAGCCTGCGGCTGCCAGGCTGAGCATACACAACATGCAGAAAAGTACCGTTACTTTTTTTCTTTTGAGATTCATGATCTGTTCCTCCTTGAAATTTTGCAATTCCCCTTCCAGGCCCCGGGAGGATCTCTTGCTGCATCCGCTTCAGAAGACCCTTCGGGGCCTGTATAGTCCATTGCTGTTTTTTCACAGAAGGCCTGACACTGCCAAGCTTTCTGTACCGGAACCGGCAAGCCTGCTGACCCAAACAGCACCATGCCTGAAAATGGTTTTTCAGACTTGCCGTTGCCGCGCGTTACGGGATTCAGTATATCATGATAATCTCTAAGTTTTCTCTAAGAGGCAGAGAAAATACTTCATTTGCTCATTAGTGCCTGGATCATAGTGGTCAGGTACCAGATCAGAATACCTGCATAAGGAGTCTTTGGATTACTTTCATTTTCGAATTCCGCAAGCCGACTCTGGCAATAAAACAACATTTCTTCCTCTGGCACCTCCCCAAGCTCAGCAATCAGAGCATTAAGAGCCTCTTTTCGTTCCCCAATCAGCGGAGCAGACAGACAATTTAAATTTAATGTATCAACCAGATCAAATCTTACATCCTCATCTGCCGCATCAATTTTCCCTTCTATATTATATGTAACAGAAGCAATCGTGTCTTTTTTACATGGATGAACCTTTCGAAATTCGATATTTCCACGGTGCGCATCACAGGTCAGATCAATAAACTTTCTATTCCCTTTCTTTCCTCTGTTTCCATGACAGACTACCAGCAGATTCCGATAATCAAGTCCCTGACCCACATCCCGTCCATCCTCAGGATTCCTCGGAACCACATGTTCAATGATAATCGGAGCCGTATCCGATCCTGCGTCTGATCTTGGTATTCTGCACATACAATAAGCACACAACTGCCCCTGCTCTGACACAAGGCTGTCACGCACTGTGCTTTTTAACGGATCTTTCAATTTTTGATATGCCTTTTCCGGAGAAAGTCCTTTTAATGCCGCTTTTTCCCTTAATGCTTTCAGGCCGGCTGGTTCTGGATATTTCTTAATCTCAATCATTTCTGTCCTCCGCGAATACGCTCCAGCTTCAGTTTCACCTGGCATCCAATGACTTCCTGATCATGATAATCCCGCAACTGGCTGATTTGATCCAAGATCTGTTCTGCAGAATCGTATTCCTTTTTTTCCAGACATTCATAGAACCGCTGAAATAACTTTGCCACCTCCGGCGGGCGTTCTGTCACTCCCATAATTTCATTCAAAATTGATTTTACATCATTGCCGTAAACCTGGCTATTCACTCCAAATATCTGATAATCTTTTAAAATAACCAGATTTTCACTTCTGATCGAATTGATAACCGCAGGTGCATGTGTGGTGACAATAAACTGCACTTTTGGAAATATATGCCGGAGCTCACCGAGAATACGCTGTTGCCATGCCGGATGCAGGTGCAGATCTATTTCATCAATTAGTACAACTCCTGCAGTATTTATAAGTACATCTTTTTCCAGCTGGGGATTTAAAATCGCCATACGATATGCAATGTCAGCAATCAGACTGATTGTCCCCTTATATCCATCACTCAGCTGGTTCAACGCAATGCACATTCTGCCTTTGGCGTCGCAGGTATAATAAACGTCCAGCTCATTTGTGTCCAGATTATATTGAAGTTTTACATCTGTATACCCGGTCACAGACTCAAAGCACTGTGCCATGGCCTGATATATTACATCCAGTTCCAAAACCCCGCCCATATTTTCTTCCTGGCGGGAATATTTCTGTATGGTTTTTTTACGGAACCAGTTCATCATTAATTTAATATTGGCAACCCCATCCAGGCTGTCGATGTATCCATTGGTCCTGGTGTTCGTTTTAAATGTGTCTGTTTTTTTCTCTCTATGATAATTCCACAGTCTTCCAGGACCATAATAAGCAATCAATGGAAGTATCAGAGACTGATCTCCTTTTTGCAGTCTCTTCTGATAACTGCCGGAGAGACTGATCATCTCTTTTGCATCTTTAATCGTCATACTTCCATTGGAACTGTTCAATGCACGTTTCCAGTGTTTTTCACTGTTTCCGCTCTGGTCAGGAATCCAGGCAACAGCTTCAATCTCCACCGGAAACTGCGGCTGGACATCCTTTGTATTTCCCATGGAAAACTCTTTTAAATATACATCGGATTTTGTAATGCTAATGCCGGACACATTATCCAGCGCATGAAACAAGGTCCCCAGAGCGATCGCTGCACCTTTCACAATTGATGTTTTCCCGGAACCATTACTGCCAACGATCACGGTCAGTTGTTCATGCAGATCCATATCTAATGATTCAAAACACCTGAAATTTTTTATGGTCAAATTTTTCAAAAGCACAGTGGACACCTCCATGGTTTTGTTTCAAAATTCTTTTTTCAACAACTCTATTATAAACGATTACAGGAAAATAAACAATTCTGACGAAAAATCTTATACCATACCCTCAGTAGACGAAGGGATAGACGCCTTTTGTCCGCTGAGGATAGTATTACCTGCGAAAACACAGCATACACATGGCGAATATAAATTTATCACAGTCTATAACAGACAGCCTCTATAAATGCAACACCAAATCTCTCCCAATCACCACCGCTTTCGAGTCCTCTCCGTGCCCGATCTCCTGCGTCTTTGCCACAGGCATTTCCGGCCCTGCAAAATGTCTGACCAGCTCACAGACCGCCTCTGCGCCTTCTTCCTTTTCCATGGCGGTAAAAGTTCCCAGCAGAATTCCCGCTGCCTGTTCAAATACCCCCAGCTGCTTTAGCTGGCTTAAATAAGTGATCAGCTGCTCCCGCTTTCCGCCAAGCGCCTCCAGGATCAGGATTTTTCCCTGAAGGTCCGGCCAGTACGGCGTCCCGGCCAGCTTCAAAAGACAGCGGATATTCCCCCCTGCTGTCCTTCCCTTCATAAAATTCTTCTGTACGAACTTGTATGAAAACCCGGTCAGCTCTTCCGACTTCTGAAACAGATAGTTTTCAAAAGCTTTCTGCTGCATCTCACCAGATGCTCCCACAAGATTTTTCACCTGATACAGAACCGCTTCGTTCCCCGTCTTATGACTGACTGCATTGATGACCGTGGTCAGATCGCTGTACCCCCAGAACCGTTTGCTGGAACCGGCGATCACATCATAATCCAGATAAGGCAGAATCTCATTGGCAATATCGCCGCCGGAGATGTCAAAGATCTCCCGGATACTGTCATCCTGATAAAACTTCATCAGCTGTTCTGCCCGCGCCTCACCGGCAGGCCTGTTTTCTTCGTCCGCATAAAGGCGCTCTGCGCAGACCGGAAGGATCCCCATCCCGCGCAGTATCTGATACAGTTTTCGGATCTTTTCCTTTTCGCTTTGCGGCCGCTGATTGGAACAGCATACAATGGCTGCCTTTTCTCCTTTTTTCATACCTTTATCCCTTCTATATAAAAAACAAAAGATCTTCTGTATTTTTTCATATAACAACACAGGGAACTTTTCATGTCCCCTGTGCCCTTCTCTTCGTTTCTGCCATTTCAGATCAAACCGACTCCGTATATTTTTTATGATTATTCAAATTGTTTCAGGCGTTCCCGGCACATTTTCCGCTCATCGTCTGTAAACAGCATTTGATACTCCGGCTTCAAGACATATGCCTCTACAGACAGATCCAGACGCCGGCGTTCCCAGAGTACCGCAAAACCATCTGTTCCCCCTGGCTTACTGATCAGCGCCTTTGCCGCAGCCACTCCGCCTCTCTCCGTCACCATCTGAAGGAAACGGTTTGCAGTATAGCCGCATTCTTTCTTGGCCCTGGTATAAATACTTATCATATCCTGCTGAAACTGCTTCTCCAATTCTTTCGCATCCTGTGAGTTCCGAACTACGGCATCTGTCTCTGCTGTCTTCTCAGCATTCAGACGATTGATCCCTTCCATAAGCTCTTTATAAAACTGTCCCACATGATATCCGTCTGTAAACCGATGATTCAGTTCCAGAGATATGCCCAGCTTCTTCCTGCCCTGCTCCTCTGTATATTTCCCCCATGCGATCCGGGGCACACTGTCGTCAGGATCGAAATCCCGCTCATTGGTCAGTCCGGTCAGCTCGATCCAGGGAAGACAGGAAAAATAGATCAGCTCATCGGTTTCCGAAGTGGCGTCCACAAAAGAAGTCTGTGCCGCACTCTTTGCCTTTGCCTCATGACAGAACGCCGGCAGATCCTCCCCGCAGGGCATGGTTACGATATGAAACTGCGTGGCACCCTTTTTCAGATCCGTAAAACTGGGCATCCGCTTATCCAGAAGCCATACTTCCTTCTCCCGAATCGTATAGCGGAAATTCTCCACCCGGTTGAACGCTTTCGTGCAGAGCCAGACCAGCGCATAATAAAAGGACAGCTCTTCCCGCTTCACATACTGATAAAGTTCCGTGACATCCACCTGAAATGTCACACTGTAAAAAGGATAAGACATGCCGGAGAAAAATTCATACAGTTCTCTTCTCTCCCAGTTCTCCATGTCAATTTTCTTCATAAGATCCCCCTTTGTTTTCCAGAACTGCCGGCACAGCCGGACTATATTCCCATCTCATCTTTCAGTCGTTTCAGCACATGGGAAACCGCAAACATCAGTGTCTCATAGTGCATAAAATCCAATATGTTTTTATCCACCAGGATCTGCAGACTGGCCGGAAATTCGTCATCCGATTCCCAGAAACGCAGAATCACGGGAAGAAACGGAAACAGCTTCAGCTCATAAGCCGCATCTCCTTTTTCCAGCTTTTTCCCCTGAAGCTTTTCACAGGCACGGATCAGCGCATCCGTTCTTCCGTCAAAACAGGCCCCGGCATTCTGAAAAAAATCGCTTCCTTTCTCCAGCGTACCGCCCCGGACGCCGGAAAGACTTTTTACATTTACCCATTCATGAGCCAGACGGCAACCCTCTCTGGAACAGCAGAGCACATCATATATGGTCATAGCCTCGTTATAGTCTGCTGTCTCTTCTGACCGGAAAGCATCCTCCGACCAGCTTACCTGACCGTCCGTACGACTGATTCGGTAATTCCGTTCCAGGCAGCGAATATACAGATACTCCTGGTCCTGCTCCAGTCCGAATTTTCGGATCATTGTTTCCTGACTGTACTGCAAAAATACAGCTGCCATGTCGTTTTTCATCTTTTCATAATTAGAAATATTCAAAAGCACCCCCCCTTTTCTACCGTTTCTCTCTCCAGCTCCGATAGCAGAAGACCAGCGCTCCAGACCGTGTGCCATACAGCAAACTACAGGGACAGCCTTTCATGAATTCTTTCCGGAACCCGTCCCGGCTCAGCAGATTCTCCATGCCGAATTCCGGTTCTGTCTCTACTTTAAAAAGTCTGCCCATTTTCTCAAAAAGCTGCTTGAAAACGTGCAGAGTATCCCGCTCAGTCATCTCTCTTTTCCGAATCCCCGGAATCCGTCCTACCCCACGAAGAAACAGCGTATCTTCCACACCCAGCAGAAGCTGCAGCATCACACCACCTCCCATATCATAATACTGGCAGCAGTAATACCCGTTGCCAATATTCTGACCTTTATAATCATCACTGACCAGTTTTGTCTCCGCCTGCAGAATATCCTGCACAGCCCTGTGAACTGTCCTGGATATGATCTCTATCTGCGAAGACCGATCTCTCTTCTTCTGACGGACAGCCTTTCCTACAATCGCCTGATCTTCCAGCATGATATGTTCTGACAGCCAGTTATTCATAATCCCCACAAAACGCTGAACAGCCGGTACAGAATATCCAGACAACTCCAGATCTCTCTTCAAAGAAATCAGCGTCTTATTCCTGAAATTATCATGGATCCGCTTGTGCTCTGCGTACCCGTTGTACCGAACCGAACGCATGTACGCTTCTTCTTCCGAAAAATGCGTCATGGAGTAAGCCTCCAGGTACTTGATCCCCTCCACGTATGCTGCCTGATTCGTGGATGCATCCTGTGAAATATCGGATAACTTGTTTACAATTCGAAAAAGCTTGGCATGTGCCCGGTCCACAATCTCCACACCAATTTTAAACCTGTCATCCCACGCAACCTTTTCCATAAAGAACCCTTGCCTCCTTATATCTGTTGTATGTTTTGCTTTATTATAAAAAGAAATTTACCTTTTGTCTACTTATACTTTTCATCAAAACAGAATATACAGCAATCCCAAATTGCCAATTATATATCAGTCTGTAACACAAATGCAAAAATTGAAAATGAGCTGTCGCGAAAATAATCCACCACAACTCACTTCTCATGATCTATCCTTCTTTTCCCTCTAATAATTTTATAACGTTTCCTTACCCTCAGTGGACAAGGGGACACACGGTTGTTCACTGAGGGTATCTGCTGTCCAAAATACAGACCGGATCTTTTAGATCTCTCAGATACCAGAATGCCCCATCTGCCTCGGCAACTACATATCTGTGCTCCAGAATGCGGACTTCGTCCACTCCTTCTTTCACCAGAACTTTCTCCTCCCCTTTTGCAATGTACAGATCATCCATCTCCCGATACAAAACGCCGCCCGCTGAGCCTACATATTTCAGACTGGACTCCTGCATCCGGACCAGATCATAGGAAAGACTGATACATTCTTCATCCTGTACATAATACAATTCCTGTTCCGGAGTGACCGCCCAGACATGAAGCAGTCCCGGATCTGCCGTAAATTCATTTACGTTCAGAGAACCACTGATGCAGTTTCCTTGTCGTCCACTGCGCATATTTCTCATATAATAAAGTTTCTGGCCTGACAGATAGAGCAGAGACTGTCCATTTTGGGAAATCTGAAACTGATCTGCATAGTTAAGCACAGACTCTGCATTTTCACCTTCTCTGTCCAAGCGGTAGATTTTATAGGAATGATTTCTGTTATCATAAGTAGCAAATGCCATATTTTTTAAAGTCTTCCGGCTAAGAATCAGCCCTTGTCCCTGTTGACTGGCTGTCTGACCTGCCGGGCAGGAATTTACAATTGTCCCCTTCACTCCGGTCAGACGCACCGGTTCCTTCTGATCTGTAGAATAATACCAGGTATTTCCGTCCTCTGTGTAGAGAATCTCCGTCTGCGCTTCATTCAATACATAAGTTACTGTCCCACTGACACCCGCCACTTTCTGCTCCCCTTTTTCCGTATGAAGAAAAAGTCTGTCGCCGCCTTTCCTGTACAATACTTCTGTTCCATTCTCTGACACGGACAGTAGTTCTTTCACTTCTTCTGCAATCTTCAGCTCCTGCTCTCCTGCTTTCCACAGATACAGAGTCCCGTTCCCATCCGGTTCCACATATGCCGCAGTCTTCCCATCCGGAGACACCGCATAAGCGGTACAACCTGCCGTTGTCACCCGTTCGGTCGTCTGCCTGTTCACTTTATAACTGCACAGCTCCGTTTTCCCGTTTTTTAAATCTCTCAGATATACCAATATATCCCCGTAAAAAGCCAGGCGGGCAGTGCGCACATCATCATCCACGAATACTGGCACCATATCTTTCATATAATACAGCTCCTGATCCTGATCCACATATGCCATCTGGCTGTGATCTGCACTGTATAAAATCTGTTGTGGTATGTCTATGGCATAACTTTCACCTTTCTCATTACAGATAACCGTCTCCTTCTGATTCTGTACCACAAAATATGCAGCTTCCATCTGTCTCACTGTATAGTCGCCTGCATTTGGAACCTCTCCGTCTGCAACAAACAACACCAGGAGAGCGGCCGCACTTACCAGAAAATTGCCAAGTCTTCGTCCCCGCCGATATGCTTTCTGTTTTTTCCGTTTCTGATCTGTCTCCTGTTCCGAATAAGTTTCTGCTGCCGATACCACCCCCATATCCTGCCTGGCACCACAGCCCGGACAATATCTGGCGTCTCCCGGAACCTCGTTTCCACACTGACTGCAATACATCCCTACTCTCCCCTGCTGAACAGGTCTACAGTCCTGTTCCCACAATTTACACAGAATCTGGCATCTTCATCCATGGCTGTCCCACATACAGGACAGGTATTTTCCTTTATAATCCGAATACCACATGCCGGGCAAAAAGACCCATGGGATGGAATACATGCCCCGCAATTCTGACAGATGAAGTTTTTCCGCAGTCTTTGAATTTTCTTTTTCATCATCTCCAGTTCCTGATCCAGCGACCGGATCTCTTCATACAGAACCGACTGCTCTGGTACATCCCCCTGACGCAGAGCGTCATAATACCGTTCTCCCAGGATACGAATACATTCTCTTCTGTGATTCTCTCTAATGGCAACCTCTCCGTTCAACCGGCTCAGTTCCCCCAGGTCATGGGCCTTTTGTGAGAGGTGGCTGCCGGCCTTTGTAATGCCTTTTCCAATATTTTCAAGCATGGACATATGGATTCCTCTTCTTTCCGTTCATAGACTATCCATATGACGGCAACAGGGAAAATAGACCTGAACCCTTTACTCAAAAGCAGATATATTCTCCGTCCACAACTGCATAGTACAGACTGCCCGCTTCCTGTATGTCTGCCTGCCCACTGGTTGCTTCTGTCACGGCTTTCTTGATTTCAGCCACCTGGGAAACGGGAACCAGCACCACAAACCGGACTTTATCCGTATATTCCTCCTCCATCATGGGGATCTGCCTCTGCCCGAACAGATATTTCAGCTTCCCGATGCCATTATAATCGGTTCCGACGGACAGACGCGTCCCCCTGCACTTAGTGATTATATGGCTGTTCTTTAATCCTTCCAGAACTGCCCCTGAATACGCCCGCACCAGTCCGCCGGTCCCCAGAAGGGTTCCGCCGAAATACCGGGTCACCACCACAGCCGTATTGGTAAGTCCTGCGCCGGTGAGCACATCCATCATAGGCTTACCGGCAGTCTGGGACGGCTCTCCGTCATCGCTGCAACGCATAATCTCCTGCCGCTCTCCCAGCACATAGGCTGAACAGTTGTGTCTGGCATCCCAGTATTTTTTCCTCATCTCATCAATAAATGCAAGTGCTTCTTCTTCCGTTTCCACCGGACGAATTGTGGCAATAAATCGGGACTTTTTCTCTGTAATTTCTCCGGTACCGCCTTCGAATACCGTCTGATACTGCTCTGTCATGGCTCTCTTCTCCTCTTTTTTCTGATCCGTTCCATTTCCTTTGTCAATGGATTTCGACCGATTTCGTGATTTCCCTGCTTGTCAGCTCCGTAATCCGTACTTTGATATCCCCGTATTTCCTGAATAAACCTGGATGGCTTCATCTCATGGCTGAGCTGCTTCTTCGCATAACAGATGGTCAGTTCCTTCTTTGCTCTGGTCATGGCCACATAAAACATCCGTCTCTCCTCTTCCAGATCTTCATCCAGAACCGCCTTTTTATAAGGCGTAATTCCTTCTGCCACGTCCGGAATCCAGACTTTCTCATACTCCAGTCCCTTGCTGCTGTGCATAGTTGTGATCTGTACACCGTCTTTTACTTCCTGCTGCTGACGGCGCATGCGCTCCATTTCTTCCTTATAGTTATCCATATACTGAAACCATTCCTCATAAGTCCTGCAGGTCCTGGCACTTTCCTCCAGCTCCCTCAGAAGGTCAAAAAGCTCCTCTTCCCTCATACGGCGGAACTGCGCATATTCCCGGAGATAATCATCGTAACCAATCACATGGCGGATATAGCTGACCGCCGCAAAAGGTCCCATCTTTCCCAGCATTTTCAGATCATACTGAAGCTTTTCAATCCGGTCGCACACGTACTCTTTGTCCTGATAATAGGACAGCATGTGTTCCCAGGAAATAACTTCATCATCCAGACATTCCCGGTTCATATACCGTTTCGGACGATTCAGAACCGGCAGAAGGTCCTTTCTCAATCCGGACCCCATGGCAAGTCTTATATAACAGAAGATATTTCTGGCAATCCAGTGTTCAAACAGATTGGGGATCTGATCCCTCACCCGGAATGGAATATTGTATTCCATCAGTCTCTGTACCAATATCCTTGGCTGTGTGTTGGTTCGACAGATTACCGCCGCGTCCGACCATTTACCACCCTGTGTCCGATGCCGCTCCAGCTCTTTCAGGATATAAAGGCATTCCTCCTGCTGATCCGCAAACTCCAGTATGCGGACCGGCATACCGTCTCCTCCTCTGGCCTGTATCTCTTTGGGAAAACGCATCTGATTCTGACTGATCACGTTCCCGGCAGCCTCTACAATCTGCACCGTGGAACGGAAATTATCATTCAGAACCACTTGCTCTGCCTCTGGATAATCTTTTTGAAAATTCAGCATAATCTCCGGTTTCGCCCCCCGGAACCGATAGATCGACTGGTCATCATCCCCCACAATAAACAGATTATTCTCCGGCGCTGCCAATAGTTTTAGAATATCATACTGAAGCTGATTAATGTCCTGGAACTCATCCACCAGTATGTAACGGAATTTCTTCTGCCAGGCGGACAGAATATCCGGTCGTTTTGTCAGAAGCTCCCAGGTACAGGACAGCATATCGTCAAAGTCGATCTGCCTGCTCTGTCGCTTCTTCCTCTCATATTCCTCATAGATCTTTCGGAAAATTTCCTCAGAACAGTTTTTGGAGAAATAATGTTCCAGAGCAATGCGTTCATTCTTCAAAAGGCTGATCTCCGCTGATACCGCAGACAGGAATTCATTCTCATCATCAATTTCCAGCCTGAGACGTTCCACCGCTTCTTTCAGATACTGATAGCGCACTTCTTCCCTTAGAATATTTCCCGCTGTAAATCCATAGGCCAGCTTTAGTATGCTGAAAAAAATCCCGTGAAAAGTACCGAAAGAGACCGTTGTATGCTCTTCCTTCATCAGACGCAGATACCTCTCCTTCATCTCTGTGGCCGCCGCCTTTGTGAAGGTGATGACCAGAATAGAAGAAGCAGGAATCCCATATTCCTGTACCATATATTGTACTCTTTTTGTTACTACGGTGGTCTTGCCCGAGCCCGGGCCTGCAAGAACCAGCAGCGGTCCGTCCTGATGCCGGACCGCCATGCTTTGTGATTTTGTAAAAGAATTCATAACTCAGATCAGCTTAATTTTTCAATCGCCTGTCGAATACGGGCAATGGATTCTTCCTTCCCGATAATCTCCAGGATCTCGGTAGCCCCGCAGGGGGTCATCTGTTTGCCGGAGGCTGCTGTACGAATGGGCCACATGACATATCCGTTCTTATATCCCTTTTCTATCACATATGCACTCAGCATTTCATACAGCGCATCATTGCTGTAATCCTCCTGCGCTTCAAGAAGCGGCAGAACTTCTTTTAAAACCTGGAGGCTTGTCTCTGCATTGGTCTTCATCTTCTTATGGGTATACATGGACACATCATACTCCGGCACTTTCTCAAAGAAATCAATATGTTCCCGGATATCTGGAAATACCTCGATACGTGTCTTCACCATCTGTGCAATCTTCCGGAAATCATAATCTTTGGTAATGACTTCCTTCATGATCGGAAGCGCCTTCTCATAAAAAACTTCAAAATCCATGGCCTTTATATATTCGCCGTTCATCCATTTTAACTTTCCGTAATCAAATACGGCCGGAGACTTGCTCATATGATGGTAGTCAAACTTCTCCACCAGTTCCAGAAGAGATGCAATCTCCTGATTGTCTTCCGGCGACCAGCCCAGAAGCGCCACAAAGTTTACTACTGCTTCTGTCAGGAATCCCTGCTCGATCAAATCTTCATAGGAAGAATGTCCACACCTCTTACTCAATTTCTTATGTGTCTCATCCGTGATCAGCGGACAGTGTACATAAACCGGCACTTCCCATCCAAAAGCCTCATAGAGACGATTGTATTTGGGCGAAGAGGACAGATATTCATTTCCCCGCACCACATGGGTAATCCCCATAAGATGATCATCCACCACATTGGCAAAATTATAGGTGGGATAACCGTCAGACTTGATCAGAATCATATCATCCAGCTCCGCATTGTCCACCGTAATATCTCCATAGATCTCATCATGGAAGGTGGTGGTTCCGGTCTGAGGATTGTTCTGGCGGATTACATAGGGCACGCCTGCTGCCAGCTTTGCCTCCACTTCTTCCCTGGAAAGCTGCAGACAGTGCTTGTCGTAAATACTGATCTCCTTGCCTGCCACTTCTTGTTTCAGGCTGTCCAGACGCTCTTTATCACAGAAACAGTAATATGCCTCTCCCTTTTCAATCAGCTTTTTCGCATATTCCAGGTAAACACCGGACGCCTGACGCTCACTCTGTACATAGGGCCCCACACCGCCGTCCTTGTCTGGTCCTTCATCATGAATTAGCCCGGTCTTCTGAAGAGTGCGATAGATGATCTCCACTGCGCCTTCCACCAGACGTTCCTGATCTGTATCTTCGATGCGAAGCAAAAAATCCCCGCCCTCATGCTTTGCAATCAAATATGCATATAATGCCGTCCTGAGATTTCCCACATGCATCCGCCCGGTGGGACTGGGCGCAAATCTTGTACGAACGTTTCCCATAATTATGATCTCCTCTGTTCCATCTGTAAATAATCCGGAAAAACCGATACAGCCAGGTAGTATCCGATATTCTTCCTGACTGTGACCGATCCTTTCCTGCAATAATCCGATTATATACGATTGCGTCTTTTTTTACAAGCGTCAATCTTGACCTGTCCCTGCCGCACTTCCGCAGATCACTTCCCTGCTCATGGTATCCATATGCAGCATCAGATCCATTTTGGATACATCATATACCTTCAGAACCGACTGCACGGATTCTGCCGACAGATCCCGGCATATCTCCGGCGCGTCTTTCAAAAATTCCGGATGATAACAGAGTGTCTCTTTCTTTTCCATACAGGCAATATACAAAATATCTGCTTCCACCAGGTCCTGGAACATATGACTGCCAAAGGAAAGCTCCGGCATATATCCGGCTTTGCTGTATGCCACTTCCATAATCGCTGAGAAATGACTGAGTTCCGCATAGGCTGCCGGTACCCCAAGTTCCGGGGAAGAAGTACCAATCCGTCCTGGTACAATCAACAAAATATTTTTATTCTGATTCTCAAAGAAACGGTTGATCCTGCCGATAGCCCTTGCAATATCCGGCTTTTTGGCATACGGATAATGATAATATGCATGGGGATCCACAGATACCACCATATCGATCTTCTGCTTTCTGGAAGTTCCCATCACATTTTTCACAATATGGAATAACGTATCCTTTTCTTCATACGACGGTATGGAGACTGACTCACAGCCTCCCGTCTGAAGAGGTCTGCACTGAAGAAGATTAATCTGAAATTCCCCGATTTCTGAAATATTAACTGTATATTCAATATCTACAGCTTTCCCATAATATCTCTGAAGCGTTGACAATATCTCCTGCATGCAGTCGATAAATTCCTGATTTTCCACCAGATGTCCGCAGTCGGCGAACAGAATGTCCCGATAGATTCCCCGGTCCCGGTACATATTCTCCGTATCCCAGTCATGAGAAAACATATATTTCCTCTGCCAGTATGGAATCAAGGGAATCATATCTTCCACCGGACAGTTTTCCAGTTCATTTTTTTCCAGGTTCAGAATATCCATGCGGTGCTGGGAAAAGCGGTGATGATCCGCCACATTGGCAAACGTCGTCAGCTTTGGACGGTCCAGATTGACCAGTCTTGGATAGTCCCCCGGCGTACGGTCCACTGCACGGGTCCCCAGTCCCACAACCAGCCGGATCATCCCTGCATTTGGATCCAGTTCCCGGCTCCAGGGATAACTGTTATAAGAATATCCCACTCCTGCTGCCATGGGAAAATAATACTGTTCCCATCTGGAACCGGACACCCGCTGTACCAGAAGTGCCATCTGCTCATCCCGGCCCAGAAGTCCCCGCACTTTCCGATATTCCAACGCAGACGGAGACATGGTGCTGGCATACACGGTCCGGACTGCATCCTGAAAAAGCGCCATCCGCTCATCAAGAGAACCTGAGTTAACACAAAAGACTGACTCATATTTCCCTGCAAAGGCATTGCCAAATCCATCCTCCAGAAAACTGCTGGAGCGTACAATAAACGGACTGGTGCCGAAATAATCCAGAAGCTGCTTAAACTGTCTGCGGACATTTCCCGGGAAAACTCCGGTCAGAAGCTTTTCCCGGAGGCGGTCCGCTGCTTTGCGGTCCTCCGGATGCCGCTTCTGGTACATCCACAGCTGCCAGCATTCGTTGTGTATAATATAGGTATAATAGATATCTGATGCAATATAGTAGGAATCATGAGGTTCCAGATGCCGTCTTGCCTGTGGACAGAACTCCCGGATCAGCTTGCGTGCCAAAAGCATTCCGCATGCCTTTCCCCCAATCATTCCTGTGCCGACCATCCTGCCTTTGATCGTCATATAGTCCCTTGCTGTGAAATATCTTCGGATAAGCCCCCGGATTTTCTTGTCTTTGGTCATCATCATCCCGCACATTTTATCCAGGTCTTTCTGCAAAAGTTTCCCTTCCGCCAGTTTCAGACGCATCTGCAGGAAAAAATCCTCCCAGGAATCCTGCATCTGTTCTCCTGGTCCTGCGTCGTCAAGCACAGCATAATAACGACTCAGAGAAGTGGAATATGTCATGGGGTGAAAACTTTCATCCGGGTCAATCCGATGTGTCAGAAACATCTCCCCATGATAACGATTCTCAACTTTTAATGGCGTCACATAATAACACGCGCCGGAAAAAAACACATCCAGGAATATCTGTGCGGACTCCCGGATCCGGGACACGGAATCATAGGAATGGGTTCCCCGGATGATCGGATAGACCGCTGTCGACTTCAGTTCCCGGATAAAAGGACAGGTCACCCGGATGAAATTATCCATCATCAGATCCGAGTACCAGACATCCCGGAGCTCCGACAGACTGTCAAACAAAAAGATGGTTCCGCTCCCCGCCTTTTCAATCATCTCATGCACTGCCAGAGTAAACAGTTCGAATCCTGCCTGCGGATCCGCCTTCAGGATCACCAGCCCTTCCTGCTCTTCTGCCAATGCTTCTTCTCTGCCGTATCGCAGATAAATCACTTTTCTGCCCTCATGAATCTGCTCTCTTAAAAAATAGTTTGAAAATAACCGGAAATGTTCCAGCTTTTTTACACGGAACACCACATTTTCACCGGTTCTGATGTAATCCAGTTTTTTATCGAGCCCCTCCATTCCGGACCGAATCAAATCTTTCGTCATATAAAACCTCTTCTGTCTGTTTTTACCCGTACAGAGACCGGATGACCTGTCCCCCTCTGCCGGCATAGTTGTATATACAATTATTATAAACCGTATCTGTAAGATTGTGCAACCAGTATGACCCACAGCCATTCCATAAAAATTCCGTAAAAGTTTCATAGACGCTCTATGGAAGTCTTGCATATTGGAACAGTTTCATTTATGATAAAATTTGAAATTACAAACTTTCTACCAGGAGGTATTGAAAGATGGAACAGCTGATTGTACTCGGCACGGGAAATGCCCAGGCCGTTCACTGCTACAACACCTGTTTTGCCATGAAAAAAGGCGAAGAATATTTTCTGACGGATGCCGGTGGAGGCAACGGGATCCTGCTGGCCCTGGAGAAGCAGCAGATCCCGCTGGAGCGGATCCATCATATCTTTGTCTCCCACGCCCACAATGACCACATCCTTGGGATGGTCTGGATGGTCCGGATGATCGCCACCAGCATGAACAAGGGAACTTATGAAGGCAGCCTGCATATCTACTGCCATCAAGAGCTGGTGGACACCATCAAGACTCTTTCCTGCCTGACGGTGGGAAAAAAATTCACCGCCCATTTTGACGAACGAATTCTCTTCCATGTCGTAGAAGACGGCGATCAGAAAGAGATCCTCGGGGACCATTTCACCTTTTTTGACATTGGTTCCACCAAGGAAAAGCAGTTTGGCTTCTGTATCCGGATGAGGGAAGGCGTACGGCTTGCCTTTCCGGGAGACGAGCCCTACCACGAAGCCCTGCTCCCCCGGGTACAGGGCTCCCAATGGCTGCTCCATGAGGCGTTCTGCCTGTACAGCCAGCGGGACCGCTTCAAACCCTACGAAAAGCACCACAGCACTGTCATGGACGCCTGCAGGCTGGCGGAAGAACTGAAGATCCCTAATCTGGTGCTCTGGCATACCGAAGACAAGGATCTGGCCCACAGGAAGGAAAACTACACCGCGGAAGGACGGGAATACTACCACGGCAATCTGTACATACCGGAAGACGGAGAGGTGCTTTCGTTCTGAAAACAGGCGCTACCATTCATTTTCCCAGATAAGTCCCTGATTCTGCACCCGGTACACCTGGTCGCAGCCCGAAAGTGTGCTGGTCCTGTGGGCGATCATCAGAAGGGTACACCGGCCCCGCAGGTGCTCCACCGCCTCCATCACCGCCGCTTCCGTCTCCGTATCCAGCGCGGAGGTGGCCTCGTCAAACACCAGGATCTCCGGTTCCTGATAAAACGCCCGTGCGATGCCGATCCGCTGTCTCTGCCCGCCGGACAGACGGACCCCCACTTCCCCGATCCGGGTGTCCAGGCCCTCCGTGAGGTTCCGGACAAACTCAGAAAGCTGTGCCTCCTCAAGCGCCTCCCAGACCCTCTCTTCCTCGATCAGAGAATCCGGGATGCCAAAAGCGATGTTCCGGCGGATCGTATCGTCGGCCAGATAGATATTCTGGGGAATATACCCAAGCTTCCGCCCCCAGCTCTCCCGATAGTCCCAGATATCCTGTCCCCCGTAGAAGATGCCGCCCTCATCCGGGCGGAGCAGTCCCAGAAGCAGATCCACTAAAGTCGTCTTTCCGGCCCCCGAGCTTCCCACAAAGCCCACGGAACTCCCCACGGGAATCTCCGCATTTACATGGGACAGAACTCTTTCTGCACTGCCCGGGTAGCCAAAAGACACGTCCCGAAGACAGATCCGGTCCGCCGGAAGAAGCTCTCGTTCTTTGCTTTTAGCCGCCCGTTCCCCCTGATCCGCGTCTGCTTTCTGCAGGTCTTCGCAGATCCGGCTGACCGAGGGCGACAAAAACAGAATGTTGTGAAACAACCGGTTTACCTGATTGACCGAGGGCAGCAGCCGGAAGACCGCCACCGCGAAGACCGAGAGCTGCGGAATCAGCGTCTTCATCTCCGTTCCCAGCGAAAGCCGCAGAAGCACCGCCCCCAGTATGCCGCACACACAGATGGTCTCCATCAGATATTTGGGCAGATACTGGAGGAACTGGCTCTTCTTCAGGCTGGAAGCATACCGCCTGCCATTTTCCTCATAGGCGCGGACAAAATAATCTTCCCGGGCCATCAGCTTGATCTCCTTGATCCCGCCCATGGCCTGATGAACCGCCTGAATCATCCGGCTGTTGTAGATCTGATTTTCCCTTCCGTACACCCGGGTCCGCCTGCGCATAAACCGAAAATACAAAAGAGAACAAAATCCAAGCAGCACTGCCACCACCAGCGTGATCAGCGGATCCTTCCAGAGCAGAAAGGCAGTGATCATGACGATCATCAGAAGGTCCGAGACCAGCTCCATCCCGTACAGAATCAGGTCGTACAGCTTGTTCACCTCAAAGGTCACGCTCTCCAGCACTTCCGAAGAATTGTTCTCCAGATGAAACGTGTAGGGCTTTTCCATATAGCTTCTCATAAGCCTGCCCGCCAATTCCATCCGATTGTTAAAAATAAAACGAAGTTCCGCCGCCTTCATAAGCACCAGGTATCCGTTTTTCAGAATGTAAACCCCGGCCAGCAGCAAACCGGTCAGAAATAAAAGCTCCCGTCCGGAAGACACATGAAACCATCGCCCCAGCAGCAAAAGAAGCCCGCCGTCCTGCCCTTCCGGTTCCATGAACAGCTGCACAAAGGGCAGCACCAGAGACACCCCAAGAAATTCCAGGACGGAACCGGTGAACAGCATGCCAAAGAGAATCAAAAACTTCAGCTTCTGTCTTCTTGTAAAAATCATCCGCAGCTTCCTTATCATCTCTGCCTCCTTTTCTTATACTGTTCCAGCAACGTATTGTACATATGGGCCCGGCAGCGGTTGAACAGTTCAAATCCGGCGCAGCCAACAACTCCAGCCAGCAGCATCAAAAGCAAAAGCCCTGTGCCGGCCGGCTCCTGACGCTGCACTGGGCCGGACATTTCCCAAAACCGCAGACATCCGTATCCCCACATACCAACCGCACAAAGATACAGAAAGCACCGGACCTTATACGGTACACTGCTCAGGAAACCGCTCCCAAGCAGAACTCTCTGAGCCAGAATGCTTCCCAGGGAAAAGAAAAAAATCCCCCATAAAATACCAGCTTTCAGCACCAGCACTTTCGGAAACACCGTATGCCCGGTCAGATACAGAAGCGTCAGCATGGTAAATAAATACGAAGTATAAATCACAACCGGCTTTGACAGACGGTACATTTTCAACATAAATTTCATCTCACTCCTCCTTCCGCGGCCCGCCGCCTGGTATTGTCCAGAACTTCGGCGGAACTGTTCTGCGGCCGCATTCTCACAGACACCCAAGCTTTTCCTTGATCTGCTTTGCGTACTGGCGGGATACATTGAGCCGTTCCCCGTTGTTCATGGTCACCTGCATCGTCCCGCCGAACTCCGGCTTCAAAGACTGGATCTGATTAAAATTGATGATGGAAGATTTGGAAGCCCGGAAGAAATCGCAGCTCTCCAGACGGTCTTCCAGCTCATACAGACGAAGGGGCGTCTCGTACACCTCCTGCTCCGTATACAGAAAGGTCCGTTTCTCCACCGTATCAATATAGTAGATCTGATCCGCATCCAGGATATACGTCCTGCCGTCCCGGTGCCCGGTCAGCTTCTGGTCTGTCATGCGCAGCATCTCCAGAATCCGGATCACCGATTCATTTGTCTGCCTGCACCGTATGGTGATCTCCAGATCTTTGGCCGAAGGATCTTCTTCTATTCTGATCTTCACTGAGCACCTCACCCCGCTTCCGCTCTTTTCTCACAGTATAGAGGACTTTTTCCGGACATACAAGCCCCCGGGAGCGACCTGCCGAAAAAAGGGACTGACCTGCATCTTTTTGGTTCTTTCCTGCTCCAGTCCTTGTCCTCCATCTGTAAATATAGTATAATTCTACTCAGGCAATCCCAGACACTATCTAATCATCCAGGAGGAGATACAATGAGTTCATTACCCATAGAAGACATGAGCAAAACATATCTTGAACATTCCATGGTCATCCATAATTTTGTTATCAAAATAGGAAATCAGATCAAGGACAGTTTGTGCCGCGTATTTGGCGACAGTGTTCAATATCAATGGCGTGAAAATGACGACAGGACCGTGATACCTGACGTGTCTATCATCTGTAATATGCGTGACAGAAAAAATGTATCTTTTACTGGTATTCCCCGTTTTGTTATGGAAGTATTGTCTGATTCCACCGAGCTGTATGATAGAAATGAGAAGATGCAAATATACTGTAAAGTGGGCGTCTCTGAATACTGGATCGTTGACTGGCGCAAAAAACAGGTTGAAATTTATCTTTTTGACTGGAAAAAGGACGATACGCCGTATTCTTACCTTTACAAAACAGTCACCGAAGAAAACAAAGAGGAACTTCAGATTGTTATGTTTCCTCATTTTAAGATCACATTTGATGAACTGTTTGATATGGAGTAAACCGCAAAAGAAGCACCTTCCGGATGATGGAGTTCACCCGTTGGTGCTTCTTTTAAAAGCCTCTCTTCTCTTTGACTACCGAATCTGATTCAGAATCCCCGGATCCTTGATCTTCGTATCCTCTGCAAACAACAGAATCTTCGACATGATCTCCGCCGTCTTGGGATCTTCGTCCACAAAGGGCAGGAAGATCCGTCCCCTGTGCTGGGAATGGACCGGAACCACATACAGCATGGCATTGCCCATCTGGTGTACGACACCGCTTCCCAGATGAACCGTATATTCTCCCAGCTTTCCTTTGATGAGCGCAAAATTGCCCTCAACCTTCACATTGCTGATGCCAAACAATGCAAGATTGCATTCTACCAGCGCACGGCGCATCTCGATGGTCGAATGGCTTGCTTCCGGATCCACGCCGCCTGCATGTGCAACGCTGACCGCCAGGTCCACATCCCGCATGACCTCACTGTAAATGACATCCGGTATCTCTTTGATTTTCATCGTCATTCCCGTCTTACGGTCCAGAAATACCACCCATTCCAGTGTGGGTGCTTCGATATCTCCCGGAGAGAACCAGTCTGCCATGGCATAGATGCGCGCCACGATATTTTCTTTATAATATACCTTCTGCAGACCGTCGTCATAATCCGCCACCCAGCGGCGCCCGCGGAGGGCCCCAACGGTCTTCTGGGGCTGGATCTGATTGCCGGAAAACAGCATGGATTCTCCCTTTTCCAGTTCTTCTGACAGCTTCACATACAGTTCACGGAATACCTGTTTAAAGGGCTGACGAATCTGCTTTTGGAACAAAAGCTTCTGGTATTCGCTCCAGTGACCCTCATGGTAGAGGTCGCAGGGATGTGCAATCAGAAGTTTTTCTTCTGGTCTTACAGATGTAAGATTCCCCTGATAATCAAGGATACCCTCCTCGGTCAGGAAGCCCAGACTGCTGCCAATGTTCTGTTCTCCCGCAGACGCATGGCAGGTATCCGTCCCGGACGCGAGTGCCTGTTCCGGCATCACAAGCAGCGGCTTCAGGATCGGAGCAGCCACCGGATTTTTGAAAAGCTCCAGAAGCTCCCATGCCTCAAAGGCCGTCCGGTCCTCCATGGCCTGTTCCATCATCCGTTTTGTCCTGCTGTACTGGTCCTTCAGTGCTTTGTTCATTTCCTGCATGTTCAGTACCTGATCATTCTTTTTCAGTTTTGCAGGAACGGATTTCAGTGCTTTCCCGCCCTTGCGGCACCGCAGGGTACTCTTGCCGTTCTCGTCCACCGCGATCATCAGCTCCACATCGTCCGCACCATCTACGGGCTGCCAGGTAAAGCAGGCAGAAGCATTTTCCACCAGCTTGCTTTCCATGCGCAGCACCAGACGGGTCACATCCGTAAAACCGGCATTAACACTTAAGTTCCGAAGGGCCAGCTCGACGGCGCGGCCTTCGCTGGCGCGGCGCTGAGCACCGAACTGTCGGCTTTCCTTCTTATATTTCTGAACAAACTGATAACGGTCCAGCAACTCATTTTCCCGCTCTTCTTTTTCAGAAGGCAACGGAAGAAGGCCAAGGCTCATCAGAAGATCCTTGTTGCGTTTTGCACAAATCTCCGCTTTTAACTCTTCTTTGTCCTTTTTGCCAAGCGCCGCATCGGCATACTTTCTGGCTCTTCCGTGGGCGGCCCCGGTGGAAGAATATTTGGCCGCATCATAAAGGAGTTTGAAAATCTTCTCCCCTACTTTTTCATAAGATTCAAAAAACCAGTTCAGATCAAAGGCGCCGTCATGCAGCTCTTCCGGAGAAAGGGGCGTATATCTGGCAATGACCGACGTGAGATGGTCATCAAAATGCTCGCTGGTGTGGGCCATAAAATAATAACAGGTACCAGCAAAGCCCGGAACTGCAAAATGTTCCTCCAGCATGGGAATCCACTGCTCTGCGTACATGGCCAGCTCCGCCAGCCGTTTTTTTGTAATATCCGTCCCCTTCAGCGCTCTGGCAAGATCAGCAGCCGTTTCTTCCTGCTTCGGCATGCTGACTTTCAAAAGATGACTTAGTACCCTTCTTTTTTCCGTGGAAGAAGCATAGTAGCTGTAGCCCCTGGAAAGCGGCTCTTTCCCAAGAGCAGTCAAAATCTGTATCATGTAATCAATGCCGTAAATCGCTTTGATATTACGGATCCAGTCGGAAAACGGCGTCGGCTGCTCTCCCCGTTTCAGCTCCACTTTCAGAACCTTCGGCACAATTTCCCGGTAAAGCTCATGGGCCAGCTCCATAGCCGGCATCTCTTTTCCAATCTGGTCGAACCGGAATTTTCCGTCCACCGGCGAGATGGCATCCGTCCCGAAAAAGGCATTCAGGGCACCGATCCTGGCATTTTTGGAGGAAACGGCCCCCTTTTGCTCCACAACACTGATCGGCTCCAACAAAGCACCCATACTGGAAAAGTCAAACACCGCTTTATATAAATGATCCTTATCCCAGATGCCCCGCACATAGCACTGTACATAGTCCCTCAGAAACAGGTAAATATCATATCTGCTCTGATAGGGTGGGAGCTGTTCCCGCTCCCGCTGCTGAAAATAATACTGCTGCAGGCGAAAACGCAGGGCAAACGCACTTTCCCAGTCCTTTTCGCCGGCCAGTGAAAGCCATACGCGCATGCTCCGGAAAATCGGCAGATCAGCCGCCCGTTTGGTATAAGTCACATTTTCCCCGCTGTAGCGCTTCTCACTGACCACATAAAAATCATTGGAGCTGTCAAGCACCGACAGAAGAGCCGCTGTACCACACAATCCAAAACGCACCTTCAGCTCATCCGGAACATACTCCGAAAACAGCGTATCCAGAACTGTACGGGCCTGCACACCATAGCGAAGCCCCTGAATCAGGTCTGAAAACGGCGGTTTCTTTTCTGCCCCGCTGCCGAATACTTTTTCATACAGAGGCAGATTCTGTTCATAAGCGCTCCGGTTGCTCCGACATTCCTGATAAAACGCGATTTCCAGCAAAAGCTCCGGTGTTTTGATCTCCTTTTGATAAAAGTCCTCCCACAGCTCCCGGAACGGATAGGCATCCAGCGGCGTGGCATCCGGATCCTTCCCGATAAACCGGCATCTCTCCAGATTATTTCCCAGCATTTCGTCCGCTTCCCATGCCGTTTTATAAGTCCGCTCCCGGTTTTCTTCGATCAGGCTGTTCAAAGCCTTCAGCACGCGGATGCATGCCTCTTCTCCATAGACAAACAGGGAGGACGCCTCTTTTTCGTCCACGTCCACAGGAGGCAGAACCCATTCTTTCCCGACATCATAAAAACCATAGCCGGGTGTCTGCAGAATGTCCTGGGCCTCGCTGGACTCTCCCAACAGCTCTCTTAACAACACCTGCTCCGGCCCCGTCTCTCCTGCAAAAGCCGACAGATACGGCTTTACCAGCGCAAAATCAGACGAATCTTCCTTTTTCATCTGCAGCGCAAGATCCAGCGCACCCAGATGACATTCTTCGGATTTGGCAGCCAGCAGCCTTCCGATGGACTCTGCGAGCTGTGCAGACAGCTGTTTTCTCAGAAGTGTAAGCGTTCCGGCGCGTCCTTTTTTGTATTTTAAATTCTGTTCGATTTCCCGGTAATCCTCCGCCGTAAGCGTCAAATCATCCGCCAGCCGAAAAGCCGTCCGGCAGGTGGATTCCTCCGGATTGTGCATCAGGTCAAAGAGAATCTCCCGCCGTACCTTTGACGCCGGATGCCAGAGAAGCACACGCGCTGCCGTCAGCCGGTCATAAGTCCCGTACTGCGTGCCCTGCCCGATGGTCGGAATCAGCTTCGCGGCTTCGTCAAGCAGAGCATCCTCCTGCAGCATCCAGGCAATCAGACACATGCGCACTGCAAGATGCGACGGGGTAAGGCTTACCTCATGCCAGGGGAAAATGCAGGGGGAAAGCACAAGCCCTTTTTTCGGAAGCTTTTTCAGAATGCCCTTTAAGATCTCATACATCTGCACCGCTTCTTCTCTGCTGTCAAAGAGCTCTGTGGGATCCATCTTCTTCGGCTCTATAACCGCAGCGTCCCGCAGCGCATAGTACCCTTTGTTCTCTTCTTTTACGAGGGACATCAGATGCATGCCGGACAGCTCCATAAAGCCATGCATAAAACATGCCACCAGCTCCAGATCGTCCGAATATTCCCGGATCACTTCCTTTGTCGCCTGCATTTTCAGACT
Source organism: uncultured Lachnospiraceae bacterium (assembly GCA_910579225.1). Taxonomy (GTDB): domain Bacteria; phylum Bacillota; class Clostridia; order Lachnospirales; family Lachnospiraceae; genus Hominiventricola. The sequence goes on along the minus strand of CAJTTI010000014.1, from coordinate 30,864 downwards.
TTCCTCCTGAAGGGAAGATACAAAATAAGAAGCGGTCATCTTCTGATGTTTCGTGCCGCATTTTATAAGATGCTGTACGGCTTCCACGGCGTCCTGGGCCCGGTAGAAGCCCAGCGCCCAGAGCGCGCAGCTGATGGCTATGGAATCACTGGACGCAAGCTGCTCATTTCGAAACGCTTCCTCCCGCAGGCAGCCCCCCATCAGGCGCATAAGCTTTTCCGATATCCGGTCCACACTTTTTTCATTGAAAATTCCAATCCAGGTACTGACCGCACGTTTTACGGAAGAATAACGGATCAGATCATGTTCTTCGATCACGGAAAACAGATGCAGAAAAGCCTCCGGCCGCCCGGCATCCATCGTCTCGCACACGGCCTGTCTGGCTCCCTCCTGCAATCTTGCCGCAAGCAGAAATTTTCCGAGTACTTCATACAGCTCCTGATTTTTGCACATGACAATCCCGCGGATCAGCTGGTGGCTGATCATGGAAGTATTGCCGTCTCCCAGCAGAATGTCCTTTACCGCCTGAATGGTTTTTTCATTTCCAAGGTCAATCTGTGCCGCCAGAATCTCCCCATAGGCAAAAAATTCTGTCCGTGCATGGTCATATATTTCCGGCTCGGCGTTGCCTGTCAGCAGGTCAGAAAAAGGTACTCCATAAAATTTCAGACGGGTATACGCCTGGAACAGCCGGATACTCGCTTCCACAAACGGCGCATAACTTTCTGAACGCACGCTCCTTCTCTGCCATCCGGCCGTCATCTGATACTGATTCATCTGATCCAGCGCATAATAAAATTCTTCGTGCTGATCCCTTGGAATGCAGGCGCAGATCAAGTCCTGGAACCGGTTCTGGTAAAGCTCCCTCAGCGTTTGGTATGTACCTTCCTCCAAGAGCTTTCGCATCCATATACATGTATCTCGGGGAATTGCATGATAATGAATGGAAGGAAGCAGCGCTTTTGCCTCATCGGAAACCCCGGCTGCATTCTTTTTCGTCTGCGCGATCCAGTCTTCGCTTAATTTTCTTCTGGTCTGGTAAGTAAATTCCGCCATGTCACTGTTGTCCTCCTATACTTTCCTCTGTTTTCTGTTCCTGTTCTTCCGTTTCCATTTATTTTTTAACAGATTCCCATCTGTTCCTGTACATATTCCAGCTCTTTCTTGTAGGCAGGATTGCGAAGATCATAAGTACAAGAATTCTTCGGTTCTTTATTCCAAAACGGTTCATTGGACCCTGCTTTGATACATTCCAGAACAAGGGTTTTGTTTATGTGAGGCCAATAGCCTATCCCGTTCTTTTTGAAATCTTTCTGAAGAAGCTTCTCTGCGTCCAGCGGAATTTCCCGGTAATCTTTTCCTCTGCAATAACAGATTTTATCCGGGTCGCGTCCACTGATGGAGCGGCCATACATCACCGGATAATCGATCGCATCCGGATCCTCTGGAAGCGGTGCATTTCCGATGATCTCATATTCTCCATAATAAAAATGATTATCCATCATATATTCGGACGGGCAGCTGCTTAATGTCTGCAGCCTGTCAATACTCACATCCGGATCTTCTGTGACGATATGACAGATGGATACACAGAGCGGTTTTCCCATAAGAATATTCCAGAATTTCCCGCCGTTTTTTATAAACTGACGGACGTCAAGCAGAATCCTGCCGTAACCATAGCTCCTGCGGTCATATTTAAAACGAAAGAAATCACCTTCCCGATATTTGCAGCGCCGCCTTTTTGCACCTGCAAATGCCTGAATCTCTGCCAGATCGTCAGCACCTGTGTCCGCAGCCCACTGCTTGAGAAATTTCTGAAGGCCTTCCTCGTCCATGGACGGAATCCCGGCGAACTCTGACGAATAAAAGGTCCTCTGTGTCGTATAATTCGCAAGATAAACGCCGCCTTTTTGTTCATGCCCGCCATTGAAACTAAAATACACCCCACGGGGCGTGCATCTTTGAATATTGACGCCGTTTAAACGCCGGGGCTTTCCTTTTGCAGTAATTGGAGCGATCATTGTACGGTCATCCTGGGTTTTCAGATACCAGGAATCCTCAAGAAAACTGCCGCTGTCATGAAGCCAGATGACTTTACGAAGAACATCACCGTCAAAGAACAGAATATCCTTACCCGTAGAGCGCTCAGGGTTCACACTGTTATTGGGAATCTCCACACGCTCCCAGTCCGGTTCTATAAGCTCCAGTCCCAGACAGGTCCGCTGTTCATTTGTCAGTTCCATACGCAGATCCTCCTTACCCGTAAAACAGACCGCTTCTGATCTTCTGCCGTGTCTGTTCTTTTACATGTATGCGGTGATTCTGTTTCCTTTGGTTACCGGCATCATTCCCATGATAACCATGCAAGCCGTTCTCTCTATTCCGCCTGATAAATCACAATCTCCTGTTCTTCCGGCATCCCCTTGCCCGCTGAAGATGACAGTGGCAGATTACATAACGTACAAATAAAAGAAAACAGATCCGTGTCCTCACCTACTTCGTAATACTCCCCAAAAGAATATTCAATATCTATATGCCGGACGGCGATAACCGTATCATCACATTTGAACACCTCCGTGCAATAAACAATACTGGATATCTCTTCCCACGAATTGTCTGCTGACATCCCCATATTTTCCGCACACCATCTGCTGCTGATCTGCTTCACTTCATCCTGCGTAATCATGATACATGTTCTCCTTTTGCCGGCTCTTATCAGTCCTCTTCTATTCTTTCTTCCCGATAGCTCCCGGCTGCCTCGTCCAGCACCTGCATAAGCCTTCTCTCATTTTCCGTTCCCATATACGCTTTCTGATAGACCATACAAAGACCATTGTTTTCCCAAGCGCCGTCGCAGCGGTCCAGTCCATAAAAATACATCATATCTCCATAATATTCCATTTTCGCCTTAAAATAAAATTTTCCTGAAAGCGCAGTCAGTTCGATCGCCCCTGAAAATGTGCCGGTCTCCTTAAATTCTTCCACTGCATCATATATCTCATCATCAAACTGTATCGCCAGATATGGGAAAGTCCCCTCGCTTCCATATGCATCCCCGGGCGCATAGGTGTGCAGCATTTCCGCGTCGGAATGGGATTTTGCCTCTTTAAAGGCATCGTTTACCCAAAAAGAAATCCGATACTTCCGGTCTTCCTCTCCATAGATCTCATCTTCCGCCATATGAGAAGAAGATGCAGGGACAATATCCTCTTCTTTTCCCTGATATGCTTTCATAAAATGATCCTCCTTCATTCTGAAATTATTTCCCGTAATACTTCTCTTTTATCTGACAGGGTTCTCCATAACATACCCAAATGTGAAAAATCACGCAGCAGTATTCAAAAACAGGCACAACCATGGTACGCTCTGCCCGGGAATCGCGAATACAGATTATTCTGCCTCATCTAAATATGCTCTTGCCTGTTCCTCTGTCAGATCAAATTTTGTACGCAGCCTTGTTATAATTTCTTCTTCTGGAATATGATAATCTCTTCCCATAGAAATTGTCTCATAAATCTTACCACGTTTCTCGCCAATTTTCTGATTTTCTCTGTCACGCATTAGCAACGTCATATACTCATGCCTCCATTCCCGGTTCTTTTTCGCCTTCTCCACAGCACACTTCAGTTTCTTCACAAATATATCTTCCGACGATTTACCTGCCACATAATCCAGAAATGCTTTTAATTCCCCACTTACTGTTCCGTTTTTTCCATCTGCATTCAGGAAAATCTTTTTTGCTCCATCATTCAGCATGACCTCAGAATCCATGTTTTCCATTTGTCTTCCTGGTCCCTGCTTTCAAATAATGTGATACTCTCTGTATAATATCCGGCGATACTCTTTATCCTCTTTTATTTTCTCTATTTCACCAAACCGTTTATCCGCCACCAGTTTTTGAACCAATACAAGCATCTGATCTTCTCCTTTTTCCACGTTCTCCTGATCCCTCATCAGCAATGTCATATACTCATGCCTCCATTCCCGGTTTTTCTTGGCTTCCTGTACCGCTTTATCCAGCTTCTCAACATAGGAATCCTCCGGCTTCTGCCCTGCCACATAGTCCAGAAATGCCTTTAATTCCCCACTGACATCATCCATTGTTCCGTCTGTATTCAAAAATATCTTTACTGCTTCGTCTCCCATGGAAATGCGGTTATCTTCCTTACAGAGATTTTCAAAGGTATAGATGTGCCGCCCTTTCCCATATAGATCAAATGGGCAGATAAATATAATATAACTTTTGTTCAGCTTTTTATAATGCTGTCCTGCATCCACAAGCTGCAAATCGATCATTCCCTGATAATATCTGCTTCTTTTTGGCAGTTCCCTGGTATCACTGACCTGCATTTCTATGTCATAAACCGTTTTCCTGTCGTCCTTTACATACACATCCAGTCTGACGCTGTGGGCATCCATATCCACATGGATACTCTTTTGCCGTTCCGGGTATTCAATGCGTTCAATCTTCAGATCCGGCAGGATCCTCTGCAACAGTTCTTTACAAAGTTCTGCGTCCTGCATAACCTTTCCAAACAGAAAGTCGTTGGATATGCTTAATTCTTCCCATTTTGTCTGTTTTGCACCCATATTTTCCATTTCTGTCTTCCTTCCTGTAAATCACTGCTGGAACACACGGTAATCTGTTTCTATTATACACAGCCTTCCGACAGATTACAATAAGCCGGGAATCAGTCTCCCGGAATTTATCCACTTCTGGCAGGTCTGATCTCCTGTTTGTTCCGGCAGCACACTGCCGCCGCTCTTTGGTTCTCCTATAAGACGATCTGCGTCAGATTTTTCTGTTCTTTATGAGTAAATATGCGCGCATCCTCCGGGCGGCTACGGGACAGGCGCGGCCCTCTGATTTATACATGCTGCATGGAGCACAAAAAAATTTTATTAATTGGGGAACTTTTTGGAACATTCTGATATCATAAGAGGCAGAAGCCGGCACAATACAAAGTAAGGAGATGAGGCATGGCAGTCATAGATCATAAAACATTTGAAAAACAGATACGAAAATCCCTGCCGAATCTGTACCGGCTTGCCTTTGGCATCCTGCACAACCGGGCAGATGCCGAGGATGCTGTCAGTGAAACGCTTCTGCGGGCATATGACAAACTGCATACACTGCGCGAAGCGGACCATTTCGCGCAGATCCAGACCAGCAGAGTGGGTGCTGACCACTACAGCCGTCCGTTCACCGAACATGAACAGACGCGTATGGAAGAACTGAAAATTTCTTATGAAGAAGCAGCCGTCTTTCCGGAAAAGGTGCTCACCATACATGAGCGATGAAGAACTGTTGCAGATTATTGATTTCCGGCACCGGCGGGATTACAGCCTTCAGATTATGAATGAAAAGATCACTGCCGGTGAAACCGTATTTTTGGAGGAACAGATCTGTCAGGAGGACGATTTTGCAGCCGCGGCCCGGGAGACTGTCATTTCCTATACCAGAGAGCTTGAGATCCGAATGCTTGCAGCAGGACAGGAGGTTCTGTTCCTCATGGGGAAAAATGCAATTCACCGCATGGCAGCCGGCAGCAGTGATTCGGAACTGTTTTTCGATGATTTCCATACGGATACTTTGATCCATGCATTTTATGAAGATCAAAATGGAACGGTTTATCTCGGCCTGAATGAACAGACGGAGGATACAGGGGACCGGACCGGGGGTATAACGATCGCAGGCAGACCATACCGGCCTTCACTCTGGATTCTGGATGCCGACGGAACAGTGACAGAAAAAGTGGACCTGACCGCTCTTCCTCTTCAGGGAAATGATTCTGCAGGCATTGTCCGAAGCATGGTTGTAGATAAACAGGGCTATATCTATGTACGTGCAGCAGGAATCCAGGATGCACTGCTGATCGTTCTGGACAGTCAGGGAAATTATGTAAAAAGCATCACCTCAGATACTTATACTTCCCATGATATGGGCGGACTGTGTCTGGGGATATGACGGGATCTTTATCTACCGTCCCGGTGATCCCAAAGCCGACTGTATCCTGCCCGCTTCTGAAGCTCCGTTTGCATGGGAGAACGCTCCGCGCTGTGCACTTCCCGACGGCAGGCTTGTGTTTGCAGACTGCACCAAATACCGGACAGAAGGAGAAGAAGTGTTCCGGATTCCGGAATATACACGCTTTTATTATCTGTCCTGTACACAATGAACAGAATCCGTCAACTCTGTTTTGTCTCTCAGGCTCTGCTTCTGTTATTTGAAAGCAGAGCCTTTATCTGTTTCTTGTAAGCAGCCAGACCACCAGACGAAAAGCCAGACCGGCCAGAATCGTAAAAAAACCGATCCTGCAAAGTTCCTCTCCGATGCCCATGTTGACGGCATACTGAATCTGTAATGCAGGCGGCGGATCCTGATATGGAATTCCGGCTTTTATCATTTCGTAATAGACTCCGACTGCAAGTACGATGCATCCGGCCAACAGCACTGCGCTGCTCCATGTACGCAGCATGTGTTTCATTTTTATATCCATTCCTTTCGCTTCGCCCGGGCGCAAAACGTTATAAAATCATTTTCCGTGCCGAGCATTCTTTTATAGTATATTCAATAATTAGGCATCCTGATATTAATGGCTGATGCATCCACCCGTTAAGTATTGATATACAGACAGCCTTTTTCCAAAGGTAGGAATGCTGTAGTTTCGGTTCACTATGTGAGCCTGTTTTGTATCTTATCACCTGTTTTGGCTCAATTTACTATTTTTTATCTTCCTTCCATGAAAGAAATGGTTCCTTCCATGAAGGATATCTTCGCTCCAGCGCATGTTTGAAACTTGCTTTTGTCAGCCGTACGTCACAGTTTAGGCAGAAACTACGCTTCTACCCTGTACCCGGCAGCTTCCAGTATCTTCAGTGCTCTTTCATATTGCTCCTGTCTGGTCAGAATATAGTCCGTGTGATAAGTGGATATGGCAAAAATACCGATCTGATTCTCTGCCAGAAGCGATGTGATTTTTGCCAGTATTCCGATCAGTGAAAAATCCAGAATTCCCTGAATCCGAAACGCTTTCCAACCATCCTCCCGCTCCGTTGTGTTCTGAGGCACATGTTCCGTGAGACAGACCAGAGATTTTTCTTCCTCCGTCTGCCCGGTAAAGCAGTAGACTGCGTCCGGATTCACCTGTGAATAATCCGTCACTTTACAGATCGAAAACGTACCAGGTATTTTTTTCAGGTTCATGCAGGCTCCTTCCCTCATTTGTCTGTCTCCGGATTATGTACAGCATTCAAAATCATGTCTGGTCTCCTGTTTCGCGGTTTTCTGCCTCAGACGGCCTGTTTGTCATGGAGCAGATCCGCAGGCATTTCTCTGTCTGTTCAAACTCCATGTTCAGGTCCTGATCGAAATGAGCCGTCAATGTATGCCCATTCCAGTCGTATTTTGTATGATTCCATAATAGAAACCCTTCCACAAAGAGCCTGTGATCCACCAAAGACTGCTGTATGCACTGGGTGGTTATGGATATAAATTTATGAATATCCACCGGCGCAAACACCTCATCCGGAACATCTGAAAATGCAACCAGGATTGCTCCGCCGGAATGCGGTCCTCGGTAATAACAGTATTTTTCAGCCAGGCCGCAGGTTACAATGGACAGATGATGCCCATTATATGTATCATCCAGTGTAAATTCTGCCGTTGTCAGCGGCTTAAGCCCCAGGTCTTCTCCCTTTTCTCTTGTCTGCTGCGCCAGCTGAATGATCTTTTCCGAAAATCCGTTGATATTTTCCCAGCCCCACAGCCAGGTATTGCCGGATGCGGACTCACTGCCGAGAAACTGAACGGGATATGTCCTGTTTCCGAACCGTATGGTTCCCTCTGAAAAATCCACGTTCCAGTCCTGCCCTTTCACCACAATTTCACTACAGGCTGTCTGTATCGCCATCATCTTTCCCAGACAGGCCGAAAAAACCTGAAACCAGTCTCCGGTATCCAGATCCAGACCATAAGGAAAGCCCCCATACTTTCTTTCGTTTTTCGCTGCACTTTGAACCAGTCGCATCTGTATACTCCTTTGAATTGTTTTTTGCCGCCGGATATCCCGTCGGACCTTCCCGTCTTTCCCTGACCGTTTTATCTACCCCAGAACCTGACGGATCAGTTCTTCAGGAATTCCGATCTGTGCCACCTCCACGGTTCCTGCGTATCTCTTTCCCTCTCCCTGCTCCAGACCATATTTGGAACAGGTAAAGGTCACGGTATGGTCCGCACGGACTGCCTCTCCAAGGATCTTCCCGGTATCTCCGTCTATCCCGGACGGGATATCACAGGATATCACCGGGCAGGATACCCGGTTCATCTGACGGACGGCAGCCAGAAAGTCTCCCGTTATGGGACGCTTCAGCCCTACGCCGAACAGTGCGTCAACCATGCACACACTGCTTTCGATCCACTTCTGCTGCGCGGAAGAATCCGGCCCGTAATCCTTCAGCTCTCCGCCGGCAGTCATCAGTTTCTGCTCCATAAAACGGGCATCCGGTGTCATCTTTTCCCGGTCGCCCACCAGATAAATACAGACCTTACAGCCGCTCTGCATCAGAAGCCGTGCTGCTGCAATTCCGTCTCCGCCGTTGTTACCCGGACCGCAGAAAATCGTGATCCGTCTGTTTCCCTCCGTCTGTGCTTCGATCTTCAGAACCCGTTTTGCAACGGCTTCCGCCGCGCGCTCCATCAGGTCCAGAGACGGAATCTTCCAGTCTTCTATGGCCGTCCGGTCCAGTTCTTTCATCTGTGCTGTCGTTGCCAGTCTTTTCACCATGCACCTCCTGCTAAAATTCAGTTGTTGCATATCTGACACCCTAAGCAGGTTAAAAAAATACCGTGCTTTTCACACCGCGGAAAACCGCGATGGATCGGGTCATCTTCTTCTGCCTCAGCGATCCAGTTTCTCCATGCGTCCTTTCGAATGTCATGGATGGTCATCCGGTTGATCAGTTGTTCAAAAATTCTTAAGTGACGGAAAACCAGTTCTTCATTCGGGCAGTAATCCAGCTTTTCCCAGCCGGTTTTCTTTTTTGCGCCTTGTATGACCTTCTTCATAAACTTCTTGTCTTCTTCAAAGGTATCCCCGTTCCACGGCATCTCAACAATCTCAAATCCAACGCACCCTCTGCCCCGGATCTGATCATTTTCCGATAAATAAACCATCAGCCGCTTTTCATTTTCCGTCTGTGCAAGGACGGACCCGCTTAACGCCAGAACGCTGATCAGCACATCGGTTCCGCCGTTTGACATCGCAAGCGAATCGTCATCCGGTGTGACCTTTTCATCAAATGATATGATATTTGACATTTCGATTTTTCACCGCCCCGCGAAAACGTGCCTTTCCTTTTTCAGCTCTCTCTAAAGAAAACACCGGTTTTCTCCAAAACACTCTTCTCTTTGTCCAATCAGTTCTTTCAGTTTTTCCAGCTTTTGGAAAAGCTGCTGTCTTTTTTTCTCCGGATCGGCATCCACATAGTCCACAAAAGAAACCCACGCATCTATATGCTCACTGATATCACTGTACAGACATTTGCAGAATTCGATCATGCTGGTATGTGAATACTCCCTTCGGATCTGTTCCTGTCTCAAAGGGCGCCGTTCATCGTCTTCCACAATAATATGGCAGTTCCAGTAGCTGACCATACAAAGCATCCGGTTCGGTTCCAGAAAGCCTTTTACACAGAAAGGACTCAGAGTTTCCAAGCCGTGTATTGCCTGATCCAGCCATTCAAACGCGATATCGTCCAGATAGCTTAAACCGTATGCAAACGTACCTTCCAGACTAAAATCGGTCCATCCATTTTTGGGTTTTGTCAACATTTTTTCTCTTCTTTCATTTTTTATTTTTCAGCAGACTTTTCAAATCTTTACAATGTGAATCTCATTGCCATGCTGTTCGATCATATTTAACAGATCTTTGGTCTTCATCCAGACCGTCGCCGTATTGTCATTGGGATGTACGCCGATCAGCCCCTGTGCATCCGCAAACGCCCGATCCAGGAAAAACTGTACTTTGCGCGCTTCATCATTAAGCAGGCCCAGAGGCGTCACCGCTCCGGGAATGAGTCCTAACAGATCCATAAGGTCCTGTTCTGAGGCAAAGCTCAGACGCCTTGTATGATGTTTCTGCCGGAATTCATTCAAGTCCACCCGTTTGTCCCCTTTCACGGTTATGAGATAATAATTACGCTTTTTATCGTCACGCACAAAGAGGTTTTTGGCATCGGCCTCCGGATAGGGAAGAGCAACGTCCGAAAGCTCTTCCATGTTGTAAACCGCCTTGTGCTCTGTAATCTCATGCCAGATTTTCCGACTCTTCAGATATGCATAGATTTCCTGTTTATTCATTAAGGATACCTCCGCTCTTATGTGGGTAGTGTCAAGATAAATATCCCAAAATTATCTTATCCGCTGTAAAATCAAAGGTTTCAGCTTATCGGTGCCTTTATCCCATTTTTTCTGCCTCTCAATGACCAGTTATTTAACTTTTAAATTCCCGCCAAACCCGGGATGAAAGCCCGTTGATTTCAGGCCTGACCGCCACGATTTCTTTGATTTTCAGAGCGGACAACAAGGCATACCGGATGCATGCTTACAAAAAGATCACGCAAACGAACATACATTCATAATACAATCCGGATCAGGACCATATAAAACAGAGTTCCAGAGAGAATACTGATCAGAGAATTCCGCTTCCAGTACTGAAGCGCCGCCACCACTGCCAGAGCCGTCAGTTCCGGCAGACCAAAGGGAGCCGCCGTGATCTCCACATCCTTCAGGCAGTAGACAACCAACATTCCGATTATCGCCGAAGGAAGCACTTTTCCCAGATAGACGATATAAGGCGGTGTATGTTTCCGAAAAATCAGAAACGGCAGAAAACGAAGCAGACATGTCACGCATGCCATGGTCAGGACTAAAACTGCAATATGTACATCCGGATTCATTCGGTCTCCTCCCTGCCGGACTGGATTCGGCTTCGAACAGCCGTCAAAACAAAGGTAATCAGAAACATGGACGGAATGAGAAACTGCTCCGGCCCGAATAAGAACAGACACAAAAGGGAACAGACAGCGCCTGCCAGCGCCGGAATATGATTCCCCCCTAAAATCCACTGCTCGGTAAAAGACGCCATAAAGAGTGCTGTCATGGAAAATTCGATTCCATCGGTGGAAAAAGGCAGCACACTCCCCAGGAGACTCCCGATTACGCTTCCTAAAACCCAATAGCACTGGTTAAAGAAGGACACAAGAAAGCGATAAAGATTACCTGTTCTTTCATCCGGCACCTGGCCGTCACAGAGAAGCGAATAGGTTTCATCTGTTAACGAAAAGATCAGATACGGCTTATAGTTCCCGGTATCCTTATAGCGCTCAATCATGGAAATACTGTAAAACAGATGACGGGCATTTACCATAATCGTCGTAAGGATTGTTGTGACAACCGAAGCGCCGCCGGCGATCAGGCCCACACCTACATACTGCATGGAGCCTGCATAAATCATACTGCTCATCGTCAGCGCCCAGAGGACTCCATGCCCTGCATTCCGAAGCAGAATCCCGAACCCGATTCCAAGAATCATATATCCGGCCAGTACCGGAAGCGATTTATAAAATGCCTGCTTTATCACAAAAGTATTTTGACTTTTCACACAAACTCTCCTCTTTTTCGGTGTGCTGTTCTGTCTGTTTTCAGTTAAATGATGTAAAGCAAAATCGTCAGCACGCCAGACTCCCCTACTATTATAGCTTTTTCTGTTGGAAACAACAACTGTTACTTTTCACACGCCTCCAGTGTCAGATGTGAATGAAACCTGTAAATAAGAAGGGGATTATGCGGACAAGAAACGCCCTGGCTGTCCGTCTGGAAAGATGAGCTGCCTGCATTTACCGCTCCTTTATCATAATAAAATTTGTAAGAAAAACTCCTTGTCGTTCTACCTGTTGCTCTTTAACCATTCTATATCCTTGATAATCAGAATGGACAAATAAATGGTCAAGATAGCCCGTCTTATCTATATCCCCAAACCCTACAATTTTATCATTATCAACCGCAACAACACTAAAATGTTCTTGAAATGACTGATTCCATTTCTTCAAATCCACCTCGCCTGTTGCCCATGCATCTAATTGCTCCTTTGTGTAATCTCTTGCATTTACAGTATGTACCGTATTATAAAAAAGCTCTGTCAACTCTTTGCAGTCTGATGATTGATATTCTCTTATAATCATTTCAAAATTCTTTTCCTTTTGCTTTTCTAAATCCACATCTATCTGATAGTATCCATCCATCAATATAGAATTACAACCATATTTTTTACATATTCTTAAATGTTTTTATCTGATTTCGTAATAACATTCCGTGCATTATGCAATTGTCCATTTTTACTCTCAGTGAACAAGGGGATATACGCCCTTGTCCACCGAGGGTGCCATATCAAAATGCAGAAAAGCTTTCTTGTAGTTTTGTGAGGAATCTTCCATGCCCTTCCATAGTATAACCCTAAATTTGAATCATCTTTAAGTTAACGAAGAAAAAATATGGTTAGTGGCTGAAAAGAGAAAATCGAACGGCTTTCCCTTAAATGTATGACACTTCTTTCCTTATCTCTTCTTTTCAGCAGTCTTTCATGTTATAATGGTTCATACAGGTAACTGAAGCAGAGAAAGCACTATGGACAAGAATGATGATTTTTCATGGACGTTCAGAACAAATGTTGTGGTCTTTCGTAACAAACAGAGCGGATGCGTTGCCCAATTTTTTTGAAGAGATTTTTGCGATTTATGGCCGTGAAGCGGTACAGGCATTGGAAGAAGCAGGAGCACCTCCATGTGCTGCTGCTCTTAATGCAGTAGTTGATATTTTGCCGAACGGCATTTATCCAAAAGGAGATAAAGAATTTTGGGATTCTATGATGTCAGGAAGATTACATATCAGCAAAAAGGGGGAAATGCAGTGAACGACAAAACCAGATACGAGATTATGAAAAACCGGGAACTTTTGAAGGGATACCATGCAGAGGACGCCGGCGCAGAAGAGACGGATCAGCAGCAGAAGCTCCCTTCCATCCCCTGCCTTCTGCCAGGGAAAGGAACCGACACCATCAAACTTCCCGCCGATTATACATCACTTTCTTTTACGGGAAATATTATGGAACTGATCGGCGGACGGGAAAGCAGGCGAAACTATGCAGATCTGCCGCTGACTCTTCTGGAGCTGTCCTTCCTTCTGTGGAGCACCCAGGGCGTCCGCCGCTTTGCCGGACACAAAAACCCGGTCACCTTCCGGAATGTCCCATCCGCCGGTTCCCGTCATACTTTTGAGACGTTTCTGTTCGTCAACCAGGTGGACGGGCTGAAAAAAGGCATCTACCATTATCTTCCCCAAGAACACGAACTGGAGTTCTGGGATGACCGTTCTGATTTTGAAGAAGAACTGACAGATGCTCTCTGCGGACAGCGTTTCGCAGCCTCCGCCCCGGTTCTCTTTGTCTGGGCCTCCATCCCCTACCGTATGGAATGGCGCTATGGACAAAAAGCTGCCAAATACCTCCTGATTGACGCCGGACATGTGTGCGAAAACCTGTATCTGGCCTGCGAATCCATCGGCTGCGGTACCTGCGCCGTCGGCGCCTACGACCAGGACCGGATGGATGATCTTCTTGGCTTTCCGCCCGGTCCCTCTGCAGACAAAAACTATATCTGCACGGTGTATGCTGCCCCGGTGGGGAGAAAAATCCCGACCGCCGATTCAGAAATGGAGTGATAACAGACAGGGCAGCGGAATTGTCAACGCCTACTCCGCCGCCCTGTTTTAGTTTTGAATTAATCTGACAAATAGAAAATCATTTGCCGAATCTGATCATAAGCGTTTCTTGCAATGGATATGGAAAGATTTCGCTCCCCCACGGCATTTCTACCCTCAACATTCCATCTGCCATATCCGTAAACAAAAATGTACCAACATCTGTTTTTTCTTCTTCCCAATCATCAGAAGGATAAACAAGAACCGTATGCCGATCCAGACTAAAAGTTTCAAGATCAAGCAAATTTAATTCGCCAAATTCGTAATACATATCTCCGTTTTCATCAGTCTTTGCATTTTCCTTATACCATGAACCTGTACGAAAAGTCTGAATTAAAATTTTCTCGTTATCTGCAAAACCATAGTTGGCATCTTCTCCATACAAATAACCAGAATCATACAAAAATTTGAGCTGATGCTCTGTATCAGTGTGTTCCGTCCAGCACTATCTTGATAAATTTCCCCATCAGAGGAATATACGTAAGCACAAAAACTGCAGAAGCTACGGCGGACACCGCTTTTTTGTTCCTTTTGGGAATCTGCATGCCCGCCAGAATCCCTATGGAAAACAGACAAAATTTCAGAAGGGCCATATCCTTCCAGCTGCTTTTCTGCAGATAGCGATCCGCATACATAAATAGTTTTTTCATTACCTCTACCTCCTTCATTGGTTATGTGAATTCATGTTTCCTCTTCGTTCGTATACCAGGTCCGTGATCCCATTATAGCTCTGTGTCTTAATCAGTCTCAGCGGGATCCTGTTTTCGGTCTTTTCAAAAAGGCGGATTCCATTTCCCAGAAGCATGGGAATCACAGAGAGATAATAGACGTCGATCAGGTCCTCTCTCCATAGCTGCTGTACCAGATCAGCACCGCCGCAGATCCAGATTGCTTTTCCTTCTTTTTCCCGCAAAGACTTTATGAGCCGGCAGGGATCCTCAGCGGAAAATCGTATATTTTCTGAGGAATAGGGAGCTTCTCTGTGGGTGATCACGTAGCTGGTCAGATCACGGTAAACCCATTCATCCGGAGACAATTCCGTCACGATCTGGTCATACGTATTTCTGCCCATGACCACCGTATCCACATGAACGATAAACTGCGAATACGTATCTTGCATCTCACTGTCGTTTCCATGGCCGCCCAGCCAGTCAACACTGCCTTCCCCATCTGCAATATATCCATCCAGGCTCATGGCGATAAATAAGATCACTTTCCTCAACTGCGTCTCTCCTTCCCCATCACATCATTCTTAAGCAAAACCCTGCCCTTGATTCACAGGCTGTTTCTGCAAACGCCGGTATCCTTCGTTTCCTCTGGCGGAGCTTCCGGTAAAACATGCCAGAGTGCTGCAGAAATCTAAAAAACCAGGCGCGCCAATACCCGGTTACATGTTTTCATCTAACATTGTCCCCTTAAAACCCGGTTCTTCTGAAAGAATCTGAACTGCGATTTCTCTTGCTGCCGCGCTGGATACATCCCGATCTTCTTTCTGCCCCAGATAGACGCAGAAATACACCTCTTTTTCCTCATATTCCGCAAATCCGGTAAACCAGGCGTCCACGACAATCCCCTGGGCTTTGCCCATTCCGGTCTTCCCGTAGATCAGAGGCCCTGTCCGTTCCTGATCTTCTGCCAGCATGACCTGTTTTAGTTCTTTTCTGGTTTCCTCCGAATAGACAGAATTTTCTCCGAAAATGCGTTCCATCACTTCTGTCTGTTCCTTTGGAGAAATCAGCAGAGACGATTCGAGCCAGAATCCGGTCAGTGCACGGTTGTTATTGTTGGTATTCAGCTGCCCTTCCCAGTCAGAAATATCGCAGTTTCCATAGGAAAGGTCCTTAAGAACCGCCTGCATACGCTCCTGACCGATCTCATCCATCACTTCCCGGAAATACCAGACACAGGAGGCCCGAAACGCGTCCGGAAAATCAATGTCCTGATTCCACTGTTCATTCCAGAAGGTCTCTCCGCTCCACGTGCGGGTGGACTGTTCCGGATGAAGCAGTCCTTCTTCCAGCGCAGCCAGGGACGAGATAATCTTAAAAGTAGAACACGGCGAACGTCTGGTCTGTGCAAGCGCTTCATTGTAAATCAAATACCGGTTTTCCGAAGCATCATACACAACCGCCGCCCCGTTCAGACCGTCAAAATATCCGGACCAGTCCGCCTCGATGATTTCCGGCTCCTGCGCCTCATTGCCGGCGGCTGACTCTTCCTCTTCTTTTGGCCGCAGTGAAACCGCTTCCCTTTCTTCCCCTTCTGTATTTTCACTGACCGGATTTTCCTCTTCGACAACAGGCGTCTGACTGCGGGAGCAACCGGTAAGCGCGATTAAGCAGAAAGTAAACAGACTAATCCAAGTTCTGTATGGCCATTTTTTCATAATTCCTGGTTCCTTTCCAAGTCCCTTACAAATCCAGCAAAAGAACGGTTATGATTGTTGAAATATGGGATTTAACTGGGCATCTATCTTTTTTTCTACTATTATAGCAGATTCAAAGCTTTGTTTCACTATCTTTTTCGCTAAATTGCATCCAGTGTGTCAATGATTTTTTCAAACGGTTTCCTCTTCATGTAATCAAGTTTTGTTATCCCTTACTCAAAATTTCTTTCGCCGCTTTCGCCGCCCTGGCTCCTTCCCCATCCCGGAAATTCTTATATACTTCTCCCATAATTCAACCTGTCTATTCTGTTGAGGCGATATGTCCTTGCTTCCTGTTTTCCCGTATTTCTGTTTCTTTCAGTCCAAAGCAGATCATTGAACGTTTCCTCAGAACCGGTAACCACCTTATAGGGAATAACTTCATGAACCTGTCATGACAGGCTGTTTTTTTCTTAATTGACGCTTATATTGTTTTCGCGTATACTAAATTTCAACAAACATTTCGTTTTTACGCTTCTGCCATCTGATTTCCAAGAGCAGGCAGTGCAAAACCATATGCCGGCGTCAGGAATGAAATTGGATTATGCCGCCTGCATGGCCATCCAAACCGGAAACCATGGCTTCACAGCAGGATAGCCGGTATGATAGATCTTATCCAGATACAGGAGGAATATCATGACAGAAAGAGAAAAAATGCTTGCCGGACAGCTTTATGACTGCGGAGATCCCGAGCTTCTGACTCAGTGGCATAAGGCCAAAGATCTGATCCGGGATTACAACCAGACCGATTCTGCAGATGCCCGCACAAAGGACCGGATCCTCGGGGAACTTCTGGGCGGCAGAGGCAAAAACCTCTGGATCACCGCCCCGTTTTATGCAGACTATGGAAATAATATTTATTTTGGAAATAACTGTGAGGTGAATATGAACTGTACGTTTCTGGACGATAACCGGATTGTCATCGGCGACAACGCGCTCATTGCACCTAACGTACAGATCTATACCGCCTTTCATCCTACCAGCGCCGCAAAACGTTTTGGACCGCACAGAGAAGATGGTTCTTTTGCCTTCTGTAAGACGCAGACTGCCCCGGTGATCATTGGTGACAATGTGTGGATCGGCGGCGGAGCCATCCTGCTGCCCGGCGTCACCATCGGCAGTAATACCGTCATTGGTGCCGGCAGCGTCGTTACCAAAGATATCCCCTCCAATGTGGTTGCCTTGGGAAATCCGTGCCGGGTGATCCGAAAAAATATTTGACTCGTTGCCCACAGGAACAAAACGAAGATCTGTAGAAGGAGAGCGGCGCTATGGCACACATTCTGTATAAAGTTTTGAACAGGAGGTTTTCCTAATGAATAGTGACGTTTTAAAGAATGAAGACATAACAGAAAAAATAATTGCTTTTAATCTACGTCAGTCCTACCGTGCAAACATGACAGAACGTGAGTTATATGATTGTACAAGAGGATGCTGGAGAATAAGCCTTGAAAACGCTCAGCAATGCGCATATGCTTTCAGTGTCTATGAAAGCACTATAAAAGAGGTCTATAAAATTGAAAAGTGGCTGTTAGCAGAAGAACTTAAAAGAGAAACTGTTCCTAGCGAGCAGGATGAAAGTGGAAGATATGGGTTTGAAGGTAAAATTGCAGAGAAAGAAATACGAGATAAATACTTAGGGAAATCATTAGAAAATATATGTAAAAAGGGACAATATAGTTTCAAATATTTGCCTGTATACGATAAAAATTATGACAAAGTAATAGAAGAAACACAAAAAATAGAAAAAGAAGTTGAGCTGTTAAATATAGACGAAGAATCAAAAAAAGCAATTGTAAATATCAGGGTTAACCAAGGAAAGTTCAGAGATTTATTGCTAAAGAGATATAATAACAAATGTTGCCTGTGTGCCATAAAAAATCAAAAGTTCCTGATAGCAAGCCATATTAAGCCTTGGGCAAAAAGTGAACCAAAAGAAAAAGCAGATATCAATAATGGTTTTTTGATGTGTCCTAACCATGATAGATTATTTGATAAAGGTTATATCACTTTTGATGATGATGGTACAATAATAATTTCTAACAAATTGGAAAAAAACGACAGGGTTTTTCTTAATGTAGACAGTAAAATGCGTATAGAACAACTGACCGAGGGTAATAAAGAATATTTGGAATTTCACCGAAAAGAAGTTTTTAATAGCTAAATAAAAATTCCAGTTTGTCGAATTGACAAACTATTAAAAAATTAAATACCCGCCGCCCACCAGCGGCACACCCAAGCTGGAAATCTGAAAAGGTATCCTGCTCTTTTTTTGCCCGGAATCCGGGAGAAAGGAGGGCGCACACTTGCCATGCCCGCACTGTAAAATCACCATCATCAAGCGGAGCAACAATGAATCCGCTGTTTCTGCCGCTGCCTACCAGAGCGGCGAAAAGCTGTTTTCTGAATACGACCAGGAGCAGAAATACTATCCCTATAAAACCGAAGTCACCCACAAGGAAATCCTGCTCCCGCCCCATGTGCCGGCGGAATATGCAGACCAAAATACCTTATGGAACTCTGCCGAAGCACAGGAAAAACAATGGAACTCCCAACTAGCCCGGAGGTTCGTGCTTGCCATTCCAAGGGAAATCCCGCCAGAGCAGTATACCGACCTTATCCGGGACTACTGCCGGGACTTTTTTGTTTCCAAAGGCATAATAGCCGACTTTGCCATCCACGACAAGGGGGACGGCAACCCCCACGCCCATATCCTGCTCACCATGCGGGCAATGGACGAAAAAGGCAAATGGCTCCCCAAGTGCCGCAAGATATACGACATCCCATCCGACCACGCCTGCGTAGGGAAACGGAGGAACAGAAATTTAAGCGTATGGAGCGGCACTGCTTCCGGGTGCTGTCCGACTATTACTATCTCCTGCGCTGCTGGAAGGAAGAATACGCCCCCAAACAGCCAGATGAAGCATGGAATTCCCGGTTTTATAGAAGCCCTGCAAAACATGAGCCGTCTGGAATACCTGATGGACGTACTTCTATCATAACTCCTTCAGATCCTAAATACCATCTTTGGCTACCTGACAAGGCAACGGAATGAGGCGCACTGGTCGTATGCCGATTAACGCCAACACCATCAGCTGTCAAAAAACGGCACTTGGAGCATGTATCCCTTTGTCCGCTGAGGGTACTGTCAGCAAATAACACATATGCAACGCAAAGTTGACAAAGTGCAATTCAGAAAAGATAGTAAATTACAGCCTGATTTGATACAATGGACTCACCAAAATCAAGGAGGCCACACATATGACATTCGGAGAAAAGCTGTTCAAATTAAGGAAAGAAAAGGGATTCTCGCAGGAGACACTTGCTGAACAGATCGGAACCACCAGGCAGGCTGTCAGCAAGTGGGAAAACAATCAGGGATTTCCGGAAACAGAGAAACTATTGCAGATATCTGATATTTTTGAAATATCCTTAGATTTTCTGTTGAAAGATGAGAAATCCTCTGACGAAAGAAAAGAGGGAGGATATTATGTAAGCAAAGAAATGGCAACCGGATACCTGGCAAATCAGAAAAAAGAAAGCACCTGTATTGGTATGGGATTTATGTTTTGGGCATTGGCAGGAATCCCTTATGTCATGTTTGCCAACCATCTGACATGGCGTTTCCTTGGAATGGCCGTTTTTACCATTGCAGGCATCAGTTCCTTTGTATCCGGCCTGTTTCTGGAACAGGAATCCTATAAAGTTTTGAAAGAAGAGCCGCTGATACTGGATTACAAATATCGGAAGGAATTATCTGGTCTCTATTATGCAAAAAAGAAAATTTATGTGGCCGTGCTTGTTCCCAGTATTGTATTGTTTATTACCGGTATCCTGGCCATTTCGCTTACCATGAGCGAAAAGCTGGTCTGGTCTGAATACCATTCCTTTGTGTTTCTGGTATTCGCAGCAGGACTTTTCGGATTTTGCTATTGTGCCGGAGTCATGGACGCCTATGAACTGTTGATCAAAAATGAACAATATTCTTCCAGCTTATCGTTTCAGATCAAACAAAAAATCAAAGACCGCATGCAAAGGCTTTGATTTTTCTTGGGACATCAGAAGGATAAGCTTTCCGGCACACGATACAGACCGGATTCTTTTTGGTCAAATTAAATCATCTTTTCCTGGCTTTTCTGTTTCATATGGTCTGACCATCAGGTTCCGCCAGGCCTGAGACGATACATTTTGCAATCCGTTCACACCGATCCTTTGAAAAATAAGCACTTATCTGCGCTCTGATCGCTTCACAGGCTGATGCTTTTTCTCCATCCTTTATGACAGCAAGCGGAAGCACCAGCAGGAACAGCTGCCGTCCATATTCCAGAGTCAGCAGCTGCTCCACCTCCTGATATGGAATTACCTGAAGCGTCCAATGCGGACCTGTGCTTCCAATCTCTTCATCATTTATAAAATAGAGGGTATCTCCGGGATGAAATTCAATCTTCAGAGTTTTTTCCTGCCCCAGCGGCATTACCAGTGTCGTCGGCTCATCCAGATATCCATCACTCTCCATCAAGACCCCTTCATAATATCCGGTAAACCGCTCCCACCAGCTATCAACCTCTTCTGTGTACCATTCCTGCATCTGATCCCACACAGAAACATCTTCCTCATCACAAGAATTGGGATAACTGACCCCAATATAACCAATCCAGAATTCCAGGTTGTCAATGTCTTTGATGCTGACCGCTTTCATCGTTTGCTTCCTTTCATTTACTGAAATTCAGACGATTGAATTTCTGATCTTTTAGATTTAATCATAGAATCTTTAAGGATAAACTGCCTGTTTTTATACTACAATGAGTCAATCTTTTCCGAAAGCGGAGGCAATTGTTCTGGCAGCAAGAACCATATATGCTATGGCCTTTTAATCTATGAGCTTGTGAAGAGGTCGACACAATACCCATTGCAGACAACAGTATTGCGGGGCTTTTCAATTCACGACCTCACAAAGAGGTCGACATTTGTCAGTAACACTTTCATTTTATTAACACATCTTTCAACTCACGATCTCACGAAGAGGTCGACCTACCCCGAATGCGAGGCTTGCAGTCACACCGTCCTTTAAACTCACGACCTCACGAAGAGGTCGACTTCTGCTTGGCAGCATCCACATGTTTTTCCAAGTCTTTCAACTCACGACCTCACGAAGAGGTCGACTGGAAAAATAAAAATATCGCATTATGCTATATTCGCTTCAACTCACGACCTCACGAAGAGGTCGACATTTTAAGAAACTTTATGATACTTTCTGGAATATTGCTTCAACTCACGACCTCACGAAGAGGTCGACTCTTTTTATAAATTCGCTTACCATTTTGGAAAGGCTTCAACTCACGACCTCACGAAGAGGTCGACTCCAGTGTCCAGTTATATTTTTGATCAGACCTCTTGCTTCAACTCACGACCTCACGAAGAGGTCGACTCATTGTCAGACATACCAGCACTCGACCCTCCGGGCTTCAACTCACGACCTCACGAAGAGGTCGACTACTTCATCTCTCTTTTCAAGCACTTCTGCAAGCGCTTCAACTCACGACCTCACGAAGAGGTCGACATCTTCTGCTTGGCTACTACACACCTGATCTGCACGCTTCAACTCACGACCTCACGAAGAGGTCGACCTGCCTGTGGCGAAGAAATTACGATATGGCCGGTGCTTCAACTCACGACCTCACGAAGAGGTCGACGGGACCTACTATCTTATATTTCAGCGGTTGGAAAGCTTCAACTCACGACCTCACGAAGAGGTCGACCTGTATCCGGCGCTTCACCTGCTATCATAGAATCGCTTCAACTCACGACCTCACGAAGAGGTCGACTGGTGTGCAATTCGCACAGGTATTGATATATTTGGCTTCAACTCACGACCTCACGAAGAGGTCGACTATCATTACACCATATAAAACCTATAATTTCAAGCTTCAACTCACGACCTCACGAAGAGGTCGACTGATCAAGATTTAGGATGGCTTATCTGTGCATACGCTTCAACTCACGACCTCACGAAGAGGTCGACCCTGCATCAATTCCAACATTCCCCGAAAAAGGTGCTTCAACTCACGACCTCACGAAGAGGTCGACTAACAGTTTCCGGTAATTATATTCCTTCCTTCGGGCTTCAACTCACGACCTCACGAAGAGGTCGACGACGCAAAATCAGCAGCAATATATTCGTAGATATCGCTTCAACTCACGACCTCACGAAGAGGTCGACTTCTGGTGAGTCATATTTTCTGAGCTCGGATGATGCTTCAACTCACGACCTCACGAAGAGGTCGACTGCATATGGGTATATATATACAATACTCTTTTTGCTTCAACTCACGACCTCACGAAGAGGTCGACCTCCAGGCCGTCCGCCCTGCTGTTTTATTTGTTGCTTCAACTCACGACCTCACGAAGAGGTCGACTTAACCTGAAGGAAAGCCCGATTGAAGTGTATAGCTTCAACTCACGACCTCACGAAGAGGTCGACCGGCCGAGGCATTATGTTCGCGTCCTGCCGGTGTGCTTCAACTCACGACCTCACGAAGAGGTCGACCGTGCGAATCCGCTCCACCTCCCTGTTGATTTCATGCTTCAACTCACGACCTCACGAAGAGGTCGACCGTTCTTCTTCGCCCTGTGGACGATATTGTCATGCTTCAACTCACGACCTCACGAAGAGGTCGACACTGAGTGATCTGCCGCAGTTTACAGTGATCTCATGCTTCAACTCACGACCTCACGAAGAGGTCGACGTCCATCTTCATTTTCCACGGTACGCCGAACATCTCGCTTCAACTCACGACCTCACGAAGAGGTCGACAGAAACGTTTCGGGAGTTGAAACTGGCAGCGGTGCTTCAACTCACGACCTCACGAAGAGGTCGACCTTTTCTTTGGTTCTTTCTTTAAAAGTTGATTGCGCTTCAACTCACGACCTCACGAAGAGGTCGACGTGTGATATTGTGAAATGATGGCATGATGGGATGCTTCAACTCACGACCTCACGAAGAGGTCGACGTTTAACCCATCAAACCATTATGCACTTTCGATTAGCTTCAACTCACGACCTCACGAAGAGGTCGACCTATAACCCGTTCTTTTGTAGCAACCACCAGATGCTTCAACTCACGACCTCACGAAGAGGTCGACAGACAAACGCGCTCTCCGGCTGCTCCACTTCGATGCTTCAACTCACGACCTCACGAAGAGGTCGACTCCAGAAGCGCCCTCAAGCGCATGGCATTCATATGCTTCAACTCACGACCTCACGAAGAGGTCGACATTTTGCCCTGTTCTTATATGTTTTTTTCTGTTGAGCTTCAACTCACGACCTCACGAAGAGGTCGACATTTATAGTTGAACATTTTCTTTTTACAGCTTCGCTTCAACTCACGACCTCACGAAGAGGTCGACTGCGGATGTCCACGAACCTTGATTGGACCAATCGTCGCTTCAACTCACGACCTCACGAAGAGGTCGACAGCATGAGTTTCCGTTGATAGAGCATGGACTTACCGCTTCAACTCACGACCTCACGAAGAGGTCGACTTTCATCGTTTTTATCCCTGCGAAAAACATCAAAGCTTCAACTCACGACCTCACGAAGAGGTCGACCATAAACCGTCTCATGGGCGGCAGCAGGCCAGTGCTTCAACTCACGACCTCACGAAGAGGTCGACGATGCTTTTCATAAGATCATCTTATGGGTACGGAGCTTCAACTCACGACCTCACGAAGAGGTCGACTTCATTTTTTTCGAATTTACTTTGTAGGGCCTCGCTTCAACTCACGACCTCACGAAGAGGTCGACGAAGATGCAAGAACAGCTTAATGCTGCAATTGCGGCTTCAACTCACGACCTCACGAAGAGGTCGACTATAATCTCTCCGGCGTCATCGAGTGCTTTTACGCTTCAACTCACGACCTCACGAAGAGGTCGACGAATAATTCCGAGAAATTAAAATATGACGACAAGCTTCAACTCACGACCTCACGAAGAGGTCGACTATCTACCCTTTATACAATTACAATCGTATGCTGAGCTTCAACTCACGACCTCACGAAGAGGTCGACTGGCTGCGATTTGAGATTTTCAAAAATATAATGCGCTTCAACTCACGACCTCACGAAGAGGTCGACAGTTTGGTTTTAGTCCATCTATTATCTTAATTGAGCTTCAACTCACGACCTCACGAAGAGGTCGACAGCAGCGGGAGGACAACCTGAATGCCGGAAAGTGCTTCAACTCACGACCTCACGAAGAGGTCGACTATGCTCTGCTTCCAGTACATACCGGATATTAAGTGCTTCAACTCACGACCTCACGAAGAGGTCGACCAGACAACCGGTTTTTCTTCGCTAACAGACGCGCTTCAACTCACGACCTCACGAAGAGGTCGACAAGAAAAAAATGGAAGAGATGGCAGCGGAACTTGCTTCAACTCACGACCTCACGAAGAGGTCGACATTCTGGTGATTCATATTTTTTCACTTCTGATGATGGCTTCAACTCACGACCTCACGAAGAGGTCGACATTGAAAATTATAACCGGATAGAAGATGGATGGGAGCTTCAACTCACGACCTCACGAAGAGGTCGACTATAATCTCTCCGCCACCATTGCTTGCTTTTATGCTTCAACTCACGACCTCACGAAGAGGTCGACATTTCCAGATATGATTAACTGGGTGGGCAATATGCTTCAACTCACGACCTCACGAAGAGGTCGACTGTTCCGGTAACCCAATCGCTCCATCTCTCCAAGGCTTCAACTCACGACCTCACGAAGAGGTCGACATATAGGTTATTTTTTTATTGTTGTCGTACCTTGCTTCAACTCACGACCTCACGAAGAGGTCGACAATCTTCGTCGAATTAGACCTCTTCGAAAAATTAAAGCTTCAACTCACGACCTCACGAAGAGGTCGACGGTTTTCTATATCGAATTTAACGGCGAACTCAGTGCTTCAACTCACGACCTCACGAAGAGGTCGACTAATTTCATTGATTTCAATTATCTTGTTATTGACTGCTTCAACTCACGACCTCACGAAGAGGTCGACAATTAATTTCATGACAATTTTTTCCTTCCTTTTTTGCTTCAACTCACGACCTCACGAAGAGGTCGACATACCGGGACAATTGACATTGCGGATATCCAGGGCTTCAACTCACGACCTCACGAAGAGGTCGACTCTTTCGTGGAGGCAACTGTGCTTCCTCTTACTTGCTTCAACTCACGACCTCACGAAGAGGTCGACCATCGCCCCCCTTCCGGGGTCGTCGCGGCGACATTGCTTCAACTCACGACCTCACGAAGAGGTCGACATATTTTTTCAGTTCGGACGACGAAACGCGTATGCTTCAACTCACGACCTCACGAAGAGGTCGACGAATTGGAAGCGCTGAGGGAGTTGTGCGAAGAGCGCTTCAACTCACGACCTCACGAAGAGGTCGACATGGAATTCCCGTGGTTGAGTTCGATGGATTGCGCTTCAACTCACGACCTCACGAAGAGGTCGACTGTCTGGTTCGATGAGTTAAGCGGAAATGGAGGGCTTCAACTCACGACCTCACGAAGAGGTCGACTTGGATTCCAGATAGAATGTGCCCATGTCTATGGAGCTTCAACTCACGACCTCACGAAGAGGTCGACTGTTATTTTTCACATCATTATTCTTCGTTGAATGCTTCAACTCACGACCTCACGAAGAGGTCGACACAAGAGTTTCGGGCACGGCTGTGGGCATATAATGCTTCAACTCACGACCTCACGAAGAGGTCGACTTACAATGAATTATTGGAGGTATAAATGAAAATAGCTTCAACTCACGACCTCACGAAGAGGTCGACCAGAATCCGGCAGGAAGGGCGGGCAGCTCTGTATGCTTCAACTCACGACCTCACGAAGAGGTCGACGGCAAAATCAGCAGAAATATATTCGTAGATGTCGCTTCAACTCACGACCTCACGAAGAGGTCGACAGCGATATGCATATTTTTTAGCTCCGAGTGTAATGCTTCAACTCACGACCTCACGAAGAGGTCGACGTTGGGTGATGGTGGAAGGAAACCGGAGGAAGAAGCTTCAACTCACGACCTCACGAAGAGGTCGACAATCCCCATATAGGTTATTTTTTTATTGTTGTCGTGCTTCAACTCACGACCTCACGAAGAGGTCGACGAGAAGTTCCTGAGATTCGCACTGTCGCGGATGGCTTCAACTCACGACCTCACGAAGAGGTCGACACATTGCCCGGAGATAAGGCAGCGGGCGATTTTGCGCTTCAACTCACGACCTCACGAAGAGGTCGACCTCTTTCACTGTCGAATTTTTTCAATTCCTGAAAAGCTTCAACTCACGACCTCACGAAGAGGTCGACTATCGAGCAATTGAAACGAACATATGCGGACATTGCTTCAACTCACGACCTCACGAAGAGGTCGACAATTCTAGAATTTCCAACTCCATCGTATTCGATGCTTCAACTCACGACCTCACGAAGAGGTCGACTGCCGGCACCCATACTCCATGCTGGTATGAGAGGCTTCAACTCACGACCTCACGAAGAGGTCGACATCATCGGCAATATAAGTATTTTTCGGGTTCAAAGCTTCAACTCACGACCTCACGAAGAGGTCGACAATAGTAGTTTTATCGGTTTTCGTTTTTTTGATGCGCTTCAACTCACGACCTCACGAAGAGGTCGACGATCAGAGCAAGTCTAATTCTGCGAATATTTTAAGCTTCAACTCACGACCTCACGAAGAGGTCGACAGGAAAACATATACGATGTTGACCGGGCAGAGGGTGCTTCAACTCACGACCTCACGAAGAGGTCGACGTCCGGAACTGCAGTTCAGCAAAAGTACAGATGAGCTTCAACTCACGACCTCACGAAGAGGTCGACAATACAGACGACCGGTTTTTCTTCTCTGACAGAGCTTCAACTCACGACCTCACGAAGAGGTCGACAGCACCGGTCGGGCGATTCTGGATAAACTGTGCCGCTTCAACTCACGACCTCACGAAGAGGTCGACTCTGATTCAGTTTTTCGTTTACGCACTTCTTGATGCTTCAACTCACGACCTCACGAAGAGGTCGACTGCGGGAACCAGAGTTCGGCGGAAGCGGACTTGTAAGCTTCAACTCACGACCTCACGAAGAGGTCGACCCGGGTATTCTTTACCCGCCGGATCATGATTGAAAAGCTTCAACTCACGACCTCACGAAGAGGTCGACCCCGTCCGCCCGGATTGAGTACATCGGGCTTAATAAGCTTCAACTCACGACCTCACGAAGAGGTCGACGTCCCTTGTCGTAGATAACAATCTTTCCGCTGTGCTTCAACTCACGACCTCACGAAGAGGTCGACAACAAGGCTTATAATAATCTGTACGCCCATCTGCAGCTTCAACTCACGACCTCACGAAGAGGTCGACTATTGAATAAGCCGGAAAGGACGCCGGAAATAATGCTTCAACTCACGACCTCACGAAGAGGTCGACATACCACTAAATAAAGTATAATTTATGGTATTCAAGCTTCAACTCACGACCTCACGAAGAGGTCGACCCTCGTCGTAAAACTTATCCACAATATCGTTGTGCTTCAACTCACGACCTCACGAAGAGGTCGACCGGAAACTTTATCTTGTTTTGAGGCGCAGCTTCGCTTCAACTCACGACCTCACGAAGAGGTCGACTGTTCCTGTAGTCGAGGGCTTCCCCTCTCTGCCAGCTTCAACTCACGACCTCACGAAGAGGTCGACTTCCTCCCCGCCCTGGGATTCTTCGGCTTCCTCGCTTCAACTCACGACCTCACGAAGAGGTCGACCTTATCGCCCAGAAGTACGTTTACCTTGTATTTGCTTCAACTCACGACCTCACGAAGAGGTCGACCCGGGTCGTCTACCTTCTGGAAATAGCTTAAAATGCTTCAACTCACGACCTCACGAAGAGGTCGACCTCCGTCACCTCCTTCGCTATTTCTATCAACTCAAGCTTCAACTCACGACCTCACGAAGAGGTCGACTGCCGCCTTGTCTGCGTCGTAACCTGCAAGGGCTGCTTCAACTCACGACCTCACGAAGAGGTCGACCAAGGAATCCTGGGACAGAGCCGTCCGGATGGCGCTTCAACTCACGACCTCACGAAGAGGTCGACCTCTTGCCTACGTCGTAATACTGGTAAGGCTTAATGCTTCAACTCACGACCTCACGAAGAGGTCGACTCTAAGTTGCTGCTGTTCTTATCAAATTTTTTATGCTTCAACTCACGACCTCACGAAGAGGTCGACAACTGCTTAATAACAGCCCGCCTGTCCATGTATCGCTTCAACTCACGACCTCACGAAGAGGTCGACGAGAAACTTCTGCTGAAGCTCCATGACCACGAAGCTTCAACTCACGACCTCACGAAGAGGTCGACGGTAAGCGCCCAGCCCCAGCCTATGCCTTTAATTGCTTCAACTCACGACCTCACGAAGAGGTCGACGGTTTTTCTCCCAGATCAGCGTCTGCGCCTGGTAGCTTCAACTCACGACCTCACGAAGAGGTCGACTGGATCACTCCGTGCAAGTCCTGAGCGGTCAAGGTGCTTCAACTCACGACCTCACGAAGAGGTCGACATCCTGGCCAGGCTCTGGCTGTAAGCTGCGTAGTTGCTTCAACTCACGACCTCACGAAGAGGTCGACGTCCGCCAGCCTCATGCACCAGCAAGCCCCGGTGCTTCAACTCACGACCTCACGAAGAGGTCGACAGACAAGGCGGCAACGGCACTGCCGACCGTCTTAGCTTCAACTCACGACCTCACGAAGAGGTCGACGGATCACTCCGTGCAAGTCCTGAGCGGTCAAGGTGCTTCAACTCACGACCTCACGAAGAGGTCGACTTTCTCCTTTTTGGTTTTTATTTATATCAAGGCTTGCTTCAACTCACGACCTCACGAAGAGGTCGACAATCTACGCTTTCATAGCTTACTCCCTCGAAGGTTGCTTCAACTCACGACCTCACGAAGAGGTCGACAAACGCTGCAGACCGAGGTCGGCGCAACTACTAGCTTCAACTCACGACCTCACGAAGAGGTCGACCACGTTCGGAAGTCAATTTTCTTTCCAATTCCGCGCTTCAACTCACGACCTCACGAAGAGGTCGACCTTGCCCGGCCTTGACTTTGTTTATCATTCTTTGGCTTCAACTCACGACCTCACGAAGAGGTCGACTAATCACTCCTTTTCTTTATTTCCCCTTTATTATGCTTCAACTCACGACCTCACGAAGAGGTCGACCTTTTGCAAATATTCCCGGTCTTCATGGATAAGATGCTTCAACTCACGACCTCACGAAGAGGTCGACGGGTGTAACCTTCCCGCGCCGCCCTGTTCGCATTGCTTCAACTCACGACCTCACGAAGAGGTCGACTTAAAGGCGCTTTCCAAGAAAGAGGACCTTGCAAGCTTCAACTCACGACCTCACGAAGAGGTCGACGTTATAGTAGGCAGTAAAGAATGGCAGGAAGATGCTTCAACTCACGACCTCACGAAGAGGTCGACTTTCTTCCCGATCAGATTTCCGGGCCGAAGCAAGAGCTTCAACTCACGACCTCACGAAGAGGTCGACCTATTGACATGGCCTTTTTCCAGAAGATGAGTTGCTTCAACTCACGACCTCACGAAGAGGTCGACTTCAACATAAGACCAAAAGCGGCCCGGAATTGTGCTTCAACTCACGACCTCACGAAGAGGTCGACAGGTATGGGTAGGAAAGAACATTAAAAGCATATACGCTTCAACTCACGACCTCACGAAGAGGTCGACCATTTCCCCGCCTTTCTGCTATAATGATTAAAGGTTGCTTCAACTCACGACCTCACGAAGAGGTCGACCGCTCTGGTCTGCCGGGCCTTCATAGCCGATCATGCTTCAACTCACGACCTCACGAAGAGGTCGACTGGTTAAATTCCTTTCTTTGCGACTTTATGAAGTGCTTCAACTCACGACCTCACGAAGAGGTCGACCTCACGCCAGTATGCGTTGACCGGGTGGTGATCCGCTTCAACTCACGACCTCACGAAGAGGTCGACTCCTGGCCAGGCTCTGGCTGTAAGCTGCGTAGTTGCTTCAACTCACGACCTCACGAAGAGGTCGACTTGACCCAAAGAAACATAAGACGGAGATCCCGAGCTTCAACTCACGACCTCACGAAGAGGTCGACAAGGGTGCTCTTCCTTCTCGGTCTTTGGTGATCCGCTTCAACTCACGACCTCACGAAGAGGTCGACTTGAAGGAATGTTATACAATCTTATTCACCTCCTGCTTCAACTCACGACCTCACGAAGAGGTCGACTGTCCTCTGGTACCGCTCGAAAGGCTTCGTCATGCTTCAACTCACGACCTCACGAAGAGGTCGACTATATGGATGATATTGTTTTAGGACACGACAACAGCTTCAACTCACGACCTCACGAAGAGGTCGACCAATCTCAAAAGCCAGGTTTACGCCCCCAAAATGCTTCAACTCACGACCTCACGAAGAGGTCGACTTACGATCTCGCTGTCCTCGTCGTCGTCCAAACGCTTCAACTCACGACCTCACGAAGAGGTCGACGGCAATATTGCACATAATCTGT
>CAJTTI010000013.1 GCA_910579225.1 uncultured Lachnospiraceae bacterium | reverse complement strand
TATAGCACTTTTTCTGGAATATGCAAGATTTCACAGAAAATTTTTGGGCAAATTTCTATACATAATGTCCGGAAAGAATATCTGCCTGTCCGGACTGTTGTCAGATGTTAACAGGAAAGAGCATTCTCCAGCCTGCAGACGAAACTGACAACAGGTGAACAGGTGTGGATCAGACAAGATGCTTATCCAACAGTACATATTCAAATTCATAATCAATCAGTTCCTGAAAATAGTCTTTGTTTACATTCCCTTGGCGGATCAGTGCGCCCACAGAGGGAACACCGGTCTTTTTCAATTCTTCTTTGATGACCTCGGCCATGGCCTTGCCCAGTCCCCGGTGAGCCGGGGCAACCCCCATGTAGAGCATAACATAGGACCTGGGGCGCAGCCTGACGCGCAGGATACGAAGAAAATCGGAGAGAGAGTGGGCATCGTAGACAGTATTGCCGTAGTCGGGGATACTGATAAAGAAGCCGACGGGCTGTTTTTGCAGGTACGCCATCTTAACCATGGGATAGCGGATCAGTAATTTCAGATAACCATACATGGAAGTGAATTCCTTTTCCGTAATATGCCGGTAGGCAGGAAAATGACGGTACAGTTCGATCAGAAGCCCGTACACTTCATGGAGCGTCCGGTCAAAAGAGTCTGCGGACGGACTTTTGATCACATAGCCTTCGGCTTGTTTGGCAAGGAGGCGGGCAGAAAACTGTGGGTTTTGGTGGGCCGGATCTATGGAAGTATAATGGTTCGAGCAGTAGTATTCGGCAATCTGATAACCTGCGGACAGCCAAAGCTTCAGGTAATAGTCTTTATTATAGGGTTCTCCGGTATAAGAATGTTCAAAATGGTTTGTTTTAAAACGGTACCGGATCCAGAAGGAAGCATCAATGGGCCCCGTGATCTGGGTGCAGCCATGTGCTTTAGCCAGTTGTTCCGCTTCCTGGAACAGAAGACAGACGGCCTCTTCTGTTTCTTCGCTCTCAAAAAATCCCAGACAGGCGTTTGTGTCTTCTGGATAGATGGTGAGAACGGCGCGGCTGACGGCCGTTTCGTTTTCATCGATCACCAGAAAGGGATAGACCTGAAAATAATGACTTAAGACATGGGTGCCTTTTAAAATTGCCAGTTCTTCTGCCGGATTCTGCACCCGCTCTTTCCGGGAATAGAGATGTTTCGGAAGCTCCAGAAACTGTCGGATATGGTGCTCTTCATGGGAAAAAGTAATAACAGTGTAATTCATTTGATTCTGCCTCCTGGAGTGTCCGGTTTTTGATAAATCTTTCGAATCTGTTTGAAAGCAGGAAGCTGCAGATTGACAAGACTGACATAATCCTGGACTTCTGTTTCTGACAGATCCGTAACAACAGAAATTGCCGGGTGATGGGCCTCTTCGAAAACTTTTGCAGCCAGGATTTTCGGATGCCTCAGAATCAGTTCTTCCAGTTCATCCACATAGATGTTTTTGCCGTTGGCAGTCAGAATCATACGCTTCTTTCTTCCTTTCAGATACAGATGCCGGCTTTCGTCCAGATGGCCCAGGTCGCCGGTATGATAGAAACCGTCCTGGTCAAATTCTGAATAATGGTCATTTCGGTTCAGGTAACCTTTGGAGACGCTTTTTCCGCGTACCAGGATCTCTCCGATACCATCCTTATCCGGATGGAGGATCCGGATTTCCAGATTTTCAAACACGACTCCGTTGCATGTAAGATTGGGATCACCAGGGACTGAGAGAGCGATTACAGAGGACGTCTCTGTGGTCCCGTATGCTTCCAGCAATGGGATGCCTTCCCGGATAAAATATTGTTTAATATCCGGGTTCGTAAAGCTTCCGCCGCAGTAGAGATAACGGAGAGAACGAAGAGTCACCAGGAGCTCATCGGTCATGGATTCATACATTCGGTACAGAAGCAGAGGAACCGTGCAGACTACGGTCGGACATACTTCGGTCAGTTCCGGAATCAGAAGATCCATATGAGAACAGAGGTAGATCTGCATGCCGGACACGATAGTATAGAGAAAATTTGCCACACCTGTATAGACGTGACTCAGAGGCAGGAACACAAAGGAACGGTCTGCTTCGGTCATGGGTGTGCGCCGGTACAGGGTTTCCCAGTTGGCAAAGAGGTTTTCCTGGGTGAGTGGAATGGCTTTGGGAAGGTTGGTGGTGCCGGAGGTGAACAGGATCATGGCCGTCTCTTCCATGTCGGTTCTGCCCTGCAATTTCATATGAGAATCCTGTCCGGTCTGAATCAGTTCCGAAACAGAGTCTTCGATACAGAACCAGGAGATCTCCGGATGTGTCTTCCAGAGCGGTTCAACACACGAAAGTTTGGACCGGGAATAGAAGACGGCAGAAATTGGGATGGCTGACAGGGTATTTTGAAGGTCATGGGCTGTCCATTCCTTATCCACCGGCACGCAGGTCCCCACATAGCCCATGATTCCAAGGTACAGAACCATCCATTCGTAAGAATTTTCCGAATAGATCATGAGATTTTGACAGTTGAATCCGCGGAGCAGAAGACCTTTTGACAGGTTCTTCAGGTCATTGATGACTTCCTGAAAGGTTCTCGGGAGAAAGACCTGGCCTTTTTTTGTATAGATATAAGGGCGGCTGCCCCATTTGATATAATCTTCTTCCAGATATTCACTGATGCTTTTCATTTGTGCGGTCTCCTTTTTTGTTTTTTCAGAAAGTAGTGTTAAGAATCAGGATTTTTCATGTTGAGATTCCCCGGTTTCGCCTGATTCTGTATGAGAAAGGACAGTGATGATTCCTGTATCTGCATCTACCCGCACATAGTCGCCATCTTTTAGCTGTTCCGTAATATGAGGGATTCCTACAACGGCAGGCTTTAAAAGTTCTCTGCAGATAATCGCCGTATGAGACAGAAGAGAGCCTTTTTCTGCGATGATTGCTTTTGCATGTGCGATCAGGAAGACCCATCCGGGATCGGTCATCTGTGTCACTAGAATCCGGTCTGTAGTGTCTGTCTGCAGGGTGGGATGGCGAAGGACCAGAACGCGGCCTTCTGCGATCCCGGGAGAACAGGCAGTACCTGTATAGGAGCGGGAGGAGAAGCTGCCAATTATCTTTCTGGCTTTTTTCGGCGTCTTGTCCGTGACTTTGCCGGAGAAGACCAGTCGGGAGTAAGCGGGAAGGGAATGAAAGCCTTCGTATTGTTCTTTCCGCGAGGCGATAAGTTCCTGCAGGTGCGGCATGGGGGTGGAAATCTCCTGCTCGATTTCCTGACATGTGAGCCAGAAGATATCCCGGACAGATTCTATTCTTCCCTGAGCCTGCAGATTTGCACCTGTCTGGAGGACAAGTGTACGCATCATCCCATATAACCGACTTCGATGGAGACGGGAGCGTTCCCGGTTGCGGATGCCGAGGGCGGCTTTTGCCGCGAAGAAACCAGCGAGTCCGCGAAGACGGACGGAAGCTTCTGAATCGACGGATCCTGGTCGAGGGGGACTTAGATGTTTAGGTAGAGCTGTAGACTCTTCTGCCAAGAGCAGTGCATCAGCATATTGCGTAAGATACCGGATCAGAAGAATCGGGTCTGTCCGGAATGTCTGGCTTTCCAGTTTCAGTTCTTCCACATTCCGGTCGCCAAACCGGCAGATATAGTCTTTCAGTCTCCGGGTAAAAAGATCATCTGTCTCCTGTATGTATCGCTCATAATCTTCGTTGCACTGTATCGTTTGAAGTTCTGCCAGGCGGTGCTCCCTTAAAGCCTGTTTTACAATTCGGTTCAGCTCCAGTATGGGTTCGAGACTGTCCAGATGGCAATTCCCCCGGATAGCCCGACTGGCAGCCAGATCATAATCAGGAACCCGTCTGATCTTCAGGCAGAATTTCAACAGTCCAGTGAATAAAAAAGCGTACATGTCATTGACCAGTGTCATGTCCCACCGTTGTACTGTCATGTCCTTCAGCGTATGATAAGCCTTTAGAAGGGCCCGGTTATCCATGGAAGTCATATCAAGGGATCTAAAATGCTTCTGGATTTCTGAAAAATACGAATCCAGCTCCTCCATTTTCCGGGGACAGGTGCAGAGGAGACGGAAAAAAGAACATGCCGTCTTCAAACGCGTGATTTTTCGGACTCTACCTTCCAGACAGGAGCTGACGGTTTTATTTCCCACTCCCATCATCTCCTGCCAGAGAGGGATCAATTTCCTGTGAAAAGGGAGCAGAAGAAGGATGTCATACCAGTTGCTGATACGATAATAGACTCTTCCGTTCGCCATGTCCACCATGTTCTGTAGTATATGATCCATATGCCGGACGGTTTTACGTTCGCCAGTCAGGTGCAGAAGCAGGCTTCTGAATACCTGATAGTAGGCATCACGGATAAAGCTCTGGGTCAGCGGAAGGGTGATACCGGGATAGCTTTCCACAATATTGCTGTTATCCAGAATAATGACGGGTGCATCTTTTTTCAGTGTGGTAATGGGACGTACCTGAAGCAGATAAAGCGTGCCATCTTTCCAGGCGTATTCCAGGTCACATTCCTGTCGGAACAGTTTCCGGATCTTCCGGGAAATATGGATCAGTTTTCGAATCTGACTATTGGTCATAAGTGGCGCATCTCCGGTCTGTTCGCGGTAGCAGATGCGATCTGTCAGATTATAATACCAGGTGGTAGTGTCCGTCCGGTCTTCTACGGTCTGGTCGCCGGTTCCGGCTCCCTGAACAATGACGGTTTCATTTAAAATTCCCAGAGGGTTGGCCGTGAACAGAACGCCGGAGCAATCTGCCTCGATCATTTCCTGGACGATGACATACATCCGGATGGAGGAAGGATTTATGTGATGAATTCTGCAGTATTCCAGAGCTTTTTTGTTATCGGAACAGGACAGGACGCTTTGGATGCGGGCGCAGACCAGATTCTTCTCCACCCGGAGAAAGGTCTGAAACTGTCCGGCAAAGGAGCGGGAGTCACCATCTTCGGCAGATGCGCAGGAGCGGACGGAGAAGAACCGGGTATGGGGGAAATGCCGGTGGAGGTGACAGAGAACCTCTTCTTCGCAGAAATCTTCGGATATACAGAAAAAGGGCGGGACGGGAAAGCCATGTTCCATGAGGCGGAAAAGATTGCCGGCTTTGGGGCCGATAGTATACGTGCTGTAATTTTCAGATGTAATGATCATGGGCAGAACTCCTTATTTTCTTAAAGCTGCAGTGGTCCAAAGATCAGGTAGACAGGGATGGTCAGGAGCATAAGGGATTCCTGAATGTAGGTATAGCGCTCCACCTTGTCCACAATGGCAAACCGGGCAGGATCTTTCAGAAACTGAAAAAATTTAAGGGTCATCCAGAGCACATTGATAAGAAGTGCGATAACCGTGTACTGATTCAGATTCCATACCAGAAGAAAATTAGTCATAATATCCACCCAGGTCAGAATCAGGATGAATCGGATGGGCTTTTGATATCCAAACAGACTGGAATAGGTCACATATTCGGTTTCGTTTTCCGGTGCCCGGATTTTACGGGCGATCTCCCAGATCAGCGCCGGAAAATACAAGGTCCACGCAGCGAGAATGTTCACCCAGGTAAATGAGGGAAGGTCATATTTAATACAGGTGAAAGAGATGATATAGACGTTCATGATCATCTGCACCGGGTTATGAGTGACAAGAGCCAGCGGAAGACTTTTCTGAATTTTCTTCCTGCTGAAAAACCAGAGAGACATAAGAGTACCATAGAAATAGAGAAACAGGAAAAATCCAAAATTGTTCATGCAAAACAGGTTCAGACATGCTGTGACGCTGATCAGAAGCGTTACGAAAATAATCAGATCATTCTTATGGACTCTTCCGGAAGGCAGTGGACGTGTGGGAAAAAGCCGACAGTCCAGTTCATAATCTTTAAAATCATCAGCGATTCGAAGCCAGAGAAGAAAACTGAATACAGTGAATCCGCCGATCAGTTCCTGGATACCCAGGCGAAAGGAGCGGATCTGAAAGTTCAGGAGAATGATAAAGTGAATCTCTCCAAAGATAATCAGTCCCAGAATAAATCTCGGGAGGATGGGGTACATTTCACGAAAATAAACAGACAGACGTTTGATCATGACATATTTCCTGTACTTTCCGGACAGATTTTCTTTTCCGGAGATACGGAAAAGAATACGTTGCTTTCATTATAGCAATTCTCTGTTTTTTGTCAAATAGCTGTCGCCGGCAGATTCTGTTATGAATGATCCGCATAAAAGCATCCTTTGCGGTTTTCTATTGATTTTCATTCTCAAAAACTGTAGAATATATACTAAGTAGCAGGAATTTTCAAGTGTGAGACGAAAGATATTGATGCATCCAATCAGATAGAAAGAAAAGGGAACAGCCGATTATGAATAAAAGCAAAAAGAAACAGCTGTTAAAGAAAATGCGCAATCACTTTGTGATACTGATTATGTTTGTCAGTGTAATTGTACTCTGTACAAATATTTTGCGCGATTCTCTGATGGAAAATACCAACAGAATGGGCCTTGCTCTTGTGGAAAATTATTCGTCATCAGAAGAGGGAAATATGCGTGCCTGCGAGTCAATCCTGACAATCAGCGTCAATTATATTGAGGAGCGGGAAAAGGATGATATATCAATTGAGGAGTTAAAAGAAGGATTGTACCCATTCATGAACGGGTTGCTGGAACTGTATGGTCCGGATCAGATCCAGATATATGGAAGGGCCATGGGTAGTATGAAAATAATATCCAATATTCCGGAGGTTGAGGCCAGGATGGACTATCGTTTTGAGGATATGGATTATTATCAGGGTGCTATGGCGGCAGAAGGAGAGATTTATCTATCGCCGGCTTATGTGGATGCCCTGACCGGCTTTCCGGTTGTGACCATGTGTAAGGCGGTTCCGTCTACCGGAAGTTTTATGGCGATTGATATGAGGTTTTCCTGTTTTGAACAGAATAATAAAAATTTGAGTCTGCCCCAGAATGCCTCTTATTACTTGATCGGAAGAGAAGGAACGCTGCTTTACTATAAGACTTCCAGGGATTATCCATATGAGGAATGCCAGAGATGGGTGGATCGTTTTCTGGAGAATGTGGATCTGAAGAAGGATGATCAGATTCTGAATGATATCACATCTATGGATGGTATGGTGCGCAATGTGTATTTTCACCATATGGATAATGGTTGGACGGCAATTCTGACCATACCTGAAGAGGAGATACTGGCTGGAGCAGATAATTTTTATTATATAAGTTGTGCGCTTATTCTGCTTGGAGCCGCGCTGGTTATTTTCCAGACAGTTCAGGATTACAGACATGAGAGACGAAATCAAGCCCTTGCAACAGAACGGGATCAAATGGCAAAGAAGAACCGGATCTATCAGAATGCAATGAATGGTACGGCACGGGCATACCGGGCTATTTATTATATTGATGCGAAAAAAGGAACCTATGAGATGCTCTATCCCTACTGGGGCAAAGAGTCAGAATCCGGCGATTACAACAGGGAATTTGTTGCCAGTCGTTTTGAGATGAGAATCATTGAAGAAGAGTACAGGGAACAGATCAGGGAATTTCTTGATTTACCCAACATATTAAAGCACCTTGAAACAGAAGAACATATGGAACTCCAGTACAAAAGGATGGGAGAGTCAGGACGTTATGAGTGGTGCTCCTGTGCGATTACTGCTGCAGAGACAGAGAATGGGCGACCGGTTGCGGTCACACTGGCTGTACGCAGTATTGATGACATTATTCACAAAGAGGAAGAACAGAAAGAGATGCTGGCACTGGCAGCAGAACGGGCAGAGTCTGCAAATTCGGCCAAAAGCGATTTTCTGTCCAGGATGAGTCATGATATTCGTACGCCCATGAATGCCATTCTTGGCATGACTGCCGTGGCAGGTATGCATATTGACGAAAAGGAACGTGTTCTGGACGCACTTGGCAAAATCACGGTTTCCAGCAAACATTTGCTTGGATTGATTAATGAGATTCTGGACATGAGTCGGATTGAAAGTGGCAAGGTGCGTCTGACGGAGAATATGTTCAGTCTGTCAGATACAATTAAAAGTCTGCTGACCGTGTTCCATTCCCAGATAGAGGCAAAAGGGCTGGAGCTTCATGTAGATATTATCAG
Source organism: uncultured Lachnospiraceae bacterium (assembly GCA_910579225.1). Classification (GTDB taxonomy): domain Bacteria; phylum Bacillota; class Clostridia; order Lachnospirales; family Lachnospiraceae; genus Hominiventricola. The sequence goes on along the minus strand of CAJTTI010000013.1, from coordinate 96,383 downwards.
ACTGGAGCATGAGGATGTAATCGGCGATGAACAGAGACTGCAGCAGATTTTCATGAATATTATGGGAAATGCAGTCAAATTTACTCCATCAGGGGGCAGAATCTGTATTTATATTGAGGAAAAATTTTCTCATATTGCCGGCAGTGGTTATTATGAGTTCAGTTTTGAAGATACTGGTATTGGTATGGACAAAGATTATATAGATAGAATCTTTGAACCGTTTTCCCGTGCTGCTGATTCCAGAACCGGGAAGATCGAAGGGACAGGGCTTGGAATGTCAATTGCAGTTAATATTGCCCGGATGATGAACGGTGATATTCAGGTGGAAAGTACGCTGGGGAAGGGGTCCCGGTTTACTGTGTCCGTCTATCTGAAGCTGAATGACATTACACAGGAGGAAATTGACGCGCTTGCAGGTCTTCCGGTACTGGTGGTTGATGACGAAGAGGCGGCCTGTGACAGCACCTGCGAGCTTCTGAACAGTCTTCGGATGAAAGCAGAATATGTACTTGATGGCGATTGTGCGGTGAATCGGATTCTGGACGGAAAGAAAACGGAAAAGGAGTATGCAGTGGTGCTTTTGGACTGGCAGATGCCTGGAAAGGACGGAGTGGAGACCGCGAAGGCAATTCGAAAGTCTGCAGGAGACGGTGTCCCAATCATTATTCTGTCTGCTTATGACTGGTCGGATATTGAAGCTGAGGCCATGAGTGCAGGAGTAGATGCATTTGTTGAAAAGCCTTTGTTCCGTTCCAGGCTGATCAGAGTGCTGAAAGAGGTTCTGGGACTTGGGAACAGAGAAAAGCCGGTTACAGCTCTGGAAAATTTCCGGCAGCAGGATTTCTCGGGAAAGAAGGTACTTCTCGTGGAAGATAATGAACTAAATATAGAGGTGGCATCAGAACTTCTGGATGTGGTGGGTATCCAGGTGGAGAAAGCATTGAATGGAAAACTTGCAGTTGACGATCTGCTGAAGAAGGCTCCTGGCTATTATGATTTGGTCTTTATGGATATTCAGATGCCGGTGATGAACGGATATGAGGCGGTCAGGGCGATTCGGACATCCGGCAGGGAAGATCTGGAGAGAATCCCGATCATTGCCATGACAGCGGATGCTTTTGCAGATGATATCAGAAAAGCAAAAGAAGCAGGGATGAACAGCCATATTTCCAAACCAGTAGACATCGGGAAGCTGGAAGAAGCGCTTCAAATGTGGATTTGATCAGAACAGGAGAGCGGAAAGAGAAGCATGTATAAGATTATGGTCATTGATGATGACAATACGATAGCGGAGGCAGTTCAGCGTCATCTGGAAAGATGGGGCAATGAAGTGGAGTGTGTGACGGATTTTACAGAGGTACTGGAGCATTTTGTCCGTTTTTCTCCTCAACTGGTATTGCTGGATATTGGTTTGCCTTTTTATAATGGCTACTACTGGTGCGGTCAGATTCGCAAGGTTTCCCAGGTGCCGGTTGTCTTCCTTTCTTCCGCTTCTGATAATATGAACATTGTCATGGCCATGAATATGGGCGGGGATGATTTTATTGCCAAGCCTTTTGATCTGGAAGTTCTTTCTGCCAAAGTACAGGCAGTACTGCGCAGAGCTTATACCTTTCAGGGGCAGGCAGCATCTCTTATGGAATGCGGCGGCGCTGTTCTGAATCTGTCGGATATGTCTGTGACTTATGCAGGCAGAAAACAGGAGCTTTCCAGAAATGAATTCCGAATTCTTCAGCTCCTCTACGAGCATGCAGGGCAGCCAGTGAGCAGGGAGAGCATTATGAAACGTCTGTGGGAACAGGAATGCTTTATAGACGATAATACGCTGACAGTCAATATCAACCGTCTGCGCCGTACTTTGAAAGAGATCGGGCTGGAGGATTTTGTCAGGACCAAAAAAGGTGTGGGTTATCAGATTGATGGGAGGCAATATGAATCAGATTATGGGAAAAAATGAAACAATAAAAAAGATGGCAGGGGCATATATAAAGGAACACATGGCAGTCACAGCAGTTTATGCAGTGGCTGCTATGCTGTTTTATCTGGTGGCCGGTCTGTACGGTTATGGTGATTCTATGAGGCATATGTCCTACGCACTGTTTCTGGTGCTGGTTCTTGGCGCGGCGGCGGGAGTGTGGGGCTTTATCCGGCATGTCTGCCATCTGTCTGATCTCGGAAACGCCATGAAGAGAGAAGGGGAGCGGGAAGAATACCTGCCGGATGCAGAGACAATGGCGGAACAGTATTATCATGAAATGATTCATGATATGGAGGAGGAGAGGCGCTCCTTCCTGTCGGAATATGACGAAAAGAAAAAAGACATGGCTGATTATTATACCATGTGGACGCACCAGATCAAAACACCCATTGCCGCTATGCGTCTGCTTTTGCAGGAGGAAAAGGGGCTCCGAACCGGACAGGAACTGGAAGAGCTTTTTAGGATTGAACAGTATGTGGAGATGGCATTGCATTATGCCAGACTGGACAGTCTGTCCGGGGACCTTCTTCTGAAATCCTGTGATATCTGCAGAATCACCAGACAGGTTGTAAAACAATATTCAGAACTGTTTATCAGAAGCGGGCTTTCTTTTTCCATGGATCATCTTATATGTCATGCGGTGACGGATGAAAAATGGCTCTCCTTCGTTATCGGACAGATTTTATCCAACGCCCTGAAATATACTTCTCATGGGCAGATTAGTATCTATGGGGCAGATAAAGAAAAACGTCGGGTCAAAGGAGCAGCATTGTATCTGGTCATAGAAGATACCGGTATGGGGATCAGCGAAAGCGATTTGCCGCGGATTTTTGAGAGGGGGTTCACTGGATACAATGGACGCTTCTATACGAAATCTACGGGAATCGGACTGTATCTGTGCCGCCGGATTCTGGAACGACTGGGGCATACCATAGAAGTACAGTCAGAGGCAGGGAAGGGAACCCGGGTACTTGTGGGGTTTTGGCAGGATAACGGGACTGACGAATGACACATAAAGATTGTATCCTTACAAAAACGTAAGGTAACCATAAGGAAATGTAAGCTGTATGCATGGCAGTGCATTTCCTTTTTTTGTATAATGGAGCAGAAGTCAAAACAGGAATGTTGAAGGAAAGGAGCAGAGATATATGGCACTGTTGGAAATAAAAAATGTGAAAAAGGTGTATACAGCCCGTTTTGGTTCTGTGAAGGTAAAGGCATTGAGTGATGTGAACTTTTCTGTGGAGGAAGGCGAGTATGTGGCGGTCATGGGAGAGTCTGGTTCGGGAAAGACGACTCTTTTGAATATTCTGGCCTCTCTGGATAGGGCGACCAGCGGGCAGGTGCTTTTAAGAGGAGAGGACATGTCCCGCATCCGGCAAAAGGATCTGTGCGCATTCAGGAGAGACCATCTGGGTTTTATTTTCCAGGATTTTAACCTGCTGGATACCCTGAATCTGAGAGACAATATCTATCTTCCGCTGGTGCTGGCAGGGGCAGATCACAGGGACATGGAAAAAAGGCTTATGCCCCTGGCAAAAAAGCTGGAGATCAGCCATCTTCTGGACAAATATCCATATGAAGTATCCGGCGGACAGAAGCAGCGGGCGGCAGCTTGCCGGGCGCTGATCACGACCCCGGATCTGGTCCTGGCGGACGAGCCTACAGGAGCTCTTGACTCACGGGCTTCAGGAAAGCTTCTGCGGCTTCTGGAGGAAGTGAACCGGGAAGGTCAGACGATTCTCATGGTGACCCACAGCATTCAGGCGGCCAGTCATGCGAGGAGAGTCCTTTTTATCAAAGATGGGAGTGTGTTTCACCAGATTTATAAAGGAGACCGAAGCCAGGAGGCCATGTACCGGATGATATCAGACACCCTGACTGTTCTGCAGTCCGGGTCTGTCGGGGCAGGGGAGGTGCAGATATGAAAAGATATAAACTCTTACCCGGACTTGCCATAAAAGGAGTGACCCAGAATGGAAAAATATATTATCCATATATTATTTCATGTATGTTTTCCATATTCACTTATTTTATATTTTCTTCTATCCTGGAAAACGATCTGATCTCCACACTGCCTCACAGTGCTTACGCCTGGATAATGCTAATGCTGGGAAAGGTTCTCTTGATCCTGATTCTGGTGCCCTTTATCGACTATGCCCAAAGTTTTTTGGTTAAAAGGCGTAAAAAGGAGATGGGGTTGTATACGCTCCTTGGCATGGAAAGAAAGCATCTGGTCCTGATGCTTTTTCTGGAGACGTTGTTTGTCTATGTACTGGCAGTGGCAGGCGGAATTCTGCTGGGGAGTGTGCTGGCAAAGCTGTTTTTTCTGATGCTCTTGCGCCTGAGCTCTCTTCCGGTGGAAGCAGAATTTGTCTTTACCTGGAAGGCTTTTGCAGAGACGCTTTTATTTTTTGCCGCCGTGAGTCTGTGGACCTTTCTGCACGGCGCCACAGCGATTTTTCGAACCCGTCCGGTGGAATTGTTGTCCGGAAGCAAGAGAGGAGAGAAGGAACCGCGTCTGGCCCTGCCGGGAACTCTGCTTGGGATTCTGATTACGCTTTGGGCCTATAAGGTCGTTTTGGAAACGAAGTTGGATTCCACCATATTTACCAGCTTTTTCCTGTCTGTGTTTCTGGCAGTTGTGGGAACCTATCTTCTCTTTACTTTTGCCGGGGTGGTAGTGTTGAAGTTTTTGCAAAAGAGAAAAAAGCTTTATTATCGTCCGGAGAACTTTATCACCATATCTGGTATGTACTACCGGATGAAAAAAAGTGCGGCGGGGCTTGCCAATATCTGTATTTTTTCCACTATGGTAGTGATTACACTAACCTGTACCGTTGCGCTTTACGCAGGTCTGGAAGGGATCCGGCATTTTGATTATGCCTATGATGCGATGCTTACTTATGAGGAAAATGCAATGCCCCGGGATGTAGCGGAAACAATACTTGCTGACCTGGCAAAAGAACAGGGACTTTCCATTGGCAGGCTGGACTCCTGGAGGAATCTGTTTCTGGATTGCAGCAGAGAGGGAAAACGTCTTGGGGAAGAGGGATTAGAAAAAGACAACTGTCAGCTTTATTTGATTGCGCTGGAAGATTACAACCGGCTAACAGGACAAAAAGAAAGCCTGGGAGACGGGCAGGCGCTTTTGTATTCCACCGGCGGAACTTATGGGTATGATCGTATGGACTGTATGGGCGTGGAGCTGGAAATCAATGAAGTGTCGGGGCCATTGTTTCCCTGGCCCTGTGCAGGAAGGGCGTACTTTGGGGAATCCTATGTGCTCACGGTTAAGGATGAGAAGACGATTCAGAGTCTGAAGCAGACATGGGAGATGCGCGCCGGGCAGGAAATACCAGATGAAAAAGCCCGTACAGGTATTGTGCTTCAGGGACCGGAGGAAGCAAAGGAAGGTTTTATGGAAAAACTGAAAGTCTGGCAGGAGGGCCAGAACGGATATTTTCTGGCAATAGACGACGGACTGGAAGGCGGAAGAGTGATCTATGCCATGAATGGAGGACTTTTGTTCATCGGGATCCTGTTTGGCATGATTTTCTTTATGTGTCTTTTGCTGATCATGTATTACAAGCAGCTTTCGGAAGGTTATGAGGATCAGGGAAGCTTTGACATCATGCAGAAAGTCGGTATGGGGGAAAAGGATATCCGAAATACGGTTCACAGACAGATGCTTTCAGTGTTTGCCCTTCCCCTGCTGATGGCCCTCCTTCATTGCGTCGTGGGAATGTGTATGGTCAATCAGCTTATGGGGATACTTCGGATGTTTGACACTGCCCTTCTCATACGATGCAGTGTCGGTGTGGCTTTCGGATTTGCAATTGTATACATGATCTGTTATGGGATTACATCCAAAGCATACTATAAGATTGTTCTGCATGGCGGAGTCTGAGTGATTCAGGGCGACGAAATCTGGTACAGAATTCTGTCCTGGTCCGGCATTAATGGCAGAAGCGGCAGCCTGACGGAGAGGCGGCGCATCCGCCAAGAGCAGTTTCCCGTAACTCGTAGGGGATTCGTTTTCCCACCTGGTACATCGTATCCAGCATCTCATCAAAAGGAATCAGTTGCCGGATACCGGAGAGGGCCAGTTCGGCAGCGACCAGGGCGACTGCCACACCGGCAGCGTTCCGGTTCTGGCAGGGATATTCCACCAGGCCGCCCACCGGGTCGCATACCAGCCCAAGCATGTTCATCAGCACTGTGGAGGCGGCATCCAGGCTCTGGGCGGGTTCTCCGCCCATGAGCTCCACGGCAGCGGCGGCGGCCATGGCGGATGCCACGCCGACCTCCGCCTGACAACCGCCTACCGCACCTGCCACAGTCGCGTTGCGCATGGCCAGGTAACCAATGGCTCCGGCATGGAACAGAGCATTTACCACCCGCTCATCGCAGATGTGATATTCCTTTTGTAGTGCCAGCAAAAGTCCCGGAACGATCCCGGCTGAACCGGCTGTAGGAGCCGCCACGATTACTCCCATGGAAGCACTCACCTCCAACACCGCCATGGCATAAGTGATGCCCCACCCCAGCACCTCCCCGCATATATTCTTTCCTTTATTCCGATGAACCGAAAGTCGTTTTGCCTCTCCGCCGATGAGTCCTCCCATGGATCTTGTCGGCATCTTCGCCGGAGTTATCGCTGATTTCCTCATAATCTCCAGCGCCTGCTGCATCCGAAAGATAACCTGCTCCATCGGAATTTCTCCCAGTTCACACTCCCTTAGCTTCATCACTTCTGAAATTTTCGTCTGCCTCTGCTCACAAAGTGTCAGCAATTCTTGTGCACTTTTAAAATCCGTCATATTTTCGTCCTCTTATTTCCAAAAGATAAATAAAACCTGGTATATTTTTTCTTTGTCCGCCTGATGCAGCGCCCTCTTTTCGCAAGCCCTTATTCTTCGCAGGCCCTCTTTTTACTGCTGCACCAGCATCACATCCCGCACATTGGGATTTTCCAGAAGTGTCTCTGCTATATCCTCCGGCAGCCGGTCGTCAGATTCCACAATCGTATAAGCTGTCTCTCCCTTTGCCTCCCGAAACAGACGCATAAAGGCGATATTGACGCCCTGATCGCTCAGAGTCCGGGTAATATGGGCGGCTACGCCGGGCCGGTCCTTCTGGATGATGATGACCGCATTGTATTCCCCGGTAAAATCCACCTGGACCTGGTTAATCCGGACGATTCGCACCTTTCCGCCTCCAAGAGATTCGCCCCGAACTGTCATCTGGGTGCCGTTTTCACTTATCATCCGGATTTCCACCGTGTTGGGATGGACTTCCGTCTCTTTTTCATCCAAAATAAAACGATAAGCGATCCTCCGCTCCTTTGCGATCTCAAAGGAGTCCCGAATCCGGATATCATCGGTGGCAAATCCCATGATTCCTCCCAAAAGCGCCCGGTCAGTGCCGTGCCCCCGACAGGTTTTGGCAAAAGATCCGTAGAGGGTAAATTCTACTTCTTTCAAAGCTCCGTTTTTCATCTTCTGAGCCAGAAGCGCGATGGCACAGGCCCCGGCAGTGTGGGAGCTGGAAGGTCCGACCATATGGGGGCCCAGTACATCAAATACACTGATAAATGACATGGCAATACTCCTGTTTTATGTGCGTTTCATAATGTAATTTCTGTAAATAGTGTCCACAATGATGCCAATGGCGTTGTCTCCGGATACGTTGCAGGCAGTACCGAAGGAATCCTGGGTAATGTAGAGAGCCGTCATGATTGCACATATGGGTCCGTCCGGATTGCCGGCTTCCGGTCCGAAGACCATGTACAGGAAGGGCAGTGCGGTCATGATGGAGCCGCCCGGTGCACCGGGGGAAGCCACCATGGCCACGCCCAGAGTCATGATAAAGGGAACCACAGTCTTCAGGCTGATGGGAAGCTGGTTCATGAGACAGACAGCCGTGGCGCAGGCCGAGATGGTGATCATGGAGCCTGCCATATGGATGTTGGCGCAAAGAGGCACTACAAAGTTGCGGATCTGCTCACAGACACCGTCTGCCTCGGCGCACTGAAGATTGACAGGGATCGTTGCAGCAGAGGATTGGGTCCCCAGGGCAGTGGTATAGCCGGGAATCTGGTTTCGGATCAGAGCCAGAGGATTTTTCCGACTGAACATACCGGCGATGCAGAACTGGATTATGATACAAACCATGTGCATGAGAAGGACCGCCAGGAACACCTTCCACAAGATGCCAAGGATGGCAAAGGTTTTGCCGGAGCGGGTCATATCCGTGAAGGTGCCGCAGATGTAGAGAGGCAGCAGAGGGATAATCACCATGTGCAGGACCTTATCAATGATGCCGGAAAAGTCCTTACATACGTCATAAAGAGTATGCCCGATTTCTTTGCCTTTCATCGCAGAAAGACAGAGTCCAAGCACAAAGGCCAGGACCACGGCGGAAAGGGTATCCATGACTGGCTGGAGGGTTAGAGTAAAGTAAGATTCCACCGAGGAGCCGGCTGTGGCGGTGATCTGCGCCAGAGCATCCGCGCCCATAAAATGAGGAAACAATGAGGAGGATACCAGGTAGGAGCCGCTTCCTGCGATCAGAGTTGACAGATAAGCCAGCAACACGGTGATCAGCAGAAGCTTTCCGGCTCCCCGGGACAGATCCGCGATTCCCATGGTCACATAGGCTAGGATCATGAGAGGAATAATAAATTTTAAAAAGGTACTGAAGATACCGGACAACGTCACAACCAGACGGCAGACAGGATCCGGCAGAAACTGTCCGGTCAGGATGCCGATGATGATCGCCATGATTAGTTGGGGAACCAGTCCCGGCCTGAAAGTTTTTCCATTCATTTGAAAATCCTCCTGTAGATAAACGCAAAATCAATATTTTCAACAATTGGCGCTCTGATAAAAATATTGCATCATGACAATATCCATAAAACAAATTCACAGTCTTTATAATATTATTGAAATATTTTCATAATTAAAACAGAAGAAAAGGAGGATATTTATGGAAAAATGAGAAAACACGTGGTATGATATGGATTATAAAAGTGAGATAGACGGGAGCGGCAGATAAGATGGAATTACCAAAATACTTTGAGATGCACAAGCCGTTTTTGGAATATTTAAAAGACGGAAAAGCACATAAATTAAAAGAGTTGAAAGTTTATGTAAGCCAGCAGTTCGGGTTGACAGAAGAGGAGCTGGCAGAACTGCTGCCCAGCGGGAGGCAGACAGTATTTATCAATCGCCTTGGGTGGGCGCGTACGTATTTGAAAAAGGCAGGACTGATAGAAAGTCCGGCCAGAGCTACGTTTGTGATCACGGAAGAAGGGAAAAGAGTCCTGCAGGAAAATCCTGAGGTCATAGATGTTGACTATCTGATGCGCTATGAAAAGTTCAGGGAGTTCCAGGGGGTTTTCAGTGCAAATAGAGAGGACAGAGGAAAAAACACAGAAGAAAATGAGGAGACTCCGGATGATGTTTTTGAAGAGGCATTCAGGAAGATAAATAAAAGCCTGCAGGATGAACTGATGAATGAGGTGATGAAACTGTCGCCTGAGGCTTTTGAGCAGATGGTGTTGGCGCTTATGTCTAAAATGGGGTATGGAACTTTTGAAAATGCGGCAAAGACAACAAAACAGTCAAACGATGAAGGCATTGACGGGGTCATCATGGAAGATAAGCTGGGCTTTGATCTCATTTATATTCAGGCGAAGAAGTGGAATGAAGATCATACCGTAGGCAGGCCGGAGGTGCAGGCGTTTGTGGGAGCAATTGCAGGGAAAGGCGGAAAAGGGCTGTTTGTCACTACTTCAAGATTTTCAAAGCAGGCATCTGAGTATGCGGCAAAGCAACATATCATACTGATTGATGGAGAAAAGCTGACAGAATATATGATTGAATATAATTTTGGAGTTACTGAGAAAAAGACATTTGCGATCAAGGTGATCGACACAGACACATTCAATGATTATGCAGATGAGTGAGTATCTGAAGAAAGCATTATTCATTTAGAAGGCGGGGACCCTGCTGCGGCAGGTACCCCGCCTTTTTCAAAGCGGAACAGGGATTTTATATCTCAGGCCCGCTGCCAGCGAAGCAAATTGTCTTCAAGGGATACATACAATCCTCCGATGTGGTCAGCGTTGGAGTGGGTGTTGTAGATGGCAGATAGCCTCCAGCCGTTCTTATCCAGAAGCTGCCGGATCTTCCGGCCTGCGTCCTTGTCATTTCCGCTGTCAATCAGGCACACGTCTGTATCATTAAGCCGAACCAGCCCGATTTTCGCAGGACTTTTTATATAATAGCTTTGTTCTGAAACCTGAATCAATTCATACATGATGATTACCCTCCATGGTCGCATTTGTTGCTGCAGCTTATTATAGCAAACACAAATAAAAATGAAAAGACATTCCTGTGGTAAAACAAAGGGCTTTTTGGTATAATGTAAAAAGGCTTTCTGAAACCAAACACCCTGAAAGGAGGTACAGAATGAGTGACTGTACGGAATTGATAAAATACCCCAGGACGCCTCATTTATCCGGTTCAAGGCTTCAGCCGGGGGATGAAGATTTAAGTCAGATCCCTTTTGGGGATCTTCGTGGAAAGCATCTGGTGGTGGAAGAAAAGTGTGATGGCGCCAATTCAGCTATTTCTTTTGGGCAGGGTGGAGAGCTTCTGCTTCAGAGCCGGGGACATTACCTGACCGGCGGTTATCGGGAACGGCATTATCATCTGCTGAAACAATGGGCCAATGTACATAGGGAGGCTTTTTATAAGGTGTTGGGCAGCCGCTATATTATGTATGGGGAGTGGATGTATGCAAAACACAGTGTCTACTATGACGCGTTGCCCCATTATTTTTTGGAATTTGACATTCTGGATCGGGAGAATGGCTGCTTTCTGGATACGCCTTCCAGGCACAGTCTGATCAGAGGGCTTCCGGTGGCATCTGTTCCCGTGCTGAGAGAAGGTGTCTTTGCTAATCAGGGAGAACTGCTGTCCCTGATCGGTCCGTCTTTGTACATAAGGCCGGGACATATGGAACGTCTGCGGACTTACTGTGAGAAAGAGGGACTGGATGCTGACCGGCAGTGCCGGGAGACAGAAGGTTCCGGCCTCATGGAGGGCTTGTATCTCAAGGTAGAAGAGGGCGGTATCGTGACACAGCGGCTGAAATATGTGAGGGCTTCGTTTCTTCAGTGCATCCAGGCATCGGATTCTCACTGGATTGACCGGCCAATTGTGCCGAACCGGCTGAGCATACCGGTGGAAGAGCTTTTTCTTCCTGAACTCCCGGAAAAGGGGTGAGGGTATATGAAAAGAGAGTGGGCCAAGCTTCTGTCTCTGACGCCAGGACCGCCGGACTGGCGGATGGACTGGGACGATCTGCATGGTTCCCGGCTTCAGCCATATTTTACAAAGATGTCTGAGACGGAGCAAAATCCTGCATGGCACGGAGAAGGGGATGTATGGAGTCACACCCGGATGGTCTGTGGGGAACTTGCAGCGATGCCTTCCTATCGGTCGCTTCCGGAAAAGCAGCGTCAGGAGGTCTTTTTGGCGGCGCTTCTCCATGATATCGGCAAGATTCCGTGTACCAGGCTGGAGGAAGGGCGTCTGATCTCTCCGAATCATACGGCAGTGGGGGCCCGGATGGCCCGGGAAATTCTACGTGTTTGGTATGGATTGGGAGGGACGGGCGAACAGCTGGAATTTCGGGAAACGATCTGTAATCTGATCCGTTATCACTCGGTGCCCACCCATATACTGGATCAACCGGATCCGAAGAGGAAACTTTTTCAGGTCGCATCAGACGGAGAGCTTGCAGGAGATTTTTCCATTGCACTTCTGTGTATTTTGGGGGAGGCGGATGTAAGGGGAAGGATTTATAAGAATGTGGAGGACTCTGCAGGAATGGTTCGCCTGTGTGCTGAATTTGCAGAAGAATTGACCTGCCTGGACGGCCCTTTTTTATTTTCTGATCCCTATACGGAATATGCATATTTGTCAGGCAGAAATATCGTACCTGGTCAGGAACTGTATGATGATACATGGGGAGAAGTGCTCCTGATGTCCGGACTTCCCGGGACCGGAAAAGATACTTGGATTCTGGAACATCATGGGGACCTTCCGATGATTTCACTGGACAGAATTCGAAAGGAAATGCACATCTCGCCTTTGGACAATCAGGGGCCGGTGGCAGCGCAGGCCCGGGAGACTGCAAAAGAGTATCTTCGGAAAAAACAGCCTTTTATCTGGAATGCCACCAGCCTGACGCCGTCTCTCCGGGAAAAGCAGATTCGTCTGTTCCACAATTACGGCGCTTCTGTGCATGTGATCTACCTGGAAACCGGTTGGGAAGAGCAGCTGTGCCGGAACCAGAACCGGACAGAGTCGGTTCCAGAGCAGGCAATCTTTCAAATGCAGAGAAATCTGGTATTGCCGGAACGTTTTGAAGCAGAAAAAGTAACCTGGCTTAGTATTTGAAAAAAATATCCCCCCTCCCGGCTTGTGGATGCTCTGTACATTTTGTTAAAATAATAACAAAATGTGAAAGGGGATTATAATAATGAAAAAGAAGACAGCAGGTATATGGATTGCGATGGCACTGACAGTTTCACTTACTGCAGGCTGCAGCAGTACAGGAACAGATGCATCTAACAGCGGTCCGGCTTCAGGCGAAGGGCAGGGAACAGAAGAAGACGGGGGACTGGAAGCAGAAGGAACAAAAGATTCTGTGATTGTGGCCATGGGAACTACTTCAGAACCAGAATCCGGATTCAATCCGGCCTATGGCTGGGGGGCGGGAGAGCATGTACATGAACCGCTGATTCAGAGTACGCTTACGGTGACAAAGGCAGATCTGTCTATTGATTATGATCTTGCAACAGATATGCAGGTCAGTGATGACGGTATGACCTGGACGGTGGTGATTCGGGATGACGTAAGATTTACGGATGGTGAAGCGCTGACGGCAGAAGATGTGGCATTTACTTATAACACGGTGAAAGAGACCAGTACAGTCAATGACTTTACTATGTTGAAAGAGGCTGTGGCGACGGACGATACCACAGTGGAATTCCGGATGGAGAAGCCTTATTCCATCTGGCCTTACTCCATGGCAATTGTAGGAATCGTACCAGAACATGCGTACGGTGCAGATTACGGCGAGCATCCCATAGGCTCCGGGCGGTATATTCTGAAACAATGGGATAAGGGGCAGCAGGTGATTCTGGAAGCGAATCCAGATTACTATGGCGAGGCGCCGAAGATGAAGAAAGTAACAATAGTGTTCATGGAGGAGGATGCGGCCTTTGCGGCGGCTATGGCGGGTCAGGTGGATCTGGCATACACGGCAGCTTCTTATTCTGATCAGACGATAGAAGGCTATCAGCTGCTGTCCTATGAGACGGTGGATAACAGAGGATTCAATCTGCCGGCAGCTCCGGCTTCCGTGGATGCAGACGGCAATCCGGTGGGAAATGATTTTACAAATGATGTGCGGGTCAGGAGAGCGATTAATATCGGAATCGACCGGGAAGAGATGATCCAAAATGTGCTGAACGGATATGGAACGGCAGCATACAGTATCTGTGACAAGATGCCCTGGTATAATGAAAAAGCAGAGGTGTCTTATGATCCGGAAGGCGCTGCTGCGCTGCTGGACGAGGCAGGATGGAAGATGGGCGATGACGGTATCCGGGAGAAAGACGGAGTGAAAGCAGAACTTCATATTCTCTATTCTTCTGGTGATTCTGTGCGCCAGGCTTTGGCAGCAGATACGCAGAATCAGTTAAAAGAGCTGGGAATTGATACCACCATTGAAGGAGTAGGCTGGGATACTGCTTATACGAGAGCGCAGGCAGAGCCGCTGATGTGGGGCTGGGGCGCCCATACGCCCATGGAATTATACAATATCTACCATACGATTGACGGGACTGCAGAGTATTCTCCTTATGCGAACGAAAGTGTAGACCGGTATATGGATGAGGCACTGAAAGCTACTTCTCTGGAAGAATCCTATGAGCTGTGGAAGAAGGCTCAGTGGGACGGAACAGAAGGCGTCGTACAGGAAGGAGATATTCCGTGGATCTGGCTTTGCAATATCGACCACCTCTACTGGGCGGATAAACACTTGAAGGTTGCAGAGCAGAAACTGCATCCCCATGGTCATGGATGGTCTATTGTCAACAATGTAGATCAGTGGTATTGGGAATAAATTGATAAAACAGCTGAAAGATACTTTCAAAAATGATTGCCCTATGATATAATACGCTATCAACTATTTTTTGAAAAGTGAGGAAATGAGCGATGGAAGAAGTCCGGGTGCCAGAAGGCCCAAAAAACAGAAAGTACAGGAGTATCGGACGGAAAGTCAGTTATGCAGTGATGATTTTGCAGGCGGTTTCCGGCATATTGGCAGTGGTTGTCTGCGTCTCAATGTTCAGCTCTCTGGTCACAAAGATGCAGAAGGAACGTTGTACGAATGGTACGAATATGTTGGCTTTTGCGCTGGAACAGGTGCCGGAAGGTGCGGATCTGAATCAGACACTGGATGAGTTGAAGCGCCGTATGGGCTGTGAGTTTACGATCTTTGAGGGAGATACCCGTGCTTACAGCACTGTGACTCAAGATGGAAAAAGGGTAGTGGGTACCAAATTGTCTGCAGAAGTGAGTGAGATTGTACTCAAACAGGGGAAAGCTTACGTAGGCGAGGCAACGATCCTGGATGACAGTTATCTGTGTTCTTATGTTCCGACTATGGGAACGGATGGACAGATCAATGGGCTGATTTTTGCCGGGATTTCCATGGCAGAAGCGAAGCAGGAAACTTTAAAAGTGGTTGTAATTGCTGCAGTTGTAAGTGGGCTTACGATTCTTCTCTGTGCCGTACTGATGGCGGCTTATCTGAAAAAGCGGGTTTCCATTCCGATGGGAGAGATTACCCGGATCGCCGCCCGGTTGGAAAAGGGAGACCTGGGCCTTTCAAACGGAGAAGAAGTGAAAGTCAGCGTTCAGTCCAATGATGAAATCGGTATACTGGGAGAAATGTTTGAGGGTACGATCCGGTGTCTGAGGGCTTATATCGGTGAAATATCAGATGTGCTGGGTTCCATTGCGGATGGTGATCTGACCCGGAATGTTGTACAGGATTACTTGGGAGATTTCCAGTCGATTAAGAAATCTCTGGACAGGATTCAGTCGGCATTAAACAGTACTATGGGGCAGATTTCGACCAGTGCCAGTCAGGTATCATCCGGATCTGAGCAGGTATCCAGCAGCGCCCAGAATCTGGCGCATGGAGCGACACAGCAGGCCAGCTCCGTGGAAGAGATTTCTGCCACGATTGCCAATATTTCAGAAAATTCACGGAAAACTTCCGCTGCAGCTGCCGAGGCCGGCGATTTTGTCAATCAGGCCGGCGCACAGTTAGGGGTCAGTATGGATTATGTGAAAGATCTGAATGTGGCTATGGAGAATATCTCCCGTTCATCGAAAGAGATCAACACGATTATCTCCACGATCGAAAATATTGCTTTTCAGATCAACATCCTTGCGTTAAATGCCGCTGTGGAGGCGGCCCGGGCAGGTAATGCAGGCAAAGGATTTGCGGTGGTTGCCGATGAAGTGAGCAATCTGGCTTCCAAATCGGATGTGGCAGCCAAAGCGACCCAGGAACTGATTGAAAGTTCCATCAAGGCAGTTACAGAAGGCAGCGAAGTGGTGAACAAAGTTACAGAGGCTCTGGACCGGACTGGTCAGCTGGCAGGTAATGTGACATCCAGGATGTCGGTTGTGGTGGATGCAGTGGAGAAGCAGACGGCAGCCATTGTCCAGGTCAGCGACGGAATTGAACAGATTGCTTCTGTAGTTCAGACCAATTCAGCCACCAGTGAAGAGTGTGCTGCTGCCAGCGAGGAGTTGTCTTCTCAGGCAGGCCTGCTCAAACGCCTGATAGGTTCTTTCCGATTGAATGACAGGTAACCAGCTTTAAAATATGATTCTGTACATAGAGAGAGGGGCATTGGGCCCCTCCTTTTTTGACTAAATGTCTGATAAATATCCCCCCACCCGGCTTGTCGGCTTTTCTGGCATCCGTTATAATTTTAACAAAGAAGGTTCCGGGGTTTTATTGCCCGGCAGTAGAAACGGAAAGCGGGGTATGAACAAAGATGCTGTTGACACAGATTGAAAAGTATTGGACCAAAAGGGCAGAAGGATATTCGCTGGTAAACCAGCATGAGCTTGCCACCGGGCAGGATCGGGTATGGTTTCAGGAAATTCAAAAGTATTTGCCGGAAGAAAAGAATCTGAAGATTCTGGATGTGGGCACAGGCCCAGGATTTTTCGCAATTCTTCTGGCGAGGAAGGGATATAATGTAACAGCAGTGGATTATACGAAGGCGATGCTTCAGCAGGCGAGACGCAACGCGGGGGCTTTGTCAGAGCGGATCCATTTTCAGCAGATGGATGCACAGGATCTGAAGTTTCCGGAAGAAACTTTCGATGTGGTGATTTCCCGCAATTTGACCTGGAATCTGGAGGATCCCCAGAAAGCATATGCAGAATGGATACGAGTACTGAAAGAAGGCGGTAGACTTCTGAATTTTGATGCCAACTGGTATCATCATCTCTTTGATGAGCGAAAGCGAAGAGCATATGAAGAAGACCGTGAGAAAGTGGAGGCCCTGCAGATGGAGGATCATTATACCTGTACGGATATTAATGCTATGGAAGAAATTGCCAGACAGGTGCCTATGAGCCGTATCCTGCGTCCGGCATGGGATGTGCAGACGTTAATGGCGTATACAGAAGGACCGATCCAGGTGGATGAACAGGTCTGGAGACGGGTCTGGGATGAGACGGAGCAGGTGAATTACATGTCAACGCCAATGTTTTTGATCCAGGCCGTGAAACGCCGGACGCTCAAAGAAGCAATGGCCGAATCTGCATGATGGAGAACTGTTCATATGATGGAGCTGTAAATGCAGTCCTTTCAGTATAAGCTGGAGAAAAGGAGCCGGTGCTCTTTGGATATGTGCTGCGAAAGGAAGAAAGGCCTGGTCCGTGGACAGTGAAGTTTCTGGAATATGTGAGGGAAGAGATTGCTGCCATAGTAAAAAGGGAAGAGAAAGAACAGGAGGAAGAACAGAATGGAATACAAGCCTAAGAATGTTTTAGACGGGCTGAAATCCTATTGGGGCGCTCGCTCCGCCAGTTACTCCAGTCAGAATATTGAAGAACTGAATAATTGGAAGAAGCTTGCGTGGAGGAAGCTGATTTTGCAGTATGCACCGTTAAAGGAACCTATGAGAATCCTTGACATAGGAACCGGTCCTGGTTTTTTTGCAATAAATCTGGCTCTGGCAGGTCATCAGGTAAGCGCGGTGGATGTGACGGAAGAGATGTTGGAGCATGCGCGGGAAAATGCCAAAGCTTACGGAGCAGAGGCGGAATTTGCTTTATATGATGGGGAGCGTTTGCCGTTTTCGGACGAAAGCTTTGACTTGGTAGTATCTAGGAATGTACTGTGGAATCTTGAAAAACCGAAGGAAGCGCTTTGTGAGTGGAAACGTGTCCTGGTCCCCGAAGGCCGTATGGTCTATTTTGATGCCAACTGGTATCTGTATCTGTTTGATGAAGAACAGAGGAGGCGCCATGAAGAAGCACATGAAAATTATCATCGGCTTTACCCAAATGCTGTGCATGATAAAATCGGCAGTCAGAAGGCGCAGTTTTTAGAGGAGATTGCTAGGACGTTGCCCCTTTCGAAAGTGCATCGGCCGGAATGGGACAGAGAGACTCTGGAAAAGGCAGATATGGATGTGATACAAGTACTTCCAAATGTAGGAGATTTGGTATGGGATGAGGAAGAGAAGGTTCATGAAAAGGCGACGCCGCTTTTTATGATTTGTGCGGAGATAAGATAACGGGAAATGATAAAGAATGCGTGCAGATATATCGGAATGTTATGTCTGCATGTTTTTTGTAGTCGGAGAGATTGTCAGAATGGTATCAGGACGGGGAATGATCACTTTTGTACATAACGGAAAGGAATGCATCCATAATAGAATAACTGAATATCCCTCTACAGGGTTGCGGGCCATTTTATTTTTGCTATACTGTAAAATGGAATTTTTATAGTACAAGGGAGGAAACAAATGAAAAGATATATAACAAGGCGGCTGATTCAGCTGATTCCGATTCTTTTGGGAATCACACTTTTGTCTTTTCTTTTGATGAATACAGGAACTGCAGATGCCGTTGATGTGATGGAGAACAATACCGGAGGTGTTCTGTCGGAGGAGGAGAAGGTTGCGCTCCGGGCAGAGCTTGGACTGGACAGGCCGCTTTTGCAGCAGTATGTGATTTGGCTTGGAAAGATCCTCCGGGGCGATATGGGAGAGTCTTTCGTATCCGGCCAGCCAGTATTTTCTACTTTTATATCGAAGCTCCCGGCGACGATTTATCTGACCGTTACATCAATCGTCGTGACGGTGCTTTTGTCGATTCCGCTGGGGATTGTATCTGCGGTGAAACAGAATCAGATTACGGACTATTTCATACGCTGTTTAAGTTTTATCGGCAATTCATTGCCAAACTTTTTCGTATCGCTTCTGCTGATTTATTTTTTCTCACTGAAGTTGAACCTGCTGCCAGTTATGGGCAATAATGCAGGTTGGAAGAGTGTGATTCTGCCGACTTTGACGCTGTCGTTTTCCATGACGTCCAAATACACCAGACAGGTGCGGGCTGCGGTGCTGGAAGAGCTGAATAAAGATTATGTGCAGGGGGCCAGAGCAAGAGGAATCAGAGAGAAAAGAATCCTGTATTTCAGTGTGCTGCGAGTTTCCATGCTGACGATCATTACTTTGCTGGCACTGTCCATTGGTTCGCTGTTGGGAGGAACGGCAATCGTAGAGTCTGTCTTTATGTGGGACGGTGTAGGCAAGATGGCGGTGGATGCTATCACCATGCGGGACTATCCGGTGATCCAGGCATATGTGAGCTGGATGGCGCTCATCTATGTGTGTGTAAATCTTGTTACAGATATTATTTATCATTATCTGGATCCGCGGATTCGGCTGGGAGAGGAGGTATGACGATGGAAGAGCGGCAGAAGGCCACCAGACGCAGGAGGCAGGTGGGAAAAGATGGTATAAAGTTGAAAATGATTCTCTTCGGAGCAATGGTGGCGGGAGTGGTTCTGATGGCTGTCCTTGCCCCGTATCTGGTGCCCTATGATCCCTATGAGCAGGATCTGGGAAACGCGCTGCTGCCGCCGGGCGGAGTTCATCTTCTGGGAACAGACCGCTATGGAAGGGATATGCTCTCACGTGTGATCATGGGTTCTCAGTCTACGATTTTTTCCGCTCTTTTACTGGTTGCTGTGATCACAGTGATCGGGAGTACGGTGGGAATTCTCTGTGGTTGTCATGGCGGGAAGTTGGACGCGCTCCTTATGAGAGTGTCCGATATCTTCCTGGCATTTCCAGGGATGGTGTTCGCCATCGCAGCG
The DNA here is from genome assembly GCA_910579225.1 of uncultured Lachnospiraceae bacterium. Taxonomy (GTDB): domain Bacteria; phylum Bacillota; class Clostridia; order Lachnospirales; family Lachnospiraceae; genus Hominiventricola. The sequence continues at coordinate 76,897 of CAJTTI010000013.1, read as the reverse complement.
GCCAGTGTTCTAAACGGCGGTATTTTGAATGCGGTCGCGGCGCTGGCCTGTATCTCCTGGCCTAAATATGCCAGGATTGCAAGAAGTCAGGTAATGACGATTAAAACTATGCCTTATATAGCAGCGGCGAGGCTGTCCGGATCTGGAGCTTTTAAAATCGTAATTAAACATATGATACCGAATATTGCAGGCCCTGTCATCGTAACGGCTGTGTTGGATATCGGTACTATGATTATGGAGATTGCCGGACTGTCTTTTCTGGGACTGGGAGCGACACCGCCCACTGCAGAGTGGGGCTCCATGATGAGCAACGGGAGGAGTATGCTCCAGACCTCGCCCTGGGTCGTCCTGGCGCCGGGCGTAGCCGTCTTCCTGACCGTGATGATCTTTAACCTTGCCGGAGATACTGTGCGGGATCTTCTGGATCCCAGACAGAGAGGGAGGTGAGCTTTATGGAGCCATTGCTGGATGTGCAGCATCTGGAAGTAAGTTATCATGGAAGGAAGGTTGTGCATGATGTGTCTTTTTGCCTGAAAGCGGGAGAAATCCTTGGGATCGTCGGAGAGTCCGGAAGCGGTAAGAGTACAATCATCAAGGCGGCCATGGGACTGTTGGGAAATAGTGGGGGCGTAACCAATGGTAACATCTACTATAAAGGACAGAATGTCGTTGAAGCAGGAACGGATGAAATCTGCAGGATGAGAGGACCTGCCATGGGTATGATCTTTCAGGACACAGAGGCGTCGCTATGTCCCATCCGCAGCATTGGGGATCAGCTTTATGAAAGCGTCTGTCAGCATGAGAAGGTGAGCCGGGAAGAGGTACGGAAACGGGCGCTGGAGCTCTTTGGGAAGATGCGTTTAGATGACGGAGAGCGGATTCTGAACAGCTATCCGTTCGAGTTGTCCGGAGGCATGAATCAACGGGTCGGTATCATGATGGCCATGGTGTTAAAGCCGGATCTTCTCTTTGCCGATGAACCGACCAGCGCACTGGATGTGACGGTACAGGCGCAAGTGGTACAGGAAATGATGAAAATGCGAAAGGTTTATGGTACAGGTATTGTTATCGTCACTCACAATATCGGTATGGCGGAACATATGGCGGACAAGATTGCAGTCATGTATCAGGGCAGGATTATAGAATATGGAAATACGGAAAATATCATCTATCATCCCAAGGAAGCATATACAAAGAAGCTGATCAGTTCGGTACTCCGGATAAACAGAGGGTAAAGATATGCAGAAACTGCTGGAAGTAAAAGAGCTGAAAAAAACATATTATAAGAAAAAAGTTCCCTTTGTGGTGGTAGATAAGGTCAGCTTTGATGTGAACAAAGGGGAGTGTCTGGGACTGGTGGGAGAGAGCGGCTGCGGCAAGAGTACAGTTGCACGGATTATCACGCATCTGACCGCACCGGATACAGGGAGCGTGCTTCTGGATGGAGCGGAGACATTATTTTTAAGGGGAAGACAGGAACGCTGGTTGTACAGAAATATTCAGATGGTATTTCAGACACCGCAGGATTCCTTTGATCCCAGGCGTTCTCTTGGAGATGGGATCATGGAAAGCATACGGAATCAGGGAATACCAAAGGTGCAGGCGAGAAAACGGATGTATGAGCTTCTGGATATGGTGGAACTGGAACGGGAATTTGCGTGCCGTTATCCGCATGAGGTCAGCGGCGGCCAGTGTCAGCGGGCAGCCATTGCCAGGGCACTGGCTCCAGCTCCAAAGCTTGTGATTTGCGACGAGGCAACCAGTGCGCTGGATGTGACGGTACAGGTACAGATTGCATCACTTCTTAAGAAACTTCAGAAGGAACAGGGACTTTCGCTGCTTTTGATCTGCCATGACCTGGCGCTGGTACAAACATTCTGCGATCGGGTACTGGTCATGTACCAGGGAAACATTGTAGAGCAGGGAGCTCCAGATGATGTGATCATGCATCCCCAAAAAGCATATACGAAGATGTTGATCGAGTCGGTTTTTTAAATAGAAGAGAGAAGGTTTCTCCAGGGAAAGGAATGTACAATGATGAAAAGTGAAAGTTTATGGAAGAGAATCGGATTGTCATTGCTTGCAGTAACGGTGACTGCGGGACTTCTGGCAGGCTGCAGCAAAGATTCGGCACTGACGGGTGAAAAGGTATTTTACTATGGAGATACAACCTTTAACGCGGAAAATGACGAATCGGATGTGAATCCGCACAATGGTTATTCGGGGTGGGCATGTATCCGTTATGGAATTGGGGAGACACTGTTCAAATATTCAGATGCGATGGAGGCAGAGCCCTGGCTGGCAACGGAATATACGAATGTGGATGAAACTACTTGGGAAATTATACTGAGGGACGGAGTGACCTTTACCAGCGGACGCGCTCTGGATGCGCAGTCGGTAAAGGAGTGTCTGGAGCATTTGACCGAAGTGCATGAGCGTGCGGCAGGCGATCTGAAGATTCGAGAAATGATAGCCGACGGACAGAAGCTGACGATTCAGACAGAAGTTCCGGTTCCTGCGCTGATCAATTATCTGGCGGAGCCGTACGGCTGTATTATTGATATGGAAGCCGGGATCACGGACGACGGAAATGTCTCCGGCACCGGTCCATACCGGGCAACACTGGTCGAAACAGACAAAGGACTGACTTTGGTGAAAAATGAAAACTATTGGGACGGCATACCGCATCTGGATACGATCTATATACAGACGATTTCTGACGGAGATACCATGACCATGGCTTTGCAGTCCGGGGAACTGGACGGCGCTTATGGGCTGCCGTATGCCAGCTTGCCGCTTTTTGAGAACACATCATATACCATTTCTTCCTGTGAGACGTCCCGTTCCTTCTTCGGGGTCATGAATTATGATACGGAAGTGCTTCAGGATGCCCGTGTAAGGAAAGCTATTGCTGGAGCCATTGACAAAGAGGGTTTTACCAGTGTTCTGATGAACGGCAACGGCAGTGCGGCAACGGGGCCGTTCCCGACAAGTTTGCCGTATGGAGACCATACAGTGACAGCGCAGCCTTTCGACCTGGAGACGTCGAGGCAGCTTTTGGCAGAGGCGGGCTGGACCGATACGGACAAAGACGGCTATGTAGACAAAAACGGGCGTAAGCTGACTCTTCGCTGGCTGACTTATCCAAGCCGTCAGGAGCTTCCGCTTCTGGCAGAAAGCGTACAGGCAACGATGAAGGAGATCGGGATTGACCTGCAGGTGAATTGTACGGCAAATCATCTGGATTTCATTGAAAACGGAGAATGGGACATCTATGCCAGCGCATTTGTGACCGCGCCTACCGGTGATCCGGAGTTTTTCTTTACGACCCACTGTCTGGACACTTCTTCCAAAAACCGCGGAAAATACCATAATGACGAGCTGGAAGTTTTGGAGGAACAGCTGAGCCGGACTTTTGACATAGATGAACGTGCAAAGCTGGCGACACAGATGACCCAGGTAATCCTTGATGACAACGGTTTTGTGTTCGCTTCCCATCTGAAGATGTCCATTATATCCGGCAAAGGTGTGACTGGACTTACGGCACATCCGTGCGATTATTATGAAATTACAGTAGACCTGGATAAAAATTAGCGGAAAATACAGTGCAGAGAAGATATGGTCTGTAAGTCGCTTTAGAATTACAGATTTTTCTTCTGATACACAAAGTACAGGCCGATTCCAGTAAAGACAGCCAGATAAGTGAGAAGAAGAAATATTCCTATATAACTGCCTGGTTCACGAAAAGCAATGCTGCGGATCATACGGCTGGTCTGAGACAGAGGTAAGGCAGCGATTACTTCCCGGGCGCCATGGGGAATGCTGTCCGTAGAGAAAAAAGTATTACAAAGATAGGCCATGGGCATGATAAAATAATTGGAAAACCGGGGGACATCTGCGTGATTCCTGGCCAGAAAAGAGACAACAATTCCCAGCGAGGAGAATACAGCCCCGTTTAAAAACAGTATGAAAAAAGACAGACCGTTGAAAACCAGTCCTGTTTTGACCGGTAATACCAGAAACAGGATGATTCCGCCTGCATAGAGGCCTCTCAGCGCTCCGGCGAGAATCTGTCCGGCGATAAACTGCCAGAGTGGAGTAGGGGAGATGATGACCTGGTCAAAGGCTTTTTCATACAGACGCTGGACATTCAGGTTCTGTGCAATAGCGTTAAAACTCCCATTCATAGTAGTAAGAGAGACAACTCCGGGAATCAGAAAATACAGATAGGGTTGACCGTTCATGGTAGTCCGGATTCCCCAGCCGAATACGATCAGATACATCAGCGGCGCCACCATGGCGGCCAGTGTAATCCGGGAGAAATCCCGGATAAATTCTCTCCATTTTTCCCATAAAATTGTTATGATTCCCATATGACAGATACTCCCAAGCGATTGTAGATAATGCTGCCTCGTGAAAGGACTGCAGTTTGTGAAATTTCAGGCAGTTGTATAAAACGAAGATCAGGACAGGCGTTTGCCGGCCTGCTCCACAAAAACATCTTCCAGGGTGGTATCTCTGAGCGTACATGGCCCCTGAAGACGGGACAGATAGGCGATTGCTTGTTCCCGGTCTGAGAAAAAATGGCCGTGGATGCCGTCTGGCTGGTGTTCATCAACTGCATAGGCGCCAAGTTTGTTGATCAGGTGCGGCGGTGTATCCACATCGTTCAGTTTACCGCCATTCATAAGAGCCACACGATGACAAAGAGCCTGAGCTTCTTCAATATAGTGGGTAGTCAGGAGGATCGTGAGTCCCTGTTCATTTAACTGGCGCAGGAGATTCCACATCTGCCGTCGGGATATGGCGTCCATTCCGGCGGTCGGTTCATCCAGCAGAAGAATCTCCGGTTCGGTCAGCAGGGCACGGCAGACCATGAGCTTTCGTTTCATGCCGCCGGAGAGCTTCCGGATTGTTTTATACCGGTGCTCCGTCAGTCCGGCAAAGTGAAAAAGTTCTTCTGTGCGGGAACGGATTTGACGAACAGGCATAAAATACAGGCGTCCCTGGTATTCCATGATTTCATCCATATCCATATCCTGACGCATGGAATATTCCTGAGTGATGACGCTGACTTTCTGTTTGATATCTTTTCGCTTTCGTGTGAGCAGTTCTCCGTCAATGAGAATCTCTCCGCAGGTGGGCAGAAGCAGGGTGGACAGCATACCAATCGTGGTAGTCTTGCCGGCGCCGTTCGGCCCCAGAAGGCCGAAAAATTCTCCTGTTGCGATCTGGAGATTCAGGGAATCCACAGCTGTGAAATGATCAAAAGTTTTCGTCAGATCTCTCAGTTCAATCATGTTTCATATGCTTTTCCTTTGCAATAATCAGAGAATAATAACCGGCATCGTCGGGAATCTCTTCGATTCCCCGGTAGATTTTCTCGTTCTTCATACCGCAGTTTTCCACCATGATTACATCCCTGCCGCTTTCAGCCAGAATCTCTTTTACCTGATTCATTTTCCGTCCGGATTTCATCAGCACATAATTACCAGACTGTTCCAGTCGGCTATCCAGGCGGTGAACGGCGGGAAGGATATGAAGCTGTTCATTCCATTCCACAAGAGAGGTGTTGGTTCTTGCCGCTGCGGCGCAGAAGGAAGTGATACCGCTTGCAAGACGGGTTTCATAGCCGCGGGCTGAGATTTTTTTCTGTACATACAGATAAGTGGAGTAGATGGTCGGATCTCCCAATGTTAAAAAAACCACATTTTGTCCTTTTTTCAGATAATCTTCCAGAAGATCCGCCGCCTTCTCGTGGTTTTTGTTTATTTCTTCTCTGTCATGTGTCATGGGCATATTAACGGAAACCAACGTCTTATCTGCCAGCTCCGGGACCGCCTGTACTGCGATCTGGTAGGCAACCGTTTCTTCAGGTATGGGGCCCGGAAGAGCGATGACTTCATTTTCCCTGATCAGCCGAACAGCTTTTAATGTCATAAGCTCCGGATCTCCGGGTCCGACACCTGTTCCATATAATGTTCCTGCCATAGTATCGTTATCTCCTTTTGTGCTTAATATCAATGATTCTATTATACTGTTTGGAGAAAATTTATCAACAACTATCCGTAAAATTTTTACAATTAAGGTATAACTATTTGTTATATTTCTGCAGGCCTTACAATCTTGTATTTTGCAAAATTGTATGATATATTACAGTCACAGCTTTACCATGGCTGTTGATGGAACTGCAGGTGCCGGGAAAGGACCACGTCCGGACCGGTGAAAAGGGAAACAGGTGAGAGGCCTGTACGAACTCGTCACTGTATACAGGGAGTGTGGAAGCCAGAGATGCCACTGAGTAATCGGGAAGGCGGTTTTTATGTGAAGATCTGTGAGTCAGGAGACCTGCCTGCGGGGGAAACGGGAAAGATCCCGGACCACGAGTAACTGGTCGTAACTGTGAGAATGAACATCATAATTGCGTCCTTTTACCCTGGATTGTTGTGAGAACCACAACAATCTTTTTTTGGCAGAAGCCACAGAAAAAGGAGGAAATGCATGAAAAACAAAATGACGGCACTGCTGGCATCGCTTCTGGTTTTGGCCCTGGGGGCAACCGGATGCCAGAGCAGCACACAGACAAACACAGATCCGGAACCGGCAGAAGAGACTGCTATGGAGGCTCCGGAAGTATCTGCTGAGGAACTGGAAGAAAAGGATCCGGTTCAGGACAAGGATACGCTTGTTCTGGTGGTCAGCTTTGGAACCAGTTATAACGACAGCCGTGATATCACGATTGGTGCTATAGAAGAGGCAATTGCCGAGGCACATCCGGAATACGAAACGAGAAGGGCATTTACAGCACAGATTATCATTGACAAGCTTGCAGAACGGGATGGGCTTGAGATTGACAATGTAACAGATGCTTTGGACCGGGCGGCAGCAGACGGCTTTCAGAATCTGGTTGTGCAGCCGACCCATCTGATGGATGGGCTGGAGTATCATGATTTGATCAATGAGCTGGAGGAATATGAAGATAATTTTACAAATATTTCGGTAGGAAAACCTCTTCTGACAAGTAATGAGGATTACGCGGGAGTGATCGAAGCGATCACAGGGGCAACAAAAGAATATGATGATGGCGAGACTGCAATGGTGTTTATGGGACATGGGACAGAGGCTGTCTCTAACGAAGTCTATCATATTATGCAGAACAAGCTGGAAGCTTCCGGTTATGAGAATTACTACATAGGAACTGTGGAGGCAGAACCGACGCTGGAAGATGTAATGGAGGCTCTGAAGGAGCATGGCGGATATAAGAGAGTAGTGCTGGAGCCCTTAATGGTGGTTGCAGGGGATCATGCGAATAATGATATGGCAGGTGATGAGGAAGATTCCTGGAAGACGGCTTTGAAAGCAGAAGGCTATGAGGTGGAATGTCTGCTGAAAGGACTCGGGGAGCTGGAGGAGATCCAAAAACTATATGTGGAGCATTTTGAGAAAGCGATCGAGAAACTGGGACAGAGTAAGGATACGGCGATTCTGGCGGTCAGCTTCGGCACCAGCTATAATGACAGTCGGGATATTACGATTGGTGCCATTGAAAACAGTATTGCAGACGCATTTCCGACCTATCCGGTGAGAAGGGCGTTTACAGCGCAGATTATCATTGATAAGCTGGCAGAGCGGGATGGACTTGAGATTGACAATGTGACTCAGGCGCTGGATCGCGCGGTGGCGGACGGGATTCGGACTTTGATTGTGCAGCCGACCCATCTGATGAATGGCCTGGAATATGCGGACCTGGTAAAAGAACTGGATGAATATAGGAGTGATTTTGATCAGATTGTCCTGGGAGAGCCGCTTCTGACAAGTGACGCGGACTATGAGGCAGTGATTCAGGCGATTACAGAAGACACAAAAGCTTACGATGATGGAGAGACGGCCATCGTGTACATGGGACACGGAACAGAAGCGGAATCCAATCAGGTCTATGGAAATATGCAGGAGAAGCTGACAGCTGCAGGCTATACGAATTATTATGTCGGGACGGTAGAAGCAGAGCCTACGCTGGAAGATGTAATCAAGGCTTTGAAAGAAGCAGGAACATATAAAAAAGTGGTGCTTCAGCCTTTGATGGTGGTTGCCGGAGACCATGCTAATAACGATATGGCAGGGGAAGAGGAGGACTCCTGGCGCATTGCTCTGGAAGCAGAGGGCTTTGAAGTAGAATCCAGATTGACGGGGCTTGGAGAGCTGGCAGCGATTCGCGAGCTTTATGTAAAGCATACACAGGCGGCAATAGACAGTCTGTAAATACACAAGGTCAGCCGTAAGGCGGCAGGCTGCAGGAAAGACGCGGCAGGACTTTCGCAGAGATGAATTCTGCGGAAGTTTTGCTGCGTTCAGCGGCAGATGGAGGTTTCTGAAAATGAAAGTGTTGAGAAGTTTTTTTGGCAGTCAGACAGCAGCGGCTATATTGGCAGTAAATATCATTTTTGCACCCTTGACCGTTGCTGCCAGCGAAAATGGAGAAGACGGGATTTCTTATGATCAGGTGGCTTCGGAAGAGGAACAGGTAAAGGCTCAGGAGGTGGGCGTGGAGGGTATGTTTCCTGTATATGGGACGGATGTAAAGGATGGAGTTTATGAAGTCCGGGTAGAGTCCAGCTCGTCTATGTTTCGGGTGGAGAGCGCCAGCCTCACAGTTCATGATGGGGAGATGAAGGCGGTTCTTACTATGGGAGGCACCGGTTATCTGAGGCTGTATATGGGAACTGGAGTAGAAGCAGCCAAGAGCGATGTGTCAGAATATATCGAATACCAGGAGAACAGTGAAGGGAGGCATACATATGAGATACCGGTGGAAGCACTGGACATACCTATTGACTGTGCTGCATTCAGCAGGAATCGGGAGAAATGGTATGACCGTCAGATTCTGTTTGAAGCAGAAAGCCTTCCTGAAGAAGCAGTATTGGTGGAGCTTCCGGACTACGAAGCGTTGAAACAAGAAGCAAAAGAGCGACGGATTGAAGCGCTGCGGGCAGAAAAAGAGACGTCTGAAGAGACAAATGAGCCTGGAGGAAAGACGGAATCAATGGTAAAGGGACCTGCACTGATTGAGATGGAAGACGGAGAGTATGCCATTGAAGTGGAGCTTTCCGGCGGGAGCGGCAGATCAACCATCAGCTCTCCGGCAGGCTTGATCGTCAGGGACGGACTTGCATGGGCGAGAGTTCAGTGGAGCAGTTCCAATTATGATTATATGATTGTTGGAAATGAAAAGTATTTTCCGGTGAATGAGGAAGGATATTCTACTTTTGAGATCCCTATCCTGATGTTTAACGAGCCTGTGCAGGTTATAGCGGATACAACAGCTATGAGTACTCCACATGAAGTGGAGTATGCATTGACTTTCTATGGAGATCGGGTAATGTCAAAGGATGAGACGCCTCAGGCAGCAGCACAGAAGGTCGTATATATGGTATTCGTGATCGTAGCAGTCTGCGGTTTGGTATCGTTTATTAATAAGAAGAAAAGGAATGGCAGAAGATGATTCGTAGGCTGGTCGTATTAAGTTTGTGTATCAGTATTACTCTAAGCTGTATTTCCTGCAGCAATTCAGAAGGAAAACTGTTAGAAGAAAGAAATGTGAACATCAGTTCAGAACTTTCATACAGCCACAGTATGGAAACCGTTTATGCCCGAAAATTTACGGTGGATTATTATGAAGACAATTATGCGTTAATCAGTATTGCCGACGGCAGCCGGTTTTTGCTGGTACCAAAAGATCAAAAACTGCCGGAGGATTTGGAGGAGGGAATTGTGCCGCTGATACAGCCGGTGGAACATATCTATCTGGTGGCATCAGCGGTGATGGATATGTTCGTATCTCTGGATGCGCTGGATAAGGTGAGGTTTTCCGGATTGAAGGCGGATGGGTGGTACATTGAAGAAGCGAGAGAAGCTGTGGAATCCGGAGAGATTCTGTATGCGGGAAATTATGCCGCACCGGATTATGAACAGATTATTTCAGAAGGCTGCGGTCTTGCAGTGGAAAATACCATGATCTATCACAATCCGGAAGTGAAAGAACAGTTGGAGAGGCTGAATATTCCAGTGCTTGTGGATCATTCCAGTTATGAGACAGAGCCGCTGGGACGAACCGAATGGGTGAAGCTGTATGGGCTTCTTGCCGGAAAGGAAGAAGAGGCAGAAGCGGCATTCTCTGCTGAAATGGATGCATTTACTTCTGTAAGTGGAGGAGAAGCATCTGGAAAGACTGTGGCGTTTTTCTATATTACGACCAACGGAGAGGCAAATGTCAGGAAATCATCTGATTATCTGCCCAGGATGATTGAAATGGCAGGCGGCAGATATATCTTTTCGGATCTGGGAGAAAAAGATACAGCCTCTTCCACCATGACCATGCAGATGGAAGAGTTTTATGCTTCTGCAAAAGAAGCAGATTACATTATTTACAACAGTGCGATTGAGGGAGAACTGTCGTCGGTGGCTGAGCTGATTGACAAAAGCAGCCTTTTGGAAAATTTCCGGGCGGTGCAGGAAGGAAACGTGTATTGTACCACAAAGAATCTGTATCAGTCCTCTATGGAGCTGGGGACTATGATTCGGGATATTCATGAGATGCTGGATGGAGAGAACGACGAACTTACCTATCTGTATCAACTGGAGTAATATACCAAGTCTGTCTGTTGGGAGTGAATTTGTACTGCCGGACAGGAGAAGAGGAAGAGAATGGGGGAGACCAGGTATGAAGCGAAGCAGATATCAAGTGGCATATGCCATATTGATCTTACTGGTTTTGATACTTATAGTAGTAAATATATGTGCTGGAAGTGTTGAAATACCTTTTGAGGAAGTGTGGAAAATATGGAATGGAAAAGGAGCGGATCCGGTGTTTGCGGATATTGTGATTCAGATCCGGTTTCCGCGAGCGCTGGCGGCAGCGATCCTGGGCGGGGGGCTGGCGCTGTCTGGTTATCTGCTTCAGACTTTTTTTCATAATCCCATTGCAGGGCCGTTTATTCTCGGCATTTCCTCCGGGGCAAAACTTGCGGTGGCACTGGTGATGGTGGCTGCCCTTGGAAAGGCAGTACAGGTCAGTTCTCTGGCTATGATAGGGGCGGCGTTTCTGGGAGCTATGATTTCCATGGGCTTTGTCCTTCTGATGTCTAGGGTTATGGAACAGATGTCCATGCTGATTGTCGGAGGTGTGATGATTGGGTATATCTGTACTGCGATTACGGACTTTGTGGTGACCTTTGCAGAAGATGCGGATATTGTGAACCTGCATAATTGGTCTAAAGGCAGCTTTTCCGGCATCAGCTGGGAGAATGTGTGGGTCATGTCTGCGGTTGTTTTTTTGGCTTCTTTTGGAGTATTTCTGATGTCCAAGCCCATCAGTGCTTATCAGCTGGGAGAATCCTATGCCCGTAATATGGGATTGAATATACGGCTGTTTCGGGGACTTCTGGTGCTTTTATCCAGTATTTTATCCGCCTGTGTGACTGCCTTTGCAGGGCCGGTTTCTTTTGTAGGAATTGCTGTGCCGCACTTGGTGAAAAGTCTGTTTGGAACAGCAAAACCCATATGGATGATACCAGGATGTTTTCTGGGGGGAGCTGCGTTCTGCCTGCTCTGTGATTTGCTGGCAAGAGTGATGTTTGCGCCTACGGAGCTCAGTATTAGCACAGTAACGGCGATCTTTGGCGCGCCGGTGGTGCTGCTGGTGATGATACGCCGAAAGAGAGAAAGGAGTCAGGCATAGGATGGGTGAGACTTACTATCTGTATACCAAGGGGCTGACGGTGGGATATGACGGAGTTCCTCTGATCCGGAACATTGAATTTTGTCTGGAAAAAGGAGAGATTCTGACACTGATCGGGCCAAATGGCGCTGGAAAAACGACGATCTTAAAAAGCCTGATTCGCCAGCTGAAGCCACTGGGGGGAGTGGTTTGTCTGGACGGACAGGAGATTGCGTCCATGAGCGGACGGGAACTGTCCATGAAATTGTCCGTTGTATTGACTGACCGGGTACGACCGGAATTGATGACCTGTGAAGATGTGGTGGCAACAGGTAGGTATCCTTATACAGGTCGTTTTGGTGTGCTCTCTGAGGAAGACCGGCGAATTGTCAGGGAAACCATGGAACTGGTTCACATTGCGGAGCTTTCCGACAGGGATTTTATGCAGACCAGCGATGGGCAAAAACAACGTATTATGTTGGCGCGTGCCATTTGTCAGGAACCGGATATCATTGTGTTGGACGAGCCGACTTCTTTTCTGGATATGAGATACAAGCTGGAATTTCTGTCCATTCTTCAAAAAATGTCCAGAAGCAGAAATCTGTCCGTGGTCATGTCCTTGCATGAGCTGGATCTGGCAGGACGTATCTCGGACAAAATCGCCTGTGTAAAGGGGGACCGGGTGGAGCGGTTTGGAACACCAGAGGAAATTTTTTCAAAGGGTTATATTCAGGAACTGTATGGGATGACTTCCGGTTCTTATGATGAGCGGACCGGTAATCTGGAACTGGAAGCAGTAAAAGGGCAGCCGCAGATCTTTGTTCTCTCTGGAAATGGCAGCGGCACGCCGGTTTATCGGCGGCTCCAGAGGGAAGGGATCCCTTTTGCCGCCGGAATTCTGTGGGAAAATGATTTGGATTATCCGTCTGCTAAAGCACTGGCAGCAGAGGTGATCAGTGTGAAAGCGTTTGGAAGGATGGATGACAAGACACAGAAGAGAGCGGAAGAGCTGATTGATCAGTGCAGTCGGATGATTTGTACACTGGAGGTAAATGAACCGGGGGAGGTCCACTTAAAATTTGAAGAAATTAAGGAATATGCACGGAGGCAGGGGAAATTCTGAGTCAGAGAATGGATGTAACATATGATGAGCTAAAAAACCAGGGAATAATTTGATAAAGCAATCTATGACAGTATCGAAGGAGAATAGGGTAAAAAATGAGAAAGGGCAGACAGTGATAATTTCATAAGTCTGCCCTTATATTTGATCATTTAAAAATCCAGGAAATCTCAGCAGTTCTCTGCAATCTCATACAACAGACGCTCGGTCTTCTCCCAGCCAAGGCAGGGATCTGTGATGGACTTTCCATATACTCGATCATGAATGCCCTGACACCCATCTTCAATATAACTCTCAATCATCACACCTTTTACCAGTCGGCGGATATCATCGCTGTACCGGCGACTGTTCAGAATCTCTCTGGAGATACGGATCTGCTCCAGATACTGTTTATTGGAGTTGGAATGGTTCACATCCACGATGCAGGCCGGATTCCTTAACTCTGTCTGACTGTAAAGTTCATTGAGAAGCCTCAGATCTTCATAGTGGTAGTTGGGAAGGACTGCGCCTCTTTTATTCACGGCTCCGCGCAGAATCGTATGTGCCAGAGGATTGCCGTCTGTATTGACATCCCATCCCCGGTAGATAAAAGAATGAGGATGCTGAGCTGCCACAACGGAGTTCAGCATGACGCTCATATGACCGCTGGTCGGATTCTTCATGCCTGCCGGAATATCGAAGCCGCTGACCGTCATGCGGTGATGCTGGTCTTCTACGGAACGTGCTCCGACTGCCACATAGGAGAGAAGATCTGACAGGTACCACCAGTTTTCCGGATAAAGCATCTCGTCTGCTGCAGTCAGGCCGGTTTCTTCGATGTTACGGATATGAAGTTTTCGGATAGCGATCAGGCCTTCGAGCAGATCCGGTGCAGTCTCCGGGTTCGGCTGATGGACCATACCCTTGTAGCCTTCGCCGGTGGTTCTTGGTTTATTGGTGTAGATTCTTGGGATAATGATGCATTTGTCCCGAATCTTTTCCTGTACGGGAACCAGACGGTTCAGATAATCCATGACTGCAGGCTCATTGTCTGCCGAACAGGGACCGACAATGATCAGAAAGCGGTCATCGGCTCCGGTGAATACGTTTTGAATCTCCTGATCTCTTCGAGCCTTCTGTTCGGTTCCTTTGGCAGAGAGTGGATAGTTGGATTTGATTTCTTTTGGAATCGGAAGTTTTCTATTGAATGTAAATCCCATGGTGCACTCCTTTGTTGGTTATGTAGGGTTGTTTTTGAAACAACTAGAAAAATTATAATATAAAAATCATGAGTTGTAAATTTTCTTTTTTTTCATTTTTGCAGGAAACCGTAGAAATCTCCAGACACCAAACATGAACAAGATCATGAAATATGCAGCAGTTACCATGCAGATGCCAAGAAGCAGGTTCAGGACCTCAAGGCCCAGGTGAAAGGCAGGAAACAGACGTTTGATCAGATCAATACCTCCTATGGACAAAAAAAGTGCGGCAAGGGGTTTCAGAACCAGAATGTCCAGTCCCAGAGTAGGATTCATATAAGGACTCACAGCGCGGATGCCGAGCAGGCACAGCAGAAGCTGGCTGGCCAGCACCCCCCAGAGAACTCCCTGGATGCCGTAGGCGGGGACGAACAGTAATATGAACAGGATCCGTACCATGATGGAAGCAAGCTGATTGAAAAAGGTGACAGAAGTTTTGCCCAGGCCGTGGAGGATACTGTTCAGATTGCCGGTCAGATAAAGAACCGGACAGATAAAAGAGAGAGTAACAAGAAATTCTCCTGCCAGTTGTTCATGAAACAGTATGGTTCCCAGACTGTTTCCGTAATGCAGAAAGATTCCCATGCAGAGGATGCCAATGGTCAGTCCGAACTGAATCGTATACTCAATGGTAGCGGAGATGTGTTTTGTATTTCCTCTGGCCTGTTCTTCAGAAATGACAGGAAGCAGCATGGCAGAGATGGAAGAAGTAACTGCATTGGGAAACATCAGAAAGGCCAGTGCCATGCCGGTCAGGATTCCGTACATGCTGAGAGATTCTGCTACAGTCAGTCCGGCTTTCTGAAGATTCAGGGGAATCAGGGCCGCTTCTGCGCTTTGCAGGATGGTGAGACTTAGCCGGTTGCCAGTCAGGGGAAGTGCCATGCGGAGCAGAGAGCGGCATTTTTCCAGATACTTTGCAGGATGGAACAGGCCCGTACGTTCTCCGCCTGTGAAGGTCAGCATGAACAGCGCACTTCCGGCCTCTCCTGCCAGAAGACCGCCAACGGCCAGAGATGGGGTAATGGGTCGTCCCTGCTGGGTATAGATACTGCACAGAAGCCATACGGTTCCAATGCGCAGAAACTGTTCCAGAAGTTGTGCCGCTGCAGGAATCCCAGTTTGTTTCCGGCCCAGATAAGCTCCGGCGAAGCAGGCATGGATGGATGACAGAGGAACTGCGGCGGCAAGGATCCGGAGCAGAGGTTCACAGCGGACTTCGTGAAGCAGGTGTTCTGCGATGAAGGCTGCGTGATTCCACAGGACAAGTCCGGTGGCTCCGGAGGCGAGCAGGGACATGAAAAGTCCGGCATAGAGCCAGGCATCCTTTTCTTCCCTGCGGGCAAAAGCGGTAAAACGGGAGATGGCAGTCTCCAGGCCGGAGGTGGTCAGTGCATGGCATACAGAGAAAACGGGAAAAATCAACTGATAGATTCCCATCCCTTCCGCACCCAGAGCCTGTGCCAGGAATATCTTATAGAAGAATCCAAGAAAACGGCTCAGAAGTCCGGCGATGGTGAGAATCAGGGTCCCTTTGAGAAATATAGAAAATTGTTTCATAAAAAAACTCTTTTTCTTGCAATATATTCACAGAGGATGCTTGACAGAACTTCTCTGAAATGGTATTATCAAAAACGAAATCCGAGTAAAATACTCGGAATTAAAAACGATAAAGTAAAATTTTAAAACAGCATCTGCCCGAACGAAGCCCGGAAGGATTTCAGGACGTAAAAGCGGCCAGAAATGCTTCCAGAATAAGGGGGTTGAGAGGGACAGATGCGGAACTCTGAAACAGCATCTGCCCGAACGAAGCCCGGAAGGATTTCAGGACGCAAAAGCGGCCAGAAATGCTTCCAGAATAAGGGGGTTGAGAGGGACAGATGCGGAACTCTGATAGGAGTGCAGAATGAAATTGTCGACAAAAGGAAGGTATGGTTTGCGGGCCATGGTAGACCTGGCGGTACACAGTGAAAAGGAACCGGTGTCGATTGCCAGTATTGCGGCAAGACAGAGCATATCGGAAAGCTATCTGGAACAGCTGATTGCAAAGCTGAAGCGGGCCGGGCTTGTGGGCAGCGTGCGGGGAGCGGGCGGCGGTTATATTCCCAGCAGGAAGCCGGAAGAGATTTCGGTGGGAGATGTACTTCGGGCACTGGAAGGTAGTCTGGATCCGGTGGAGTGTCCGGGACTGGAAGCGGAAAACGGATGCGGCGGGGCGGATGTATGTGTGACAAAATATGTATGGAAACGGATTAATGACAGTATCAACCGGACTGTAGATGAGATAAAGATCAGCGAACTGGTAAAAGAAAGCAGGGAAGTGGCGGAAAAAAACAGGATACCTGGTTCGTGTTGTGAGAAAAAGGAGTGAATGGAAATGGGTGAAGAGAAGAGATTAATCTATCTGGACAACGCAGCGACTACGAAGACAGCGCCGGAGGTGGTGGAGGCGATGCTTCCGTATTTTACGGAATTGTATGGGAATCCCTCCAGCGTGTATGAGTTTTCACAGAAAAGCAGAGAAGCGATTACAGGTGCAAGAGAGAGGATTGCCAGATCTCTGGGGGCGAATACGGAAGAGATCTATTTTACTGCCGGTGGAAGCGAGTCGGACAACTGGGCTCTGAAAGCGGCGGCAGAGGCATATCATGCAAAGGGAAATCATATTATTACAT
The DNA here is from genome assembly GCA_910579225.1 of uncultured Lachnospiraceae bacterium. Lineage (GTDB taxonomy): Bacteria > Bacillota > Clostridia > Lachnospirales > Lachnospiraceae > Hominiventricola. Next base: position 60,151 of record CAJTTI010000013.1, on the reverse strand, counting down.
CCAAAATAGAGCATCATGCAGTGCTTCATACTGGAGACTGGCTTACAAAACAGGGATACGAGGTAACTTATCTGGATGTGGATGAGAATGGTACGGTGAAGCTGGAAGAACTCAAGAAGGCGATTCGTCCCACGACGATTCTGATCAGCATCATGTTTGCAAATAACGAGATCGGTACCATTCAGCCAGTGAAGGAAATTGGTGAGATCGCAAAGGAACATGGGATTCTCTTCCACACAGATGCAGTCCAGGCTTTCGGACAGCTGCCTATAAATGTGGACGAAATGCATATCGATATGTTGAGCTCCAGTGCACACAAACTGAACGGACCGAAGGGCATCGGATTCCTCTATATCCGTAAAGGGGTCAAGATCAGAAGCTTTATTCATGGAGGGGCGCAGGAACGGAAACGCCGGGCAGGAACAGAGAATGTGCCAGGTATTGTGGGATATGGGGCGGCAGTAAAACGTGCTGTGGAGACTATGGACAAAAGGACTGCACGGGAAAGGGAACTGAGAGACTATCTGATTGACCGGGTATTGAGAGAGATTCCTTACACGAGACTGAACGGACATCGGACGAACCGGTTGCCCAATAACGTGAATTTCAGCTTTCAGTTTATCGAAGGAGAATCGCTTTTGATTATGCTGGATATGGATGGCATCTGCGGCTCCAGCGGTTCAGCATGTACATCGGGTTCTCTGGATCCGTCCCATGTCCTTCTTGCCATTGGACTGCCCCATGAGATCGCTCATGGTTCTCTCCGTCTGACTCTGAGCGAAGAGACCACCAGAGAAGAACTGGATTATGTGGTGGAGTCCATCAAGAAGATTGTAGAGAAGCTCCGCAATATGTCTCCGCTGTATGAAGACTTCATGCGCAGACAGTCCTGATGCATGTGAGTCTCCGGTGGATGTGCAGAACATGGCAGCTTTGTCCTTTTTGTTTTTGCGCCGGGGCATTGAATTCTTGCAGTAAATGAAGAATACTTTATAGATTGATATTAAATAGAAAAGAGGAAAACAAATGTATAGTGATAAAGTAATGGATCATTTCCAGAACCCGAGGAACGTAGGTGAGATCGAAGATGCCAGCGGCATTGGAACTGTCGGCAATGCAAAGTGCGGCGATATTATGAGAATCTACCTGGATATTGATGATAACCAGGTTATTCGCGATGTAAAATTCAAGACCTTCGGCTGCGGTGCAGCGGTGGCAACCAGCAGTATGGCTACAGAACTTGTAAAGGGGAAAACTATTTATGAGGCTTTGCAGGTGACTAATAAAGCGGTGATGGAAGCCCTAGACGGACTTCCTCCCGTCAAAGTACACTGTTCTCTTCTGGCAGAAGAAGCCATCCATGCTGCGCTCTGGGATTACGCAGAGAAACACGACATCAAAATCGAAGGCCTGGAAAAACCGAAGTCAGATATTCATGAAGGTGAAGAAGAGGAAGGCGAAGAGTATTAAGCATGGGGAAGAGAGTCGTCATTGGTATGTCCGGAGGAGTGGATTCTTCCGTGGCAGCATGGCTTTTAAAAGAACAGGGATACGAAGTGATCGGCGTTACTATGCAGATCTGGCAGGATGAAGACCCTGAGCAGGTGGAAGAAAACGGCGGGTGCTGCGGTCTGAGCGCAGTGGAGGATGCCAGACGGGTGGCAGAAAAACTTCAGATTCCATATTATGTCATGAATTTTAAGAAAGATTTTCAGGAAAAAGTCATTGACTATTTTATGGACGAGTATTTGCATGGACGAACACCCAATCCTTGTATTGCCTGCAACCGGTACGTGAAATGGGAGTCCCTTTTGAAACGGAGCAGGGAGATCGGAGCAGACTATATTGCCACGGGACATTATGCACAGGTAGGACAGCTTCCGAACGGACGCTATGCGGTAAAAAGATCGGTCACCTTGGCGAAGGACCAGACATATGCACTCTATAATCTGACTCAGGATCAGCTTTCCCATACACTGATGCCGGTGGGGGTCTATGCAAAAAATCAGATTCGCAGTATGGCAGAAGAACTGGGACTTATGGTGGCGCATAAGCCAGACAGTCAGGAGATTTGCTTTGTACCGGACAAAGATTACGCCCGGTTTATAGAAGAGCATGCCAGGGTGAAGGTTCCGGAAGGAAATTTTGTATGGACGGACGGAACCGTGATTGGAAAACACAAAGGAATTATCCATTATACAGTGGGACAGCGCAAAGGACTAGGGCTTTCTATGGGAAGGCCTGTGGTGGTGAAGGCGATTCGCCCAGAGACCAGAGAGGTCATCATCGGAGAACCCTCAGACGTATTCAGCCGGCGTCTGCGTGCGGACAGGCTGAACTGGATGGGAGTGGAAGAACCGGAAGCAGAAGCCCGTTTTCTGGCGAAAATCCGGTACGCTCATGAAGGTGCTATGTGTACTGTACGTAAAGCAGGAGAAGACAGGGTGGAATGTATCTTTGACGAACCTGTCCGGGCAGTTACGCCCGGACAGGCAGTGGTCTTCTATGAAGGAGATTATGTAGCCGGAGGCGGGACAATTCTTCCGGATATAGGATAGTTTTTACAGTCCGATCTCTTCGGGTTTTCTGTTGTGGAAGATAAAATAAGAATGAAACCCGCAGGATTGCAGCAGTTCTGCAGCTTTATGAAAGCCGTATGCCAGAAAGCCGGGATCATGTGCGTCGGAACCTAGAGTGATGATCCTGCCGCCTAACTCACGGTAACGGCAGATAATCTCTCTGCAGGGGTTCGGGTCCCCAAGTCCGTAGCGGTAACCGCTGGTATTGACTTCCAGCCCGATGTCTTTTTTAATCAGAGCCCGCAGAATTTCGTCGAGAATATCCTGGTATTTCTCATAGGAATAATGTTGATTTCGATTGGGACCATAGCGGACTACATAGTCCAGATGACCGAATGTATCAAAATTGGAATAAGCCTGCAGGTTCTGAAGGGCGCACTGGAAATATTCCAGATAGGCTTCTCTTTCCTCTCTCCCTTCGAAATAAGAAGGGAAATAAGGATCCCGGCTGTGTACCAGATGGATGGAGCCTATGACAAAATCAAAAGGGTTGGAAAAGACCAGGTTGTGATGCTTTTTGCTCAGATAAGGCTGAAGGCCCAGCTCAATTCCGATGGCAAGGTCAATCTGATCCGCATATTTTTCTTTCATGGGAAGCAGGCGGTGAAGATATTCCTGTGGATCAAATTCAAAACAAACGCCGCCGTCTTCGTAATCATAATCCATATGGTCGGTCAGGCACAGATGGCGGATTCCGCCTTTAACCGCTTCGGTGATCATGGTTTCCGGGGAGATGTTGCAGTCTCCGGAAAAAGATGTATGTACATGATAGTCAGATATGATATGCAAGAAAATGTCCTCCTGTGTAAACTGTCTGTTTTTATCATAAAAGATATAAATCAGAATGTAAAGAAGATTACTGATGAAAATGGATATGGCTGAGAACGGAGATTCTGAAGAGTTTAGGCAAAATGTAGAAAAAAGTCAGGAAATTAAAATAGTGATATGTGAACTTGTATACTTTGTTTCAGAAGGTTTGTGTACAGGGCAGGCGTAATGAAAAAAATATGATTTGGTATTGATATTTTGAGACAAATTAGGTAAAATATGTAATGGTTGATGTTCTTTTAACAAACTTTGTAAGAGTTGGAAGAACAAACATATAAAATTCAACTTTTAGGAGGAATGGAAACATGGCAGTAAAAGTAGCAATCAATGGTTTCGGACGGATTGGTCGTCTTGCATTCAGACAGATGTTTGGTGCAGAAGGTTATGAGGTTGTCGCAATCAACGACCTGACTTCTCCGAAAATGCTGGCACACTTGTTAAAGTATGACTCTTCTCAGGGTAAATATGAGAAGGCTGATTCTGTATCCGCAACAGATGATTCCATCGTTGTTGATGGAAAAGAAATCAAGATTTATGCGAAAGCAAACGCAACGGAGCTTCCGTGGGGAGAGATCGGGGTAGACGTAGTTCTGGAGTGTACCGGATTCTACACCTCCAAAGAGAAAGCTTCCGCACATATTACTGCAGGCGCTAAGAAAGTTGTTATCTCCGCTCCGGCCGGCAATGACCTGCCTACGATCGTTTATAATGTAAACCATGAGACTTTGACCAAAGAGGATACTGTTATTTCTGCAGCATCCTGTACCACTAACTGCCTGGCTCCGATGGCGAAGGCTCTGAATGACCTGGCTCCGATTGAGTCCGGTATCATGTGTACCATTCATGCATATACTGGTGATCAGATGGTTCTTGACGGACCGCAGAGAAAAGGCGATCTGAGAAGAAGCCGCGCGGCAGCAATCAACATCGTTCCCAACAGCACTGGTGCTGCAAAGGCAATCGGCCTTGTAATTCCGGAGCTGAACGGCAAGCTTATCGGCGCTGCACAGCGTGTTCCGACCCCGACTGGTTCCACCACTCTGTTATTTGCAGTTGTGAATAAAGCAGTGACCAAAGAAGAGATCAATGCAGCAATGAAAGCAGCTACCACGGAGTCTTACGGATATACAGAAGATGAGATCGTATCCAGCGATATCGTTGGTATGAGATATGGTTCTCTGTTTGATGCAACGCAGACCATGGTATCTCCGCTTCCGGATGGAAAGACTCAGGTAGAAGTTGTTTCCTGGTATGACAATGAGAACTCTTATGTGTCTCAGATGGTTCGCACCATCAAATATTTCGCTGAGCTCGCATAATTTTGTAGAGCTGTGCAAAAGACAGCAAAGGTGTCTGAGCGCACAGGCGCATATATTTAAGACCTCAAAGGGTCCGGTCTTCAGGGCCGGATCCTTTTTCTTTTATGTACGACCCGTGCAAAGGGCAATATAGTGCCGAAGCAGCAATACGGGTCGCGCGGCAGGCGGGAAAGTGTATACCTTCCTGTCTGATGATAATCGAAAGGAGCTTGTATCCATGTTAAATAAGAAATCTGTTGATGATATCAATGTAAAGGGACTGCGTACTCTGGTCCGCTGTGATTTTAATGTACCTCTGAAAGAGGGAAAGATCACGGATGAGAACCGTCTGGTAGCGGCCCTTCCGACAATTAAGAAACTGATTGCCGACGGCGGCAAAGTGATTCTCTGCTCCCATCTGGGCAAACCGAAAGGAGAGCCGAAGCCGGAACTGTCTCTGGCGCCGGTGGCTGTGCGGCTGTCTGAGCTTCTGGGACAGGAAGTGAAGTTTGCGGCAGATCCGGAAGTTGTGGGTCCTAATGCGAAAGCAGCTGTGGAAGCGATGAAAGACGGCGATGTGATTCTTCTTGAGAACACCCGTTATCGTGCAGAAGAGACCAAGAACGGAGAAGCATTCTCCAAAGAGCTGGCTTCTCTGGCGGATGTATTTGTCAATGATGCGTTTGGAACTGCTCACAGAGCACACTGCTCCAATGTGGGTGTTACAGAATATGTGAAGACGGCAGCTGTGGGATATCTGATGCAGAAAGAGATCGACTTCCTGGGCAATGCGGTCAACAATCCGGTTCGTCCTTTTGTGGCGATTCTTGGCGGTGCAAAGGTTGCGGACAAGCTGAACGTGATTTCCAATCTTCTTGAGAAATGCGATACCCTGATCATCGGTGGCGGTATGGCATATACCTTCTTAAAAGCACAGGGCTGTGAAGTAGGTACATCTCTTGTGGATGATACAAAGCTTGATTACTGCAAAGAAATGCTTGAGAAAGCAAAAAGTCTTGGAAAGACCATGATGCTTCCGGTGGATACGACCATTGCATCTGCATTCCCGAATCCGATTGATGCAGAGATTCCGGTGGAAGTAGTGGACAGCAATGCGATTCCTGCAGACAAGATGGGACTGGACATCGGACCCAAGACTGCAGAGCTGTATGCGGAGGCTGTGAAATCTGCCAAGACAGTTGTATGGAATGGTCCCATGGGTGTATTTGAGAATCCGATTCTGGCGAAGGGCACCATTGCAGTGGCAAAATCTCTGGCAGATACAGATGCAACTACGATCATTGGCGGCGGCGATTCCGCAGCAGCAGTGAATACTCTTGGATTTGGCGACAAGATGAGCCATATCTCCACAGGAGGAGGCGCGTCTCTGGAATTTCTGGAGGGCAAAGAGCTTCCGGGTGTTGCGGCAGCAAATGACAAATAAGAATCACCAAGACACAGGCGAGATGATTTGATACTTTCCGACTCGTGAGATGAACTGGGAAAGTTTCGCAATGAATGATAGATAGTGAAGGAGACAGGTAAAATGGCAAGAAGAAAAATTATTGCTGGTAACTGGAAGATGAACATGACGCCTACGGAGGCAGTGGAGCTGATTAACACTTTGAAACCGCTGGTAGCTACAGACGACGCAGATGTAGTGTTCTGCGTTCCGGCCATTGACATTATTCCGGCTATGGAAGCTGCAAAAGGTTCCAATATCGCAATTGGTGCTGAAAATATGTATTTTGAGGAGAAAGGTGCATATACAGGCGAGATTTCTCCGGCTATGCTGACTGATGCAGGTGTGAAATATGTAGTTCTCGGACATTCTGAGAGAAGAGAATACTTTGCAGAAACCAGTGAGACAGTCAACAAGAAGATGCTGAAGGCATTTGAGCATGGCATTACTCCGATCATGTGCTGCGGCGAGACGTTAACGCAGAGAGAGCAGGGTGTGACGATGGATTTCATTCGTCAGCAGGTAAAGGTTGGTTTCCTGGGTGTGACGGCAGAACAGGCTGCTACAGCTGTGATTGCATACGAGCCGATCTGGGCCATCGGAACCGGCAAGACGGCTACCACAGAGCAGGCACAGGAAGTCTGCAAGGGCATCCGCGAGTGTATTGCAGAGATCTATGATGCAGCTACGGCAGAGAAAATCCGCATTCAGTATGGCGGATCTGTTAATGCGGCTACGGCTCCTGAACTGTTTGCACAGCCGGATATTGACGGCGGTCTGGTAGGAGGCGCTGCTTTAAAACCAGATTTCGGCAAGATTGTGAACTGGAAATAATAAGAGCGACAGGAATTTGAGACCACTTTTGGCACCCGGTTATGTAAGAGGTGTTCTGCGTTGCAGTACCTATTTACATAACTGGGTGTATCAGGTTGTGCCTATTCTCAGAATGGAAAGAGATTGAGAAGTAAAGTTTTGAAAAAGAATGAGAGGATTTGTTATGAAAAATAAAATATGGATGACAGTTCTTGCAGCAGCAGGGGTGATGGTACTGGCAACGGGGTGTTCCGGAAAGGAAACAGCAGTGGTTTCAGATGAAGGGACGAATGAGACAGCAGAAGTACAGGAGACAGAGGTAGAGGAAGAAGAACCGGCGGCTCTCACAGAGGAAGAGGAGCAGGAGCTTTATAACCTCTATATTGAAATCAACAATACCATGGTGGGGCGTCTGGGGGATTCGCTGGGAAAATATTTCGAATATATTGATTATCAGGAAGAGTTTACCGTATTAAAAGATTTTTATTTCTGTTATTCCATATCAGAGGGATTATTTGAGGATCTGGACCGTGCGGACGAGCTGGTTGCAAAGAAACCGGAGAAATCAGAGCTGGATGAGGCTTATGTGGCATTAAGCCCGGTGGTCCGTGAACTGGGAACGGTTTTGAACGAAGTACAGGAGTATACGGACGAAGATTCCTGGCAGACAGACGATTATGCCAAAGGAAAAGAACTGCATGCAAGAGTCTGGGCTAGCTGTACCCAGTATGAGCAGCTTGGGGCAGACTTTGTGGATAAATTAGGCGGAGTGGCATCGGAGCAGCGCGAGGCAGATCTGGAACAGATGAAAGAAGAAGGCTATGTGGTTACTTATTCCATCACAAAAATGATAACAACAGCGCAGGAGATCCAGACTGCGATCTATGACCAGGGCATCGAAGATGATTCCATGATGCTGGAACTGGATACGGCAGCGCTTCAGCCCCTTTATGATCAATATATGGAAGAAGTTGAGACTGTGCTGGGATATTTAAATGATGAGGAAGCGTTGTCTAATGAAGGATATCCCACTATGTCTGCGTATTTTGTAACATTTGAGGATGCAGTGGAGAATTCTGCTGAAGAATTGAAAGAAGTCTTCCGGAAAGTGGCGGAACAGGAGGCTCCCAGCGGCATCAGCATCATCAATGCATTTACGGTGGACGGTTCTATTGCCGGGTTCGACAGTAAAGTATCTGCAATGATTGACGATTATAACAAAATGATCAGTTATTAAGAGCATGGGATTATAAGAAACAGAGATATGAGGAGGCGGGGAACAGATGAGTGACTGTTTTGTATTGCAAAACGGCGTGAAGATGCCGAAAATCGGCTATGGCACCTATAAGTGTACAGACGGAAGCGATGCACGTACGGTACATATGGCGCTGGAAGCAGGATACCGTCTGCTGGATACGGCGGCTGTGTATAAGAATGAAGAATACGTAGGGGAGGCGCTCAGAGAAAGCAGAATCCCGCGTGAGGAAGTTTTCCTGACTTCAAAGGTCTGGAAGACAGATTTGGGCTATGAGAAGACGAAGAAAAGTTTTGAAGATTCTCTTGTTCGTCTGCAGACAGACTATCTGGATCTGTTTTTGCTTCATTGGCCCAAGTCGTCGCCGGATTGTCCGGACTGGAAAAAGCTGGTGCAGGAGAGCTGGAAAGCACTGGAGGAATTCTATCATCAGGGGAAGGTACGGGCCATCGGGGTCAGTAATTTTCTGCCTCATCATCTGAAGGTTCTGCTGGAGTCGGCGGATGTGCGTCCGATGGTTGATCAGCTGGAACTTCATGTGGGGTATCTGCAGGAAGCTGCAGTACAATACTGTAAGAGTTGGGGGATTCAGGTACAGGCGTGGAGCCCGTTGGGCAGGCGCCGTGTTCTGGAAGAACCTCTGGTAATTCAGATGGCACAGAAATACAACGTCTTTCCGGCGCAGTTTTTGTTGAGATTCCTGCTGCAGCAGGATATTGGCGTCATTCCCAAGGCTTCTTCTTCTGAGCGGATGCAGCAGAATCTGAAGCTTCCCGGGATTGAGATTACAGTAGAAGATATGTATCTGCTTCGCTGCCTGCCTCAGATTGGGTGGGGTGGAGAGCACCCGGATCTGGAGCGGGTCATCGTAGAGCGTCCGTAAAGTGATGGAGTAAAGTTTCGGATGCCTGCCTGTTTACGCCATGTTGGGAACCGGCAGGTATTTGAACATACCTGGAATTTATAAAAAATTATGAAAAACTGCTTCGTCACTTGCATGTTCTGCATGCTTCGTGTAAAATAAAAGATTAGAGAACACATATAAGGAGACGAATGAATGAGTAAGAAACCTACCGTGTTGATGATTTTAGATGGATATGGACTAAATGAAAGGACAGATGCAAACGCAGTGGCGGAGGCAAAAACACCAGTGATGGATAAGCTGATGGCAGAGTGTCCGTTCGTGAAAGGATATGCAAGCGGACTTGCAGTCGGGCTTCCGGACGGCCAGATGGGCAATTCAGAGGTTGGTCATCTGAATATGGGTGCAGGACGGATTGTCTATCAGGAGCTGACCAGGATTACCAAGGAGATAGAAGACGGGACATTTTTTGAAAATGAAGCACTTCTGGCTGCTGTGAAAAACGCGAAGAAAAACAACTCCTCGCTTCATTTGTACGGACTCCTGTCTGATGGTGGCGTTCACAGCCATAATACGCACCTGTACGGCCTTCTGGATCTGGCAAAACGTCATGGACTGGAGAAAGTCTATGTACACTGCTTCCTGGACGGGCGTGATACGCCTCCGGCTTCCGGCAAAGGATATATTAAAGAGCTGAACGATAAGATGAAAGAGATCGGTGTGGGTGAAGTGGCGACGGTTATGGGACGTTACTATGCAATGGACCGTGATAACCGCTGGGAGCGTGTGGAAGTTGCTTACCGCGCGCTGACAAAAGGAGAAGGGGCGCAGAATCCTTGTCCGGTCTGCGGAGTCAATGATTCTTATAAAGAAGAAGTGTTTGATGAGTTTGTAAAACCGATTGTTGTGACAAAAGATGACAAGCCGTTGACGACGATTCAGGACAGAGATTCTATTATTTTCTTCAACTTCCGTCCGGATCGGGCACGCGAAATCACCAGAGCGTTCTGTGATGATGAATTTGCCGGATTTGAGAGAGAGAAAAAACTGGATCTGACGTATGTATGCTTCACGGAGTATGATGTGACGATTCCGAACAAGCAGGTTGCGTTTCATAAGGTGACGCTTGACAATACTTTTGGTGAATATCTGGCAGCAAATGGAAAGACACAGGCCCGGATTGCAGAGACGGAGAAGTATGCACACGTAACCTTTTTCTTCAATGGCGGAGTAGAAGAACCGAACAAGGGCGAGGACCGTATTCTCGTGAAATCTCCGAAAGTTGCAACTTATGATCTTCAGCCGGAGATGAGTGCCTATGGTGTGTGTGACAAGCTTTGTGAGGCGATTCAATCGGATAAGTACGATGTGATTATTATCAACTTTGCGAATCCGGATATGGTAGGCCATACGGGTGTGGAAGAAGCAGCGATCAAAGCTGTGGAAGCTGTTGACGAGTGTGTGGGAAAAGCAGTGGAGGCGCTGAAATCTGTGGATGGCCAGATGTTCATTTGTGCAGATCATGGAAATGCGGAGCAGCTCAAGGATTATGAGACTGGTGCACCCTTTACAGCCCATACAGTAAATCCGGTGCCGTTTATTCTGGTGAATGCAGATCCGGCATATAAACTCAGAGAAGGCGGTTGTCTGGCAGATATTATTCCGACGCTTCTGGAGTTAATGGGAATGAAACAACCGGCTGAGATGACTGGAAAGTCGCTGCTGGTAAAATAACAAATGTATTAGATGAGGAGTTTATATGGTACTTGAGATAAGACGGGCGCTGGAAGAACTGAAAAGTGGCAGCAGCCAGGGGTATAGAAGGCTGTACGATGCAACCTATGAGGAAGTATACTGCAGAAGCCTTTTGATTATCCAGAAAGAAGACCAGGCGCTGGAATTTATCAAAGATTTCTATAAGGATGTATTTGGAGCGCTGGAAGAGGCGGATGATGCTTTTGACAAAGAACGATGGTTTTTACACAGATTTTATCAGAAGCTGCGCAAGCATTATCATAGGCTGCTTGGAAAGCAGGAGAAGACAGATTCTGACAGTATTAAGACGCTGGCAGAGATACCGGCTACGTTTCCTCTGCTTCACCGGATTATGCTGGTTATGTCGTTCAAAGATGATTTTTCAGCGGCAGAGATTTCAGCGATCTATGGGTTGGCAGAGGACAAGATTCAGACGGAGCTTGAAAAGCTTGGAAAGGTTCTGCCTACTATTACAAAAGATCAGCCGGAGAGCGTGGCGGCTTACCTTGACAACTGGAAATTATTGCTTCTTGGAGCTTCCAGCCAGACTGTTAATAATAGTTCTCAGGACTGGGTGGAAACTGTGTATACGGATGCGTCGAAAGCTGCAGGAGTATCAGCAGAACCAGTTGTGAAGAAAGAAGAAACTGATGATTTTGAGTATTTTGTTGCAGAGCCGGAACCGGAGAAACCGAAGAAGATTGTCCCGATCGTAAGAGAAGAGCCTGAGGAAGAGGAGGAAGAGGAATACGACGAGGACGAAGATGATGAGGAATATGATGACGAGGAGTATGATGAGGAGGAAGAGGACGAGTATGATGACCGTTATGACTGGGATATGGAAGACGACGGCAGAAAGATGATCATTCTCGGAATTGTACTTGCAGTCATTATTGTGGCGATTGTCGGAGTTTTGGGATTCCGACTTCTGAGTAAGGGTGGAGATACGGAAAAAGTTCCGGATCAGACAGAGCAGGAGGAAGGCGAAGACGACAACAAGCTGATTATCAAAGGCGAAGAAGGTTCAGAGGATTCTGTTGAGCCTGAGGAGAATATAGAGGCAGAGCCCCCTGCGGAAGAGGTTCCTGAAGAACCAGCAGAAGAGCCGGTGGAAGCAGAACCATTGGTTATGAGGGTGACCGGCAACACGATCAATATCCGGAGTGAAAGCAATACAAACAGTACTGTTCTCACGAAAGTTAAGAAGGATGAGAAAGTCGAGGTATTGGGGGACCCGACAGGCGAATGGGTCCAGATCCGCTGTATTGAACAGAATAACGAAGAGGGATATATGATGTCCCAGTATCTGTCAAATATTGAATAAAAAAAAAGAACCTGCTCATACTAACAGAAACGTGTGAGGAGGTTCTTTTTTGATGAATTTATATCTGCCGATTACTTATATTCATGCAAGGGAAATACTGGATTCCAGAGGAAATCCGACGGTGGAGGCTGAAGTGCTTCTGGACGGCGTGTATCAGGCGCGGGCATCGGTCCCGTCCGGTGCGTCTACCGGGCGGTTTGAGGCAGTGGAACTCCGGGACGGTCAGGAACGGTATCTGGGTCTGGGAGTGGAAAAGGCTGTCACCAATGTAAACACAAAGATTGCCAATGTTCTGTTGGGTGAAAATGCACTGAACCAGGGATATATTGATCACCTGCTGATTGACGCAGATGGTACAGAGAATAAATCCAACCTGGGAGCCAATGCAATTCTGGCGGTATCCATGGCGGTGGCCAAGGCGTCTGCAAAGGCCCTGGGTCTTCCGGTCTATCAGTATCTTGGCGGCATTAGAACAGATACTATGCCCGTTCCCATGATGAATATTTTAAATGGAGGGAGACACTCCAAAAACAGCCTGGATTTTCAGGAATTTATGATCATGCCGGTGAGGGCGGCTAGTTTCCGTGAAGGGCTGCGTATGGGTGTGGAAGTTTATCATAAACTAAAACTGATTCTGAGCAAAGAAGGTCTGACAACGGCGGTTGGAGATGAAGGCGGGTTTGCACCGGATATCCGGGATGCAAAAGAAGTACTTCTCTATCTGAAGGAAGCGGTAGAGGAAGCAGGATACGAGCCCGGACAGGATTTTGTGTTTGCCATGGATGCGGCAGCCAGCGAGCTGATCAATGAGAAAAGCGGACGTTATGAGTTTCCGGGCGAGGCACGTATGAATGGTCAGAGAGTCAGTCGCACATCGGAGGAATTGATTGATTACTATGAAGAACTGGTATCTATGTATCCGCTTGTGTCCATTGAAGACGGCCTGTCTGAGGACGATTGGGACGGCTGGCAGCATATGACCAGGCAGCTTGGGGGCAGAGTGCAGTTGGTTGGAGACGATTTGTTTGTGACAAATACGAAAAGACTGGCTTGTGGAATCAAATTGGATGCAGCCAATGCCATATTGATCAAAGTCAATCAGATCGGTACGCTGACAGAAGCATTTGATGCAATTCACATGGCGCACAAAGCGGGATATCGGACGATTATTTCTCACCGGAGCGGAGAAACCTGTGAAGACATCATTGCAGACATTGCAGTTGCCTGTGGAGCAGGCCAGATCAAGACCGGCGCGCCTTGCAGGGCAGAGAGGACTGAAAAATACAATCAGCTTCTTCGCATTGAAGAAGAACTGCAGGGACTGGCATCCTACAGGAATCCTTTTTCAGAAGAATAAGACGCATTACGGGGCTGTTGGGAATGAGACAGCCCTTTTTTGGATGTTTTTTCGGTATTCGCCTGGGGTACAGCCTTTGACTTCCCGAAATTTTCGGATAAAATAGCTGATATTGTCAAAGCCACAGATTAACGCAATATCGGTAACCGACTGCATACTGTGTGCCAGAAGCACGCAGGCCCGGTCAATACGGTAGGAGAGCAGATACTGAACCGGGGATATGCCCGCAATTTCCCGAAAAAACCGGCAGAGATACTGACTGTTGCAGCCAACCAGTTCCGAAAGCTGCTGCAGAGACAGTGTTTCCTGGTAGTGTTCTTCCATATAAGAGATGATTTTTTTGTAGCGTCCGATCTTACGGGTACTGGCAGCAGAAAGGACGTCTTTGGCAGGCAGCATGAGCCGGTATCGGCCGGCCAGTTCAAGAAGTTCTAGAAGGAGAAGTTTGCATCTGACATACCATCCTGGTTCTTTCCGGTCTCCGGCAGTAATGAGTTGCCGCAGAACCGTAAGGAATTCTGGATATCCTTCCATGTTCGGACCAAGAAGACTGTACATAATAAGGGATTTGTTTAAAAACGGAGAGATATAGTTCTGCTGCCACTCGTCTTCGTAAGAAAAACTCAGAATTTGGGGATCAAATAGTATGACATCATGTGTTGCGTATGTCTCTCTTCCAGTAATCTGATGAGGTTCTCCGCTGTTCAAGATACAGATATCGCCTTTTTTTAAAATGTGGTCTGCCAGATTGATTTCAAATAGATAGGTTCCTTTCGTGATATGAACGATCTCCACATAATCGTGCCAGTGGCGCTTTACAAAGAAATGGTCCGGATGAGGTGTTCCTTTTCCGGCCATAAAGTGCATGATGCGTATGGGATGTTCTCTGGTGCCGTGGGTGACGTTTTCTCTCAGTGCAGGATCTGGATACATAGAGGCGCTCCTTTCTGGCAGATATTTAAAATGTCAATATTGTGTTATTAATTATACAGAATAATGCAAGTATTTGCAAGAAAATGTATCTATACTATACATTAATGAAGGAGGATTGCAGTATGATTCAAAAATATGTATATGGAGTACCTTTCGAGACGGAAGCAGTTATGGTTCCTGTGGAATCCGCCAAAGGGGTACCGGCTTACGGAACTGTCACCCTGGAAAGTGGTTTTTGCTTTAGCTATACGCTTGATACAGAGGATGTTGTCTATGGACTTGGAGAGGCGAACAGAGGGATTAATAAGAGAGGATACTGCTATATCAGTGAGTGTGCGGATGATCCAAACCATACCGAAGATAAGAGATCTTTGTATGCTGCGCATAATTTTATCATTGTATCTGGAGCACAGACGTTCGGCCTGTTTGTGGATTATCCATCCAAACTGACGTTCGATATTGGATATACTCGTATGGATACATTGAAAATCACCTGCGAGAATGCGGATTTGTACCTGTATGTGATGGAAGGGGAGTCTCCTTATGACATTGTAAAGCAGTTTCGGAAAATTATCGGCAGAAGTTATATTCCGCCTAAATTTGCTTTTGGATTCGGACAGAGCCGCTGGGGTTACCGTACAAAAGAAGATTATCGGAAAATAGCTGACGGATACCGCAGTAATCATATTCCCATGGACATGATATATATGGACATTGATTATATGCAGGATTTCAAAGATTTCACGCTGAATGAGAAAAATTTTCACGGTTTCCCGGAATTTGTGGAGGAACTGAAAGAGCAAAATATCCGTCTGATTCCGATCATTGATGCAGGAGTCAAGATTGAAAAGGGTTATGATGTCTATGAAGAGGGTGTGAAGAACCGGTATTTCTGTCAGAGAGAAGACGGAAGCGATTTTGTGGCAGCTGTATGGCCGGGAGACACGCACTTTCCGGATGTGCTGAATCCGGAGGCCAGAAAATGGTTCGGGGATAAATACCGCTTTCTGACAGAACAGGGAATTGAAGGGTTCTGGAACGACATGAATGAACCGGCTATTTTTTATACGCCGGAAGGGGTTCAGGAAATCAGCGAGACCGTAAAAGCATTTTTGGAGGACACCAATGGGGAGCATTCCATATTTGAAGTCAAAGATGCGATTCTGAATCTGGGAAGCAATAAGAGCGATTATGAGATTTTTTACCATCAGACAGACAAAGGAAGGGTCCGTCATGACAAAGTGCACAATCTGTTTGGCTATAATATGACCAGAGCAGCAGGAGAAGCTTTTGAACGAATTGATCCGGACAGACGTTTTCTGATGTTCTCCAGGTCTTCTTACATAGGTATGCATCGCTATGGTGGTATCTGGACGGGAGATAACAAGTCCTGGTGGAGCCATATTTTACTGAATCTGAAAATGATGCCTTCTTTGAATATGTGCGGATTTCTGTATACAGGTGCGGATCTGGGAGGTTTTGGCGCGGATGCTACCAGAGATCTGGTGCTGCGCTGGCTGGCGCTTGGAGTATTTACGCCACTGATGCGTAATCATTCAGCCATGGGAACAAGAGAACAGGAATGTTTCCGGTTCGAAGATGCAGAAGATTTCCGTCATGTTATCGGAGTGCGTTACCGCCTGCTTCCGTATCTTTACAGTGAGTATATGAAGGCTGCACTGACAGATGACCTTTACTTTAAGCCTCTTGCTTTTGTATATCCGGAAGATATGCATGCGACTCAGGTGGAAGACCAGTTGATGCTTGGCAACGAGATCATGATCGCTCCGGTCTATACGCAGAACGCCAGAGGAAGATATGTCTATCTTCCGGAGGAGATGAAGTTTGTAAAATTCCTGCCGGACGGATCCATACAGGAAAAGATTCTGCCTGCCGGACATCATTATGTAGATGTTGCGCTGAACGAAGTTCCATTGTTCATCCGGCAGG
Organism: uncultured Lachnospiraceae bacterium; assembly: GCA_910579225.1. Taxonomy (GTDB): domain Bacteria; phylum Bacillota; class Clostridia; order Lachnospirales; family Lachnospiraceae; genus Hominiventricola. The sequence continues at coordinate 43,735 of CAJTTI010000013.1, read as the reverse complement.
GCAGGTGTATTCCGGTTGCCGGAGAAGCAGAATACGCAGATGCAGTTTGTACAGATCAGATGACAATGGTCGGTTATGCAGGTTCAAAATATGTGTTGTATGAAGATGATGGAATTCATAAAGATTATGAAAATCCGGATAATATGAAAACATTGCATTTTTAAGGTGTCATCTGATTCTGATTTCGCCACGTTCGGGGCGAGAGATTATAGATGTTTTTAAAGGCCCGCGAGAAATGGAGCTGATTGTCATATCCCACCGCTTTACTGATATCGCCGATGGACAGATGCGTCAGCTTCAGAAGTTCCGCGGCCTTTGTCATGCGGTAATTCAGGAGAAAATCCTGGGGGGTCCGTCCCACTGCATTTTTAAATATTTTTCCGAAATAACTTCGATTTAGTCCGCAATTGTCTGCAATATCTTCCACAGAAATATCATTTTGGAAATTCTGCTCGATGTAAGCCAGTGCTTCATGGATATAAAAATCCCGTAGCTTTCCGGGCTTGGAAGCGATGAACCGCACAGGTGCGATGGAACGGGTGAGTGCATCCAGAAAAAGATACAAATGTCCCATGAGGTGGAATGGAGCCATATCTCCATGCTGCGCGATGTAAAGCATTTCCTGCATCATGGTTTCCCGGATGTCCCGGGAATGGGCGTGATAGACAGGGGAATCCATGGAGAGGCCGGCGATGGAAATGGCTTCCCGTACCCGCAGCCCGTCAAATTCAATCCAGACATATTCCCAGGGCAGTTCATGATCTGCAATATAAGTGGTGATCTGCTGGGGAAAGATCATGAATCCCTGTCCGCTCTTAATCTGATAGGTCCTGGTGTTGCCGGAGGAATCATCGGCGTTCAGAGTGCCGGTGCCGGAGATGACATAGTGAAACAGATAGTGTGTACGTGCGGCAGGACCAAAACTGTGAGAGGGTGCGCATCGCTCCCACCCAAACTGATAGAGATTCAGGTCCACAAAATTTTCATTGGGAAATATGGAGAATAAAATGTCCTTCATGTAAGTTGCCTCCAATATTTTTTGTGCAGTTTGTATAAGGGATGTGTTTTCTTAAGTATAACTGAAAATATACCAAAATGCCATACAATTTTTCCTATATTACAAAAAAACGGCATAATGGAATAAAAGAGAAAAAAACATGGTATTTATAGACGCATTTTGGGATGTTATAATAAAGTCACAAAAAATTAGAGTTACATCCAACAAAGAAAGGAGCAAAATGGGATGAGAAAGAGGGAAAAAATGATAAGCCTTCTGCTGGCGTGTACACTGCCCGCATCCATGTTCTTGACCGGCTGCGGCGGCAGTGAGGCTGAAGACGGCAAGATCGTGATCGAGCTTGTACATTACAAACCAGAGGCGGTGGATGTGTTCGAGCAGCTGGAGGAGGAGTTTAACAAAACTCATGACGATATCCTCCTGAAGATTGATTCTCCCAACGATGCCATGACGATCCTGAAGACCAGATTTATCCGGGAGGATTATCCGGACATTCTTGGGATCGGCGGCGACATCAACTACTCTTATTTCATCGATGCCGGAATTCTGGCAGATGTATCCGATTATCCGGGTATCACAGACATCAATCAGGGATACAGGGACATCCTGGAAGGACTGGAATTCGTCCCCACAGAAGGAACCTACGGCGTGCCGTATGTGGCGAACGCGGCGGGTATCCTGTATAATCGTGAGATGTTCAAGGAGCACGGATGGGAGATTCCCACAACCTGGGAAGAGATGATCACGCTTTGCGAGACCATCAAGACAGAGGGTATCCTTCCGTTCTACTATGGATTTAAGGATACATGGACCTGTCTGGCACCGTGGAATTCACTTGCAGTCGGCCTGGCACCGGCAGATGTATGTCAGCAGGTGAACGCAGGCAAGACGGTATTTGCTGATGAATACAGGGAAGTGGCGGAGAAGATTCAGACACTTGTAAGTTATGGGGAGGACGGGCCCTTTGCATACGGCTATAATGACGCATGTACGGCATTTGCCAATGGAGAATCCGCCATGTTCGCCATCGGAAGTTATGCAGTGCCCCAGATCAAATCGGTGAATCCGGATATGGATATTGATTCCTTCGTGACACCGGGAAGCAGCGATCCGGAAGGGCAGATCCTGAATTCCGGTGTGGACCTGCAATTCTGCGTGACGAAAGCCTGCGAGGACGAAGGAAAGAAAGAAGCGGCTTATGAAGTACTGAACTTCCTGCTGGCCGATGAGAACCTGCAGATGTATCTGGATGATCAGAGTGCGGTTCCGTGTAAGTCTGGAGCCTTTACGCTTGCACCGAATCTGGACGGTATGACAGAGTATATTACCGAAGGAAAGATCGCGGACTATCAGGATCACTATTATCCGTCCGAGATGGCTGTAGATGCGCAGATCCAGACGTTCCTGATTGAGCAGGATGTGGATGCATTCCTTACAAAATTTGATACGGACTGGGTGCGGTATAACCGTGATATTATCCAGATGGTAAAAGATTATAACGCACAGAACGGCAATCAGTAGAGGGAGAGGAGTGAGAAGACATGAAAAATGCCAATGACAGAAAAAGAACATTTATGTTGATGACGATCCCCATCGTCGCATTGTTTTTCGCTTTTAATACCCTGCCTTTGATCAAGGGTGTGATGTACAGTTTCACGAACTTCAGGGGATACGGCACTTATGACTGGGTCGGTCTTCGGAACTATATCGACCTGTTTCAGGACGGACGTGTGGGCAAGTCCTATCTGTTCACTCTGAAGATGGCGGTGGCGGCGACCATCGTGACCAATGTGATCAGTCTGATCCTGGCGCTGGGCCTGAACAGCAAGATCAAGTTCAAGAGCACCTTAAGAGGAATGTATTTTATTCCCAACATCCTGGGCGCGCTGGTTGTAGGTTATATCTTCAACTACTTCTTCACCTACATCATTCCGGCGCTGTTCAATACGACCAGTATCCTTGCAAGCTCCACATGGGCATGGGTCGGCATCGTGGCTGTCTGTGCATGGCAGGCCATCGCTATGAACACGATCATCTACATATCCGGTCTGTCTACAGTACCAGAGGATGTATACGAGGCGGGTTCCATCGACGGGGCAACCGGCTGGGAGCGCTTCAAGAGCCTGACCTTTCCGCTGATTATCCCGTTCTTCAGTATCAACATGGTACTGTCCGGTAAGAACTTCCTGATGGTGTTCGATCAGATCATGGCGTTGACCAAAGGTGGTCCGGCACAGAGTACCGAGTCCATTTCCTTCCTGATCTACAACAATGGTATGGCAGGTGGACAGTTCGGTTTCCAGAGTGCCAACGCGGTGTTGTTCTTTGTAATCATCGTAGCGTTCTCGGTAGCACAGCTTCAGTTTACAAGCAGTAAGGAGGAGCAGTTATAATGAATGATCTGAAAGTAAAAGAAAGATATAATATGCCTGTTACGATCCTGCTGATCCTTGGACTGATCACAATCATCTTTCCCCTTTACATGACCATCGTGATCGCGTTCAAGCAGCCGTCAGAGATGACCAACAGCATCTCAGGGATCCTTTCTCTGCCGAAGACCTGGAGCTTTGCCAACTTCGCAGAGGCCATGCGTGTGACCGATTTCTGGAATTCCCTTCGGAACAGTCTTCTGATCACAGGCGTGACGGTGATTCTGTCTGTAGTCCTGCATTCCATGGTTGGTTATGCCATTGGAAGAAATAAAGCGAAAAATAAATGGTACAACCTGGCGTATCTGTATATTGTCAGTGGTATGTTTGTACCGTTTGCGATTCTGATGATGCCTCTGGTTAAGCAGACTTCACAGTGGGGAATCGCCAATATCTTTGGTGTTATCATCTGTTATGTGGTATTCTATATGCCCATGAACCTGATGCTTTACTCCGGATATCTGGTGAATATTCCCATTGCCCTGGAGGAGGCGGCCCGGGTGGACGGTGCGACCACCTGGACGACTTACTGGAAGATTATCTTCCCGATCATGAAACCCATGCATGCGACGGTAGCAGTTATTACGGCTCTGAGCGTATGGAACGACGTGATGACTCCCCTGGTTATCATGTCCGGAAGCGGAATGAACACTCTGCCGCTGGCACAGATGTCCTTCCAGACCCAGTTCGGTACGAATTATAACCTGGCATTTGCATCTTACCTGCTGGCACTTCTGCCGCTTCTGATCTTCTACATCATCTGTCAGAAGCAGATCCTGAACGGCGTTGTGAACGGCGCAGTGAAATAATCAATAAGAGCAGCTGGTCTGGCCATGCATGGAATATGTAAATAACTGTGCATGGCCGGAACTGCCATTTTATACAGACTGAAAGTATGTTTTGATATACGTTCAGATATTTTATCAGGAGGCAACATGAGTATTATTTTTTCAGAGAAAGATAAAACATTCATATTGCACACAAAGGATACAACCTACCAGATGAAGGTGGACGACTATGGGTTCCTTCTGCATCTCTATTACGGGCGCAGGACGGATGGGTCCATGGAGTACCTGCTGCGTTATTTGGACAGAGGATTTTCAGGGAACCCATATGATGCGGGAGCAGACAGAACTTATTCCATGGACGTGTTGCCCCAGGAGCTGCCCTGTCAGGGAAGTGGAGATTATCGCAGTCCTGCTGTGATTGTAAAAAATGCAGACGGCTCCTATGGATGTGATTTTCGCTACAAAAGTCATCGGATCCTGGGAGGAAAGTATCATATATCAGGCCTTCCGGCAGTCTATGCCGACAAGGACGAAGGAGAGACGCTTGAGATTCAGCTGGAAGATCCGGTGACAAAAGTGCAGATTGCACTTTTGTATGGGGTGTTGCCGGATTTTGATATCATCACCAGAAGTGCTTGCATCAGAAACACAGGCGTCGAAAAAATTTATCTGGAGAAGGCGCAGACGGCCTGTCTGGACTGGTTGTATGGGGATTATGATCTGATCAGTTTTTACGGCCGCCATGCCATGGAACGGAATGTCCAGAGGATTCCGGTGGCACATGGGGCACATGTCATCGGGAGCCGCAGGGGCACTTCCAGCCATCAGTACAACCCCATGATGATTCTTGCGGGACATGAGACAACGGAGGATGCAGGAAGCTGCTATGCTATGTCCTTTGTGTACAGCGGGGGGTTCAAAGGTGAAGTGGAGAAGGATCAGTTCAATCAGACCCGTGCTCTTCTGGGTCTGTCAGATGAACAGTTCTCCTATCCGCTGGAGACAGAGGAAGTCTTTTATGTCCCAGAGGTTGTGCTGACTTATACCAATCGGGGACTTGCAAAATTATCACAAAATTTACACCGGTGTTTCCGGGATCATTTGTGCAGGGGCAGGTACAAAGATGCTGCCCGTCCGCTTCTCCTGAACAGCTGGGAGGCATCTTATTTTGATGTAAGCGGCAGTTCAATCTATGAGCTGGCAAAGCAGGCTGCAGATCTGGGAATGGATATGCTGGTCATGGACGACGGATGGTTTGGAAAACGTGATGATGATAACAGTGGTCTTGGAGACTGGTTTGTAAATGAAGAGAAGCTGGGCGAGACTCTGGGGCATCTGATCGGCAGGATCAATGACCTTGGAATAAAATTCGGCATCTGGCTGGAACCGGAGAGCATCAATGAAGACAGTCAGCTCTATCGGGAGCATCCGGACTGGGTATTGTCCATACCCGGCAGGGGACCTGTGCGCGCCAGAAATCAGCTTGTACTGGACTTTTCCAGGAAAGATGTGGTAGACTATATATTTGAAAAGATATGTGGTATCCTGGACCAGGGAAATATCGAATATGTAAAATGGGATATGAACCGAAGTCTCTCGGATTGCTATTCCAGAGAGACAGCTGACCAGGGAAGAGTCATGTATGACTATGTATTGGGCGTGTATGATTTTCTTGAGCGTCTGCTCCAGAGATATCCGGATCTGCTTCTGGAAGGATGCAGCGGTGGAGGCGGCAGATTTGATGCAGGAATGCTTTACTATACACCTCAGATCTGGTGCAGTGATAATACGGATGCCATTGATCGGGTACAGATCCAGTATGGAACTTCTTTTGGATATCCGATTTCTTCCATAGGTTCTCATGTGTCTGCAGTGCCAAACCATCAGACCGGACGGGTAACGCCGCTTCATACAAGAGGAATCACTGCCATGGCAGGAACTTTTGGATATGAAATGGATCCGGGAAAACTTCTGGAAGTGGAGAGAGAACAGATCCGGGAGCAGGTCAGAGAGTATAAGAAACATGAGATGCTGATTCGGAACGGACTGTATTATCGTCTGACCGATCCCCGGAAGGAAACCGCCGGAGCCTGGGAATTTGTCTCAGGAGATGGTTCCGAAGTTCTTGTTGGGGCAGTCATACAGGAAGTTCATGGAAATATGCCCGTGACTTATATCCGCCTGAAGGGGCTGAAAAAAGACAGCTGGTATCAGGAACAGAGAAGCAATCAGCTTTTTGCATCAGATGCGCTTATGGAAGTGGGGATACCGCTGCCGGAACAGACAGAAGAGTATCGGGCGTATCAGATGTATTTCAGGAAAGTATAAAAACAGCGAAGGAGAATGTTTACATGAAGATGGAGACAGTTTTTCAGGAGCGGCTGAAGAGACATCATGACGAGCTTCGATGGCTTTATATGGAGCTGTACAATAATGGCGACATGTTTGCAGAATTGTGTGATCAGTTGAATACTTATGCATTGGACCGGGCTCCGGAACTTCAGAAACTGGACCGGGAAAGAGAACAGGATCCGGAATGGTTCCGGGGAAATGATATGCTGGGAATGATGCTGTATATTGACAATTTTGCCGGAAATCTGGAAGGAGTTAAAAGAAAACTTGATTATCTGTCTTCCTGTAATGTGAATTGTATTCATCTGATGCCGTTTTTGGAATCTCCCAAAGGGCGTTCAGACGGCGGGTATGCAGTGGCAGATTTTCGGAAAGTACAGCCGGAACTGGGGAAGATGGAGGAGCTTTCGGAACTGGCGAAAGCCTGCCATAAGAAAAAGATCAATCTTTGTATGGACTTTGTAATGAATCATACGTCGGAAGATCACGAGTGGGCGAAGAAGGCAAGACAAGGGGACGGGGAGTATATGAGCCGTTATTTCTTCTATAATGACCCGTCCATACCAGAACAATATGACAAGACTGTGCCTCAGGTATTCCCGACAACTGCACCAGGTAATTTTACTTATCTGGAAGAGATGGGGTATTATGTGATGACCACATTTTATCCTTATCAGTGGGATCTGAACTACGGTAATCCCCGGGTGTTCAATGAGATGATGTATAATTTCCTGTACCTGGCCAATCAGGGAATGGACATTATACGGATTGATGCGGTGCCTTATATATGGAAGGAACTGGGAACTCAATGCCGTAATCTGCTGCAGGTACATACAATTGTGCGCATGATGCGCATGATCTGTGAAATCGTGTGCCCGGGCGTACTGCTGCTGGGAGAAGTAGTCATGGAACCGGAGAAGGTAGTGCCGTATTTTGGGACAGTGGAGAAGCCGGAGTGTCATATGCTTTATAATGTGACAACCATGGCGACTACATGGCACAGTGTGGCAACTAAGGATATAAGACTTCTGAAAAAGCAGATGGATATTGTAAACAGCTTGCCAAAAGATTATCTGTTCCTGAACTATCTGCGCTGCCATGATGATATTGGCTGGGGGCTGGATTATGATACTCTGGGGACCTGGGGTATGAAAGAAGTGGAGCACAAGCGGTTCCTGAATCAGTACTTTACCGGGAGATACGGCAGCAGCGTGAGCAGAGGAGAGTTGTATAATGACGATCCAGTTACACAGGATGCCCGTTTCTGCGGGACAACAGCTTCCATGTGCGGTGTGGAGAGTGCGCTTTATGAAAAGGATGAGGCGAAGCTTCAGGCGGCGATTACACAGGATTTGATGCTTCATGCCTATATGCTGACCCAGTCCGGGATTCCTATGCTGTACAGCGGAGATGAGATTGGACAGATTAATGATTACACTTATAAAGAGGATGAAACCAAAAAGGAAGATTCCAGATATATCCACAGAGGAAAATTTCCCTGGTATCTGGCGGCAAAAAATACAGAGAAAGGGACTGTACAGGAGCAGATTTTCGGAGGACTTTCGAAGCTGGAGAAGATCCGAAGAGAGAGAACAGTGTTCCGCAGTGATGCGGCAGTCTATACATATGATGTGAAAGACAGTTCGATTCTGTGTATCCTGAGGGAAAATGAAGAAGAATGTTTTATCGGAATCTTCAATTTCTCGGATGAAACCAGGACGGCATGGATGGAAGAGGCTGGGAACTGGACGAATCTTTGGACCGGTGAACCGATAAAACTGGTCGATGTAAAAATTCCGGGACATGATTTTGTGTGGGCAAGTATGAAAAAATAAAGGTTTTTATGGGGGCTGTTGCCAGGATGTGGCAGCCCCCATAATTGTTGCTGGAAAAAAGAACTGATGTTCGATAAAAGAAAAAGTGGAAACCACGGGGAAATTGTTGTAGAATAAAGGAAAGGTATTAAAATGACGCTTCAGGGTACATAAAGGAGAATAATATGAATTTACAGATCAGAACGGATGGGGAATTTCTGGAAATGGTGGACAGAAGTAAAGAGATACATCTGGAGAAACTGATAGGTATGCAGGACGAATTTATTACAGACTGTTTTGCGGACTATAAAGAACTGCTGCTGGAAGAGCTTCAGGGGCAGCTGAAGCAGCTGCAGGCGGAAGTCGGGCAGAAAGTCAGCGGGTCGGATACCTATGATGAGCTTCGGAGACAGGCGGATTCCTGGGAGATTTCCGGTTTTGTGAATAGCAAAACGTCGGAATTGTGTCAGACATTCGGGAAAAAGAAGAAGATCTGTGCAAATGCAGTTTTGCGTCTGATTCTGGGTGCCGACACAGATGATGAGCTGGTAACACAGAAGGCAGGACAGACAGATTTCAAAATGAAGGCGGCTGTGAAACCGGATCTGTCGGAACAGGAGGAACTTCATGAGATTTGCAGAAAGAAGTCCTGCCTGAATGAAGAGATTGAAAAAACAGTGAAAGAGAAAGAAGAAGCAGAGACGGCTTTTCGGGAACTGGTACGAAAAAATGCCGAGATACGTGCAAAAATGGAAACAGAAAAGCCGGAGATCAAGTACATGACCAGAAGAGTCCGCCGGGAAGGCTTCTTTGGCTTTCTTGTGGATCTGATTGGGAAAGCGCGGACAGAGACAATTACAGATGACAGCGAATACCGTGGATGGCAGGAGCGTGTAGCAGAGGTACAAAGAGCATATGATGCCAAAGCAAGGGAAGAAAATGACCAGATCGAAAAGCTGAAAAATGAGTGGCACCAAAGGGAGGAGGAATACGACCAGCTGGATACGGCGCAGAAGCAGCTGGAGAAAAAATTCAAAGAACAGATCAAAAAGGGAATCCTGGAAGAACTGGAGGTTTTTCTGTACGGCGAAGGGGGACTTTTTGATCAGGAGATGGCAGGTATAGAGAGTGATTTTCGGTTAAGTGCAGAGAAGATTAGAGAGCTGGTATGGAAGGAGTATCAAAACAGATAAATTTTCATATAAGTAAAGAGAGAGAGTTTGCGGAGCAGCCATATGGATTGCAAAGAAGCGATATTATCGGATGATTATATGGATTTTATATGGAAAATCGACGTGAGAAACGCAGGGCAGGAGGATCATCCTTTTGGTGTGTGCACTCAATATGTCAGCCGGAATTTCAGTGTTTTTTATGTAAACAGGAGTGAAGTCCTGAGAGATGCGCAGAATGTACCAATCGGAGATTATGCGATTCCATATTGCCATACGCAGATGAATACAGAGAGTCTGGAATATACCAGGATTCTTCCGATCCAGAACCAACCGGCTCTCCAGCTTCGTGGGAGCGGGGTGATTCTGGGTTTTCTGGATTCCGGGATTGCTCTGGAACAACCGGTTTTCAGAGACAGAGAGGGCGGGACCAGAGTGATAGGATTGTGGGATCAGACAGATCAAAGCGGGACTCCGCCTGTGGGATTTCTCTATGGGAGTGCCTACTCCGCAGAAGAGATTGATCGGCTTCTGGAAGAGGGGGGAACAGAGCTTCCAGGTGCGGATCCCAATGGGCATGGGACAAAAGTGGCGTCTATTGCGGCCGGCTCTCAGCTGGAAAGTGAGAACTTTATCGGAGCCGCACCGGAATGTTCTATTGCATTTGTAAAATTGAAACAGGCAAAACCATTTATCCGTCAGCTCCAGGAGATTCCTCAGGACAGTATCGCCTATCAGGAAACAGATATGATGCTTGCAGTCCGTTATCTGGATCAGCTGGCTTCCCGTGAAAACCGTCCGCTGATTATCTGTATTGCTCTTGGCAGTAATTCCGGCGGACATACAGGGAATACGGCATTGGGACAGTATCTGGATGATTTTGGAAGCAGGGTAGGCAGAACTGTGGTGGTTGCCGGCGGAAATGAAGGAAATAAAGGGCATCATTTCTTCGGTATAGTTCCTAAAAATCCGGGATATCTGGATGTGGAGCTTCGAGTAGGGGAAAATGAAGATGGATTTCAGTTAAACCTGTGGGGAAATGCGCCGGGGATGTTTGCAGCAGAAGTTACCTCCCCTTCGGGAGAGCAGATTCCCAGAATCTTTCCCAGGATTCTGGAGCAGCAGCGGTTTGACTTTGTATTTGAGGATACGATTTTGGATGTACAGTATGAGCTGTCAGAAGTCGTGTCGGGAGATGAAAGACTATTAATGTCTTTTCGGGACCCGACACCGGGGATCTGGAGGCTGCGGATCTTTTCTTCCGGTGATTTGGAGAATAGTTTTCATATCTGGTTGCCGATAACCGGGTTTATCAGTGACGGTACTTATTTTCTACGTCCGGATCCGGATACGACAATCACGGATCCGGGCAATACATTAAGAGTGTTGACGGTGGCAGGCTATGAGGGCAGTACAGAGAGTGTGTGGATGGATTCAGGGAGAGGAAAGACCAGAAATGCAAATCAGAAACCGGATATTGCGGCGCCGGCGGTGGATGTGTCTGCAATTGATCGCTTTGGAAGGGGAAGTACATTGACAGGAACCAGTGCGGCAGCAGCTTTGGCAGCGGGAGCATCCGTCCTTCTGATGGAATGGGGGATTGTTCAGGGCAACGTGCCGACTATGGATGGCTCTGCGATTCAGAGATTTTTGATCCGGGGCGCCAGACGTCCTGGAACATATAGTTACCCGAATAAAACCTGGGGATTTGGTCTTCTGGATTTGTATGGCAGTTTCCGGGCCATGCGAGGGCTCAGAGAATCCTTTTGAGAATGCGTGTATAGTTGTATCAGTTTTCTGGCCTGGCAAAGTAAATTGTCAGGCCAAAATAAATTTTGCGATGGATGAGGTTGTCGGGGTATCTACTTCCTGGAAGAAAGGAAAAAATACAGAAAGGAAAAAATGCAGATGATGGACAGGAATTATGGAGAAACAGAAATAAAGGAGAGGCTTTCCCAGCTTTCATTCTGGGAGAAAATGGAAGAAAAGCAAAAAGAATATGCGGTGAGTCATGCGACAGTCCGGCATTATAAAAAAGGAGCCGCGATTTTCGGCAGTGGTAGTGTGTGCTTGGGTATGGTCTTTGTATTGAAAGGTAGTATCAGGATCAGCCTTCTCTCGGAAGAAGGACGTGAGATTATGCTGTTTCGTCTGGAGGAGGGAGACCCCTGTGTATTGTCCGCTGCCTGCGTGATCAGCCAGATCACTTTTGAGACACATATGACGGCAGACAGGGACTGTGATTTGCTGATCATCAGTTCGGTAGCTTTCCGGCATCTGACAGAAGAAAATATTTATGTAAAATGTTTTATGTATGAGCTGATGATGGAGCGTTTTTCCTCTGTTATGTGGACCATGCAGCAGATTCTTTTTGCAAAGTTCGACCAGCGTCTCGCCGGATTTCTGCTTCAGGAATATGAGAAAACCGGCAGTCTGCAGATCCGGATGACACAGGAACAGGTCGCGCAGCAGATTAATTCTGCCCGTGAGGTAGTTGCAAGGATGCTCCGGCGCTTTGTATCGGACGGCCTTGTGGAGATTCGGCGTGGAACGATTTTGCTCCGGGATATTGAAGGACTACGCATGATATAGATACATACTAAAAAATTTCCATATTATGAGACCTGGTTACAGTTGTCATCTGTTCTTTTCGTTAAAATAGAAACATAATATAACGAACGAGGGTTGATCCAGGAGGTATAGGCAAATGAAGATTACATTGAATCCGGATGAAGAAATTGTCAGGACAGTAAAAGAAGGTCTTCAGCGGACCGGGGGATATTGTCCCTGCCGGACGGAGAAAAAAGACGAATACAAATGCATGTGTCGGGAATTCAGAGAACAGATCAAAGATCCGGGTTTTGAAGGCTATTGTCACTGCATGCTTTATTACAAACAAATCACAGGTTAGAAGGAGACAAAAGAATGGCGGAATTAAAGATTACAAAGAATAATTTTGAAGCTGAGGTCGTAAAGTCACACTTGCCGGTGCTGCTGGACTTCTGGGCAGTCTGGTGCCCTCCCTGCAGGATGCTGTCTCCTGTCATCGAAGAGATTGCTGAAGAGTATGAAGGAAGAGCCAAAGTTGGTAAGATTAATGTTGATGAAGAGCCGGAATTGGCTGCCATGTTCGCAGTTGAGAATATTCCTACAGTTGTCGTTGTGAAAAATGGAAAAGTAGTCAATACATCTGTTGGTTATAAACCCAAAGAACAGATTACTGCCATGCTGAGAGATGTATAGATGAGAAAAAGAGCGGCTGTAAAATAGTCGGTTTTTGCAGGAGATGATATTTAATATCAGAAAGATCCTGTGAAACCAGGAAATTTTACAGTCGCTCTCTTGAGTCTAATGCGAGGTATCAACAGTTACAATGCTGGAGTCGCCTTTTCGGGACTGCTCCAGGACGGCTGCGGCCAATTTTTGAAAAGAATCATAGGAAGAAGTTGCGCCGCTCATAACGTCGATGCTTTCGCCGGTCTGTCTGTCCAGTAGCTGTCCGGCGTAGTAGCGGGTGTATTCATTGGGGTAGGTTCCGGAGGAGAGAAGCATATTCTGCATATAGGCGTTGTCCCAACTTTTAATAAAGCCGCTGGAATTTTCTGCGTTGTATTCTACGGAGACGATGCTGCCGCTTTTTACCATGATTGTAATGTATTCTTTCCACCCATGACTGAATTCAGCAGCCTGAGCCGTATAGTAGCCATCCTGAAGGTCCGTTTTCCTGTTGCAGGCTGTCAACGACAGTACGGTCATGAACAACCATATCAGAGTCAGAGTTCGTATTCGGTTCATATCTCATATTCCTCCTTTAAAGAAAATTTTTTGACCTGACCACGAAGGGATTCTGCTTCTTCAGCGAGCAGTCCGCTGGACTGTTCTGTGCCTTCTGCATTCTGCAGATTTCGGTCAGCAATTGCGGAAATCGTTTCGATCCGTTCGTCCATGATGGAGAGAGCCTTTTCCTGACTTTTAACTGCTGCCACCAGATGATCAGAGATTATATTGATCTGATCAGATACAGATGAGATAGACTGCAAGGAATCTGCGGTATCCGCAGTCAGTTCCACACCGGTCTGAATGATAGCTCTGGTGCTGTTTACCATATTGGTGGCGTTTCCGGCTGCTTCAGCACTTCTTGAAGCTAACTGTTTGACTTCATCCGCAACCACTGCAAATCCTTTACCGGCGCTTCCGGCCCGGGCGGCTTCCACAGAGGCATTAATGGCCAGAATACTGGTCTGAAAAGCGATATCTTCAATGGCTTTGGCAATTTTGGTGATTTCCTGGGCATTGACGCTGATATTGTCCATGGCACTGGAAAGGGATGACATCCGGGTGTTGGCTTCCTGGACGCACCGGGTGATTTCTTCGGTCATGGAGCGGGTTTTGCTGCTGTTTTCTGTGACATTGGCCAGGCGCTCTTTTACATGGGATACTTCCTGCAGCAATGCTTCCGTGGCCTGATTTTGTTCTACAGAAGCCTGATGTAGCTGTCCGGACTGCCCATTCAGTTCTTCGGACATATTAGCAAGCCGGGAAGCAGCAGCACTGAACCCCGTGATCGTTTCATTGAGAGACTGAATGATAATGTGCAGGCTTGCCTGAATCAGAGCAAAATCGCCTTTGTATTCTACCTGGGGCTTTACACACAGATTGCCGTCTGCGATATTGGTTAATACCTGCTGGATGTCAGAAATGTAACTGTTGACACTTTCTACCGTGGAAGTAAGGGTTTGTGTCATAATCTCCAGTTCATCTCCTGAACAGACGGGGGTTATTTTTGTGTGCAGGTCTCCGTCTGAAAGGGCGACCATTCGTTCTGTTACGCTTTTGACCGGACAGGAGATCGACCGGGCTAGGCGCAGAATCAAAAAGATAGAGACGAAAAGAACTGCAAGTGTGGTCAATATTGCTGCCAGCATGGCAGCATTAATCAGATGATTGTAGTCTGATTTTGGGATCTGAATGACCAGAGACCACTGGGTACCGCGAACAGGAGAAAAGGCCACCAGCATATTCTCTCCATCGACAGGGATTTCAATGGCTCCGGTTTCGCCGGTGGTGATGCGGCTTACAGCCTGTTCGTTTCCGCCGTTGAGCTGAACCAGTGAATATCCTGACTGGATTAAGGACTGATCGGAATGTCCAATGACAACCCCCTGATGATTAACCATGTATGCCATGCTGTGCCTGCCCAGATTGATGCTGCTGATTACATCGTTCAGTGTATCATATTTATAAACTCCAGCCACATACAGGGCAGTTTCTCCGTCTTCTTTTACTGGCATTCCCATAGTGATGCCTAGCTTATCCTGAAAGATAGTGGTGGAATTGGTTGTTAAATTATCTGTTTCACGAAGAAGTGCAAAAAAACTTTCTTCCAGGCGTTCTGGTGCGCTATTGATCCCCTGGACTAACTGACCATTCATATTATACAGACCAATAGTATGTAATTCATAAATCTCAGCGGCTTCTTTAAGCAGTTCTTCACGGCTGTCTTGGATGGTTGCTGAGTTGGATGATATGTTTTCGGTGTCGTTACCAACAAGTGCAGAATTCATACGAGGATCTCCTGCAATCGTGATCATCCGGTCTGCCAGCATGTGGATGTTGGCTTCCACGGTTTTGGCTGACTGCCGTGCCATGGGCTGCAGGCTGTCCAGCAGGATACTGTTAGTCAGCGACTGCATGGAAAAAGCCATAATAATGCAGCATACGATTACTAATACAAGGATATTGAGTGTGGTGTTTCTCAAGATCCGGCGGTTGAGGTTTTGTCTGGTCTTCCGATGATGGGAGTTTGATCCTTTCTCAGCCATGTTTCTCTCTCCTTTTCCAGTAACATAATAAAAGCCCCTACGTTCCGTCAGTGAAATTTAAAGGAATTTTCCAGCCGACAGATGAGATGCTTTCGTCTCTCAGTATACCATAAACCGGCTGAAAAAGGAAGATCTTTCAAACGGTTTTAAATACTTTTGGAACTATTCCCAACAGTAATCTCTGCCAGAAGTCCTCTTGACAACCAGAAGAAACATGTTAAAATGTATACGATGAGTGATTGTATACAATAATACAAAATGAGGAGAATAAGATGGATAATAACAGAGCGGTTCATTTTGACAGGCACACGAATTTACTGCAGCTGGAAGAACATATGTATCCGCTGGTGGATGTGGAGCATCCGAACACTTTTCGGAATTTGTATCCATATACGGAGATTCCCAAAATTGCATTTAATGATCGGATTGTTCCCCATCATATGCCGGATGAGATCTGGATCACAGATACGACTTTCCGTGACGGACAGCAGTCCCGTGCGCCCTATTCCACGAAACAGATTGTGACCATTTATGACTATCTGCATAAGCTGGGCGGTCATAAAGGGCTGGTCCGTCAGTCAGAGTTTTTTCTATATAGTAAGAAAGACCGAGATGCTGTTTATAAATGTATGGAAAAGGGGTATAAGTTTCCGGAAGTGACCAGTTGGATCCGTGCCAATAAGGAAGATTTTCAGCTGGTAAAAGATCTGGGGATGAAGGAAACCGGTATTCTGGTGAGCTGTTCGGATTATCATATCTTTTATAAGATGAAAAAGACCAGGCGGGAAGCCATGCAGCATTATTTGAATATCGTGAGAGACTGTCTGGAAATTGGAATCAGCCCCAGGTGTCATCTGGAAGATATTACAAGAGCTGATATTTACGGCTATGTGATTCCGTTCTGTCTGGAACTGAAGAATATGATGGATTATTATAATATTCCGATTAAGGTGCGCTGTTGTGACACGATGGGCTATGGGGTCAATTATCCGGGTGCAGTAATTCCCCGTTCGGTTCCGGGGATTATCTATGGGATTCAGGTACATGCGGGATTTCCGTCAGAATTAATCGAGTGGCACGGTCATAATGACTTTTATAAAGCAGTCAGCAATTCCACGACTGCATGGCTTTACGGAGCTTCCGGTGTAAACTGTTCGCTGTTCGGTATCGGAGAGCGCACTGGTAATACGCCTCTGGAGGCTATGGTGTTTGAATATGCACAGCTTCGGGGAACGCTGGATGGCATGGATACGACGATTATTACAGAACTGGCAGAATATTATGAGAAAGAGATTGGGTATAAAATTCCATCCAGAACTCCGTTCGTGGGCAGGAGTTTTAATGTGACTCGGGCTGGGATTCATGCAGACGGACTCCTGAAGAATGAAGAGATTTACAATATTTTTGATACAGAAAAGTTTCTGAAACGTCCGGCACTGGTATCAGTATCCAATACATCTGGACTTGCGGGGATCGCTCATTGGATCAATACATATTTTGGACTGCGAAAAGAACGGATGCTGGATAAGAATTCAGATCTGGTGCGTATGGTGAAGGCCTGGGTGGATCATGAGTATGAGAGCGGACGGGTGACCGTTCTGACAGATGAAGAGCTTCTGAATGTGATTCAGGATGCCTGTGAGAAGACGGGAGTGCAGATTGTACAGGAGGCATAGAGACAATGGGAGACAGACAGGGACCTAAAGAGAGTCGAGACAAGTATTCTCTGAGGGGACGTGTTTATGAAAATATTCGCGAAGATATACTGAGTGGTAGATATCAGCAGAACATGGAGCTGAAAGAAGCGGCGATTGGCACCGAATTGGGAGTGAGCAGAACTCCAGTTCGAGAAGCTCTGAGACAGTTAGAACTGGAAGGGCTGGTCAATATCATCCCAAACCGCGGTGCTTTTGTCAATATGATTACGGCGAAGGATGTAAAAGACATCTACATTATCCGTTCCATGCTGGAGGGACTCTGCGCCAGGTGGGCGACAGAACATATTACAGATGAACAGCTGGAAGGCCTGGAGGAGACCCTTTGCCTCTCGGAGTACCATACGAAAAAGGCAAATTATGATAAATTGTATGAACTGGACGGCCTGTTCCATGAACAGCTGTACAGAGCATCCAACAGCCGGATACTGAATCATGTGCTCTCGGATTTCCATGATTATGTGAAAAAAGTGCGAAGAGCGACGCTTGCATCTCAGGGGCGTTCAGTGAAGTCTACAGAGGAGCACCGGGCAATTTTTGAAGCAGTGCAGGCCAGGGATGCAGACCAGGCTGAGGAACTGGCTAAAGTACATGTAAAACATACCATAGACTGTATTCAGGGATACGGCCTGGAGCGGATTTTATAACAGCGAAGCCCCGGACAACGCCCCGGAAGGATGTAAGGACGGGAAAGCGTCCGGACATGCTTCCAGACCAACGGGTGTGGGAAGGGGCGAAGCGGAACTATAAAAACAGCGAAGCCCCGGACAACGCCCCGGAAGGATGTAAGGACGGGAAAGCGTCCGGACATGCTTCCAGACCAACGGGTGTGGGAAGGGGCGAAGCGGAACTATATATAGGAGAACAAAATATGGATAAGATTAAGATGACAACTCCACTGGTTGAGATGGACGGAGATGAGATGACCAGGATCCTCTGGAATATGATTAAGGAGGAACTGATTCAGCCGTTTGTAGAGCTTAAGACAGAGTATTATGACCTGGGCCTTGAGAATCGGGATCGGACAGGAGATCAGGTAACAGTAGATGCTGCAGAAGCTACGAAAAAATATGGGGTTGCAGTAAAATGCGCAACGATTACGCCTAATGCAGCCCGGATGGATGAGTATCACCTGAAGGAGATGTGGAAAAGCCCCAATGGAACCATTCGGGCGCTTCTGGATGGAACGGTATTTCGGGCACCGGTTCTGGTTAAGGGCATCGAACCATATGTGAAGACCTGGAAAAAACCGATTACTCTGGCCCGTCATGCCTATGGAGATGTATATAAGGCATCTGAGATGGCGATTCCCGGGCCGGGGAAAGTGGAGCTTCTCTATACGGCAGAAGACGGAAGTACCAGGTCAGAGCTTCTACATCAGTTCAAAGGAGCAGGGATCGTACAGGGGATGCACAATCTAGACAGTTCCATAGAAAGCTTTGCCAGAAGCTGCTTTCAGTTTGCTCTGGATACCAGGCAGGATCTGTGGTTTGCAGCAAAAGACACGATTTCAAAGAAATATGACCATCATTTCAAAGATGTATTTGAGGAAGTGTATGAAAAAGAGTACAAAGCCAGATTTACAGAGGCGGGGATTACATATTTTTACACCCTGATTGATGATGCCATTGCCAGGGTGATAAAGTCGGAGGGAGGATTTATCTGGGCATGCAAGAACTATGACGGGGATGTGATGAGTGATATGGTGGCGACTGCCTTCGGCTCATTGGCTATGATGACTTCCGTTCTGGTATCTCCTCAGGGGTATTATGAATATGAAGCGGCACATGGAACTGTGCAGAGACATTACTATCAGCATCTGAAAGGCGAAGAGACGTCTACGAATCCTATCGCCACAATTTTTGCCTGGACCGGGGCGTTCAGAAAGCGCGGGGAGCTGGACCGGTTACCGGAACTGATGCGTTTTGCAGACCTTTTGGAGCAGGCATCTCTTGAAACCATTGAGTCCGGCAGAATGACAAAAGACCTGGCGCTGATTACAGAATTGACAGAGGTAACGGTGATGAATTCCGGCGAGTTTATCAGGGCGATTCGTTCAGAGCTGGAAAAACTTCTTGGATAATGGTATCTGTCATCATTTTATAAGAATAAAAAGACACCCCCTCCCATATATTAGAACAAATATGGGAGGGGTATTCTTATGGAAACAATCCAAAATCAAAAAGAATTTCATCTATACAACGATATTAAAGAACGAACCGGCGGAGAGATCTACATAGGTGTGGTGGGCCCAGTGAGAACCGGAAAATCCACTTTTATCAAACGTTTCATGGATCTTCTGGTGCTTCCGAATATGGAGGATGCCCACGAACGGGAACGGGCTACTGATGAACTTCCTCAGTCAGCCGCCGGCAAGACAATTATGACAACAGAGCCAAAATTTGTGCCGAAAGAAGCGGTGGAGGTCAATGTGGGCGGAAAGATTCCTGTTCGGATTCGCCTGATTGACTGTGTGGGATATATGGTGGAAGGAGCCGCCGGACATCTGGAAAATGACACGGAGCGGATGGTGAAGACTCCCTGGTTCGGGGAGGAGATTCCTTTTACTAAAGCAGCAGAACTTGGAACGCATAAAGTCATCCATGATCATTCTACCATCGGGATTGTAGTAACTTGTGACGGAAGCTTTGGTGACATTCCGGCAGGAAACTATCAGGTTGCGGAGGAACGGACGATTGAAGAACTGAAGACACTGGGAAAACCGTTTGTGATTCTTCTGAATACTACCAGACCTTACAGTGAAGCAGTGAGAAAACAGGCGGAAGAGATGTTCCGCAAGTATCAGATTCCGGTGCTTCCGGTCAATTGTGAACAGCTGAAAAAAGAGGATATTACACTGATTCTGGAGCAGATTCTTCTGGAATTTCCACTGACAGAAGTGGAGTATGTCATGCCCAGATGGGTGGAGATGCTTCCGGTCTCCCATCCGGTAAAACAGGAAATTATCACAAAGGTGCGGGAAATGATGGAGGAATTCCATGTACTGCGTGATATTGGCATGGCGAATACAGACTGTGCAGGACCTTCAATCAGCCGTATGAAACTGGATAAAGTGGCGCTGAACAGCGGAACAGCCATCTATTCGATTGATATGGAGGAGAGCTGTTATTATCAGATGTTAAGCGAGCTGACCGGCATGGAGCTTCAGGACGAATATGATCTGATGGAGCAGCTCAAACGGCTGTCGGCCATGCAGAAAGAGTATGGGAAAGTTATTAAAGCCATGGATTCCGTCCGTCAGAAAGGATATGGGATGGTTCTCCCGGAGAAGGATGAAATCACAATGGATGATCCGGTATTGATTCACCAGGGTGGAAAATATGGCGTAAAACTTCGTTCTCTGTCCCCATCCGTACATATGATCCGGGCTAATATTGAGACAGAAATTGCGCCTATCGTCGGTAACGAGGAACAGGCAAAAGATCTGATTCAGTATATTCAGGATGGCAGAAAACAGGAAGAAGGTATCTGGCAGATCAATATCTTTGGAAAAACCATTGAGGAGCTGGTGGAAGACGGGATACGGAGCAAACTGTATCAGATCGGAGAAGAAAGCCAGGTGAAACTGCAGGATACCATGCAGAAGATTGTCAATGATTCCAATGGAGGACTGGTATGTATTATCATTTAACCAGACAGGGGTAAAGAGAAAGTGCCCGTCCCGGGATCGAGGTTCCGGACGGGCTGCTTTGTGTGCAGAAATATGTCTGGCAGGGACAAAGAAATTTTACACGCAGAAAGAATTGCAGGAAAAGTGCTTGTGCAGGAAGTTGGTTTCGGCTAAAATAGATGAAAGTAAACCATTGATTCCATGGTTTGTTTTCAGCTTATTCGGAGAAAACAGAAAGGATACCATAGGTCATGAAAATTCTGTATATTTGCCACAGCAGCTTTGCAGTGGAATTTGATCAAAGCATATTGATCTTTGACTATTACGGAGAGGGAAAGCTTCCGTCTCCAAATCTTGGAAAACAGACGTATTTCCTTAACAGCCACGGGCATCCGGATCATTTTAAGAGGGAGATTCTGGCACTGCGGGAGAATTATCCCGGGGCGGAATATATTTTGTCAAAGGATATTTATTTTCGAAAAGAAGACCGTCAGGAGTGGATCCGAAGTGTGAGGTCGGGGGAAGACTTTGAGACGGGGCCTCTTCACATTCAGACGCTCCGGTCAACCGACCTGGGGGTTGCTTTTGTGGTGGAGACGGAAGGAACACGTATCTATCATGCAGGGGACCTGAACTGGTGGCACTGGGAAGGAGAAGAGAAAGCCTGGAACAATAACATGGCGTCCAATTACAAGAACGAAGTGGACAAGCTGAAGGGACAGCATTTTCATGTAGTATTCCTTCCGGTGGATCCCAGGCTTGGAGAGGCCTGTCATTGGGGCATGAAGTATTTTCTGGAACAGGTAAAAGCAGATCATGTGTTTCCTATGCACTTTTGGGAAAGATATGAACTGTGCCATCAGCTTCCAAAGAAAAAGGAGATGAAAGGGCTTCTGGAGCATTACCATATAATCGAACAGGAAGGGCAGGAGTGGACGTTATGTTAGTGAAAATTTATACAGATGGCTCAGCCAGGGGGAATCCGGATGGTCCGGGTGGTTACGGGACGATCCTTTCCTGTGTGGATGCAAAAGGGGTGGAACATATTCGGGAATTTTCTCAGGGATATAAAAAGACTACTAACAACCGGATGGAGCTGATGGCAGCGATTGTAGGGCTGGAAGCGCTGAAGAGACCCTGCCAGGTGGAATTATATTCAGATTCCAAATATCTGGTGGATGCGTTCAATCAGCATTGGATTGATTCCTGGTTGAAGAAAAACTGGGTCAACAGTCAGAAGAAACCTGTGAAGAATCCGGATCTGTGGAAAAGGCTCCTGAAAGCCAAGGAGCCTCACGAAGTAATGTTTATCTGGGTGAAAGGCCATGATGGCCATCCACAGAATGAGCGGTGCGATAAAATGGCGACCGCAGCGGCAGCCGGCGATATGCTGATAGAGGATATGGTAGGCGAATAGTCATATGAGGCAGTGACCGGACAGAAGTCCGGTTACTGCAGTTCAGGTCGTACCGGGTCCAGCACCTTTGCCGCATCAATCAGATCAGAGACGGATTCCGGACGTTTTGTCATGGTATATCCGTCCAGATTGCAGCGTGTCTGTCGGACGTAAGAATCTTTGACCACTACGAAAGGCTGGGAAGCCCAGACACCGCAGAAGTAGCGGAACCCTTCCGATTGCAGATAGGTCAGCTTCTGACTTGGGTAATCAATCTCCTCGCCATAAGGATAGATATATACATCCGTATCTCCTACCAGGCTGGCAATCTCGTCTTTCCATCGGCCGGTATCTTCCACAAGAGAGTTATAGGAGATGTCGGCTGTATGCCGGTGTCCGTAACCATGAGAGGCAAAAATCCATCCGGTTTCTTTTAAACGGGCGGCAACAGCGCGTACGGCTTCTTTATCAGATTCCAGAGTAGGGTTTTCCGGATCGTTCACCCGGTATCCGAGGGTCCCTTCATAACCGGTGGCGGCAATAATGCCTTTGGCTCCCCGGAGAGAAAAGTCCGGATGCTCTTTTACAAAGGTGTCCAGGATGGGCATCACATCATAATCTCCAATGCTTTCCGTGCCATCTGGATGAACATAGAGATTCTTTACATCTCCGTGCTCATCCAGGACCAGTCTCTTTGGAAATCCGTCATTTTCCATATAATCATAATAACTTACATCATCTACAGACAAGACCAGTGGAATCTTGCCTTCAGGCACCATTGGATAGGCGGAGGCGAGCGTGACGTTGCCGTCTTCATCGGTCTGTTCGGTGCAGAGGTCGTGAATGTTAATTAATATGTACTGGTTCGTATACAGTTCCTCCAGTATGGCGCGGAATTCGTCCACAGTAGTCATCCAGTAATTATAGCCGTTGGACATATAATCTCCGTCGAATGCCAGATCGGTATCCACGATTAGAGAGTGGAAGAAAATATGACGAACCGGCTGTTCATAGGGGACGAAGGAATCAAGACCTTCCGTGTATGCAGTGACAGCGGCAGCCACTTCTTCATCCTGAGCAAATTCTTCCGGGATTTCCTGAAGCCGCGCAAGCGCTTCTTCATAATGGTATCCTTTTGCCAGTTCGCTGGCTTCTTCAAGAAGAGGGACGACTGCTTCCTCTCTTCGGATAGCTGACAATTCTTCTTCAGTCATGGGAGGTTCTTCTTCCGGGGAGGACTGCGCTGTTTCCGTTACTGCAGGCTCTGCATTCTGCTGTGCATTTCCGCACGCAGTCAGTCCTGACATAAGTGCAGATGCCATAAGAACAGCCCATATCTTTAAAGTTGCTTTTTTCATAATTTTATCCTCGGTTTCGTATGATTTATAGTAGAAAACATATTCTTATTTTATCACTGTTTTTATGGGAAATGGTTACATTTATGTTACGTGGTACGTAATACTTTCTTAAAATATATTTTTTGATTTTCACAAAAATATTGCGATTGCTGATGTCGTGTGATATGATGAATATCGTGCAGTTTATATATTTTAATAGAAAAATCAGCGGAAGCCTGAAGAATAAAGCGGTAGGATTTCTGGACGTTCAGAAGGCGGAAGCAGAATGTATAACAGGAGGACGAAAGTGAAAGAATACGGTGTTAATGAGCTTCGCAGGATGTTTCTTGACTTTTTTGAGAGCAAAGATCACCTGAAGATGAAGAGCTTTTCTCTTGTACCGCATAATGATAAGAGTCTGCTTTTAATCAATTCCGGCATGGCGCCGTTAAAGCCATATTTTACAGGGGCTGAGATTCCCCCGCGGAAACGGGTAACCACCTGTCAGAAATGTATTCGTACCGGTGATATTGAGAATGTGGGTAAGACAGCCCGTCATGGCACTTTTTTTGAGATGCTTGGAAACTTCTCTTTCGGAGATTATTTCAAAGAGGAAGCAATTACCTGGACATGGGAGTTTCTGACAGAGGTTGTGGGACTTGATCCGAACCGGCTGTATCCTTCTGTCTACCTGGAAGATGATGAGGCGTTTGAAATCTGGAATAAAAAGATTGGTATTCCGGCCGAGCGGATCTTTCGGTTTGGGAAAGAAGATAATTTCTGGGAGCATGGAGCAGGACCTTGCGGTCCCTGCTCGGAAGTTTATTATGACCGCGGAGAGAAATATGGCTGCGGGAAACCGGATTGCACGGTAGGGTGTGATTGTGACCGTTATATGGAAATCTGGAACGATGTATTTACACAGTTTGACAACGACGGCAACAACCATTATACAGAGCTGGAACAGAAGAATATTGATACTGGTATGGGGTTGGAGCGGCTGGCTTCCGTGGTGCAGGATGTGGATTCCATCTTTGATGTGGACACGGTCCGTGCACTTCGGGATAAAGTATGCGAATATGCGCGTTGTGAATACAGGAAGGATGAGAAGAAGGATGTGTCCATCCGTCTGATAACAGACCATATCCGTTCGGCTACATTTATGATCTCCGACGGCATCATGCCGACCAATGCAGGGAGAGGCTATGTACTGCGCCGTCTGATTCGCCGTGCGGCCCGCCATGGGCGTCTCCTGGGTATTGAAGGGAAATTCCTGGCAAAACTGTCCGAAACGGTCATTGAGGGTTCCAAGGACGGCTATCCGGAACTGGAGGAGAAGAAGGAATTTATCTTCAAGGTGCTGACACAGGAGGAAGACAAGTTCAATAAGACCATTGATCAGGGGCTTGGCATCCTGGCAGAGATGGAAGAAGCCATGAAAGCAGCAGGCGGGAAGACTTTGCCGGGGGCGGATGCGTTCAAATTGTATGATACGTACGGATTCCCGCTGGATCTGACGAAAGAGATTCTGGAAGAAAAGGGCTATGATATTGATGAAGATGGTTTTAAAGCCTGTATGGAGGAGCAGAGGAGACTGGCGCAGGAATCCCATGAGACGACCAATTACATGGGTGCGGATGCCACGGTCTATGATGAGATTGATCCGTCTGTGACAACTGCGTTTGTAGGGTATGACTGTTTGGAGAGCGGATCGAAGGTTACAGTGCTTACTACGGATACAGAGATTACAGAAGCGCTTTCAGATGGCCAGGTGGGCACGGTTTTCGTGGAGGAAACGCCGTTTTATGCTACCATGGGTGGTCAGCAGGGAGATAAAGGGACAATTGCCTGTGGAGACGCCAGATTCGAAGTGGAAGATACCATTAAGCTTCTGGGAGGTAAGGTCGGTCATGTGGGCCGGATGACGGCAGGCATGATGAAGACTGGCGATCAGGTGACTTTGAAAGTGGATGCAGCAGGACGGGCAGATACCTGCAAGAACCACAGTGCAACACATCTGCTTCAGAAAGCATTGAAAACAGTTCTTGGAAATCATGTGGAGCAGAAAGGTTCTCTGGTGACTCCGGACCGTCTGCGTTTTGACTTTGCTCATTTTCAACAGCTGACGCAGGAAGAGCTTCAAAAAGTGGAAGATATGGTCAACGAAGAGATCAGGGCATCTCTTCCGGTAGTGACCAAGGTGATGAACATCGAAGATGCAAAGAAAAGCGGTGCCATGGCGCTTTTTGATGAGAAATATTCTGAGAATGTCCGTGTGGTATCCATGGGAGATTTTTCGAAAGAGCTCTGCGGTGGTACGCATGTGGCAAATACCGGTGTGATTATGGCGTTTAAGATTGTATCCGAGTCCGGGATTGCGGCAGGTGTGCGCAGGATTGAGGCTTTGACCGGGGGCGGAGTATTTGCTTATTATAAGGAGCAGGAAGAGATGCTTCTGAAAGCGGCGAAGCTTCTGAAGACAACACCGGCAGCTGTTACGGAGAAGATCGGGCATCTTCTGGCAGAGATGAAAGCAGTTCAGAGCGAGAATGATGCTTTGAAGAGCAAGGCGGCAAAAGACGCTTTGGGCGATGTGATGGACCAGGTAAAAGAGATCAAAGGAGTAAAAGTCCTGGCCTCCAGAGTGGAAGGTGTGGATATGAACAGCCTGCGGGAGCTGGGCGATCAGCTGAAAGAGAAACTGGGCGATGGTATTGTGCTCCTGGCATCTGTGACAGACGGTAAAGTCAGTCTGATGGCGACGGCGACGGATGCCGCCATGAAAGCAGGAGCCCATGCAGGAAATCTGATCAAGGCAATTGCATCTATTGTAGGAGGCGGCGGAGGTGGACGTCCGAATATGGCACAGGCAGGAGGGAAGAATCCGGCTGGTGTGGATGAGGCGCTCGCGAAGGCTGCAGAAGTAATAGAGAATCAGATTAAATAAAAAGAGAAAAGGAGCGTGTTAAGATGACTACAGGGTTAAAAGTCTGGCTTTGGTTTGTGCTGGTTGTAAACGCAATCTCAGGGGTAACGATGATCGCTACGGCGTTGATCGTTCCGGTTGTGTGGGTCAGTGTACTGCTGGAGGCACTGATTGTGGCAGGTACGGCAATGCTTTTATTTGCACAGAAAAAGATGGGGTTCTATCTGATCATCGGAGCGGCAGTGCTGGGCGTGATTATCAACCTGGTTTTGGGAGGCAATCTCATTATGGCATTGGTTTCCGCAATTGTGATGCCGATGATTACCTGGTTGCTGCTTAAGAATGTCTGGTATGATTTTAAATAAAATTTATTAAGACAAAAATAAAAAAAGATATTGACAAAAGATGTCACACCACCTATAATAGATGCAGTGCAATAAAATACCCAGACAGTTGTATTTGGCACAATACACAACTGGAGGGAGGTTAGGTGTGATACTATGTCAAACGTGATCGTTAAAGAGAACGAAACTTTGGATAGCGCATTACGTCGTTTCAAGAGAAACTGTGCGAAAGCTGGCATTCAGCAGGAAATCCGCAAAAGAGAACATTACGAGAAACCGAGCGTAAAACGCAAGAAAAAATCCGAAGCAGCTAGGAAACGTAAATATAATTAAGATTGTGCAGTAATGCCTTGACTGTGAAGTCAAGGCATTTCTTATAGGAGAGACAGAGCAGGAATGGGAAATTTTTTCAGGGCACTTCTGAATAACAGGATACTGATGTGCGGGATTTGCGGCTGGGCGCTTGCGCAGGTGCTGAAGACGCTCATTTATGCGTTGGTAAACCGTGAGTTTCGGTGGGAGCGCATGGTAGGCGACGGAGGAATGCCAAGCGGCCATTCTGCAACGGTCAGTGCTATGGCGACAGCTTCCGGTATCCTATATGGAGTGCAGTCTTTTGAATTTGCCATTGCCTGTATGCTGGCGATCATCGTGATGCACGATGCCATGGGAGTGCGCATGGAGACCGGCAGGCAGGGAAAGGTACTGAATGAGATGATCGAATTCTTCCGTACGGAAGGATTTGTGGAGGCATTTAAAAAAAATGACAAGATGTATGAATTCTGGGAGGCAAGCCTGAAAGAATTTGTAGGTCATACACCTCTTCAGGTAGGGGCTGGATGTATACTTGGAATCCTGATTTCCTGTCTGCTGATTTTATAGATTCAGAATCAGATTGTGGAGGAGTGTACGATGAATGGTCGGATTGTGAAGATAAGGAGTATGATTGTCATCGGCTCGCTGACTTTATGCCTGCTGTTGTGCGGACACAAGGAGGTTGAGACAGAGACAGCTTCTGCGGTGATCGGAGAATGCGTTCTGTATGCAGGAGAGACGGACAGAGAGGCGGAAGTCGCGCTGAAAATCAGGCTTCAGGGCGGAGACGAATTTTGGATTGACGGATGGGAGAAAGACGGTACAGAGAGGCTGTTTCTTCCATCTGTCTTGCGTGAGACGGAAGTGTCTTTTGGTGCAGAACAGTTGTTTCTTCAGGAAGGGAAACAAATCATCCGGACAGAACAGGGGAAGGAACTGATGGTAGAGGTTCTGTTTGGTTCTCATATTCCATTTGCGTGTCTGAGTACGGAATCCGGTAACCTTGAATTTCTCCAGGAAAGTAAGCTGCATCAGGAGACGGGAGAATTATACTTTATAGGAGCGGATGGTACAGTTGAATATGCCGGAGCTTTGACAAAAGTGAAGATTCGGGGAAATGCAACAAGAATGCAGCCGAAAAGTCCTTTTCGTATTCGTCTTCAGAATGGGGCATCGCTTGCCGGGCTTGGAAATTCGAAGGATTATGTTCTTTTGGCAGAATATGGTGATATTTCGCTGATGCGTAATAAGGCGGCCATGGAGCTGGCTAACCGGACGACAGAGCGGTATGAACCGGACGGGGCGTACATGGATCTTTATGTAAACGGAACTTATATGGGAGTTTATGTGCTGTGTGAAGGAGTAATGATCGGCGAAAACCGGCTGGATATTACAGATTTGGAAAAAGAGACGGAACAGTTGAACAAACAGATTCTGGAAAGCTATGGTACGTTTCAGGTTCAGTCGGAAAGAGGTACTCTGGAAAAGGGATATGAGATTCCGGAGAATCCGAAAGATATTACCGGCGGATATCTTCTGGAACTGGAATACGACGGAAGATACGAGACTGATGAAACAACAGGATTCCGAACAGACCATGGAAGAACACTGGTGATCAAAGAGCCTGCCTTTGCTTCCAGAGAACAAGTGGAATACATACAGGAACAGTTTCAGCATGTGGAAGATGCCATGTATGGGCCGGATTACTGTGTGCCGGAAGACGGTTCGGAATTATATGAAGTGGTGGATCTGGAATCTCTGGTGCATAAATATCTGGTGGATGAAATTTGCATGAATACAGATCTGTGGACCAGTCAGTTCCTCTATAAAGACCAGGGAGATGAAAAGTTTTATTTTGGTCCCATGTGGGATTACGATATGGCTTTTGGACATTATGACACCGGATTTTCCGCTGAAGAATTCTATGCCAGGGAACATATCTGGTATGGAGAAGTGTATGATTACGATGCATTCCGGGCTGTACTGAGAGAGGAATATGAGAATCACTGTCTTCCGGTATTGCAGGATCTGACCGGTACAAAACTGCAGGAGTGGAAAGGGCTTCTGCAGGATTCTGCGCATATGAATTTTCTGCGTTGGGATATCCATGAGATTTATGAACGGAATTCTATCATCCATACAGGGGATTCTTTTGAAGAATGTGTGGATTTCCTGGAAATATACATAAAAGAGCGCACAGAGTTTCTGTCTTCCGAGTGGCTGGAAAATCCATAGAAGGTTTTTCTGATTTTCATGCATATTTTCCTGTTTTGGCGCTACACATGTAAAAAGGAATTCTGAGGTGATATTCTGAGAAAACTTTGTATATGGATATTGATTCTGACATTTGTGTTAAGGCCTCTGACAGTGGCGGCCCGGGAAGCGGTTCCACCTGAAAATCAGGAAAGCCTTCAAGAGGAGTCTGCAGAAGAAACAGAAGAGATTTCGCAGGAGCCGATGCAGAATACAGTGGATCATCAGGTGGCGGCAGAAGTGTCTGCTCCTCATGCGCTTCTGATGGAGGTATCAACCGGAACCGTATTAATGGGGAAGGCAGAAGATGAGAAGCTGCATCCAGCCAGCGTGACCAAGATTATGACGCTGCTTTTGATTCTGGAAGCAATAGAAGAAGGGAAGATCGCGCTTTCTGATACGGTTACTGTATCGGAGCATGCCGCATCCATGGGAGGTTCTCAGGTATATCTGGAGCCATTTGAACAGCAGACAGTGGAGACCATGATCAAATGCATCGCAGTGGCCAGTGCAAATGACGCGTGTGTGGCCATGGCGGAACACATCAGCGGCAGCGAAGGAGATTTTGTAAAACAGATGAACCAGAGAGCAGCAGAGCTTGGAATGACGAATACGCATTTTGTCAATTGCTGCGGACTGGATGAGGAGGAGCATTTGACTACAGCCAGAGATGTGGCTTTGATGTCCAGGGAACTGCTTCTGAACCATCCCCAGATTCATCAATACTGTACAATCTGGATGGAAAATATCGTACATACGACGGCAAGAGGCAGCTTTGAATTTGGCCTGACGAACACGAATAAGTTGATTCGGCAGTACGAATATGCTACGGGACTGAAGACAGGTTATACAAGTGTGGCCGGGTTCTGTGTATCTGCCAGTGCCAAGAAAGAGGATATTGAGCTGATCGCGGTTATTATGGGGGGAGCAGACAGCAAAAGCAGATTTCAGGATGCAATTACGCTTTTGAACAGCGGATTTGCCTGCTGCAGTCTCTACAAAGATGAAAACCGGGTGGCGCTTCCGGATCTGCCTGTTGTGGGTGGTGTGGAAGATCATGTGGCGCTGGAATATGTGTCGGATTTTTCTTATGTGTCGACGGATGGGAGCAATATGTCAGATATGAAACGTTCACTGGAAATTCCAGAGTCTGTAAATGCTCCTGTACAGAAAGGAGACGCCATTGGGCAGATCACCTATGTGCTGAACGGCAAAGCCGTTGGCTCTTCCAGGATTGTGGCGGCAGCGGATGTGGGAAAGGCTGGTTACGGAGATTATATTCAGAAAACATTTCAAATATTTTTGCTGTAAAAGAATTGCAGAAGAGCACAGGTCTGTGTTATGATAGGCGGAGCCCATGAATGGGACAGTTGACCGTAGATTATTATAGAAGGAAAGTACAATGTCAGATCTGAATACCTGTGTCTATGAGATTCGGACAGAAAAGTTAAAAAAGGAAGAACGCCCTTGGCGGATTCTGATGCTGGCAGATCTGCATGACCGGCTGTGGGGCAGCAGGCAGCAGCACCTTCTGCGTGAGATTGATGCGTTTTCTGCAGATTTGATTCTCTGTGCAGGAGATATGATACTGGGGCGGGAGCGTGGGGCCGGCATGGAACACGCCTGGATGCTGTTTGAAGGTCTGGCTGAGAGAAAACTCATGGTGGTGGCGGCCAATGGGAATCATGAGTCCAGGATGAGACAGAGGCCGGAAAAGTATGGTACCCAGTATGGGCGGTATGTAAAACGCCTGAAAGAGCTGGGGGTTCAGGTTCCGGTAAATGAAGCCTGCAGGATCCGGTACGGTTCCATGGAGATTCATATTCATGGTTATGAGATGCCGCTTGCGTATTATCAGAAAGTGTTTGTCCGTCCTTATGACGGAAAAGACCTTTGCAGGAAACTGGGTGTTCCAGAGGAAGGTGTATTTCACATTCTGATGGCGCACAATCCGGTCTATTTTAAGCATTATATCAAATGGGGGGCTGATCTGACTCTGGCAGGGCATCTTCATGGCGGGATTATACGGATACCAGGGATTGGGGGGATCATCACTCCACAGGCAAAACTTTTTCCCCGGTACGACAGGGGACTGTACGAGATGGACGGCAAATATATGGCGGTCAGCCCGGGGCTTGGAGAACATACGATTCCCATAAGGATCTGCAATCCGCCCCAGCTGATTGGCATTTTGGTTAAAGGAACTGGTTGAAGAATGGCGTTATCTGTAAAGATTGAAAGCTTTGAAGGTCCTCTGGACCTTCTGCTTCATTTAATTGATATTAACAAATTCAATATTTTCGATATTCCGATAGTGGAGATTACAGCACAGTATATGGAATAT
Source organism: uncultured Lachnospiraceae bacterium (assembly GCA_910579225.1). Classification (GTDB taxonomy): domain Bacteria; phylum Bacillota; class Clostridia; order Lachnospirales; family Lachnospiraceae; genus Hominiventricola. The sequence continues at coordinate 12,082 of CAJTTI010000013.1, read as the reverse complement.
CTGCATTCCATGAAAACCCGGGATTTGAATATTATGAGCGAATTTCTGGTTATGGCGGCTACACTTCTGGAGATTAAGGCAAAGATGCTTCTGCCTGCAGAAGTAGATGAAGAGGGCGAGGAGATTGATCCCAGAGAGGAACTGGTACAGAAGCTTTTGGAGTATAAAATGTACAAATATATGTCCTATGAACTGAGAGAAAGGCTTTCCATGTCCGGAAAATCCCTGTATAAACCGCCGACAATTCCAAAGGAGGTGTCTGCTTTTGAGACTCCTGTGAATCTGGAGGAATTAGTGGGAGATCTGACGCTGAAACAGCTCAACCAGATCTTTCAGTCCATCATGCGCCGGCAGACAGAGAAGATTGATCCTATCCGAAGCAAATTTGGGAGAATCGAACAGGAAGAAGTGAGCTTAGAAGAGAAGATGGTCTCTGTGCGGGAGTACGCGGAAAAGAATCAACAGTTTCTTTTTTCGGCACTGATGGAAGGACAGAAGAGCCGGGTACAGATGATTGTTACATTTTTGGCAATCCTGGAACTGATGAAGACCGGAGAGTTATCGGTGATTCAGGAACATCCCTTTGATGATATGATGATTGTGGCGCAGAGTTGAAGATGTGCTTTTATCAGCGCTGTAAAATGATTTACAGGAAATGAGGAGACAGTTTTGGAATTGGAGAAGATAGAAGCGGCTATAGAAGCAGTGCTTTTTGCCATGGGAGATGCGGTGGAAGTGGAAAAGCTGTCAGTTGCCATCGGACATGATGTGGATACCACCCGTAAAATTGTCCATCAGATGATGGACCGCTATAACAGCCGGGAAGGCGGTATGGAGATTATAGAACTGGAGAATTCCTTTCAGCTTGCCACAAGACGAGAATATTATGAGCTTTTGATTAGGGTGGCGAAACAGCCGAAGAGATATGTGCTTACGGATGTACAACTGGAGGTGCTGTCGATCATAGCATATAAGCAGCCAGTGACCAGACAGGAAGTGGAAAAGATCCGTGGTGTGAATTCCGATCATGCATTGAACCGTCTGGTAGAGTACGGTCTGGTGGGAGAGGCAGGCAGACTGGATGCCCCCGGGCGTCCGATCCTGTTCGGCACAACAGATGAATTTCTGAGGAATTTTGGAGTGCGTAGCGCGGAAGATCTGCCTTCGATTCAGCCGGAACTTGTAGAGGAGATGAAGAGTCAGGCGGAAGAAGAGATACAGCTGAAGCTGAATCTATGAAGGACTTTGTCATATGCTGGTTCTATGAGGTATGAGAACGGAAATTCCTGCATACATTGAACAAAAGAAGAATATGCAGGTGGTCTATGAAAAAATATTTGAAGAATTATCCGGCGGTCATTCTGGCCGTACTGCTTCTTGGGACGGTAGTTCAGGCAGAAGGCGAACCGGAGAATCTGTACGCCCAGTCGGCAGTGCTTATGGATGCTGATACCGGGCGTATTCTTTTTGAAAAAAATGGCGGAGAACAGCTTCCGATGGCGAGTACTACGAAGATCATGACACTTCTGGTAACGCTTCAAAATGCGGATCTGGATGGTGAAGTGACAGTGTCTTCCTATGCGGCTTCCATGCCGGATGTGCAATTGAATATCCGGGAAGGTGAGCGGTACCGGCTTCGGGACCTCTGTTATTCTCTGATGCTGGAATCTCACAATGATTCTGCAGTGGCGATTGCAGAACATGTGGGAGGCAGCGTGGAAGGCTTTGCTTCCATGATGAATCAAAAGGCGCGGGATCTGGGATGTTATCATACATATTTTATTACTCCCAACGGACTGGATGCCAGTGATGAACAGGGGGTGCATTCCACGACAGCTGAGGATCTGGCAAGAATCATGCGCTGTTGCATGCAAAACGATGAATTTCTTACGATTACAAGAGAGCCTTCCTGGTCCTTTACAAATCTGGATGGAACCAGAAATTTTACAGTAAACAATAAGAATGCATTTTTAAATATGATGGAAGGCGCTCTGACCGGTAAGACCGGCTTCACCAATGGGGCAGGGTACTGTTATGTGGGGGCGCTGGAACGGAGCGGAAAAAGGCTGATTGCAGTGGTGCTTGCGTGCGGGTGGCCGAATCACAAAACATGGAAATGGTCAGATACGCAGAAACTGATGAATTACGGAATCGAGCAGTTCCATCGGGAGACCATAGGAGAAGATACCATTACGCTGGCTCCTTTGCTGATTGAGAATGGACAGACAGCATCTGTCCGGATGAAGGCGGACGTGGAGAGCAGGGAAATTCTCATGAAAGAAGGAGATACCTTTCAGATGGATATACTTGTACCGGACCAGCTTCCGGCTCCGGTGGTGGAAGGGGAGATGGTGGGAACTGTCATCTATTATCTGAATGGGGAGATATTCGATCTGTTTCCGGTCTGTATAGAGGACAGTTCTCCAATGATTGATTATGAATGGTGCCTGGGCCAGGTGTTTAGCAGGTGGATGCCGGTTACAATTCAATAATGTAACGCTCAAAGGCATTGATAACAGTGGTATCCCCATAGATGCAGGTCCTTTTGGCTCCAGGACCATAGGACAGATGAACGTGGCCGTGGATAAAATAACGGGGGGCGTAGTTGTCCAGCAGGTAGCGAAAACCTTTAAAGCCGGTGTGTGGAAGATCTTTTCCGTCGTTTAGCTGCCAGGCGGGAGAATGGGTCAGTAGGATGTCAAAGCCTTTTTTCCACCAGATCTGGGGAAAAAGTTTTCCAATCCGCAGATTCATCTCCCGCTGAGTATACTGATTCAGGCCTTTTTTATAACGCATGGATCCGCCTAATCCAAGGATACGTATACCTTCATACTCATACAACTTTCCGTCAATGCAGGTACAGCCGTCCGGAGGTGTATTTTCATAACAGTCGTCATGATTTCCCCGTACATACAGTACTGGTCCCTGAAAAAAGGTGGCCAGGAAAGACAGGTAATGGGGGTGCAAATCTCCGCAGGAGAGGATCAGATCGATCCCCTGCAATTTGCTTTTGTCAAAATAGTCCCATAGGTACAAAGACTCCTGGTCTGCAAGAACTAATATCTTCATATCATATCGCCTGACTCCTGATATTTTCCGACACCCTGAAGTTTTACGATACGTCTGGCTTCTTCTGTCATGAAGGAGACTGCTGGAAATGCACCATGGATGTTATCAAGAAGCCAGTCCATGGACCCGATCTGTTCAGGAGGCATGATCATATGATCGGCGTTTCTGAGTGTCCCGTCCTGGGAGCGGATCTCACAGGAAAACGGATGAAACTGACCGGAACTGATATCCTGTTTAATTCGTTCCAGAAGATATAAGGTTGCGGAAGGGACATGCTTGGAGCAGATCACGTCGATCATTCCGGAGGAAAGCCCCCAGAAATAATTGATGGATTTGTCTTTATTCTGCTCCAGACCTTTTTTCCAGACTCCATTCATGATACTGGTGACAATACGTTCATAGAATTTTCCCCAGTGACAGACCGGCATGGCCACATTGGTGATCTGGCCGTTACGGATATCGTATAGTCCGAACTGTCTGGAACCACGCATGGGAGTCAGAAGATCCTGACCAGATACATAGGAAATATGGCGTGCATCGAAATATTCCTCGATTCGGTTGTCTTTGACACAGGACCATTCCAAATAAATCTCTGCCTCCGGATTTACCGCTTTGACGCCCAGGGCAAATGCGTTGATGCTGGCTGTGGAACCGTAGATCGGATAATCTGCCACATAGCCAATGGCCGATTCCTGACTTAGGATTCCAGCAAGGATTCCGGTCAGATACTTTGCTTCATACATTCTGCCGTAATAAGTACGAAGATGTCCAAAACTGGAATTCAGAGAACAGTTCAGGATCCGTATGGAGGGATATTTTAATGCAGCCCGCACACTGGCATTTAAGAGCTTGGGGCTGGTGGTGAAGATGACGGTATTTCCCGCGTCAATGGCTTTCCGTATAGTCTCTGTTCCTTCTTCCGGATCATCGCTGGCCACATAGTAGGAAGTAGCCACTTTTGCATGGAGTGCTTCCTCCAGATGATGCCTGCCAAGTTCATGCCCATAAGTCCAGCTGGATTCCTCCGGAGTACGGTCATGGATAAATGCGATCTGAAGCGGGGAAGCAGTGCGGGGAAGGAGCCGGGTCTTCAGTGTTTTTTCTTCGGACTCTTTCTCCGGACCCATGACAAGTTCCACGCTTCGTCTGGAAGGATAGATCTGAAAATCTTTCCAGATGGCCGGGATCTCCTGGCGGAGCTCCTTATATGATTTCTTTAACAGATTTTTATATCCGTAGATTTCCAGATAGGTCAGGAATGCGTCTCCGGGCCGGAGCGGAAGGTCTTTTCCCCCTTTTTCTTCATATACATCCAGAAAATGGATATAGGAAGAGTGGAAATCCATCTTTTCATCATCAGTCCACGAATCATCGGCTGTTTTTCCCAGAAGTTCAAGAAGTTTTGCATACTGTCCCTCCTGGCTGAAATCCAGATAATTGATTGATGTATTTCTATAGAAATCCAGGAATTCAAAATAGATCCGGTTTTCTTTGGAATCTGTTCTCTTTGGAACCAGCCTTGTAACATGAGCCTGAATGCTGACGGCATCCACATATTTCAGCACGCTGACACGTTTATTGCCTTCTACCACATAGAAACGATTCATAAATTCCACCGCAGTGATCGGGTCACGGATGCCTTCTTCCATATGTGCATGGTAAAGAGCCATCCATTTGCGGGCAAACTCTGAGTTTTCTTCCAGGAGCGGCATAAAATTGCTGGCAAATGCCTGTTTTCTCCCGGCAGTTTTCGTACCAATCACAGTTTCCAGGGGAATCTCGACCAGTCCCAGTTCTACTTCTGAGGTGATTTCTGCAAAGGAGACAAGGTCGTCAAGAGCTTGCAGATAAGGATAGGTTCCTTTTAGCAGATGACTGCGGTATACTTTCTGGGCTTTTTTGCGTGCTTTTGTATATTCTGATACGGACATATGCATGGATCCTTTCATTTTTATGTAGAGATTATAATGGAAATCGACGAAAAGGGGAATAGAAAAATTGCCGGTTTTCCCGTAAAGATTTTGTTAATTCTGTGAAAAAAATGTCAAACCTCGGTCATAATTGAAAAAAATGACTTGAAAAAAGGCAATGGTGTTGTTACAATTAGAATCGGCAGACCTTGGGTTAACATTAATGAAATATAATGGAGGAGTAAAAATGAGTAATTCGGCACAGAGCTTGGCAAGTAAGAGAATCAAAGCCTTACTTGACGAGAACAGTTTTGTTGAGATTGGTGCAGCGGTTACGGCGCGTACAACGGATTTCAACATGAACAACACAGACACACCATCTGACGGTGTAATGACCGGATATGGTGTCATCGACGGCAGTCTTGTGTATGTGTACAGTCAGGACGCTTCCGTATTAGGCGGCTCCATGGGTGAGATGCATGCGAAAAAGATTGTAAGGATCTATGATATGGCGATGAAGATGGGAGCCCCTGTCATCGGGCTTGTGGACTGTGCAGGACTGAGACTTCAGGAGGCTTCTGATGCGTTGAATGCGTTTGGTGAACTGTATCTGAAGCAGGTGATGGCTTCTGGCGTGGTGCCGCAGATTTCAGCAGTGTTTGGCAACTGCGGTGGCGGTATGGCAGTGGCTTCGGCCATGTCAGATTTTACTTTTATGGAGCGTAAAAAAGCGAAGCTGTTTGTGAATTCTCCTAATGCTCTGGAAGGAAATGAGGTATCCAAATGCGATACGGCATCTGCTGAATTCCAAAGTGAAGAGGCAGGTATTGTGGATGTAGTGGCCGAAGAGGCGGAACTGCTTCAAAAAATCCGCAGTCTGGTATCCATGCTTCCGGCTAATAATGAAGACGATCTGTCTTATCTGGACTGTGATGATGATCTGAACAGAGTATGTGTAGATCTGGAAGCTTCTGCAGGGGATCCTGCGCTTGCACTGCCAATGATATCAGACTCTCATATTTTCTTCGAAACAAAAGCAGAATATGCAAAAGATATGGTAACCGGTTTTATTAAATTGAATGGCACTACGGTAGGCGCCGTGGCGAACAGAACCGTGTTGTATGATGAGGAAGGCAATCGTGCAGAGGAGTTTAAAGCAGAGCTGTCTGCAAAAGGCTGTGAGAAAGCGGCAAAATTTGTGAAGTTCTGTGATGCTTTTAATATTCCGGTGCTTACTCTGACCAATGCTTCAGGGTTTAAAGCCTCCAAGTGTACGGAGAAGAAGATTGCGAAAGCGGCGGCAGCCCTTACCTATGCATTTGCTAATGCTTCAGTGCCGAAAGTGAATGTGGTCACAGGAAAGGCATATGGAAGCGCATATGTAATCATGAACAGCAAAGGCCTTGGGGCAGACTTTGTCTATGCATGGCCGAATGCAGAGATTGGTATGATGGATGCAAAGCTTGCAGCGAAGATTATGTATACAGATGCTGATGCGACCGAATTAAAAGAAAAAGCAAAAGCCTATACAGAGCTGCAAAATCATGTGGCGTCTGCGGCAAAAAGAGGTTATGTGGATACCGTTATCGATGCACAGGATACAAGAAAATATGTGATTGGTGCATTTGAGATGCTGTTTACCAAGAGGGAAGACCGCCCGGTGAAAAAACACGGAACCGTTTAAAGCGAGGTGAATCATATGAGACAAATAACAAGAAAAATCCTTGCGGTACTGGTTCTTGCCATATCATTGCTCGGTTTGACGGCCTGTGGAAGTACGGCTTCCACCGAGACGGAGATCAGTTATGATGAGAATTATCTTCACTCTGTTGCAGATTTCCTGATCAGCAATTGGAGTGAGATGCCCCAGGAGAAAATCGCACAGTATGCAGTCATGGACGCAGAAGAAGTGGAGGCAATGATTTCGAGGTATGGACTTCCTTTTACGGCAGATGCATTCACGACAGCGTTTGCAGGGTATGAGGGTTCTGCAGCAGAGCTGGGAACTTATGTCTCCACAGACAGTTATGAAGAACCTGAGATCAGAGGAGATGAAATCACGCTGGTGACTAACCTGACTTATGAGAATCGCGCGGCAAAACTGTCAATTGTGTTTAATGAGAAGAGTGTGGCTCAATCCGTAACGCTGGATCCAAAATACAGTACGGGTGAGATTTTGAAGAAAGCAGGTATGAATACGATCCTTGGTATGGGGACGGTATTTATTGTGCTGATTTTCATCAGCCTTGTGATCTATTGTTTTAATTTTATTCCGGGGAACCAGGCGCCGAAGAAGGAAGAAAAACCGGCACCGAAACCAAGACCGGCGAAAAAACCGGTTTCCAAGCCTTCGGCACAGCCAGAGGAAAACCTTGTGGATGATAAGGAGCTGGTGGCTGCGATTACAGCGGCAATCTGTGCGTACAGCGGCACTTCTTCTGACGGCTTTGTCGTTCGTTCCATCAGACGTGCAGAATCATCCAAATGGAAGAGAGCATAAGCAAACAGCAACATATTGAATCGAACGGAATTTTAATTAGGAGGAATATTGAGATGAAAAATTATACCATTACTGTAAATGGCACTGTATATGATGTTACTGTGGAAGAAGGCGGCGCAGGAAGCGCACCCGTACGCGCAGCGGCACCGGTACCGAAAGCAGTACCGGCAGCGGCTCCTGCACCGGCGCCGGCTCCCGCAGGAGATGCCGGTTCCATTGAAGTGAGCGCATCTGTTCCGGGAAAAGTTTTCAAAGTGGAAGCAAGTGTCGGACAGGCGGTAAAAGCCGGTGATCCGATCATTATTCTGGAAGCAATGAAGATGGAGATTCCTGTAGTTGCGCCGGAAGATGGAACGATTGCAAGTATTGATGTGTCTGTGGGCGATGCAGTAGAATCCGGTGATGTATTGGCTACGATGAACTGATCCTGACTGTAGATTGATAAATCATTGGAGGTTATAACATGAGTTATATTGCTGAGACATTGGGAAATCTCGTGCATCAGACAGCGTTTTTCAATCTGACTGTAGGCAATTATATTATGATTGCCGTTGCATGTGTGTTCCTTTATCTGGCTATTGCAAAAGAATACGAACCTCTTCTGTTGGTTCCGATTTCTTTTGGTATGCTTTTGGTAAATATTTATCCGGATATTATGCTTAGTATCGAGGATTCGGCCAACGGCGTAGGCGGTCTTCTTCATTATTTTTATCTGATGGATGAATGGGCAATTCTTCCGTCACTTATTTTCATGGGTGTGGGTGCCATGACGGACTTTGGTCCGCTGATTGCGAATCCAAAAAGTTTTCTGCTGGGTGCGTCTGCACAGTTTGGTATTTTCGCTGCTTATCTGGGGGCTATGGCGCTGGGATTCAGCGATAAAGCAGCTGCGGCGATTTCAATTATCGGAGGTGCAGACGGTCCTACTTCCATTTTCCTGGCAGGTAAGCTGCAGCAGACAGCGATCATGGGTCCGATTGCGGTGGCGGCATATTCCTATATGTCCCTTGTACCGATTATCCAGCCGCCGATCATGAAGCTTCTGACTACGGAAGAGGAGCGGAAGATCAAGATGGAGCAGCTTCGTCCTGTATCCAAGCTGGAGAAGATCCTGTTCCCGATTATCGTTACAATTATTGTATCTTTGATTCTTCCGACCACTGCTCCGCTTGTGGGTATGCTGATGTTGGGCAATCTGTTCCGGGAGAGCGGTGTCGTCCGTCAGCTGACAGATACTGCATCCAATGCGCTGATGTATATTGTCGTTATCCTTCTTGGAACTTCCGTAGGTGCGACTACCAGTGCAGAAGCATTTTTGAACTGGGATACACTTAAGATTGTTGCTCTGGGACTTGTGGCGTTTGCATTTGGTACGGCGGCCGGTGTTCTGTTCGGCAAGCTGATGTGCAAAATTACCGGAGGAAAAGTCAATCCGTTAATCGGCTCCGCCGGTGTGTCAGCAGTGCCTATGGCAGCACGTGTATCTCAGAAAGTCGGTGCAGAGGCAGATCCGACCAACTTCCTTCTGATGCATGCAATGGGCCCGAACGTGGCCGGTGTGATTGGTACTGCAGTGGCAGCTGGTACGTTCATGGCAATCTTCGGAGTAATGTAAGAGTAGTAACAGCATCTGCCCGAGTAACGCCCGTAAGGATTTACGGACATGATATTGACCGGGTGTTTTTCGGACCGGAGGATTGGGAGGGACAGATGCGGAATTATAATAGGAGGATTATATAGAATGAGTGATATGGCGAAAAAGCCCATTAAGATTACAGAGACGATTCTGCGTGATGCACATCAGTCTCTGATCGCAACTCGTATGACTACGGAACAGATGCTTCCGATTGTAGAGAAACTGGATCAGGTCGGCTATCATTCTCTGGAGTGCTGGGGCGGTGCGACTTTTGATGCGTCCCTGCGTTTCCTGAAAGAGGATCCGTGGGAGCGGTTAAGACAGATCAAGGCAAGAGCGAAGAACACGAAACTCCAGATGTTGTTCCGTGGACAGAATATCCTTGGATATCGTCCTTACGGCGATGATGTGGTGGAATATTTTGTACAGAAATCTATTGCAAACGGGATTGATATTATTCGTATATTTGACTGTCTGAATGATCTTCGGAATCTGGAAACGGCAGTTAAGGCTTCCAATAAAGAGGGAGGACATGCGCAGATCGCACTTTCTTATACGCTGGGAGACGCATATACCCTGGAATACTGGACGAATATCGCCAAAGAGATTGAGGATATGGGGGCGCATTCCATCTGTATCAAGGATATGGCAGGACTTCTTCTTCCCTATGAGGCAACGAAACTGGTTACCGCATTGAAAGAGAAGGTAAGGATTCCGATTCAGCTTCACACCCATTATACGTCTGGTGTTGCATCCATGACATATATGAAGGCAGTAGAGGCGGGAGTGGATGTGATCGACTGCGCAATGTCTCCGTTCGCACTGGGCACCTCTCAGCCCGCGACAGAGGTTATGGTGGAGACATTCAAAGGGACGCCATACGATACCGGATTTGATCAGAATCTGTTGGCTGAGATCGCAGATTATTTCCGTCCCATGCGTGATGAAGCGCTGTCGAGCGGTTTGCTGAACCCCAAGAATATGGGTGTCAATATTAAGACTCTGTTGTATCAGGTACCGGGTGGTATGCTTTCGAACCTTACCTCTCAGCTTAAAGAGCAGCATGCAGAGGATAAATATTATGAGGTACTGGAAGAGGTTCCGCGTGTACGTCAGGACCTCGGCGAGTGTCCACTGGTAACCCCATCTTCTCAGATCGTTGGAACCCAGGCGGTGTTCAATGTACTGATGGGCGAGCGCTACAAGATGGTTACGAAGGAGACCAAGGCAGTTCTGTCCGGCCGTTACGGCAAGACTGTCAAGCCTTTTAATCCGGAAGTTCAGAAGAAATGTATCGGTGATGAAGAGATTATCACCTGCCGTCCGGCAGATCTGGTGGGAAATGAGCTGGATACACTGGAAGCAGAGATGGCGCAGTACAAGGAGCAGGATGAGGATGTCCTTTCCTATGCACTGTTTCCGCAGGTTGCTATGGATTTCTTCAAATACAGAGAAGCTCAGAAGACAAAAGTGGATGCATCCGTGGCAGATACCGAAAACGGGGCATATCCCGTATAATCATGACAGAACCAGACTCCCGTTTGATTACGGGAGTCTGGTGTTTTGTCCGCATTATATCGGGTGAAATTCCGAAGAATAAATTTTCATCAGCGATGCGGTGGCATCGCTGACCGCCGGCAACGGGGGCTGATGGAAATATAGGCAAGGAGGTTTGCCTGAATATAATGCAGACAGGACACGGGTTTGCTTTACCGGATAAAATTCGTTCTGTTTCCTGTCTCTGCCTCCGGCAGGGGAATTCCGTTTTTCTTGCCGGTATCGAAACATTTGATCATCCAGGCCAGATTCCGCGCCAGGTTCCGCATGGTTTGGAGGCCTTCTGCATCCTGTTCTGCTTCTCCAGGTACGGCTCCATGCAGGTTATTCCAGTAGGTGGATCCGGCTACCGGCATCTGAGAGATACCAAAATATTTGTTCAGGCAGTCAAAGGAAGCGGTGGTGCCGCCCCGTCTGGCCACGGCGACGGAAGCCCCCGGTTTGAACCGGAAGATCCGGCTGCTGCTGTAAAATACCCGGTCCAGAAAGGACAGGATGCGGCCGCTTGGATGAGCATAATAGACCGGCGTACCAAAGACAAAGCCGTCTGCCTCCTTTGCTTTTGCAATAAATGCATTTACCTCGTCATCCGTAAAGACACATCCGTTTTCATTGCACTTGTTGCATCCGATACAGTCTCTGACCGGTTTTCCTCCCAGCTGTACGATCTCATAGTCGATACCTTCCTGTTCCAGCTGTTTTCCAATTTCAAGGAGTGCGGTATGGGTATTCCCGTCTGTCTTCGGACTTCCGTTTAACATCAATACTTTCATTATTATCCTCCTGTTATGATTTTGCTGTTTCATCCTTTTTGGATGCACAGGCATGCCGTGACCTTTATTCTAACACGGGAATTGCAGATTTTCCAGAGATTTCGCATATTCCGCACGATAAACGCATGAATATATAAACTATATGAATTTACTACCAATTTACTACTTTTGAGGGAAAGAGCCTTGATATGCCGCCCAGAACCCTGCAAGCCCAAACACCAGCACACAGTATTGAGAAAGAATAAATGAAAACTGAATACGACGCAGCGCGGCGTTTCTCTGGTATGACGGGCATGCCGCCAGCCTGTGGTGAAAGTCCACAAGGGACGTAATTGTCAACGAACCCCATAGTGACTCCCAAGGTTTGTATCGTGAGGTACAGGCGGGAAAATCGGGATATTCCCAATCGCTGTATAATCTCAAAGTCGCGATGAATATGTTAAATTTCCTGCAAACCAACAACATCATGGATATGACGGGGCTTGATGAAAAATTCAAGAGTATGACAAGGAACAGACCGGACTGGAAATGTCCATAGCCGAATGGAAAAGGCAGACTTTTGTTGCTGCTTATGGGAGAAAATCACAGGAAGCACTGGCAGAAAAATTAAACACAAGCAGACAGGCAGTAAGCAAAT
>CAJTTI010000012.1 GCA_910579225.1 uncultured Lachnospiraceae bacterium | reverse complement strand
TCTCCTTATTTTCCTTTATAATTAAATATATATTTAATTGTTTAATTATATTATACACCATTCTGAACAAAATACAACCCTTTTTATTGTGTTTCACAGTTCAAATTTCAAGGGCGGCTCTCCGGAAAAGGAAAGCCGCCCTGTTTTATTGTCTGTAAATAAATCTGAAATTTTTAAAGTCCTGCAATTGCTGTCTGAATCATCTCTCTGCATTTCTGGATTTTCGGCAGATCCTCTTCTGTTACATTGACAAGTGGAGCACGCACTCCGCCAATATCCATGCCATTCATCCGAAGTATTTCTTTAATAACTGCATACATATTTGCCCGGCAGGAACAGAGTACGGCAATAATTTCGTTCGCCTGATACTGCAGCGTCCTTGCGTCTTCCATGCGCCCCTCCCGTAAAGCTTTGTCCATAGCCAGATACAATTCCGGCATAACTCCATAAGTGCCACCAATACCTGCCGGCGCCCCCATGACTCTGCCGCTGATCAACTGTTCGTCCGGACCATTGAACACTACCCAGTCTTCACCGCCTGCCGCCTGGAAGAGCTGAATATCCTGAACCGGCATGGAAGAATTTTTAACGCCAATCACTCTTGGATTCTCCCGCATCTTCTTCAGAAGCGGAACCGTCAGACTCACCCCTGCAAGCTGAGGAATGTTATAGATGATAAAATCCGTATCCGGCGCTCCTGCGCTAATGGTATTCCAGTATTCTGCAATGGCATACTCCGGAAGATGAAAATAAATGGGCGGGATAGAAGCAATGGCATCTACTCCCAGACTTTGCGCATGGGCTGCCAGTTCCACGCTGTCTCTTGTATTGTTGCACGCCACATGGGCAATGACTGCCAGCTTTCCTTTCGCAACTTCCATCACACTTTCCAGAAGCAGTTTCCGCTCCTCCACACTCTGATAGATACATTCTCCCGAAGAGCCGCCCACATACAGCCCCTGAACTCCCTTATCCATCAGGTATTGTGTAAACTGCTTTGTCCGTTCTCCGCTTACTTCACAGTTCTCGTCATAGCAAGCGTAAAAAGCCGGGAAGATTCCTCTGTATTTTTCTGTACGACTCATAAGATTTCCTCCATCTTTACCACACGTCCTTCTCTGCAGGATCTTGTGCAGGCGTCTGCCGTAGCAATAGCCTCTCTTGCCGCCACTCCATTCAAAAGTTTTTCAAATTCTTTCGTAGGCTTCATTCCATGCATAATATCATTCAGATATTTCATCTCTTTCACAATCAGTCCATGGAGCCACAACGGAGGAATTTTATCCGGATTACCATACTGAATCGCGCCATCCATCTCCGTCCCATGGTATATTGCTGTCCGGTTAGCATCTTCCTCCTCATTCTCATGCAACAGTGAGTGAGTCACTTTTCCATCTGCTTTCACAGTCACACCTGCATCAAACATATCCAGTTTGATTGCACCTTTGGTTCCCTGAATCAGGAGATAATGCTCTGGCCAATGGAATGCAGAACCCCATTCCAAAACTGCATAGCGATTATCAGAAAACTTCATATTGATAAAGATCATATCATCCTCATCACCAAATTCCTCGCCTCTGTGTGCCACATTATCTGCATTCATATATACGGTTTCCGGCATGCCACCCATGATGAACTGCACACAGTCCAGTTCATGGATATGATGATACAGATGTCCACCAGATTTTTCACGTATCTTTTTCCAGGAAACAGAGGTCTGTACATCTTCCCATCCATTTCTTGCAGAATGACAGTACAAAACTTTTCCAATTACCCCTTCATTAATCAGTTCCTTGGCATGATGCACGCCATTGAAGAAGTTCATAATATGCCCTGCCATAAACACCACATGGTTCTCCTCGCATGCCTTTACCATAGCGTCACAGTCTTCATAGCAAAGAGCAATGGGCTTTTCACAAAATACATTTTTCCCATGCTGTGCAGCCTTGATCACCGGCTCCTTATGCAGATAGTTGGGCGTCGCAACGATAACGCAGGAAATATCCTCCCTCTCCACCAGCTCGTCCAAACTGCCTGCCGCATCACAGCCTAACTCTTGTGCAATCTTTTCCCCGTTGTCCGGATCATATACCACTGTAACTTTGGCATCTTCCTGCTGATTCATGACCCTTGCCAGATCCGCACCAAAATACCCTGCTCCTACCAAACCATAGTTTACCATTATCTTAATCCTCCTGATTTAAAATTCCGTTTCATATTTGCTGTTTTCAAATTTTGTACCCTTAATTCATGTTTCAAGCAGTCCCAATCGACTGTTTACTTTACCGCACCTTCCGTCATCCCGCCGGCAATGTATTTCTGTATAAAACTGAAGAACACTACTGAAGGCACTACGACCACCATACAGGCTGCCATCATATCGCCCCAGTTCAACACATCTGCTCCCTGCATGGTATGCAGTTTAATGGACAATGTAGTAATACTGGAACTGCTGGTCAGAATCAATGCATACAGGAATTCATTCCAGGCATTGATGAACATATAGATCGCCGTGGACACCAGTCCTGGCGCCACCAGGGGCAATACCACCCTGATAAAAGTCTGAAGTCTTCCTGCTCCGTCAATTCTGGCAGCCTCTTCAATCCCAATGGGTACCGTCTTGAAAAATCCCACCAGAAGCCATACGGCATAGGGCACATTAAAAGACAGATAGACAAGTACCAGACCAAGCCTTGTATTTGTAAGCCCCAGCTTGCCCATAACCACCGCATAGGGAATCACCAGCACGATAGCCGGAAACATATAGGTCATGATCAGAAGCTTGGACATCATATTCCCCAGTTTCGGGAAAAACCGCACGATACCATACGCAGCCAGAGATGAGATCACAGTAGCGATCAGTGTGGTGGCCAGTGAAACCATCAGACTGTTCTTAATATTAATCCCCAGGTTCAGATTTACCATTACATTATAGTAGTTGGCAAGCGTAAACTTCTGCGGAATCATGGATGTGGGATTTGCCAGTAGGTCACCACTCTCCTTCACTGAACAGAGGAACAGCCACAGGAGTGGAAAAGCCGCAAACACTGCAAGAATTGATACATACACATAACATCCGACTTCCCCCAGACGCCTTTTGAAACAAGTAAGCATATTCATGAATCCGCCTCCTTTTCCCATTTGTTCAGTACGCAGAAATAAGCCGCACAGATCGTGAGCAAAATAATCAGAAGAATTACTGCAGCAGCAGAAGATCTTCCTACGAATTTATTCACCCAACCCAGATTATAGATGTAGATTGGCAGTGTTGTTGAGACATTTGCCGGACCTCCTCCTGTAATCATGTAGATAATATCAAAACTGTTGAATACCCATATGGTCCGCAATACCACCAGAAGGCCAATCACATTTTTAATATGAGGCAAAGTAATGTACCAGAACATATGCCACTTTCTGGCGCCATCAATCTGCGCCGCCTCATACTGATCCTGGGATACTGTCTGCAATGCCGCCAGCACGTTAACCATGATCAGAGGAAAGCCAAACCATACATTGACCATGACAAGTGTGGGCATAACCATTTCTGGTGTTGACAGAAACTGAGGAAGCTGTTTTGCAAACCCCATCTGCACCATCAGTGTCGGTATGAATCCATAAATGCCGTTTAACAGCCATTTCCAGATGATGGCAATCGCGATGGTGGGAAACGCCCACGGAATAATAAGCAGAATTCGATATACTTGCCTTGCCACTTTGTTTTTGATACTGTTCAGCGCCAGCGCGGCCGAAAATCCGATCAGCATCTGAAACAAAAGGCTCAATACCGTCCATTTTACAGAAGTCCACAGAGCCAGCCAAAAACTTGGGTCCGCCAGAATTGCCGTATAATTGGACAAGCCTTTTATCCCATATGTAGACTTGATCAATGTTTTGTTGGTAAAACTGTAAAACACCTGTGACCCCAGCGGGTAGACAAACAGACAGATGACCAACGCAATGGCTGGAAGTACCCAAAGCCAGCGACCGTAATCTTTCTTTTCTTTGTATTTCATCTCCATTCCTCCAGAATTTCTGAAAATGTCGGGAGAAGCTTTGCTTCTCCCGATCCCCCTTCTGTTAATCAATCATCATGTCAAAGATCTCGTTAAGTTGGTCTTCCGCCGTTTTTGCCGCAGTCTCTACGTCTGTTCCATTGGTGATGATATCCTGGAACATGGATTCAATGATGCCCTGAGAAGTCAGGTAGCTTGCCTGAACGCTTGCTCCGTGATCATCCACACCAATGGCATTCCCTAATTCAATAGCCTTGCTGATTACATCCACCGCATTGCCATAGAACTGAACCGTCTCATTAGCCTTATAAGCTTCTGTGTCAGAGATCCCTGCCACTGCCGGAAGCATTCCCACCGGAACTGCCTCCAGGAACGGAATATAATTCTCTTCCTGCAGAAGATATGCAACAAATGCTTCGCAGATCTCCGGATGTTCGCTGTTTTCCCAGATTGCCAGCGGAATATGAGTCGCCTCTGCACTGTAATCCGGATCATCTGCATTGATTTTGGGCAGCGGAGCTGCATCCACAAATTCTGCAATCTCAGGCGTATTAGATTGTACGCCACTGATCATAAAACCGGAATTAAAGTCAAATGCCGTCTTACCCTGATAAAACAGTGTCGCATGATCCAACACCGTATAGTTGACCGTCTCTGCCGGAGAACAGTTTTTGTACACATTTACCCAGAAATTAATCCCTTCAATAGCAAGATCACTGGTCAGATTCGCAGTCAGATCATCATTTAAAAGACTTCCGCCGCCGCTGGTCACATAGTAATTCAGGTAACGAGCTCCAAGAAGATCATTGGTACTGCAGGAAAATGCCGCCCCGTAAGTATCATCATTGGTCAGCTGCACAGCCAGGTCATAGAATTCCTGCCAGGTCTCAGGAACTTCTGCATTTATAGCATCCAGCAGATCGTGACGGTACCACATAACCTGCGCATGGGAATAATAGGGAATTCCATAAGTATTACCGTCCCAGGTCATGTCTTCTAGAGCCTTTTCAGAAAATTTATCCCGACCGAACGTATTCAGGAAATTGTCTGCCGGCGCAACAACACCTGCGTTGATCATCTCTACCACTTCTCCGGTATTCTGAGCTGTACTTAAATCAGGCAGATCTCCTGTAGTAATACCTGCATTCCATTTGGTATTAAAATCGCCCCAGGAATATGTCTCAATATTAATCTTTACCCCTGGATGCAATTTCATAAAGGAATCTGCAGCTGCCTGTACTGCATCCATACGTGCTCCTTGTGTAAATGAATGCCAAAATGTAATCTCACCTTCCAGTTCCCCGGTTTCCACTGTTCCTGCAGATTCACCATCTTCGGTTGTCCCGGCTGGAGCATCAGAAGCTGGTGCCTGTGTATCTGCTCCCTTCTCTCCCCCGCAACCTGCCAACATCGTCGCCAGCATACTACATGCTAATGTTGTTGCAATCCATTTTCTTTTCATACTAATCCTCCTTATGAATATGAATTTCTCCACAGCTTTTGTTATATTTGCTGTTTCTATGTGTAGTATACCCGCTTTTTTTATGCAATTCTATCTATAAAATACGCAATATTAGCATAAAACGACTATTTTTTACTCTTTTTTTCTTCTGGATAATAGAACTGATTCTCCTTGTCATATGGAAAAAGTGCACAAAAAAAGCGGTTTTTCCAATGGAAAATACCGACTTTTTTGTAAAGCATTCACAAAACCAGAAAAAACTCGTTGTTGTCAGCTCGCCCTTTGCATCCATATAACTGTCCTTCTTGCGACTAAACATAGCACGAATCGCTTATTTTACAACTATTCTCTCGCCGTATCCCGATACTGTTTTGGCGTCATACAAAAATATTTTTTGAAGATCCGGATAAAATAATTCACATCATTATATCCAAGCCCATAGGCAATATCACTCACATTATCCCCTGACACCAGAAGTCTTCTCGCTGCTGCCATTACCCGGATCTCATTCAGATATTCAGAAGGTCTCTTCCCCACCTGCTGTTGGAACAGAGTCCGGAAACGTGACTCGCTGAGTCCTGCCATCTCACTCATTTTCCGGACAGAACACTCTTCCGTGGAGTGCATATTCAGGTAGTCCACCACCAGCTGTATCCGGGAATCTATCCGGTTATCGGATTTTTGAATACGGATTTTAAGTTTCTCCAGAGAATATTCTTCCTCCATATTTTTGTCTCTGCTGACAGTCCGGACGGACGTCTTTCCCTGAGATACCGCATACCCGATCAGAATGTCCAGATACCCCCGCACCCAGAACATCTTGGACTGTTCTTCCATCCGGACCCAGTTATAGATGCTTTCAAAATACCCTCTGGCCTGCCCATCCTGATCCTTGATGACTGTCGGAATATGGTAATAATCCTCCAGAATATTTCCGCCTCCATAGGATACGGATGCTGCAAAACGAATACTGTAAAATTCAAATTCATCCCCCAATGCATGACAGGAAAGCATGCTGTCCTGGGGCAGATAGATGATCTCCCCCGGATGTACCTCCAGTTCCTCTCCATCCACAAAGAATGCAGCTGTCCCTTTCGTAATGTATCGAAACATATTATATGGCAGTCTGTTCTCCGGATAAACCCAGGTTCTGCCAAAAGAATACAAGTCGATAAACAGGAAGTTAAACCTTACATCATTAATAAAGGTATTCATATTCCCACCTCCCCTGATTATCTTTATTTTATCCGATCAGGCTTTGTTTTTCAACATTTTCGTCTATAATCTGCGCATTTTATGCTATTATTTGTTATTTCCTCTCTATGATTTCTCTTTCGGAATGACTACAATAAAGGCATAAAAGAACAAGGGGGAAAGGCAATGATATTTGATTCTGTCAAAAACAAAGAAAATTACAAGGACCATCCACTGATTTATCAGGCTCTGTCTTATCTTGATACCCTGTCGGATGGAGAGATTCCTTCCACTCAGAAGGTACTGATTCCGGAGATCCTGCTCTGTAACCCGGTCTCACTCACATCCAGGCCGGCTGAAGAATGCATCTATGAAGCCCATAAAAAATATATGGATCTTCACTTTATCCTGGAAGGCATTGAAGGCATTGCAACTGCAGACGTATCCTCTCTTCATGTAACAACACCGTATAACGAGGAAAAAGACATTCTTTTCCTGGAAGGTGAGGAAGACGGATGCTATTACCTGAAACCTGGTCAGTTCATGATATGCTGGCCAAATGATGCTCACAAAGTTGCCATGATGCATGGAACTCCGGGTTCCATCCGGAAGATTGTATGCAAGATCAGAATGGAGGAAATATAAATTATGAAATTTACCAGAGAAGAAATTCTGTCTTCCATCAAAGGAAGCATCATTGTATCCTGCCAGGCACTGCCGGGAGAACCACTGTACTTGGAAGAGACATCCATTATGTACCTTATGGCACGGGCTGCCAAAATAGCCGGCGCCAGATGCATCCGGACCAACAGCGTACGCGATGTCCTGGCTATCAAAGAGGAGACTGGTCTTCCGGTTATCGGACTGATCAAAAAGGTCTATGATGGGTACGAACCTTATATCACGCCAACCATGGAAGAAGTGGATGCCCTGGTTCAGGCAGACTCAGATATCATTGCTGTTGACTGTACCATGCGGACAAGAGGAGATGGTCTGACCGTCGGGGAGTACCTGGAGCAGATCCGGACGAAGTACCAGAATATTTTGATTATGGCAGATATTTCCACATATGAAGAGGGCATCAACGCCTGGAAATGTGGTGTGGATCTTGTAAGTACGACCATGAGTGGTTATACTTCTTATTCACCCAAGACTGACGGACCTGATTATGAATTGGCACGGGCTCTGGCACAGGCTCTTCCCATCCCGGTCATTGCAGAAGGACGGATCCATACCCCAGAGCAGGCAAGGCAGATGCTGAACACCGGAGTCCATGCACTTGTGGTCGGTGGTGCTATCACACGTCCTTATGAAATAGCATCCCGCTTCTTCTCCGCAATTCAGACAACCTGACAGGTAAGGAGGCACTTATGTATTACATAGGAATTGACATCGGCGGGACTGCCGTCAAAATCGGACAAATTACAGAGAACGGAGAAGTACTACGACGCAAACAATATTCTGTATCTTTCGATCAATATCGAACGCCTGTTCTTCATACAGTACTGAACGCCACAGACACTTTTCTTGCAGAAGAAGCTATTGATTCAAACAACCTGTCTGGAATAGGCATCTCCGCCACCGGACAAATAGACTCAGCAAATGGAATTGTCGTCGGCACCTGCGGAAATATTCCTGGATGGGCAGGCACTCCTCTGAAGCAGGCATTTCATGAACGATACAAACTTCCGGTCACCGTTATCAACGATGCCAACTGTGCTGCCCTGGCAGAGCAATGGGTAGGCCGGGCAAAAAATGTTTCTGACGCTATTCTCCTTACAATCGGTACAGGAGTTGGCGGAGGCATCATTGTAAACGACAATATCCTCCTGGGCGTCCGGGGACTGGCAGGAGAGATCGGACATCTGTCCATCAACTGCCAGGGACCTACCTGTACCTGTAAAAACCGTGGATGTCTGGAACAATATGCTTCCATGACTGCTCTGGTTAAGGAAGTAACCCGATATTATCAGATACAGGATCCCCTCTATCTTTCCTCCCACGAAATCAACGGAAAAGAAATATTCCGGTTGCTGCAGGAAGGTGAAACAGCGATTCAGAATCTGGTGGATCAGTGGATTTATCATATTGCCTGCGGTATCACTGGGCTGGTACATATCTTTAACCCTTCTACTGTATTGATCGGAGGGGGCGTCAGCACACAGGAAGAACTGTTTATCAAACCTTTACGGGAAAAAACACTGTCCATGGTCATGGAAAACTTCAGAAAAGACCTGCTGATTGATTCAGCCCTGGCAGGAAATAATGCCGGCATCATCGGCGCAGTCTGGTATCTGGTTCGGACCCTGTGCCATACCTGAATTCTCTGTCACAGAATTCTTTTTGTTTTCAGTCTGTCTTTTTTGTGCTATACTGGATAAAAAGATAAGAAGGAACAGATTTTAATGAACAAAACTACTCTTCCGCATGATCATGGAACTTCAATAGAAAAATATATGGATTCCATCCCGAAAACCGGCGATTTTCAGATCCTGTCAGATATTTTCCGGCTGCTGGGAGACGGCAGCCGGTTACGCATCTTCTGGATCCTGTGCCACTGTGAAGAATGTGTCATTAACATCTCTGCTATGATGGACATGAGCAGCCCTGCTGTATCTCATCATTTGAAACTGCTAAAATCCGGCAGACTGATTGTAAGCCGGAGAGAAGGAAAAGAAGTATATTATAAAGCAGCCGACACCGAGCAGGCTGCTCTTCTCCATCATATGATCGAAGACCTTCTTAAGATCACCTGCCCGGGAGACTGCTGATTTTTGTCCGGGAATTCCACGCAGTCTCCGTATCCAAACCGCCCTGTTGTATATCCTTTCGGAAACCGTACATGGTTACCAAACCGGCGCGCAGCGGCAAAGCCGCACCTGGACTTTAACTTAATCTTTTCTGTAAATCACCATCTGATACCGGTCCCATGATTCTCCATTGTAAGAAAATGCGTGGGGTGTCACTGTACTCTCTGTAAATCCAACCTTCTCATAGCAACAAACACTGCCAATATTTCTTTTTTCCTCATCTGTCCCTCCATCTACAATTATAATGTTTTATGCGCATAAATTTTCATCGCTTTATACTGTTCTTCCGAAATAAAGATTTTGCCAGCGCAAAGGGAGAAAAATCCCTGTTCTTCCAAATTTTTTATATTTTTTAGATATAATTTTAATAATGAATATGGATTTTTGAGGTAAATAGGTATATGATAAACGGGAAGAAAGAAGCGAGAAAAAATTATGAATAACATATTAATGATAGGTGTCTTTATCGTTGTTGAGATACTGATGAACCGATTAGTCAGCCTGATTTTTCGATTTATGGAAAAAAAGCACAATTCAGTTCATCTGCGTTTTACCAAGAGTTTTGTCAATGTCCTAATCAGTGTTATCTTATGCTATACTCTTTTGCAACAGTTTGAGCTTACTAGAGATATTAGTAAAGTATTACTACAAAGTGGTTCTCTGATGATTGCGATTGCTACATTCGCAGCACAACAGGCTCTGGGCAATGTTATCAGTGGTATCTCTTTATCTGTCTCAAAACCCTACAACGAAGATGATAAAATCCGGGTTGTCCAGGGAGGCAGTATTATTGCCGAAGGTATTGTTAAAGATATAACAATTCGGCATACCATTATTCGCCAATATAACGGTGAATGTTGCATTGTCCCCAATTCTGTGATGGATTCAGCGGTGATTACCAATACGAATTTTATTGAAAATGTAGGAAACTTTATCGAGATTGAGATTGGCTATGATGCAAATATTGAAAAGGCGATGAGCCTGATGCAAAGTATCTGTGTCAATCATGAACTTACTTTAAATACCGAAGAAAACAAAGTCTTTATCAAGACCTACACTGCCAATGGCATTATTCTAAAGACCACTGTCTGGAGCCGCAACCTAGACGACAGTTTTCAGGCCTGTAGCGATATCCGCGTAGCCCTGGTAGAAAACTTCCGGGCAGAAGGCATTACCATTCCATATCAGACGGTGACAATTAGCTAAACTTTACAAGGAAATCACTTTAAAATCCAAGTGATTTCCTTGTATGTCTTTAAACGTCTGATGATATCACACCATTTTTACGTATTACATCCTGATACCAGTAAAAACTGTCTTTTTTTATTCTTTCATAAGTTCCACTTCCATCATCTTTTTTATCTACATAGATAAAGCCATAACGTTTACGCATTTCTCCTGTTGTAAAAGAGACCGGGTCAATACAACCCCAGACAGTATAACCAATAACATCCACTCCATCTTCCTCTATCGCTTTTACCATCTCCTGAATATGGTTATTTAAAAACTGAATACGGTTTTTATCATGAATTTCTCCGTTTTCTATCACATCCTCATAACCAAAGCCATTTTCTACAATAAAAAGTGGAAGCTCATAGCACTCATAATACTGATTCAATACATAACGCAGCCCTTCAGGGTCAATTGTCCAACCCCAAGGTGTCATCTCAAGATATGGATTTTCTACTGCATTTGGAGTCGCTGCTAAATCATTTCCCAATTTTTCCACATTGTTATTTGCACACAGAGCACCACTTAGATAATAGCTAAAACCAATATAATCCACACAACCTTCAGAGAGAATCTCAAGGTCTTTCTCTGTTATATCCAGATGATACCCGCGTCTCTCCCATTCTTTTTGAGCATACGACGGATAATGTCCTCTTGCATCTACATCGGCAAAGAACAGATTAAAATGTCGGTCTTCTCTTTGTGCCAACAAGATATCTTTGGGATTACAACTGTAAGGATAAAGAGGAGATGCTGCAATCATACATCCAATCTGAAAATCTGGATTAATTTCATGTCCTTTCTTTACAACCATTGCACTGGCAACGAACTGATAATGTGCTGCCTGATAGACAACTTTTTCCCTGTCTTCTCTCTCCTGAAATAAAATACCAGAATTGGTAAATGCATAAATATTATTCGTTACCACCATTTGATTATTGATTTCATTAAAAGTCATCCAATAACGCACTTTATTCTTATATCGCTCCATAACTGTATACGCAAACCTGGTAAAATATGTTATCATCTCTCTGCTTCTAAAGCCGCCATATTTTTTAACCAATCCATAGGGCATCTCAAAATGTGATAAAGTGACAACAGGCTCTATTCCATATTTAAGCAGTTCATCAAATACATTGTCATAGAATTTAAGCCCTTCTTCATTTGGCTCTTTTTCGTCTCCCTGCGGAAAGATACGGCTCCAGGCAATACTGGTGCGGAAACACTTAAATCCCATCTCTGCAAACAGTTTAATATCTTCTTTGTAATAGTGATAAAAACGTATTCCTTCATGATTAGGATAATATTTTCCTTCCAGTATCCCATCTGTAATCTCGCGGGCTTTCTCTCTGCTTCCGCCTGTCATCACATCTGCAATGCTAAGTCCTTTTCCCTGCACATTATAAGCGCCTTCTACCTGATGGGCAGCCACTGCACCGCCCCATAAGAAATTTTCTCTCATACTGTCCTCCTTATCGAATTATCTGGTAAATCGGTTCACCAGCTTGCACTTTTTCAAAAGCCATAATTTTAATCTCATGAAAATCATCTGCGTTGGTAACCAAAACCGGCGAAGTCAGCGCATATCCTTTTTCCTGAATAAAAGCCGGGTCAAAAACGAAGCAGCGGCTGTCCTGCTTTTACTTGTTCTCCTTGTTCCACCAAGACTTCAAAGCCTTCTCCATTTAGCATCACCGTATTCAGTCCGATATGAATCAGAAATTCTGCACCACCCGCTGACAGTCCAAGTGCATGTTTTGACGGGAAAATCATCGTAATTTCACCGTCACATGGAGCTTTTACAATTCCTTTTAACGGACGTATCGCAAGTCCCTGTCCGGCTACTCCGCTGGCAAATACCTCATCTTCTATATCTTCTAGTTTAACTACCTCACCGCTTAAAGGTGCCTGAACAGCCACGATTTCATCGCCGCCATCTGAATGTATTTCTTCTTTCTTGTCTTCCAAAACGTTCTCTGCTTCTGCTTCAAAATCCTCCCGATTCTCTGTAGCAAGCCCCCAGAAATAGGTCATCAATATACCACAGACTAACGAAGTTGTAATACCTATCAGATATGAAAAAAATGGAGAATAGGTTCTCATAACAAGGGAAAAAATATTATGAAATACAAACGCGTCACAAGTTACATGAAGTGCCCCGTTAATCGCTCCGCCGATACCGCTGGCCACCGCTACAACTGTAAGCAGACGTCTGTAATTCATGATAATACCATAGAGAATTGGCTCCGTCACACCAGCAAAGATTGCTGTCAGTATCGTTGGTCCTGCAACTTCACGAATTCTGGAATGTTTCTTTCCTTTTAGATAAGCACCAATTGCAATACCTGTCTCTGCAAACATCGCACATACACATACGCCCTCTAGCATATCTCCACCATACAGCTCTAAGTTCTGAATGGTAACTGGAGTAAATCCCCAGTGAAGTCCCAGAATTGTTAAGAATGGGTATGTAGTGCCTAAGATAATACCTGCTATAATTCGATTCACACTAAAGAGCCATACCACCAGCTCTGACACCTTATTGCCCAAAATAGTACCAAACGGTCCAAAAATCAAAATGGTAAAAGGAACCATTAGCATCAGTGAAATCATAGGATTTAAAAATAACTGCAATTCTTTTTTTATTATCTTTTTCAGCAGTTATTCTAACAGGCTATAGACAATCACAGAAATAAAAATCGGAAAAACAGTGGAAGCATAATCAATTGGAATCACCTGGATTCCCATAAAATCCACACTGCCCTCAGCTCCTAGCAGTCCTGTAAAATTGGGGTCCAAAAGTGCTGCTCCAATTGCACCGCCTACGTATGCATTCCCTCCAAATTGCTTTGCCAGTGTAATTCCAAGGAAGATTGGCAAAAAGTAAAAAGCTGCATTTCCTGCTGCTGACAGTATCAGATAGGTAGGCGCATCACTTGGCAGCAATCCAAACTCAAGAATCACTGTCAGCAGTGCCTTCAGCATACCAGCTCCTGCCAGTACTGGAATTAAAGGGGAAAATGCGCCGGAGATAACTTTCATCACCCGGTCAGCCAATCCAACTTTTTTCTCAGAAGTATTCTCTGCCTTAGCTTCCTTTTTTCCAATATGTGCAACCTCTAAAATAGCATTATAATAATCATTGACCGCCGGACCGATAACAACCTGATACTGTCCGCCGCTAATCACCACCTGCAGCACATACTTCAGTTTATTTAAGGCTTCTTTGTTAGCCATTCCATCATCTTTTAACTCAAAACGCAATCTGGTGGTACAATGTACAAGGCTATTGATATTTTCCTCGCCGCCTACTAATTCTACAATCTGTTTTGCTTCTTCTAAATATTTCACGACATATCCTCCTTCTCACTATTTATTCATCCTGACTGATTCGATTCAGATGCAATGCCAGATATAAGATTTCTCCTTCGCTTATATCCCACTTATAAGTCCGATTCAAAAAAAGAGCAATTTTTTGCGCGCTCCATCATCAGTCCCAGGTGGTCTGATAAAGTCAGCAGAATCGAGTCAATGCAACGATAACCCAACCGAATTTCCCCCTGCTTAATAATACCGCTGGCCAGTTCGATATCTTCCACAGTAATCCGTTTTAAAAGACTGTCAAAATCTTTTCTTCCGCTCCTGCCATTCAAAACAAAATGCTTCTCTACTAGAGAGGAGTCAATATGCTGTCCGATTTTTACATGAAATGCAACACCACGCCCCATGACAACCGATTCCCTTTTCTCATCATCCAGCACTAATGCTACATTGTTATTCAATGCTTTTAACAGTTTCATGGCAATCCCTCCCTTGTATTCATTCTGTTTTTAGCGACAAAAAGGCATGACCAAAAAGCCGTATAACCACCTGTACAACTTCCAGTCATGCCTGCTTTACCAGTAACATTTATTTAAAATTTGTACTATAAATATGATTCTGTCAAGAGAAATTTTTTAAAAATATAAATTAATATCCACAAATTTTTCTGAATAATTGATTGTAGAGATAAAAAATGGTATTCCGATGATGAAGACAGCCTTTTGCTTCAATCAGAACTTGAGAAATATTTTCAGAATTATCTTCCCTGTTTCCGTTCAGAGCCACAAAGGAAACTGTTCCGAACATTTATAACGGGGCTGTTAAGCCCGCTGGAACGTAAATCCGTCGAACCGGTTGCACTCCATTTTTCCGGGGAGAAGTATGTCCGCCCCATGCAGCAGTTTTTTTCACGATTCCCTTTTGAGGAACAGCCCCTCCTGGATATTTACCAGGAACTGCTTTCCAAACAGGTGGGACAGGCCTCCGGTATGCTGTCCGTAGATGATACGTGTTTTGTGAAAAAAGTGAAACATTCCGCCTGGGCAAAACGGAAAACTTCCTAGTCCGGCGTATTCCTTGCTTTTGCCGGGGACAACGGTCTGTTTCAGGTCCGATGGGTTTCGGCATACGGGAACGACCATGCCTTCCTTGACGGGCTGAAACTGCCGGAAGGGGTATGGTATTTTGCGGCAACAAACGCAAAAGAGCAGGTATCGGTACGTGAAATCGCAGAAGACAGTTCCGTCCCCTGGGAAAGCGTTGTACTGGCAGAAGGAGCAAAAGGACCGATCGTTGCAGAGAGGAAATATATGCGCTGTTATTCCTGCCGTAAAGACGGGAACCGCAGTTATGTGAAGCCGGGGCCGGAAATATGGCTTTATTTAAGGAAATATGCAGATGGGGAAGTAAAATATTTCGTTTCCAATGCCCCAGGAGGTCTGGCTGTCCAGGAACTGGACAGGGCAGCAACCTTAAGATGGCCCATTGAACAGTGCTTTGAAGAATGTAAAAGCAACCTGGGAATGGGACATTATGAATGCCGGAGTTACCAGGGCTGGAAGCGTCATATGCTGTTTGTGATGATAGCGCATCTGTTTACGATTTATATACGGGAAATCTTTAAAAAAGAAATTGCATTGAATCAGCTTTTTCAGATGTACATGGACAACAAAACCGATCTCCGGAAAAGTACCAGATGTAATTATATATCCGTCTGGAACAACGTTCTGAAAGATTCTGTCCTTGGAAATATGAAAATTGCGCAGATCAGGCAGATTCATATCCGCTCCTTTTATTCCGAACTGGTAAAGAAAGGACTTTCTGCGAACACGGTCAAACTGTATCACAACCTGATCTATCCAGCGCTGGAGCTTTCCGTTGATTCTGATATCATCCGCAAGAATCCGGACTGGAACCGAAGGTATTGCAATACATTATGGAACATGCAAACGTATTCATTACACTGGACATATATACACCTGGACTTTTCGCAGATTCAGAAGAAGACGGAAGAGACACAGGAAAATACAAAAATCGGATAAGATCGGGCCGCCGCGGGGCATACTACCTTTGCGGCGGTCATATTTTTTCACAAAAGGTACAGAAAAGGTACAAAATACCGGATTCCAGAAAATCCTACCTTTCAAAAATCCTTATTTCAAAGGGATTTCACACTTTTTTCACAAAAAATTAGCACTCACCTCTTGACAGTGCTAATATTTTGTTATATAACATATATAACAAACAAAACACAAAAGGATATCCGAAAGGAATCCGCACAAATACAAGGAGGTATGATTTATGTTATTAACAGATATTTTTGGAAGAAACTTTATGGATGATTTTTTTGAGGATTTTGCAAACTCTTCTTTCTATCGTCCTGGCCGTATCGGCAGTATTCCGGCTATGAAAGCCGACGTACAGGAACTTGATAACGCTTACCAGGTTGATCTGGATCTGCCCGGCTTCCGGAAAGAGGACCTGCATGCAGAGTTAAAAGATGGTTATCTCACCATCAAGGCTACCCGTCAGAACGACGAGGAGAAAAAAGATGCACAGGGCAGATATATCCGTCAGGAACGGTATACCGGACACTATCAGCGAAGCTTTTACGTGGGGGAAGATGTTACTCAGGAGGATGTGCATGCTGCATTTGAAAATGGCGTGCTGAAGCTGACTGTACCAAAAAAAGAAGCGCAGCCAAGAATCAATGAGAGTAAAACAATCATGATTGAAGGATAATTTTTGTCATAAACACACTATCCGGCTTCCAAAAGCAGGGATGCAGTAAAACACAGAGGGAATACAAACTACGACTTTTGTATTCTCTCTGTGTTTTGTATTACCCCTTTCTTACATTCCCGTTGTCTTTATATCCTCCTCATATTTTCGCTTTCTTATCTTATCCACTGTATTATAATAATTGACTTATTTCGATCGACTATGAATGATTGTGAATATTGCACAATTTTAAATTGGCTTTTTTGTGAATTAGTTTGATTGACTTTGATTGTTTTTGACGATATAATAAGATCATCTCAAGGAACGACAAGAAAGAAAGGATAAGAAAGGAGACAGGGCGCATGATCTACACTGTGACATTTAATCCGTCGCTGGACTACATCATATCCATGAAAGATTTCCAGCTTGGAAAAACAAACCGCACATGCGCGGAACAAATGCTGCCGGGCGGCAAAGGAATCAACGTATCCACCGTACTCCACAACCTGGACATTGAAAACACTGCTCTTGGATTTACGGCAGGTTTTACCGGAAAGGAATTGCTCAGGAAAATGAAAGACATTGGCTTCCAAAGTGATTTTATCCATTTGGACCATGGATGTTCCCGTATCAATATCAAATTGAAGGATTTTGACGGAACAGAGATAAATGGTCAAGGTCCGTCAATTAATCAGGAAGCAATACGGAAGCTTATAAAAAAACTCGAAAAACTACAACCAGGAGATATCCTGGTACTGGCAGGAAGCATTCCCGAGAGCATGCCTGATTCCATTTACCGGGATATTCTGTCGACACTAGACGGACGCGGCATTCTCTATGTGGTAGATGCCACCAAAAACCTTCTGCTGAATGTACTGGAATATCATCCATTCCTGATCAAACCCAACAATCATGAACTGGGTGAGATCTTCCATATCACACTGGCTACACGGGATGAAGTAGTCCCATATGCAAGAAAGCTGCAGGAAAAGGGCGCCAGAAATGTACTGGTCTCCATGGCCGGGGAAGGAGCAGTGCTTGTGGCCGAAAACGGCGAAGTACATATGCAGCCCGCTCCCAAAGGAACACTCGTAAATGCTGTAGGCGCCGGAGACTCCATGGTAGCAGGTTTTGTAGCCGGCTGGGTGCAGAAACAGAATTACCATCATGCTTTTCATATGGGCATTTCTGCAGGAAGCGCCAGCGCCTTCTCTGATCTGCTGGCTTCCAAGGAAGAAATTTACAAAATCTATAATACTATTGTGTTTGAATAACCAATAGATATCAGGCATCAACGAAAGCAGGGCCAAGCCCGGAACTTCAATTCAGGAGGAACAATCATGCGTATAACGGATTTATTAGACAAACGGAGTATCTCACTTACCGGAGCCCCCCGCTCCAAGCAGGAAGCCCTGGATCAGATGGTGGACCTGATGATCCAGAGCGGCAAAATCAATGACCGGGAGGCATACCGTCAGGAGGTCTACCGGCGGGAAGAGGAAAGCACCACCGGCATCGGCGAAGGCATCGCCATCCCCCACGGCAAGGGCCCCTTTGTGGACCGCCCCGGCCTGGCCGCCATGGTGGTCAAAAACGGCGTGGATTTTGATTCTCTGGACGGAGAGCCGGTCCACCTGATCTTCCTGATCGCCGCACCCAATACCGAAGACAATGTACATCTGGATGTGCTGAGCAAGCTCTCCATGCTGTTAATGGACGAAACCTTTGCCGCCAACCTGAAAAATGCGTCCACCGTGGAAGAATTTCTCCGGATCGTAGACACGGCAGACGAAGAGAAGCCGGACCTCAATGACCAGCTGGCGGCCCAGAATACCGCCGCCGCAGAAGGAGCCTTTAAAATCCTGGCTGTCACTTCCTGCCCCACCGGTATCGCCCACACCTATATGGCAGCCGAAGGTCTGGAAAAGGCAGCTCGGGCAGCCGGATGCTTTATCAAGGTGGAGACCCGGGGCTCCGGCGGAGCGAAGAATGTACTGACCGATCAGGAGATCCGGGAAGCAGACTGCATCATCGTGGCTGCGGACGCCAAGGTTCCCATGGACCGTTTCCATGGAAAGAAGCTTATCGAATGTCAGGTATCCGATGGCATCAGCAAGGCGGACCAGCTGGTAGCCCGGGCCATGAGCGGCGACGTTCCCGTGTATCAGGCGGGGAATCCCTCCGCGGCACCCTCCGGCGGCAGCGCCTCCGGCGGAATCGGGCACAAGCTCTATATGCAGCTGATGAACGGAGTCTCCCATATGCTTCCCTTCGTAGTGGGCGGCGGTATTCTCATTGCCCTGGCCTTCCTGATCGACGGTCTGTGCGTGGATGTGAACGCCCTCTCGGACGAGGCGCGTTCCGCCTTCGGTACCATCACACCGGCAGCAGCAACTCTGAAAGGCATTGGCGACGTGGCCTTCGGCTTCATGCTTCCGATCCTGGCCGGTTTCATTGCCATGGGCATCGCAGACCGTCCCGGACTGGCCGTTGGCTTTGTAGGCGGCATGATGGCTTCTGCAGGTAAATCCGGCTTTCTGGGCGCTCTGGCGGCAGGTTTTATCGCAGGTTACCTGGTTCTGTTCCTGATCAAAGTATTTTCCAGGCTGCCCCAGGCCATTGAAAAGATCGCACCAGTCCTCTTATATCCCCTGTGCGGCATCCTTTTTATGGGTCTGATCATGCAGTTTCTGGTAGAGCCTCCCATCGGCGCTCTGAATACAGCTTTGAACACCGCACTGACCAACATGGGCGGTTCCAGTCGAATCCTCCTGGGAATCGTCGTGGCAGGCATGATGGCCATTGATATGGGCGGCCCCTTCAACAAGGCAGCTTATGTCTTCGGTACAGCCTCCATCGCTGCGGGCAACTATCATATCATGGCGGCAGTTATGATCGGCGGCATGGTTCCGCCCTGTGCCATCGCCCTTTCGACTCTGCTGTTCAAAAATAAATTTACAAAGGAAGAGCGGGAATCCGGCCCTGTAAACTTCATTATGGGCCTGGCCTTTATCACGGAAGGAGCAATCCCCTTCGCAGCATCCGATCCGCTTCACGTGCTCCCGTCCTGCATGATAGGGTCTGCTGTGGCAGGCGCGCTCTCCATGGCATTCGGCTGCACCCTCATGGCTCCCCACGGCGGCATCTTCGTCGTCCCGGTGGTGGGAAACGCTCTGATGTACCTGCTGGCACTGGTGATCGGAACCGTTGTGGGCGCTGTACTCCTTGGAATCTTTAAGAAGAAAGTTTCTGCATAAGTGTTCTCCGTTCCACAATGCTGCCTGGACTACAGGCAGCATCGTGTCAAACGGGGCAAACAAAGACCGGATTCTGCCCGTCTAGTATTCAAACAGTCCCCTCCAGTCATAATCCGTATTACCATACAGAATCTCCATAACTGTTTCATTGATGGACGGAGTCTGGTACAGGACTTCATACATCTTTCCTTCTGCAGCCAGCTCTTCTTGCGCTCCTGAAATTCCCTGTGAGACCTGGTGGTCTGCATAAGCTGAGAAACCACGAATCCGGTTCCCGGAAATATCCATTTGCATAATCAGTTTTGTTCCCGCATCCGTTCTGGCATTCAGACAAACTCTCCATCCAAAGGGCTGCTTTTCCACCTGGAGATTCGCCCAGGAACGGATCCCCTCGTTTTTTTCCTCCAGAATCTTCATATTCTGCAGAAATGCGTCCCGGCACACCCTGTTATACCAGGAAAATCCTTTTTCCTCCACTTCATGAATCCCTGCTGTGATTGCCTCTGTATTTTTCCTGCTGTTTTGATCATCAGGATTTTCCACCAGTTCCGTCGCTACCAGTTCCTCATAGCGAAATTCCATATCCAGATAGTTGTATGCTTTCTCATAATCTCCGGAGGCCAATGCCCTTTCAAAGGCGTATGCCGTACATACTGCACCCAGATTCGCATAGGTGAGTCCCATACCCCGTACCTGATTCCAAATAGGAATTATAACAAATACAACTGTCAGCATTAATCCGAGTACAATTCGTCCGATGGTCCTCCAGCGCACAAGAAGCCGAATCCCCTGACGAATTCCCCGAACATCCTCTTCCTCATCTGCCTCTGTACCTGGCACGTATTTCTCATATGCGGCTCTCTGTCCCTGACATACATCACACGTTTTCAAATGTTCTTCCACCAGTTTCGCAGACTGCACGCTGCAGCAGCCATCCTCATATAACGGGAGCAGGTCCTGTATGACTTCACACATATCAATTATTTCTTTCATCTATATTTTTCCATCCTTT
Source organism: uncultured Lachnospiraceae bacterium (assembly GCA_910579225.1). Lineage (GTDB taxonomy): Bacteria > Bacillota > Clostridia > Lachnospirales > Lachnospiraceae > Hominiventricola. Next base: position 84,448 of record CAJTTI010000012.1, on the reverse strand, counting down.
CTGTCAACATTGTCTTTCCTCTGAAAAATGTTACTTTCGCCCAGCTCTCTGATTTTCCACAGGCAGCTGCAATCTCCGCACAGGTCAGTTCTCCATAGATCCGAAGTATACAGACACTGCCATATGGTTCTGGCAGTTGACAGATCTCGCGTCTCATGAGCTCACGGAGCTGCCGGTCCACGGCCTCTGCCTCCAGATCCATGCTGTCTACAGGCTCCCACGTTTTGATCGGCTCCACAAACAGCCTTTGTTTCTTCTGCTCTGTCAGATAGCTGTTTCTTGCAATCCCGCACAGCCAGCTGTGGACAGATCCCCTGCCTTCATACTGGTCAATATGAAGAAAAGCCCTGTACAGTGTCTCCTGGGTCAACTCTTCCGCAAGGGACGGACTCCCGGACATCTTTAAAAGAAACCGGTATATTTTTCGATAATATTTCTCATAAATCTTTTCAAATCGCTCCATGCATCCTTTCCTCTCTTTTGATCTGGACGTCCTGTATATAAGATAACATGGAACGCAAAAGGTTACAAAAATACGTCTGCGTTTTGTGCCCCGTTTCTTCCTGTATGCCCATGGAAACGGCAAAGGACACGCAAACCAGATTTCAGCCGGATATTTTCCCCAATCATTTGCCTAAACCTTCGTTTTCATGTAAAATAAATTCAGAAATATATGCGGGAAAGGAAAGCGGGCGAAAGCCCCGGTGGAAACTATGCTTACAGAGAAAAGACAGGAAAAGATCCTGGAACTGGTAGAAACGAAAGGAAGTGTAACGGTCCAGGAGCTGACCGAATATTTCCAGGCTTCAGAATCCACCATCCGGCGGGATCTGAATGTCCTTGATAAAAAGGGAACGCTGGTGAAAGTATTTGGAGGAGCGGTAAAGACCGACAGCAGGCTCACCACCCGGGAAGAAAAAGTCTCCCTGCGCATGGAACTGCACAGGGAGGAAAAACTTCGTATCGGCAGATATGCCGCTTCTCTCGTGGAACCGGAAGATTTTATCTATCTGGACGCCGGTACGACCACCGGTGCCATGATTCCCTGCCTTACAGAGCGCTCTGCCGCCTTTGTAACCAATGCCGTCTCTCACGCGCTGCTGCTGGCCGAGAACGGTTTCCGGGTGATCCTGATCGGTGGCGAACTGAAAAGCTCCACAGAAGCCATCGTAGGCAATGAAGCCTTTGTAACCCTTCAAAAATACCACTTCACCAAAGGCTTCTTCGGCACCAACGGCATCAGCCGGCATGCGGGCTTTACGACGCCGGACATCAATGAGGCTATGATCAAGGAATGTGCCATGAAACACACCAGACAGGCCTATGTGCTGTGCGACCACAGCAAATTTCATCAGACGACGCCGGTCTGCTTCGGGGAATTCTCCTCTGCCCGGGTGCTCACCGACCGGATGCCGGATGAGTGCTATGGGGGGCTTGATAACCTGATCATCGTCTGACCTTACACATCATGGTCCTTTCCGTCGCTGTAATAGGTAAAGGTCCCTTCTGCCAGCAGCGTCTCTTCCTCTGCCAGCACCCGGACCCGCAGGAGCAGGATATGCTTCCCTGCCTTGACGATCTCTGTCCGGGTCGTCAGGACACCGGAAGGCACATTGCTGATGCAGTGGAAATCACTGTTCAGCGTGACCGGAGATTTCGTCAGCTTCCTGGCTGTATATCCCGCCGCCGTATCCGCCATCGTATACAGCAGGCCTCCATGGACGATCCCGTACTGGTTATGGTGTCTGGGCTCCACTTTCACTCTTGTACAGCACCTTTCTCCATCCGGTATGATCTCAATACCGCAGTAAGCAATAAAGCTGTCCGTTGCATCCATCTGAAGGGCCTCACTCTCCCGAAGCTCCGGATCTGTTTCCCCGTCTCCGTCTTCGCCCTCTTTCACCCACATAGTCCCCGGACAGAGCTGCCCGGTCTCCAGGAAATGCTTCATGACCTTAACCACCAGCCCCATGTCTTCCGTCGCCATCATCTTCGGGACCGGAGACTGTCCGCCCACTTCCACCGGAGCCAGAATCTCTACCGTATCATAATCTGCATTGTAAATGGAATAGCATGCCTCCCCATCTCCTGTATCGTAGAACAGAGCGGCCCATCCGCCGGCGAATTCCGCGCACAAATAATGCCCTTCGGCCCACGGCTCCTGGGACAAGAAAAAACTGTGGACTCTGTCGTTCAGAACGGCGTCTGCCAGCTGCTCTGTCATCTGCTTCCTTTGTTCTTCTTCCAGAAGGAGCCAGCAGTCCTCATCTTCATAGCAGAATTCCCGCCATGCAGAAGGTTCTTTTCCTGCAAAATCCACCTGCACATTCCGGACCCTCCGGTCTCCCTCATAGGATAATGTTACGTTTTTCCCATCCACGATCTGCATATCCTGAAAGTCTTCATCCTTGAAGAAAGGCTCCGGCACTTCCACCTTCGGCACCTCCCCTTTCTTCAGAAGCTCATCCAACACTTCGGTATGTATCATCTGACTTCTGGGCGGAAGATATACCTTTTTCAGCTCCGGCAGGTTGGAGAGCAGGCGCAGATCAGCAAAATTCGTATGCTGCAAATCCAGCACCTCCAGTTTCTTACATCTGGTAAGAAAGGAAAAATCATCAATCTCCACCTCCTGCAGCCGAAGATACTGAAGCTCTCTCATCTCCCCAATCATGGAGAAATCCCCCCGCTTCATGATAAGCCAGGAAGGCGTCTCATAGCCTTTTGTGCTTCTGGAGCGGTTCACCTTCCAGCGATCCAGCCGGGTGATCCCGGCAAATTCCTCCAGTGTCTGAGGGCAGCCCTCCACATTGTTCTTGATCCATACCAGCAGTCTGGGATCAATCTCATATTTTTTCTCTTCCTCTTTGCCATCCGGGAAACGGATTCCTGTTGGCAACCCCTCAATCATCGGTCGCTCGTCCACTCAACCCCTCCTTCTGTGATCTCTCCTTCTGCATTCCCGTATTTTGCACACAGGATGCCGCAGACAGCTTCTTCCTGAAATATTGTTTCTTGCCAACCTCATTATAGCACATCCGAAAAGACTTTGGAACTACACTTCAGATTTCACTTACAAGCTCTTTTGTACTCCGGTCATAAGCCCGCGCAGTCCCATTTCCAAAGAGCAGATAGAACCGGTCTCCGATGAAAGTCCCACGTACTGTACAGCTTCCTTGATCCTTCAGCTGGGTATCAATCTCCAGTTCCTTCACAAAGGTTTCATCTCTGTAAGAAAATACCAGGTATCTGGATCTGTCTCCCCTTGCCTCAAAGCCAATGATATTTTCCTCCGGATCAATAAGTATCGCCCGATGGTTCCACAGAGCTTCGCTGAAATCGTACTCTTTCAGAGAATACCTGGTCATTTCCTTCAAGTCTGCGGGTTCTGAGAGATCGAACATGGAAAGTTTCATCCCCTGTTCCCTGCCAGTCGCTTCGTCCGCCTCCATTCCAAGTCCAAACAGTCTGTTTTCTCCATAGAAATGCAGGTACTCCGAGAATCCGCTCACTTTCAACTCTCCCAGGATCCGGGGATGCTCCGGATCGGACAGGTCCGCCGCGAATAAAGGATCTGTCTGACGAAATGTGACAAAGTACCCGGTATCCCCAAGTAAACGGGCGGAACGAATCATCTCTCCCTCTGCCAGCCCTTCAATCTTCCCCTTGATATCCAGAGAAAGATCCAGGATGTACAGCCCGCTGGTCTCCGTGGCTGCTCCATAGTCATATCCCAGACGCTCTCCGGTCCGGTCATCAATTATCTCTTTTGCATCATATTCCTGTACTGTGGAAACCAGCCGCAGCATTCCCTTATATTCATCCATGGAAAAGCTGCTGTCCAGTCTTCCCGATACCGCTCCCTCCGCCTGGGCATAAAACCGCCCCTTCCGGTAAGAGAATCTCAGCAGCCGGGTCATATCCTTTACTTTTCCGGCTCCCTGCGGTTCTATCTCATAAACCGGCTGATACCATGCCACATAGATGTTCTGCGGGCTCACATAATATGTGCCGGACCCGGCCAGTATCGCCCGGCTGTCTGACAGGGACGAAGGCCGGGACAGGTCAATGGATACCAGTACCAGATAATCCTGACTGTCCGTGTCAGGCGGACAATAGATCTGATCCGGTTCCATCCGCCTGCCGTCCAGAGACGGGATATACGCATCATAATCCTGTACCCCCTCTCCCATAGATGCTGAAAAACGGCTGATTCCGTAAAAGTACCCCTCAGACACCCGGGAGCTCTCATACATTCCCTGCAGGGTGAAGGTCTTAAGTTTCCTGGGCTGACTCCTGTCAGAGATCTCATAGATACTGATCTCATGGTACCCCTGTTCTCTGAAAACGCCGCAGACAGCCATATCCTCCACAACCGCACCTTTTTTTACCGTTGGAGCAATATCCGCACAGTTATAATATTTATTCTCGATGGTGATCAACAGATCTTCCCACAGATAAAATTCCTCCAGGCTCTCAAAGTCGTCCACAAACGCAGTTTCTTTCAGTCCCCCTTCCGTGTCCAGGATCTGAATCCCGGTCCTCCACGGGTACTCTCCGGTATCTTCTTCCTGTCTCTTTTCGGCAATCTGATACAGATACCTTCCGTCATTTTTGATCTGATCTCCTTCATCCACCTGTTCCACCTGTGTATTGGTCTTCCCAAAAGCTCTTTTTGTCTCCGCCTGCTGCACAGCGCCTGCAGATATTGACGCTTCCATATCGCCAACGGCCGAATCATTATACACTTCTTCCTCTGCGCAGAGTTTCTGCTCCTCCCAGATCCCTGACAGGCAGGCATAGATCTCTTCATAGGAGCTTTCCCCAAGCTCCTGTATCTCCTGCTCTTCTTCCAGAACAGCTTCTCCGGCAGACTTTTCTGCTGTTTCCGGAAGATCTGCCCGCATCTTTCCAATGGAGTCTCCCGGTGAAAATATTCCTGTCTGCCAAAGGCCGGTCGCCATTCCAACAATCAGGCAGACACACGCCGCCAGTGCCAGAGACATACGCCCCGGATGCGGATATATCCAGTGCTTCCGGGCCTGATGTGCCGCTTCCCTTTCCTGCAGGAAAAGATACATCTGCTCCGGCTGCAGGCCCTCCGGAATCGGAAGCTCTTTTCCCTTTTTCTGAAGCATCTCTATCATCTTCCTGTTCTCTCCATCTTTCATCTGCGCACCTCCTTTCTCTTCCTCTTTTTCCCGCCGGTTCCCGTGCTTTGTTCCCCCAGAAGCTCCTGCTCCAGCTTCTTCAGCGCCCTCCGGTATCTGGAACGGACGGTACTGTGCTTTCTGTGCAGCATCCGGGCGATCTCCTCACCTTTATAGCCTCCGAACACACTCATGGTCACAATCAGCCTTTCCTCATCACTCAGTATCTTTAAAAGCTCCAATACCTCCGCCTGGGATTCCAGACCGGTCTCCCTCTGTCCTTTCAGCTCCTGCGGTTCCTCCATGGGAATCTCCTGCCGTTTTCTTTTTTTCAGAACTGTCCGGCAGCGGTTGACCAAGATGCGGAAGATCCATGGACGAAAGGAGGCCTCCTTTTTCAGCCTGTCAAAATGCTCGCAGGCAGCCAGTGCCGCATCCTGCACGGCATCCTCGGCATCCTGTGCATTTCCCATATAATAATAAGCCAGACGATACAGATCAGCATATACCGTCTGATACAGTTCCATAAAGTGCTCCATTCTCCCACCTCACCCCAAAGTTCCCTGTCCGAAATGCATCTCTTACATAAATACAGAGCTGCGGAAAGCAAAAAATGTTGCATGAAAACAGAAAAAGTGCAAAGTCCCTGACTGCTCAACAGACTTTGCACTTCCTTGTCTTTTGTATATAACTTCACGTCTTATGAAATCTTCTGTAGTTTCCTGCTGTGCTCTGCGACTGCTTTTTTGAGAAGATCAATATCATCCTGCATCGCTTCCATCTGCACAGCCTCCTGCTCATACCGCTTTACTGCCGGTACATAGTTTTCTGACAACAACCGGATATCTCTGTCCGTGACATTCTCGAGATGCAGCTTCACATTCCTGAGATCCTGTTCCAGTACATCCAGACGCTCATCCACTTTCTCCAGATGCTGTTCCACGTTCTCTAAACGCTGTTCCACGTTCTCCAAACGTTGCTTCACATCCGCGAGATCCCGTTCCACGTTTTTAAGACGCTGTTTCACATCTCTGACATCCTGTTCCAGAATATCCAGACGCTCATCCACTTTCTCCAGATGCTGACTGATTTCCCGGATATCGTCTTTTATCGGCCGTAACTCTGCTTTCAGCTTTACGTCCAGCAGTTGGGAGATAGCTGACAAATCTTCTTTTGTCAGGGTCATTGTGCTCACACTCCTTTGCAATCTTCCTGCTGCTCTGTCACCGGTTACAAAAAGAGTATATCACATCCCACAGAGCTTGAAAATACAAAAAAAGACAATTTTTTTATAAACTATCCCACTGCAAAGGTCATCTCTGCCGTTGCAGCCACCTTACCATCCACCGTCGCGGTCGCCTTCCCCACGCCGATGGGTCCCTTCTGTTTAACAATCTCAAGTTCCAGCGTCAATACGTCTCCGGGCACGACTTTTTTCTTGAATTTTGCTTTGTCGATACCGCCAAAGTAAGCAGTCTTTCCCTTATTCTCCGGCTGACTTAAGATCGCCACAGCGCCCACCTGCGCCAGTGCTTCCAGGATCAGAACCCCCGGCATCACCGGCTCCTTTGGAAAATGTCCATTGAAAAACGGTTCGTTATACGTGACGCATTTTTTCCCCACGGCTCTCCTGCCCGGCTCCAGTTCCTCGATCCGGTCAATCAGAAGAAACGGCTGCCTGTGCGGAATGATTTCCATGATCTCTTTGATATCCATTACCATATCCTGTTCTCTCCCGTTACAGTGTGCCTGCAGTCCCCGGCACAGGATTCAACATCCGGTCCTTCCCGGCTCCTGCCCCCATACCACACCTCCTGCAGACTTTTATTCCCGCGGGCAACGAGCCAAGTGGCTGCTTGCAGACATTTGGCGACTGCCGCGAGGGTCAAATACCCCGCTGCTCTGCAGCGCTGCAAGTTTGATACCCTGTTGCTTGCAGCGGGGTCTTTGATTTTCTATGCTTCATACTTCTTGATTAGAATACTTGCATTGTGCCCGCCAAAGCCCAGAGAATTGGACAGTGCATAAGTAAGCTCCATGCTCACGCCCTCACCCTGCACATAGTCGAGATCCAGTTCCTCGTCCGGGTTCTGAAGCCCTCTTGTCACATGGACAAAGCTCTCCTCCATCTCCTTGACACAGGTGATGAATTCCACAGCACCGGCAGCCCCCAGCAGATGCCCGATCATGGATTTGGTAGAGTTGATCTTCATCTCTTTTGCATGCTCCCCGAATGCCAGCTTGATGGCGCGGGTCTCAAACAGGTCGTTGTGATGGGTGCTGGTTCCATGCGCATTGATATACATGATATCCTCCATGGCAACGCCGGACTCTTCTACTGCCCATTTCATCGCCGTTGCCGCACCCATGCCGTCTTCTGCCGGAGAAGTAATATGATATGCGTCACTGGTAGCGCCATAGCCTGCTACTTCCGCCAGGATCCTGGCACCCCGGTTTTTCGCATGCTCCAGCTCCTCCAGAACAACCACACCTGCGCCCTCGCCCATGACAAAGCCGTCCCGTTCCTTATCAAAGGGGATCGAACAACGGTCCGGATCCTCACTGCCGGAGAGCGCAGTCAGCGCTGCGAAGCCTGCCACACCGGTGGGACAGATACAACTCTCTGTACCGCCCGCGAGCATCACGTCCGCGTCTCCTGTCTGAATACTCCTGTATGCCTCTCCGATGGAATGGGTTCCCGTAGCACATGCGGTTACCACATTCAGGCTTTTTCCTTTTAAACCATACGCAATGGATACATTTCCGGCTGCCATGTTAGAGATCATCAAAGGTACCATGAGGGGCGCTACCCGATTGGGGCCTTTCTGGTTCAGCCGGGTGTATTCCCGCTCAATCACCTCCAGGCTGCCAATACCGGATCCGATGGAACAGCCTACCCGATAGGCATCTTCTTTCTCCATGTCAAGTCCGGCCTGCTCCATGGCCTCCTTTGCCGCTGCCACGGCGTACTGGGAGAAGGGCTCCATCCTCTTTGCCGCCTTAAAATCCATATATTCTTTCGCCACAAAGCCTTTGACCTCGGCCGCCACATGCGCCTTGTATTCAGAGGCATCAAATTTGGAGATAATTCCGAAACCATGATTACCGGCTTTGATATTTTCAAAATACTCCTTCACATTCAGTCCAAGGGGAGTGATCGCTCCCATTCCAGTCACAACTACTCTTCTCATTAGATCGCCATACCTCCGTCTACACTGATGATCTGCCCTGTAATATATGCTCCTTTTTCCGAAGCCAGATACGCCACCATATTGGCAATGTCCTCCGGCTTTCCAAAGCGTCCCAGAGGAATCTGGGCCGTCGCCGCTTCTTTGACACTGTCAGAAAGCACCTGCGTCATATCCGTATCCACGAATCCCGGCGCCACTGCATTTACCGTGATTCCGCGGCTTGCCAGTTCTCTTGCCATGGTCTTTGTCAGGCCGATGATACCTGCCTTGGACGCCGCATAGTTAGCCTGCCCTGCATTTCCAAGGATACCGGAAACGGACGTGATATTGATAATACGCCCGGACCGCTGTTTCAGCATCTGACGGCTCACTGCCTTGATGGTGTTAAAGCAGCCTTTCAGATTGGCATTGATCACTTCATCAAAGTCTTCTTCTGACATTTTCATGATCAGATTGTCTCTCGTTATTCCTGCATTGTTGACCAGAATGTCCAGCCGTCCATATTCTGCAGTCACTTCCTTTACCATGGCCAGCGTCGCCTGTGTATCTGCCACGTTACACTGGTATACACGTCCATCGGCTCCAAGTGCTTTGATTTCCTCTGCTGTCTGTTCTGCCCTCTCTCTGGAACCATTGTAGTTGACGATTACAGTCGCCCCCTCCTCTGCCAGAGCCAGAGCAACCGCACGGCCAATCCCTTTCGCAGCCCCGGTCACCAGGGCGATCTTTCCTTTTAACATTCCTTTATTCTCCTGATCCAAGTTCCGTTTCAGCCCTCTTCACGTCCCAAAATCCTTCCGGGCATTCTTCGGGCTTTTGCTGTTTTACAGTGTCTCTGTGACTTTCTCAAAATCCGCCATGTTCTCAATATTCATCATCTTCACATTCCGGCTGATCTTCCGCATAAAACCGGACAGAGTCTTCCCGGGCCCCATCTCAATGAAGGTGTTCACACCATCTGCGATCATGCGCTCCACGGACTGTTGCCAGCGTACACTAGAAGACACCTGGCGGCAGAGCAGATCTTTGATTCTGTCTGTGGAAGTCACATAGTCTGCCGTCACATTCGTAATATATGGTATGTCAAACGCTCTAAGCTCCACATCCTCCAGGACCTCCATAAGCTTCTTACCCGCTTCTGTAAGCATCTGCGAATGAAACGGACCGCTTACATTCAGGCGTATGGTCCTCTTTGCTCCAGCTGTCTTCAGCGCCTCACACGCTGCATCCACTGCACTCTCCTCTCCGGTAATCACAATCTGCCCCGGACAGTTATAATTTGCAATGGAAACGAGCCCTTCCGTCTGTTCGCAGATTTCCTCGATCTTTGCCGCATCCATGGCAAGGACTGCTGCCATAGCGCCTCCTGTGGGCACCGCCTCCTGCATGAGGAGCCCGCGCCTGCGCACAACTTTAAAAGCATCTTTAAGCCCCATAGCCCCTGATGCCACCAGCGCACCGTATTCTCCCAGGCTCAGGCCCGCATTCACAGAAGAGCGTACGCCTTTTGCTTCCACAGCCCGGAGCACCGCCATTTCCGCGGCAAGCATGCAAATCTGTGTATATTCTGTCTGATTGATTTGCTCATTTTCTTCAAAGCAAAGCTTCGCAATGTCAAGTCCCGACGCTTCGGAAGCTGTCTCAAATACTTCCCGGCACTCCGGAAATGCTTCATAAAAATCCTTTCCCATGCCCACATACTGTGCGCCCTGACCTGGAAATACAAATGCAGTCTTACTCATCTTTTTAATCTCTCCTGTCCTTTGTTCGCTAAACACATCGCCATTCTATATAAAAAACACTAAATCCTGCACCCATAGAACTTCCGTCCATATGCCATTTATCATACTTCTGTCAATTTTCAAACGCAAGACAAATTGCAGAAAAAGCCGTTTCCCGAATATTTCCTTTGAATGTCAAAATTTCTATCTGAAAACAGGGACTGCCATGCCATCCTGCACAACAGTCCTCCTTCTTTTCGTGCACCAGCTTCCTACAGCCCATGGCATTAACGTCACATGCCTGCTACATCTTCTGGCTCTACTTTAATTTTAACAAATGCTCTGCCTGATCCATGATCTCGTCAATGATCTCCTGACAGCTCTGGCGTCTGCTCACCATACCTGCAATCTGGCCTGCGAGAACGGAACCGTTATCTGTATCGCCTTCCACGACCGCCTTCCTGAGCCCTCCCAGGGTCAGTTTCTCCAATTCCTCAAAACCTGCACCGGCAGCTTCCAACTTCAGATATTCCCGGGTCATCTTATTGCGCAGTCCCCGTACCGGATGCCCGTGGCTTCTCCCGGTCACCTCAGAATCAATGTCCTTTGCCTTCAGAATACGCTCCTTATATTTCTCATGGATCACACATTCATCGGATACGCAGAACCGGGTACCCATCTGTACTGCTTCCGCGCCCAGCATCATGGCTGCTGCAAAACCTCTTCCGTCTGCAATGCCACCCGCGGCAATGACTGGAACGGTCACGGCGTCCACCACTTGAGGCACCAGCGTCATAGTCGTTGCCTGGCCGATATGTCCGCCGGACTCGGTTCCTTCCGCAACCACCGCATCTGCTCCGCAACGCTCCATACGCTTTGCAAGAGCTACGGATGCCACCACCGGGATAACCTTAATCCCCGCAGCCTTCCACTGTGCCATGTATTTCTCCGGATTTCCGGCTCCTGTGGTCACTGCAGCCACGCCTTCTTCCACCACCACCTGTGCGATATCATCCGCAAAGGGACTTAAAAGCATGATATTGACGCCAAAAGGTCTGTCCGTCAGTTCTTTTGCCTCTCGGATATAATTCCGCACCACATCCGCCGGCGCATTCGCTGCACCAATCAGTCCAAACCCGCCTGCCTCCGATACAGCAGCCGCCAGATGGGACTCTGCAACCCATGCCATACCGCCCTGGATGATCGGCTTCTCTACTCCCAACAGTTCCGTAACTCTTGTCTTCATAACAGACACCTGCTTTCTTCTTCCTTGATTCCTTACTCTTCGATCCCCTTGGCCTTCAGATAATCTGCGACTGCACCTACCGTTGTGAGATTCTCAAGCTCCTCAGACGGAATCTCAATCTCATACTCATCTTCCAGGTTTGTCACCAGCTCAAACAGATCCAGAGAATCTGCTCCCAGATCATCTTTAAAAGAAGTCTCTGCTGCCAGGTCTGCTGCTTCCACATTCAACTGCTCTGCTACCATCTCTTTGATCTTCTCTAACATTGTATTCTTCTCCTTTTAATCAATAAACTGTTTTTCTTTTCAATTACTTTGACAATCAAAGTATATAGTCGGTCCGCCGTTTTGTCAATATCCTTTTTCAGAAAAATAATATCAAAAATATCGACTTACCACTCCAGTACACACGCTCCCCAGGTCAGCCCTGCCCCGAAGCCGGACAGTACCAGTTTATCCCCCGGATGCAGCCGTCCCTGGGTATCCATCTGCGCCAGCAGAATCGGCAGACTGGCCGCGGACGTATTGGCACACTGATCAATATTCATGGGGAACCGCTCCTCCGGCTGCTTCAGGCGCTTCGCCACTGTCTGAATAATCCTTTTGTTGGCCTGATGCAGCAGATAATGCGTGATCTCTTCCGGCTGTAATCCTGCCTTCTCCAGTGCATCTTCAATACACAAAGGCACGGTCTTTACTGCAAACTTAAAGACCTCCTGTCCATCCATTCTCAGATATCCCGGAACCTCTTCACTCTGGCATACCGGATTTCTTACCGGACGCGCCGCGCAAGAAAGAACCTCCCACTTATTCCCATTGCTCCCTACGGACTGTGAGAGAACTCCTCCCTGCTTTGACGCAGTCAGGACTGCAGCCCCTGCCCCGTCTCCGAAGAGCACACATGTCCCCCGATCTGTCCAGTCCACCAGCTTTGACAGCGTCTCCGCTCCGATCAGCAGCGCATTTTTGTAGACGCCGCTTTTTATAAAAGCATCCGCAATATGTAGCGCATACAAAAAGCCGGAACAGGCCGCGTTAATGTCGAACGCCACTGCATTTACCGCTCCAATCTCTGCCTGAACCCGGCATGCAGTGCTGGGCGTCTCTGTATCAGCAGTGATCGTCGCCACGATCAGGAGGTCGATATCTGCTGCCTGCATGCCGGCAGATGCGAGCGCTTTTTCTGCCGCATCCACGGACAGAGAGGTGGTCGTCTCCTTCTGTGCCAGATGGCGCATCCTGATACCGGTGCGCTCTGTGATCCATTCATCACTGGTCTCCACCAGTGTCGACAGATAATTATTATCCGCCGCATATGCCGGCAGCTGACAGCCGGTTCCAATGATCTTTGCGTTCATATTCCGTCCTCTATTCTCCTTATTATTTTGATTATCAAACTATTTCGGCTAAAGTATATCCGGGACCGGTGCGTTTGTCAAGTATTTTGCAAAAGGTTCCCAAAAAATGCGGAACCGCCCAAACCATCCGGCAATTCCGCATTACATCAATTTCTATATAAGGCCTGTGACCAGGAAAGAACTCTTGCCTTTTAATTCAGATATTGCAGCGGGTTCACCCGCTGTCCGCCAATGATGATCTCAAAATGCACATGGGGCCCTGTACTCCGTCCTGTGCTTCCGCTCCGGGCGATGGTCTGGTTCTGATCCACCTTCTGTCCCACAGACACCAGGATCTTGCTCAGATGTGCATACCGGGTCTGTCGTCCGTCCGGATGACTCAGTGTTACACAATATCCATAGCTGCCCATCCAGCCCGCACTGACCACCGTACCGCCGCAGGACGCCCGTACCGCCGTACCTGTGGGCACCGCCCAGTCAATTCCTCTGTGCATGCTTCCCCACCGCATTTTAAAGCCCGATGTAAACACGCCGCCTGTCACCGGCTTAATATAGGTAGGCGGTGTCTGTGTTCCCTTCTCTATGATTTCCGGCACCGGTTCTACCATCACGTTCTCCGCTATCATTTCCCGCCCGGTCTCTGTCTGATTTTTCAGAGAAGTCAGCACCGTTACTTCATGGTGCCCGGGAGACGCCTCCTGACGCACCTCGCGCCGGGTAGTGTACCAGCTGTCATTCTCTATGTACTGGGTTTCCGCATAGTAGTCCTCTTCATAAGTATACTGAACTGTAGAAGCAATGGACAGCTCCGGTTCCGGTACGCTGATAATAATCTCATCCCCGATATTCAGCATGGCATCCCTGCTCAGTCCCGGATTCAGCGCCAGCACTTCATTTACATAATATCCCCTGCTGTTGGCAATCACAGAAAGCGTATCTCCGGCCTGCACCTCATAGATCTGATTCTTTTCCTTTTCTTTTGTCACCGCATCAATGGCATCCTGCAGACTTGTCAGCTGCTCCGGATCAATATAAGCTTCCGCAATCTCCACTTTTTCAAAAAAGTCCAGTGCTTTCAGGCCATCCCCTTCCGGAACCTCTCCTTTGGGAACCACTTCAATCGTAAAGGCATTCAATTCCCTGCTGGTGTCGGAAACCACTTCCACTCCGAACAATCCATCCGGATCATAAGGAGCAAGCGCCGCCAGCAAAAGTGATTTTACTTCATCTATGGTCGCCAGGTTCACAGTAAACTCATTAACCTTCACCAGATAATATTTCTGTTTAGCCGTCTTTACCTTTTCTTTCAACAGATTATAAATCAGATCTTTAAGCCCTTCTGACTCCAACGTGCTGCCTACCAGTTTATCCACCTGTTCAAACTCACAGGCCACGTTGGCCAGGACCAGTCCACTGGTCTCTCTGGCAATCCGGGCCCGGGCATCCAAAAACGCCTGATCTACTACAGATGGATCCGATACTGCTCCGATCACCTCGCCATCCAGAAGCACCTCGCAATAAGTCGTCTCCAAGCCATATGTATCCCCCAGAATAGGTACTGCGCACAAAAGCGCCATACAGCACCCTACGGCAGTCATCGCATATTTTAATTTAAAATTTTTACCAAATAGTCTCTTCTTTCGCATGAAACAGGTTCAAATCCTTACTTTTTCTTATTTTTCTTTCTCTCTTTCTGAACCGAATAGCCAAAGCTTCCCAATCTCTTTCCCAGTTCAAAATATTCCCCATGAGAATACGTAACCAGCCCAGCCTGATTCAGTTCAAACTTTCCATTTCTGTTCATATACTGGTCTTCGACCGTCACATTTACCACTTCTGCAAGAAACAGATCATGACTGCCCAGGGACTTCGTCTCTGTCACACGGCATTCTATATTCACCGGACTCTCTCCAATTCCGGGAACCGCAACAATTCTGGAAGGCAGAACCGTCAGGTGCATTTCTTTATATTTATCCACGTCTCTGCCTGACCGTACGCCGCAGTAATCAAGCGCACGCACCAGGTCCTTCGTCACAAGATTGATGACAAACTCTCCCGTGTCTTTTATGATCTTATAAGAATACCGTTCCTTTCGGACAGATATGGACACCATGGCCGGAGAAGAACAGATCGTTCCCGCCCACGCAACTGTGATAATGTTTGGCTTCTCTCCCTGTCTCTGGCAGCTTACCATCACTGCCGGCAGCGGATACAGCATATTTCCGGGTCGAAAATACTGTTTTGCCATGCCCCGTATCCTCCTGATACACAAAATGGAAAAAGCATACACCGCATAATACCACGCAGCTTTGCCTTTTCCATTTTACGCATAAACCTTTCATTTGACAAGTTAAAATTCTGGAAATACACAGGATTTTCACATTTTTAAGAAAAAATTACAGAGTAAAGCAGTTCCTGGTCAGATTTGTGTAGCAAAGCAGCGTACTTCCTGGTAATTCTGTATAAATCCTCCGCTAAATTCCATCCATTCCTAAACAGCATATTTTTTCAGGATATTTTCTAGTGCTGCTCCGCTGCTGGTATGACAACGCACCACATCAATCTTTTTCCGTCTGGCTTCATCCACTGCGGTTTTGATCATCTTATGGGATACTGTGTTTGTAAAAAGTATAAACAAATCCGGACTCCCCATCTGTTTATCCAGGTTGGCCGACATCTGTGTAAATACTTTCGTCTTGCACTGGTAATTTTTGCAAATTTTTATATATTGGCAGACCATCCGGTCATGTCCCCCCACAATTACTACACTCATCTTTAACACCTCCTGAAGTTAGTCTTTGCTAACCAACAATGATAAAAAATGGGAATAATGCAATCCCCGATGTATTAAGAAACTCTATCAATTGCACAATTCATTTACATATTCCAGTTCTTTTTTACATAATCTGCAAACTGAGCTGCCGCCAAAGACATCCCATCACGTTTCCGTCTGATATACCCAAATACAATGCTGTTTTTCGTCCCACGGATCGGAATCCCCCTCAGCCCCTCTCTTTCACCTTCTTCTACAGACAAACCACAACTGATGCTTCCAAGAGAAGTAGCCTGAACAAGCTTCAAAACCATCTCTCTGCTGTTAGTAAGCATGATCTGTCCATGACTTCGATAATACCGGTAGTCATCCGTTCCCTGAACCAGGTGAATATTCAGAGCTTCCTGTTCCTCTTTCATTTGTACATACTGTAGATTCCTCAGTTCTTTATTTGTTACCATAGTTTCCATATACAATGGATTCTTCGGTCCAACGAATAAAAGCGGCGTTTCTTTATGAATTTCCGCAAATTCCAGATACCGATATTCCAGCGTTTGCAAAAAGGCTGTCATCTGCCGCATATCCACATAGACAAAACCCAGCTCTGCTGTATGACGGTGTATACGCTGAAAAATCTCCTTCATACTACACTCCATATATTGACCAGGAATCAGGCACTTCAATTCTTCCGTATAAAATCTCCGGAACAAATCAGCTAGGTGATTATTTAGTACGGACGTAACAGAAAGAGTACACGAAGTCCTGTTTCCCCGGACATTCTGAATCTTTCCGGTTTCCATCAGAATCCTGCACGCATGTTCATAAACCTTTTTCCCTGTTTCCGTCGCTTCCACTCCCCTGGCTTTCCTTGTGAGAAGTACCGTCTGTAACTCTGCTTCCAGGGATTTTATGGTTTTACTGATGTGGGGCTGAGAAGTGTACAGGATCTCCGCTGCCTTTTTCAGGCTCCCACTGTCCACACTGACTACAAAATACTGCAACTGCTTTAAATCCATCTTCTTCCCTACCTGACTGCAGGATCCGGAATACATTCCAGAGTTCCATTTATGTAAAAATTATATGCGATATCAGTTCTTTTGTCTATATATGCAAGATTTTCCAAATATTCCTTTTTGTTATATCTCTTTACCTTTCCAACATCTCCTTTCTGCTTTCTCCTGGATCCTGAACAGAGACCATAATTTTCAGTCTCCGTTCAGAAAAATATGTCTCTTTTTTTACAGCATTATCCGCTCAGTTTCTAGATCGCCTGCATCCCCCGCAATTTCCCGGACAGCCCATACAACTTCCCGAAAACTTTTTGTCTTTCCAAATGCAGCATACCGCATTACCGGCAATCAGTAAAACTGCCAATCCCGCCATTAAAGTTCCCATCAAACTTTCGCCATTCCTTTCATATTTGCTTTCAGTTTTCCGCTGCTCTTGTATGGACGGAACAGAAGCCAGAGAAAACCGGCCAGTATCAGCAGCGCTACCAAAAAGCCGACTCCCACAGTACCTGTGCTCAAGAATGTACCAATCTGATACACGCATAAAGATACACAATATGCCAGCAAACACTGATACCCAATCGCAAACCAGGTCCATTTTGCATTGTTCATCTCTCTTTTGATGGCACCAATAGCCGCAAAACAGGGCGCACACAAAAGATTAAATACCAGAAAACTATACGCTGCCGCAGCCGTGTATGCACCTGCTAGTGTACCCCAGATTTCCTCTCCTTCTTCTGATACTTCCGCAAATCCATACAGAATTCCAAAGGTGCCGACCACGTTTTCCTTGGCCACCAGACCGGTAATTGCCGCAACGGCTGCTTTCCAGTCACCCCACCCAAGAGGAATAAATATCCATGCAAACAGATTGCCAATCCCCGCCAAAATACTGTGATCCATCTCCATATATTCCAGCATGCGGAACTGTCCGTCTACCCATCCGAAATAAGTCGCGAACCAAATCGCAATCGTGGACAACAATATAATAGTACCAGCCTTCTTAATAAAAGACCATCCTCTCTCCCACATACTTCTGAGTACATTGCCTGCCGTCGGCATATGATACGCCGGCAGTTCCATCACAAATGGCGCCGGATCTCCCGCAAACATTTTGGTCTTTTTCAGAATAATTCCCGAGCATACAATTGCAGCAATTCCCAGAAAATAAGCACTCGGCGCAACCCAGGAGGCACCGTCGAACAGTGCTCCTGCAATCAGCGCAATAATCGGAAGCTTTGCCCCGCAGGGAATGAATGTTGTGGTTATAATCGTCATCTTGCGATCTCTGTCATTTTCTATTGTCCTTGAAGCCATAACTCCCGGAACCCCGCAGCCTGTACCAATCAGCATAGGAATGAAAGATTTGCCGGACAATCCAAATTTCCGAAAAATGCGGTCCATGATAAACGCTATACGGGCCATATAACCGCAGGCCTCCAGAAATGCCAGAAATAAGAACAATACCAACATCTGCGGAACGAAACCAAGCACGGCTCCCACGCCACCTATAATTCCATCTATAATCAAGCCCTGCAGCCAGTCTGCACACCGAATATTAACAAGCACGTTTTCTACTGCCGGCGGAATCATCTCCCCGAATAAAACATCATTGGTCCAGTCTGTTGCAAATCCACCTACTGTCGTCACAGATATATAATAGACCAGCCACATAATTGCTGCAAATATTGGAAGCGCCAAAAACCGATTCGTCACAATCTGGTCGATCTTATCAGAAACAGTTCTCCCGCTTTTTATCCCTTTCCTGCAGCATCTGCCAATAATAGATGTAATAAACTGATACCGCTCATTTGTAATAATGCTTTCCGAATCATCATCCAGTGCTTCTTCCAGATCACGAATCATCTCTTCCACATCAGGCACTTTAGCCATCTGGCCTCCAATCTTCTCATCCCGCTCAAAAAGCTTAAGAGCAAAGAAACGCAGTTGATCCTCGGGGACCCCGGCAAGTTGTTTTTCGATAAAAGACAATGTCTGCTCTACCTTTTTACCAAATGTATGCATCACTTTCTGAGGCTCCTTCTTTGCTGCTGCCTGCACTGCCAGTTCCGCTGCCTCTTTCACTCCTGTTCCCTTCAGCGCCGAGATTTCTACCACCTGACACCCCAGCTCCTTACTCAATTTGTCTATATAGATCTGATCGCCATTCTTCTGTACAATATCCATCATGTTCACTGCCATAACCACCGGAATCCCAAGTTCCAGAAGCTGTGTGGTCAGATAGAGATTTCTCTCCAGATTGGTTCCATCTACAATATTCAGAATTGCATCCGGCCGTTCGCTGATCAGATAGTTTCTGGCGACCACTTCTTCCAGCGTATACGGGGACAGCGAATAGATCCCCGGAAGATCCATCAGAATCACATCCTGATATCCTTTTAATCTCCCCTCTTTTTTCTCTACTGTAACTCCCGGCCAGTTTCCCACAAATTGATTCGAACCAGTCAGCGCATTAAACAATGTCGTTTTACCGCTGTTTGGATTTCCGGCAAGTGCTATTTTCATCATTTTTCCCTCCTGTTAATTAGTATATACTAACTATCATTCTTTAAAATAAGCTGCAGACGCAGCTTTTTTATTTTTCCTGCTGTACTTCAATCATCTGAGCATCTTCTCTCCTCAGAGACAGCTCATACCCACGAACCGTCACTTCCACCGGATCTCCAAGCGGCGCCACTTTACGCACATAGATCGCTGTTCCCCTGGTGATTCCCATATCCATGATCCTGCGCCTGACCGCTCCCTCTCCATGAAGCTTCACCACAGAAACGGTCTTGCCTACTGCTGTTTCCCTCAATGTCTGCATGTTATCCTCCTAAACAAAATTCTGCTGTTCTAAAATTCTGCCGCTAAGCTACCATAATCTTTCCTGCCAGACCTCTGTCCAGAGCTATACGGACTCCTTTTACCAAAAGAATCATTCCTGCGGCATTCTCACCAAGCACCTGAATCTCCGAACCTGGTGCAAATCCAAGATTCTGCAAGTGACGAATCACCTCGTCTTTTCCCCGAAGCTTTATGACCCTACATCTCTCACCAATACTCATCAACGCCAATGCCATTCTGTTTCCTCCCTTCAGATACCATACATAAGTATTTTTAAATGAAAATGAATATCATTTACAATTGCATTATATGCGATTTCCAGGTTAATGTCAACTAACTTTTTTAGCTTTTAATGTTTTCTAAACTAAATGCCATACCTTCAACATTCTTCCAGCCATCTAAAGGCCCATGTTATCATTTATAATGCAAATTATTGGAAAAACAAGAGAATTTAAGACAGGATTTTCCCGAAAAGAGCAGAAAATATGAAAAAGCCTCCAATGTTGACTTTCACTATAGAGCTCCCGAAACATAAGTAATACTGCACCAGGGACTGTCGCAAAATTCAGTGATTCTACAATATATATTGAACTCATAAATATCTCTCCATATATCGTATGAATCTGCTATTTTGCGTCAGTCCCCGGTTCTGAATTCTACTGCTGCAATACAGTCACAATACTTGGAATCAGCTGTTTCTTCCTTGACACCAGTCCCTTCAGCTTAATATCCACCGTATCTTCCGGAAGCTGGAATGCACTTCTGGCCACTTCCTTTGCATGTTCCCCAAAGCAGAGAAGCTCTGTCTTCTCTTTTACAATATTGGTCAGCATCACATAACACATTTCCACATCCAAAGAAGAGAACTTTTTCTCCAGGTATGGAATCAGCTTTTCCTTGATCTCATCCAGTTCAATGCTGTTCATGCTGTTGATCTGAGCCACGATAAATTCATGTTCATTTACCTGGAATTTTTTCCTGTCCTGATTGAAAATCTCTTTTGGAGACTTGGAACTCATATCGCTGCCCGCACTGAACATATCAATGGAAAACTCTTCAATCTCCACACCACACAGTTCAGAGAGCCGCTCTGCTGCCGCCTTATCCACTGCTGTACAAGTCGGAGAACGGAACATCAGCGTATCTGACAAAATTGCAGCCATTAAAAGTCCCGCAATATTTCTGGGAATCTCCACGCCATTTTCCTGATACATCTGGTAGACAATCGTGGCCGTGCAGCCCACAGGCTGATTCCTGAAAAAAACAGGTTCCAGCGTCTCCAGCGTACCAATCCGATGGTGATCAATGATCTCCAGAATATCTGCATGCTCGATACCATCCACCGTCTGACTTGCTTCATTATGGTCTACCAGAATCACCCGTTTTCTCCGAAGGTTCAAAAGATTTCGTCTGGAAATCATACCAATATAATTCCCGTCCACATCCAGAATCGGAAAATCCCGGTATCGCTTCTGTCCCATGATACCTTTGATATCTTCTGTCTTTTCTGTCACCTTAAAAGTAATCAAACCGTCTTCTTTCATAAAATGAGAGATCGGCATGCTTTGATTAATCATCCTGGCTACCGTAAATGTATCATGAGGTGTTACAATGATATTGCAATTATTTTCCTGAGCCAGTTTCCGGATTGTCTTGGATACCTTCGCGTCCATGCAGACAATAATACATGCTGCATTCATCTCAATGGCGCAAAGCTGAGATTCATACCGGTTGCCCAGAATCACCATATCCCCTTCATGGATATAGTCCTCCATCACATCCGGATTGGCCGCTGCAATCACTACTTCCCCCTTTTCATAAACTGCATTCTCATCTCCAATAAGCATTACTCCATCAAGAGTTTCCAGAATATTCTTATAAGGAGTATGCGCTGCTGAAAGACTACAATTATCATAAACATCCATATAGGCGTTCGCAATGTCTCCGATGGTAATCAACCCTTGAAGTTGCTTATTGTCGGTAATGGGAAGTGTCACAACTCCCAAAGCCCGCATCATATTCCAGGCCTTTTTCAAAGAAATATGGCCGGATACCCCCTGTGTCTTACGGATCTCAATATCCCTCACATCTGTCATTACATCTTCTACATATTTAGGCGCAGATACCTGAAAAAAGTTCAGCACATACTGCGTCTCCTGATTAATCTGTCCTGCCCGGGCCGGACAATATCCGCTTCCATGCAGGCGGTTCTTTAATTCCGCATATGCAATGGCTGAACAGATAGAATCCGTATCCGGATTCTTATGGCCAATCACATATACGGGCATAGTTTCTGCTGTCATAGTTCTGCTCCTTTTCTATCAATACATACATTTTAGCACTTTTTGTCTTTTTTTACAACTCTTCTTCACATTTGCAAAAATCACTTTGTAGTTCTTGTACATATAAATGTTTTTTTCTTCCACTTTTTTGTATACTTTCACAATATGTTTATATTTTATTCATAATTTATTCATATTTTATTGTTATACTACAGATAAATAAAAAGCAACAAACGACATATAGATAAATTTTTTCATAATAAGCCCCGGTATCCGTATTACCGGGGCACTCCTCATTTTATGGACTGTTTTTCACTGACAGATATCTTCACCGCTATATTCGTCAGCGGAACCTTCGTTCTCCAGCCAGATATTTTATTCACCGTCAATACGTTTCATAGCCTCGTTCAGCGACATCATCTTGGCGTCCAGCCTGGATATAATCGACGCACATTCCTGCAGTTCTCTTGCAAAATAACCAGGCGCATTCCCCTCATACTTATAATAGATTTTATGTTCCAGACTGGCCCAGAAATCCATAGCCATCGTCCTGAGCTGAACCTCCACTTTAGTGGGAATTACCGCATCTGCCAACGCTACCTGGATGGACAAAAGCATATGATAACTTTTGTAACCACTTTCCTTCGGATGCCCGATATAGTCTTTGATGTTAATCACGGACAGATTATCCTGCCTTGCAAGCATATCTGCCAGAAAATACACTTCAGAAAAGAACGAGCATGTGATGCGTATCCCTGCAATATCGTTCACATACTCTACCATATCGTCGATTGTAATATGATGTTTGTTTTTTCGGAGCTTTTTTATAATACTCTCCGGTGTCTTCAGACGGGTCTTCACATATTCAATTGGATTATACTGATATACATGACTCAATTCATTGCTCAGCACCTCAATTCGGCTTGCCATCTGAATCAAAGCAGACTCATAGATGAACATGGCCGTCTCAAAACTGTCCTTTTCCGAACGCTCCCGGATATACTCCTGAATCGTCATCTCCACTGCCATTTTTTCCTTACACTCCCCTGCATGTCGCGCTGCACAAAGCATCATTCCTGCCGCTTATGCATCCGGCCTCTTTAAGTGTTTCGAAAACCGGCTTGCGCTGTAAATGTCTCTCAATATTATAGCATATGAATCATGCATATTCTGTTAAAATATCCCTGTAATTTATGAAATATTCTGTCATTTCCTGTCATTTTATAAGTAGTACTTATCACTTTTCATAATTATCCAGAAAATGATGGGACTCTTCCCCCTTATGATAACTGATAATTGTATTCAGATTGACATTTTCCACACTACGGAAAATATTTTTCTCAATCACCGGACTGATATTCCGGAATCTAGCAATCAACTCCTTCATCTCCTGACGTTTGGAATTATTTGCTCCCTGTTCATCCCTCTCATACTCTTCGGTAAACCGGCATGCACACTGCAGAAAATGAAGATCATGATACCTGACCCACTCAAGAATTGCCTCTTCATGCACCAGGTACATGGGACGAATCAGCTCCATCCCTTTAAAATTTGTGCTGTGGAGTTTCGGCATCATCGTCTGCATCTGTCCGCCATACAGCATTCCCATCAGTATTGTTTCAATCACATCATCAAAATGATGTCCCAGAGCAATCTTATTGCATCCCAGCCTCTGTGCATGTGCATAGAGATTCCCCCTGCGCATGCGTGCACAGAGATAGCAGGGATTTTCTTCAATATCTGCCACCACATTAAATATATCAGACTCAAAAACTGTAATCGGAATTCCAAGAAGTTCTGCATTCTCTTCTATACGTTGCCGGTTTGCCGGATGATAGCCTGGATCCATCACAAGAAACACCAGGCCAAAAGGAAACTTCCCATGACGTTTCAATTCCTGCAGAAGCTTTGCCATCAGCATGGAATCCTTGCCTCCGGAGATGCAGACAGCAATCCGATCTCCTTCTTTTATCAGTTCATAATCCTGGATTCCCCGAATAAAGGGTCTCCATATATTTTTTCGGTATTTTTTGATTATACTGCGCTCAATCTCTTTCAAACGTTCCATTCATTCACCTTTATATATTCAGATACCATTTCCACTCATACAGTACCTGCTAATTTTTCAACTCGTTCTTTACTTTCCGCCCATAAGCCGATATACTGTATAATCATGAACTATTCAGGAGGATGTCCATGTTCCGTGTATGGGGAAAATTATTCAAAGAAAACCGGCTTTTGAAAGATCATACTGTTTGCTGCGATGCAGAAGACTCCCGCACCCACAAAGTGTTTTGCGCACTGGAGGAAATCTGCTATGCTTTCGATCTTGGCAAGCCCATCTGGCTTGATTCCAACATCAGAGAATTCCAGCGGCATGCCAGGACCCGATTCTGCAAGGACAATTTTATGGAAGAAATTGATTTTGACTATCTGGACTTCCATGTCATCGAAGAAGATTAATCTTTGGACATAAAGCTCTGAATCAGCTCCCATACCGATGATACAAAACGGGTGACAAAATTCCCCACCTTTTCTGTATCCAGATCAATACCCAGATCATCCAGTTTATCATACAGCTCCTTTGCCTGTCCAACCAGTTTCCCCGCATCCATATCCAGTCTGCCAAGTTTCAGCAGAAGATCCACGATCTGACTTACCTGTGCATCTGTAAGTTCTATTTCCATTTCCTTTGATGCCTGATCCACGAGTTGTTCCAGTTTATTCGGATCATCCAGGCCATTTTCCGCAATCTGCTGTTTCAGGTATGCAATCAAATCCGAGATCTGTTCGGAATCCAACGCATCCATCAACTCGCCAGTCAGTACCAGTTCGTCTGTCGCAGTCTCAAAGGCATCATCTTTCACTGTCTCTCCACTGTAAGCTTCGTATGCTTTTACTGCCCCGATCAGAGCTGCTGTCCCGCTGATAGAACTGGGCGCGGCCACAATCACTTTCGCATCCTGAACTCCTGCAGTCAAAAGAGCATTCCGGTACATAGCTATGGTACAATAATTGATATTATGTGTTTCCACACTGAGTCCCGCCCCGCTCTCCTGAGGAATCAGAAGAACAGAGGACAACGCATTGTGCCCCACAACAGCAGCCCCAAGCGAATCGTCCAGATATTGATGCTCCATATCATTTGTAATATAAATTGTCTGATAAGAGGCTGCTTCTTCCTCTGTGATTCCCATTTCTGACAGAACCACCGCCTTCTGAGATGCGCTCAGGTCTGCTCCCAGCGCAAGAACCGCTGCCTCCGCCGCCTGCACACCTGCAGCCGGAGCCACAAGCAGCACTGTCATCAACAATAACAAAAACCACTTTTTCATTCTGTTATCCTCCTAATTGCCAACTGAAATTTCGCTTCTGTTCATATGATCTACAAGATTTTTTCCTGTTCTGCGATCCCTCTGCAGATTCCGTCACACCAGTCCAGAATCCTCTGCATTACCTGCTCTTTATCCAGATCATGAATCAGTTCATGACGATTGTGGGGATACAGAATACAAGTCACATTCTTCATTCGGATCTTTCTCAGCATCGCTTCGAAACGACGTACCCCTTTTCCGTTATCACCTACCGGATCAGCATCTCCTGCCATCACAAGTAGCGGAAGTTCTTTGGGCATCTTTGCCGCCCGTTTAGGGTCTACCACCTCTTCCACTGTTCTGAACAACGCTTCGAAAGCATTCAGTGAGAACTGGTAATTCATCTTCGTATCCTGCAGCGCCTGAATCAGCACCTGAGGGTCACGGCTCATCCAGCTTCCGGTATTTGCATTATCCGGGTATCGCTTTGCAAACCCGCTGCAAGTCATATTATCCAGCAACCTGTTATGTCCTCTGCTCCCACTTCGCAGCATGGAAATGTAGGTAAGTCCGAGTCCTGCTTTCACAAGCAGAGCCGGCTGCTGCCCTGTCCCCATGATCACTGCTCCGTCCACCCGTTCTCCGTGGTAAATCAAATATCTCCGGACCAAAAACGAGCCCATACTGTGCCCCAGCATAATGAATGGAGCCTTCGGTGCATAAGAGGCTGCCATTCTCCGAATCATTTCCATATCCTTCAGCCAGAGTACTCCGCCCTGTTCACCCACATATCCCAGTTCCGACGGATCATTGACCGATTCTCCGTGCCCCAGATGATCATGGCCGACCACGAAATATCCTGCCGAAACCATATACCTGGCCAGTTCTTCATAGCGCTCTATATATTCCAGCATTCCATGAACCAGCTGCAGAACGCCTTTTGCCTTTTTCTCCGGATCATACCAGCGATATCCATGTATCATATGAATCCTATCTGAGGAATTCACATAAAATTCTTCCCTTACAACCATTTCATTTTTACCTTCATTTCTTAATGATGTACTCTGGCAGTATATCATAGATTTTCTGATAACTGTACAAATTCACAGATTTTTAAGGATTCTTTAGAATACGGGAAGAAATTTCCTCAATAAAACAGAAAAAGCTCCCGCCGCCCTTTTCAGCGTACAGGAGCCATGAAACTGCACAACACCGCAGACTCCTCTTTAAATCTGCGTTGTAATAAAGATATCATAGATTGCCCGAATGGCCTTCTCAAAGTCTTCATTCCTGACTCCGACAATAATATTCCATTCACTGGACCCCTGATCAATCATCTTCACATTGACATTGGCATGCGCCAACGCCGAGAAAATCCTGCCTGCCGTACCACGGTTGGCGCGCATAGCGCGTCCCACCACCGCAATTAACGCCAGATCTCCTTCCACTTCCAGATAATCCGGATTCACCGCTCTTTGAATCCCTGCCAGTACTTTCTGCTCATGTTCTTCGAACTCGTCCTGGTGAACCACAATACTCATCGTATCAATTCCTGAAGGAATATGTTCAAAAGAAATGCCCTGCTTCTCAAATTCCTCCAATACCCGTCTTCCGAATCCAATCTCTGAATTCATCATATCCTTTTCTATATTAACTGTCACAAATCCTTTCTTACCTGCAATACCTGTGATCGTAAAGCGAGGCTTATGACAAGTGCTGGACACAATCATTGTCCCTTTATCCTTTGGACGGTTCGTATTACGGATATTAATGGGAATCCCTGCCTTGCGTACCGGGAAAATAGCATCCTCATGGAGCACTGTAGCCCCCATATATGACAACTCCCGAAGCTCTCTGTAAGTGATGGTATCAATCACCTCGGGATGATCAATCAGTCTGGGATCCGTCACCAAAAAACCAGATACGTCTGTCCAGTTCTCATACAGATCTGCGCCTGTGGCTTTTGCCACAATCGAACCGGTAATATCCGAACCTCCTCTGGAAAAAGTTTTGATTCTTCCATCCTCATAGGCGCCATAAAACCCGGGAAGCACTGCTGAAGACAGTTCTTTCAACCGCTCTCCCACCAGTCTGTCCGTCATCTCAGAATCAAAGCTTCCGTCTTCCGCGAACCGGATCACCTCTGCCGCATCCACAAACGGATAGTCAAGATACGCCGCCATAACAATTCCGTTTAAATATTCTCCTCTGGAAGCCGCGTAATCGCTTCCCGCTTTATTTTTAAACTGTCCTGCAATGATCTCAAACTCTTCATCCAGAGAAATCTTCAGATTCAGTCCGCCTATAATCTCATTATACCGCGCCTTAATCTGCTTCAGCATTCCGCTGAAATCTTCCCCATTCGCCGCTGCATAATAACACTGATAAAGCATATCCGTCACTTTGGAATCACCGTCAAACCTTTTTCCAGGCGCTGACGGAACCACGTAACGGCGACTTTCATCTTCAAAGATGATCTTCCCGACCTTCTCAAACTGTTCTGCACTGGCCAGGGAACTTCCTCCAAACTTGACTACCTTTTTCATAACTTTATCTCCTCGTCTTCCCAAAAGCTAGTATAGATTATAATTGTATCGGTCAGAGAAAACAACTATTTTTTGAAAAAAAACACATTTATACAGCGTCAGGGGCCTCCGCAAATACGGAAGCCCCTGATCATGTTCTTTATAATCTGATTTATTTTGCATCCTGCCCATAATAAGCATTAGCACCATGTTTCCGATAGTAATGTTTGTCCTGCAGCTCCTGCGGCGCCGGCTGAATACGCGCGTTAATCGTCTCTGCCCGATAAGCCATCTTCGCCACCTCTTCAAGAACCACCGCATTGTGAACAGCATCATGAGCATCTTTGCCCCAGGCAAAAGGCCCGTGATTTTTGCAGAGCACAGCAGGAACTGCCATCACATCTTTCCCCATCTCTCTGAAAGAATTCACGATCAGACGTCCCGTATTCTCCTCATATGCCCCTTCAATCTCTTCTTTTGTCAGGCAACGGACGCAGGGAATCTCTCCATACATATAATCTGCATGAGTTGTCCCGTAACAGGGAATGCTTCTGCCGGCCTGCGCCCAGCTGGTGGCATAAGAAGAGTGGGTATGTACGATGCCTCCGATTTCCGGAAACGCCTTGTAGAGTTCCAGATGCGTTGGGGTATCGGAAGAAGGCTTATAATGCCCTTCTACTTTATTTCCGTCCAGGTCCATGACCACCATATCATCTGCAGACATGGTTTCATAATCCACTCCACTGGGTTTGATGATAAACAGTCCGCTTTCACGGTCAATTGCACTTACATTTCCCCAGGTAAATGTTACAAGACCATATTGGGGGAGAAGCATATTAGCTTCAAATACTTTTTGTTTCAGTTCTTCTAACATGTTGCACCGCTCCTTTTGGTTGGTTATTTATATACGACTGAATTCCATTTTAACTCATTTTTGAAGTTTCGTACAGTAGTATTGTGATCAATAACCACACTTTCAATCCCCATTGCTGCAGCCCAGTCCGCCATCTGTTCTACAGTCAGATCATAGGAAAACGCCGAGTGATGCGCGCCGCCTGCCAGAATCCAGCTCTCTGTACCAACTGCAAGATTGGGCTGTGGTGTCCAGAATGCAGTTGCAACCGGAAGTTTTGGCATAGGCTGTTCCACTTTTTTGCAGTCCACTGCATTAATAATCAGGCGAAAACGATTTCCAAGATCTACAAGAGAAGTTGCAACTGCCGGACCGGTCTTGGATGTGAATACCAGACGCGCCGGATCCTCCCGGTTACCCATGGTCAATGGCTGTACTTTGATGGAAATGGGCCCTTCCGAGATAGAGGGACACACTTCCAGCATATGAGACTGCAGAATCCCTTCTTTCCCCGGAACCAGATTATATGTATAGTCTTCCATAAAGGAAGTTCCTTTGGCCCCTTTCATGCCGTCTGTCATAAGCTTCATCAGGCGTACCATAGCCGCTGTCTTCCAGTCGCCTTCCGCGCCGAATCCATACCCTTTTTCCATCAGTCTCTGAATGGCAAGGCCCGGCAGCTGTTTTAATCCTCCCAGCATGCCGAAATGCGTAACAATCGCATGATAGTCTCCGGCCTTCAAAAATTTCTCTGCTCCGATCTCAATCTGCGCCTGAACCGCCACATGCCTGCGAAATTCTGCTTCGTCTCTGCCTTCTGTCAAAATCTGGTATTTCCCATAATATTCTTCCACCAGCGCATCCACGTCTCCCTGAGGCACTGCTTCCACATATTCTACCAGATCATTTACATTATAATGGTCAATCTCCCACCCGAATTTAATCTGGGCCTCTACCTTATCTCCTTCTGTTACTGCCACATTATTCATATTATCGCCCACACGGCATACACGGATATGAGAAGACTCCATCACCCCCACAGCCGTACGCATCCAGCATCCCAGGCGCTCCTGTACCTGCGGACTGTTCCAATGGCCAAAGATCAGTTTCCGCTCCATCCCCATACGGCTTACAATATGTCCATATTCCCGGTCACCATGCGCCGACTGATTCTCATTCATGAAATCCATGTCTATGGTCCCATAGGGAATCTCCTCATTGAACTGAGTCAGAAAATGGCACAGAGGCTTATTGTACTCCTGCAGGCCGGTGATCCACATTTTCGCCGGAGAAAATGTATGCATCCAGGTGATCACACCTGCGCATTCCGGATCGTTGTTTGCATCATTGAATGTCCGGCGAATAGACGCCTGGCTGAGCAGAGTCGGCTTCAAGACCACTTCATAAGGCAGCTTCCCGCCTGCATTCATCCCTTCCACGATTTTTGCCGAGTGCTCTGCCACCTTTCTAAGACACTCATCACCGTACAGATCCTGGGAACCTGTACAGAACCAGAACTTATAGTTTTTCATGATTCATTGCCTCCTTAAGCATTTATATGATTAATATTTTATCTGTTCTCCAATTACCCTCACAGAATCACGAACCAGAATCTTAGGACGGTACAGACAGGTTCCGTCAAAATCTGGTTCCCTGATCAGGCGCAGCATATTCTCCGCCGCTTTCTGTCCCAGCTCTTCCATTGGATATGGAACAGAAGTAACAGGGGGGTCCGACAGCAGCGACAGCTCAGAACCATCAATGCTGACAACAGAAAGCTGCCCCGGAACCCGGAATCCCTCTCTCTTCAAAAGCTTCGTCAGTCCAAACGCCACTTCGTCATTATAGCAGAATACCGCGGTGCAGTCCGTCATGCGCCTAAATACAGACCCCTGGATATTTCCCAGAGCCTTTTGATCCTCTGTATCAATCCAGAGAATCTTACGATCATCCACATAAAGTCCCTTTTTCAGAAGTGCATTCACATAGCCTGCATAACGAAGCTTTCCCTGTCCATCATCTGCTTTAAAGATTCCTCCGATTTTCCGATGTCCCTGAGACAACAGGTAATTCACTGCATCTTCTGCCACCTGTATATCGTCAAGAGCCACAACGGGCGCCTCCAGCTCCGGATACTTACAATTAAAGAACAAAAGCGCAACCTGACGATTCTTCAGTTCCCGGTAATATTCAAGATTGGGATTGGGAAGCGCACTTTTAGTTGCCTCCACAATGATGCCATCCACATTATCCTTCTGAAGAATTCCTTCCAAAATCCTCCGTTCACTGTCCACCTGATTATTGGTAAATGCAATCTGAGTCATGTAGCCCGCTCCGGAAAGCGTCTGTACGATTCCCTGCAGGGTAGATGGAAAGATATATCTGTCCACATAAGTACTGATGACCGCAATATTCATCGTCTTTTTACGAACGACTCCGTCCCTTCGTCCTATATAAGTCCCGCTTCCGCGCACCCGCTCCACAAGACCTTCGGTTTCCAACAGCTTAATGGCATGCCGGACTGTCTGGCGGCTCAGATCAAACATTTCCGTCAGTTCATTTTCCGAATACAACTTTTCACCGGGGCGGAGTCCGCCACTGCTGATTTTCTCCTTTATCCAGTTCGCCAGCCGGATATATTTCGTTTCCCTTTGTCTCATCATATTCAACAGGCCACTGCAGAGACGGCCCCTTCCTTTTTCTCCAATTGACTTTAGCAAAATATCTGCAGCGGATATCTTCATATTTTACTAAAGTTGTATTTATAAGTTGTATTTTAATTTAACGAAGAACGACATGGAATTATTTTGAATCCCTTTCACAGTATCCCGCATTTATCCCGCGGAATTTGACAAAATAACGAATTTCCTTTTTTATTTTCCTTGTTTTCAGTTATAATATACACCCGCCTCTTTGTCAATCAATTTTCCTCTCTTTTTCATATTCGGTCATTCTTTTTCACAGCAATTTTATTAGTTGTATTTCTTTTTTACCAACTTGTACGCTTCCTCTGTCAAAAGCGATCCCTTCCGTCGCTTTTACCATTTTTCATTCGCTCAGGGCTCAAATTTTGCGCAAATTTTATTGACATTTTCTTACCCTTTGTATAATATGATAAATAATACCAAAATAAGAGGATCAGAACTATGGCAACAATTAAGGATATCGCAAAAATCGCAGGAGTTTCCACATCAACCGTTTCTCATGTGGTAAACCACACGCGCTATGTAAGTCCGGAATTGGTGGAAAAAGTAGAACGCGCAATACACGAATTAGATGAATTACCTAATTTTATCATCAAAAAATCCAGAACAAATCAGAAGTCCAATGGATTAAAATATATTTTTATATTGATATCAGAAAGAGGCAGTCTGTTCCAAAGACAGACAGAAGAACACATAAAGGAACTTCTGACGAATACAGAATACACGATTGTCTCGGCCAGCTACGACAAAGATACGGCCCGCCTTGCAGTATTGAAAAACATGATTCTGGCAACACCAGATTTATGCGGCGTTGTTGCATTCCCTGACGAACGCGAAATTCTGACAGAAGCATTTTTTCACGAAATTTCTGTACCAGTCATCCTGATCGGCAGGGCCGTCAAAGGATTGAAAGCGGATGTATTTTCTCCGAATATGTTCGATGGGGGATACCAGGCCGCAAAGCATCTGATCAAAAACGGCCATGAGCATATCATATACATGGGAAATTCCCGGGATTTATCAACATGGCGCTTTGAGGGATATCAAAAAGCGCTTCACGACTATGGAATAGAAGAAAATCCAAAACTTGTTTTCCCCAATTTGAATACAGAACTCGAAGTATTCCAGGTAATGGATCAGATGATGGCACAGGAAGTACCGCCAACCGGAATTGTGGTCGCCAACTCTTTTCCAATCATTCCGCTTCTAAAATACCTCCATGTGCATAACATTGTAATTCCTAAAGACATCTCCGTTGTAAGCCTCAACGATTTTGAATGGGCGCCTCTGCTTGCACCGGAACTCACCTGCATTGACAAGCAGCCGCAGGAGTGCGCTTCCCTGACAGTCAGGACCCTGATGCAACGTATCAAAGGCGACGAAAAGGAACCTCAGAAGACAACACTTCCAATAAGGCTGAATGTAAGAAATTCCACACGCGGCATTGGAAGGGGGCCCTTTGGAGAAAAAGCAGAGAACGCAGAAGTTCTGGAGTTGTCAGAAGCAGAGAAAGAGCAGATTCGCTGCCAGAATTATACTGCTGCCATTTCTTTCCACTATACAGGAAAGGCCTGGATGCAGCTGATGGAAAAGGGAATCAAAAAAATCTTCGAAGATTTGGGAATCTCCATTATCGCAGTTACCGACGCCCACTTCGAAGCTTCCATGCAGTGCAGGCAGCTGGAAAGCATCCGGTTTTTATCACCCGATCTACTGATTGCCATACCTGTCGATACCCGTGACACAGCAGAAGCTTTTCAGAAAGTGGTGAACAGCGCGACAAAGCTTGTCCTAATTACCAACATTCCGGACGGGATTGCACCAGGAGATTATGTTTCCTGCGTCTCTGTCAACGAATATTCTCACGGCCGGAATATGGGACAAGGGCTCGGAAAATACATGATGCGCCACAAAATGAAACATGTCGGGGTCGTGCGCCACGGAAACCAACATTTTTACGCCACCAGGCAGAGGGACAACGCAGCAGAACAGGTGCTGCTGGAAGAATTTCCGGAGATACAGGTCTGTGGAGAGATCAGCTTCCAGACCGAAGCCGAGGTATATAAAAAAGCAAAAGACTTTATCATGCACCATCCGGAAGTAGAAGCATTCTATGTCTCCTGGGACGGTCCGGCACTCGAAGTTCTAAGAGCATTGACGGAATCAGACCGGACGGATGTGGCAGTTGTAACCGGAGATCTGGATTATTCAATCGCAATGAATATGGCAAAAGGCGGAATGGTAAAAACATTAAGCGCACAGTGTCCTTACGAACAGGGAGAAGCAATCGCGCTGGCAGCCGCCAACGCGCTTCTGGGCAAGCAGCCCCCTTCTTTTATCGGAATCGAACCGGTTCTGGTGACTCCCGAAAATCTTCTGAAGACCTGGTCCGATATTTTCAAAGAAAATCCGCCCGCAGAACTCAGACATGCGATTCGGGAAAATCTGCCTCATTTTACAATGAAATAAACAAGAAAAAAGCCGGCGGAAAACAATGCAAATTCCCGCCGGCTTCTTTTTGGATCACGTTTTGTCAGTCAACTGTCTTTACGTCTGTCCAGGCATGCGTCTGTGCAGATTCCAAAATTGCATCCGAGATCAATTCCACCGCATATCCCTCGCGGAAACCAGGTTCCGCCTGTGTGCCATCTGCGACGGCTTTCAAAAATTCATACATTTCGATCATCTTAGTCTCTGTATATCCGATCCCAAGTGCCGGAATCGGCCACAGCCGGTCCCCGTAAGGATGCGCCGGCCCCGTATAGACCGTGCGGAAACCGCGGCGGTCATCGCCGTCTTTGGCAAAACAGACCTTCAGCTCATCCCGGCGCTCATAATTAAAGAACAGAGAACCTTCGGTGCCATGAATCTCGAACGTAATATAGTTGCTGCGCCCCCATGCATTTCTGGTCGCTTCTATTGTTCCAAAAACGCCGTTTTGACACTGCACCATAAAGCAGCAGTGATCATCCACGTCCACCGGCTTCTTAGGAACATTTCCCCCGCTTTTGACATTCCCGAGACTGTCGGCAAGCCCGGACTGTACAGGGCGTTCCGGGATATAAGTTGCTGTTCTTGCATTGACCGACGCAAATTCCCCCACCAGGAAACGCAGCATATCAACGATATGAGTCCCAATATCTCCAAGCGCTCCGGTTCCGCAGACATTTTTCTGAAAACGCCAGGAAAGCGGAGAGTCAGGATCTGCGGACCAGTCCTGCAGATAGGTACCGCGAAAATCCAGAAGTTTTCCCAGCGCTCCCTCGTCAATATATTTTTTCGCAAGCTGCACTGCCGGCGTACGGCGATAATTAAAAGCAACCATTGTAGTAACATGGTTCTCTTTTGCCGCCAGATACATCTCCCTTGCCTGTTCGGAAGTAAGCGCCATGGGCTTCTCGCAGAGAATATGCTTGCCCGCTTTGGCGGCGGCAATTGCAATCTCTGCATGAACATTGTTCGGTGTACAGATGTCTACAATCTCAATCTCAGGATCTTCGATCATCCGGCGCCAATCCGTCTCATAAGCAGCAAATCCCAATCTTTTCGCAGACTCTGCCGCTGTCTTTTCGTCAATATCGACAATCGTCTGTTTCACAGGCATCACCGGTGCAGGCCAGAAGAACATAGGCATCCCGGCATAGGCAATGGCATGTGCTTTTGCCATAAATCCGGCCCCAATCAGGCCGACTTTCATCTCTCTCATGATTCCATCCTCCTTTTTCTCATCTTCCGTCAAATTACATACTGGCGCATATAGCGGTAAGAAAGCTTAAGAGAGTCAAGCACCCGTTCCGGCGTACCCTCAAAAGCCTTGTCTTCAATCTCAATACAGCTGTACCCGTCATAACCGATATCGTTGAGCGCAGAGACATATTTCCCCCAGTCCACATCACCCAGTCCCGGAAGCTTCGGAGACATATATTGCAGCGGATAGGCCATGATTCCCACATCGCGAAGCCGGTCGGGATACACTTTAATGTCTTTATAGTGAACATGGAAGATCTTCTCCTTAAATTCATGCAGAGGCGCAATATAGTCCATCTGCTGCCAGATAAAATGCGAAGGATCATAATTCAGACCCAGAAAATCACTCGGAATAAGAGAGAAAACCTTTCTCCAGATTGCCGGCGTGGTCATCAGGTTCTGCCCTCCCGGCCACTGTCCGGCGTCAAAGAGCATGGGGCAGTTTTCAATTGCAATCTTTACCTTCTTCTCCTCTGCCGTCTTTATAATGGGCTTCCAGATTTCCTGGAACAACTCCAGATTTTCCTCAACAGTCTTATGCTGCGCTCTGCCAATAAAAGTTGTAATGGTATCCACTCCAAGCCCGTGAGCCGCTTCAATCATCGCAATCAGATGTTTTCTGATCTTCTCCTGCTCCACTTGATCTTCCGTCAATACATTTGGATAATAGGCAAGCGCAGAGATTGCGACTTTTTTCTGCCTGCAATAATCGTTAATATGCCTGATTTTCTCTTCATCCAGTTCTTCTATATGGATATGCGTCACGCCTGCATATCTTCTGGAAGCTTTTTCTACCGGCCAGCACGCAACCTCAACACATTCATATCCAATAGAAGCAGCTGTATCAATTACCTCTTCGAAAGAACTGTTATCCAAAATAGCTGATACAAATCCTAGTTTCATATATGTTTTCTCCTTTCTTTTCTGTATTTGCGCAAATTTATAAAAAATATTATATAATGAGCAATAAGAAAAGTCAACAGAAAATTAGTATGAACAAAAAATATATAAAAAAGTCTAATTATTGTCTATTTTTAACAAAAATAAATTCTAAAATTGTGCAAAAAGCCAATTCAAAAGAAAAATATAAATGGATTGTTGACAAAACGAATGATATAGTCTATATTGAAATCACACTTATTTGCGCAAATTTGTAAAACAACAAAAAGGAGGATTTTATGAAACTGGGATACATGACAAATGGCTTTGGTCCGCTGGTCGGCGACGGCGGAGGCGTAACAAGCGTCAAAGATATCCGTTATCTGACGCTGTGCGACGATGAAGCGGTCCTAAAGAAGATCACAGAGATCGGTTTCCGGTACATCGAGGTACTGGAAGGAAATCTTACCAAATATGCAGCAGATATTCAGGTATTAAAAGATATGCTTGCCCGGTATAACGCCGGCATGATGAGCGTCTGTGTCGGTGCAAACTTTATCTATAAAGATGCTTTGGAAGATGAAATGTATCATATGAAAGCTGTGGCAACACTCGCAGAGCAGGTTGGTGTTTCCTATGTAGCTTTCTGCGGCGGGGCAATCAGAGGAAAAGGCATTCAGGAAGAAGACTATCAGCTGCTGGCAGAAGGGCTTGCAGAAGCTTCCAAAGCATTTGCGGACCACGGCATCGAAGCAAGCTATCATCCACATCTCGGCTCAATGGCAGAGAGTCCGGAACAAATTGATAAACTGTTTGAACGAACAGACATAAAGATCTGCCCGGATCTGGCTCATCTGGCAGCAGGCGGAGGGGATCCGCTGAAAATTGTCAAAAAATACTATGACCGGATATCTTTTGTCCATCTAAAAGATCTGAATCAGGATGGATTTGCTCCTCTCGGAACCGGAAGCATTGATTTTGAGGCTATTCTGGCATTTCTGAAGGAACAGGGCTATTGCGGAGATTATCTGGTGGAAGTGGACGGATATGCCGGAGATCCTGCCGACGCCTGCAGCACATCTTATAAATATTTAAAAGGAAAATTGATTTAGAAAACAGGAGGAACATATGAAAGCGAATAAATGGTTATCCATATTGTGTATTGCATCAATGACATCTTTACTGCTGGCCGGCTGCGGAGGAAATACCGCGCCCGCTGAAAACCAGGACTCTGTACAGAGCGAAGCGCCTGCAGCTGATACGCCAGAGGAAGCAGAACCGGCAGCAGACACAGAGTCTTCAGCGCCGGCAGAAACTGCCCAAAACGACAGCAACGAAATAAAGTCTACCGGACCGAACGGAGAAAGCGCCGTACTGGCAAGCGAGCTGTCTTTGACCGATGAAGAAATCGCGCAGATTCAGGCAGGAAATTATACAGCGGCTATCAGTTTCCACTATGGCGGAAATGACTGGTCATCCGCGCAGCAGAAAGGACTGGAAGATACATTTAAAAAACTGGGTATTGAAATCACCGCCATTACTGATGCAAATTTCTCTGCCGAGACACAGGTATCCGACCTGGAAACCATTATGGCGAAAAAACCGGATATCCTGGTATCAATCCCTACTGATGCAACTTCCACAGCCAATGCTTATCAGCGGGTAGCTGACAGCGGAACAAAGATTGTCTTTATGGACAATGTACCTTCAGGATTTACTGCCGGAGAAAATTATGTCAGCTGTGTCTCAGCAGACAACTATGGCAACGGCCTGATTGCAGCTGATCTGATCGGAGAGGCTCTCGGCGGCAAAGGAAAAATCGGCATTATTTACTATGACGTGGATTTCTTTGTGACAAACCAGAGACTGGAAGCATTCGAAAAAGAGATGTCAGAAAAATACCCGGATATCGAAATTGTATCAAGGATGGGATTCCAGAATGAAAATGGCTGCGATGTGGTAGCAGATGCAATGATCACACAGAACCCGAATATCGAAGCAATATTTGTCCACTGGGATATTCCGTGCGAGGGCGCTCTGTCTGCACTTCGCGCAGCCGGACGCGATGATATTTTACTGAGCACAATCGATCTCGGCAACAACATTGCAAAAGAAATTGCCGAAGGAAACGTATTGGGTCTGGGCGCGCAGCTTCCTTATGACCAGGGTGTTGCAGAGGCAACGCTGGCAGCTTATGCACTGCTCGGCAAAGAAGCTCCGGCATATGTGGCAGTTCCCGCAAAACGCGTGGAAAAATCCAACCTTCTGCAAGCCTATCAGGATGTATACCATGCCGAAGCTCCTGACACAGTTAAAAACGCAATGACCAATTAAGGGAGAGTATAAGAAAGAACAGGTAGAAACGATGAGCGAATATGTATTGGAGATGAAAGGAATTCAAAAATCTTTCGCAGTACCTGTACTCAAAGGTGTAGATTTCTCTATGAAAAAAGGAGAAGTTCATGCTCTTGTTGGGGGAAACGGGGCTGGAAAATCGACATTGATGAAGATTATGACTGGTGTTTACCAGAAAGATGCAGGAGAAATTTTCGTCAACGGAAACGCTGTGAATATTCACAGTATTCATGACGCAAACCGCCATGGAATTGCAATGATTTTCCAGGAACTTTCCCTGATTCCTACCATGACGGTAGCGGAGAATATTTTTCTCGGGGAAGAAGTAACCAGGCATGGCTTTCGAGATACTGCCTATATGAATCAGCAGGCGGAAAAAGTACTGCAGGAACTGGGAATTGATGTGAAACCAGACACCGTTGTAGGAACTTTAAGCGTCGGTGTCAGCCAGATGGTTGAGATTGCCAAGGCTGTATCAAAAGAAGCACAGATTTTGATTCTGGATGAACCGACGGCGTCTCTGTCAGATTCAGAAACAGAACATTTGTTTCATTTGATTGCAGATTTAAAGGAAAAAGGCGTCTCGATGGTCTATATCTCGCACAGAATGAATGAAATTCTGAAAATTGCGGACGCAATTACCATACTAAGAGACGGCGTTATTGCTCATACAGATTACATAAAACATATGGATCTGGACACCATCATCAAGTATATGCTTGGCGATGGAGCCGGTAAAAAATTCAACTGGGTGGAACGAACCTATGCAGAACACGAAGAGGATTTGCTGACGGTTGAGCATCTGAAAGTAAATGACAAAATTTCAAATATCTCTTTTTCCTTAAAACCTGGAGAAATCCTGGGATTTGCCGGACTGATGGGAAGCGGAAGAACCGAAATCCTGGAGACTCTGTTCGGGCGGAGAACAATGCAGGGCGGAACAATAAAAATCCACGGGAAAGAAACAGTGATTAAAAATACGCAGGCATCTATCCGTGCCGGTTTTGCTCTGATCCCGGAGGACAGGAGGAAACAGGGGCTGGTACTGATTCACACCGTAAAGGAAAACGCGGTTCTCCCGATGATTTCCAGCCTTCGCAAGTACAAAATCTTCGTGGACGAGAAGCGGGCGAACGCAATTGTTGAAAACAATGTTAAGCAGCTAAACGTCGTAACGGACGGGATTCACAAAAGAATCAATCTTCTTTCCGGCGGAAACCAGCAAAAAATTGTCGTCGCCAAGTGGTTGAATATGAACCCGGAAATCATGATGCTGGATGAGCCGACAGCAGGTGTTGATATTGGTGCAAAAGCAGAAATCATTGATCTGATCCGAAAATTTGCAGATGAAGGAAAAGGCGTACTGTTCGTTTCCTCTGAACTGACGGAACTGATGGCGGTCTGTGACCGGATCATCGTCTTGTTCGACGGAAAAATAACAGGCTGTCTTTCAAGAAAAGAAATAAATGCAGAGGAGGAATTACAGCATGCAATCCAACAAAGCTGTTAAAAAAAATATCCAATGGGACAAATACATGGTATACCTGATTTTCGTAGGGGTATTTCTGGTATTTGCAGTAGCATTGGGTAACAAGGGATTTTTAAGCGCCAATAATATTGTCAATATTCTTCGGCAGACAACCATGATCTCGATTATGGCTGTCGCCGGCACTCTGGTAATGGCAGCCGGACAGATCGACCTGACTGTAGGCTCCGTAGCGGCAATGACAGCAATGATTGTCTCTTTAATCCTGCAAAGTACCAATTCGATTTTTCTGGCTTTAGCAGCCGGAATCTGTTTTGGATGCCTGATCGGAGCAGTCAATGGCATGCTTGTAACCAGATTCGGACTTCCTGCTTTCCTCGCCACAATGGGTATGATGCAGGTAGTCAGAGGAAGCGCTATGTGGATTACAGACACTGCCGCTGTACCCATTGCAAACAAGACATTCTGTACAGTCTTTGGAATCGGTGAGATCGCCGGTATCCCGGTACTGTTGCTGTGGACTTTCGTATTTTATGTTGCAGGCTTTGCACTTTTTAACAAAACATCCTTCGGACGTCACATCCTTGCGACCGGCGGCAATGAGATGTCGGCCCAATACAGCGGTATCAATACTATAAAGGTAAAAATGACTGCTTTTATCTTATCCGGTGCTTTTGCAGCTTTTGCCGGTATCCTGTATGCGGGGCGGCTCCAGGCCGGACGTTATTCCTACGGTGACGGCGATGAAATGTCCGTAATCGCAGCAGTCGTGCTTGGCGGCACATCTATGTCAGGCGGCACAGGATCCGTGATCGGGGCTCTCTTCGGCTCCGTTTTAATGGGAATGATCAACAATGCATTGATACTGGCTAATCTGAGCAGCGCACAGCAGACGGTGGTCAAAGGATTGATCATTATACTCGCTGTCGCAATGAGCAATATTGCGCAAAAAAAGAATAGAAAATAAAAAGAATGGAGGATAAAACAATGAAAAAATTAAATGTAGGTTTGGTAGGCGCAGGTTTTATGGGAAAGGCACATGTAGTTGGATATTCTAACATGCCGAAATTTTTCTGGCCTGCACCGGCAGTTCCCGTGATGAAGACCATCTGCGATATTGTTCCCGAGATTGCCGAAGATGCCAGAGAGCGTTTTGGATTTGAAAAATGCTGCACAGACTGGAACAACATCGTTAATGACCCGGATATTGATGTGGTCAGCATCTGTACGCCGAACAATGCACATGCTGAGATTGCAATTGCTGCATTAAAGGCAGGAAAACATGTAATCTGTGAAAAGCCCATTGCTTCTAAGCTGGAGGATGCAAAAGCCATGGCAGATGCTGCTGAGGAAGCAGCAAAAAAAGGAATCATCAGTATGAACGCCTATCAATATCGCCGAGTTCCTGCAATTGACCTGGCAAAAAAATTGATTGATGAAGGTTCCATTGGCAAAATCTTAAACATCCGCTGCACCTATCTGCAGAGCTGGTCCGCAGATCCGTCTTCTCCGCTTTCCTGGAGATTCCAGAAGGAGATTGCCGGAGCCGGAACGCTGGGCGATATTGCATCTCATGTAATTGATATTGCACAGTATCTGGCCGGAGATATCGAAGAGGTCACTGGTATGATGAATACCTACATCAAGGAAAGACCCGTGCAGGAAGGCGGCGTGGATCTTCTGGGAACTGTCAAACTTGGTGCAGATGCTGAAAAGCGTCCGGTAGATGTAGACGATGAGACCAGCTTCCTGGTAAGATTCAAAAACGGCGCTGTCGGAAGTATTGAAGCGACCAGAAATGCATGGGGACGCAACAACTATATTACAGTAGAACTGCATGGGACTCTCGGAAGCATCAGCTTTAACTACGAAAGATTAAATGAGCTTCAGGTATGCTTCGCCAACGACCCGGATAACTGCCGCGGATTTAAAACTATTTATACAGGACCAGCACACTTCCACGGAGAAGTGACCTGGAATATCCCGGGCATGAACATTGGTTACGGGGAATTGAAAGCAATTGAGATGTACGAATTCATCAAAGCTGTTGCCACCGGCGAACAGCCATCTACAAGGTTCTCCGTCGGATACCGCGTGGAACGCGTCTGCGAAGCCATGAGAGAATCTGCCGAATCCGGAAACTGGGTGAAAGTAGAAGATTAACAGAAAAAGTCAAAAGAAGGCGGCAGACAGCCGCCTTCTTCATTTTATTCTAATACAGTTTTGCACCTGCCGGAATATGGTCATCTACCATCAGGAGATGGAGTTTTTCTTCCCCATCTTCCTCGTGAACAGCACTGATAATCATACCGCAAGAATCAATTCCCATCATAGTTCTCGGAGGAAGATTCGTAATAGCAATCAGCGTCTTTCCAATCAGCTCCTCCGGCTCATAGTACGCGTGAATGCCGCTTAAAATCGTACGTTCTGTGTCTGTTCCGTCGTTCAACGTAAACTGCAGCAGCTTCTTACTCTTCGGTACGGCAACACAGGCTTTTACTTTCACCGCCCTGAAATCAGACTTGCTGAATGTCTCAAAATCCACCAGATCCGAGAACAATGGCTCGATTTTCACCTTTGAAAAGTCGATGACTTCTTTCTCTTCCACCGGTTCGGTTGCTCTCTCTGCTATTTTTTCCTGACCTTTTTTAGGCTCCGGACCGCTCAGCGACTTCATCGTGGGAAAAAGCAGCACGTCCCGAATCGCCGGCGAGTTTGTTAAAAGCATAACAAGCCGGTCAATACCGTACCCGATCCCACCAGTGGGCGGCATGCCAATCTCCAGCGCGTTCAGGAAGTCCTCATCTGTATGATTTGCCTCTTCATCTCCTGCCGCAAACGCCGCTTCCTGAGCTGCGAACCGCTCTCTCTGATCAATAGGATCATTCAGCTCTGAATATGCATTCGCCATTTCTCTTCCGGTGATAAACAATTCAAAACGCTCCACATACCCCGGCTTGTCCGGTTTCTTCTTCGTCAACGGAGAGATCTCAATGGGATGATCCATAATAAAGGTGGGCTGAACCAGTTTCTCCTCGCAAAATTCTTCAAAGAACAGGCTCAAAATATCACCCTTTGTATGACGGGGCTCATATTCGATATGATGCTCGTCTGCCAGCTTCTTCGCCGCTTCTGTATCTGGCACCGCATCAAAATCCACACCTGCATATTTTTTCACCGCATCAATCATAGTCAGACGCGCAAACGGCTTTCCAAGATCAATCACCTGATCACCATACATTACCTCTGTCGTACCCAGTACCTCCTGAGCCACATAGCGGAACATATTTTCCGTCAAATCCATCATCCCATAATAATCCGTATAAGCCTGATACAGCTCCATTAAAGTGAACTCCGGATTATGTCTGGTGTCCACGCCCTCATTGCGGAACACCCGCCCGATCTCATATACCCGCTCCATACCGCCTACAATCAGACGCTTCAGGTACAGTTCCAGAGAAATACGAAGCTTTACATCTTCATTCAGAGCGTTGTAATGAGTCTCAAAAGGCCGTGCAGCAGCGCCGCCTGCATTTGATACCAGCATGGGAGTCTCCACTTCCATAAATCCCTGACCATCCAGATACCGGCGAATGGCACTAATGATTTTGGAACGTTTAACAAAGGTATCTTTTACTTCCTGATTCATAATCAAATCCGTATATCTTTGGCGATATCTCAGATCTGTATTCGTAAGGCCATGATATTTCTCAGGAAGGATCTGAAGGCTTTTGGACAAAAGAGTCACAGAAGCCGCGTGAATTGAAATCTCACCCGTCTTCGTGGTGAATACCTCGCCCTCAATTCCCACAATATCCCCTATATCATACTTTTTAAAGTCTTTATAAGACTCTTCTCCAATACTGTCCCTTGCCACATAAGACTGAATATTTCCCTTCAGATCCTGAACATTGCAGAAGGACGCTTTCCCCATGACACGCTTCTGCATAATACGGCCGGCCACACGGACCGTCTTTCCTTCCAGCGCATCATAATTTTCCCTAACATCCATACTGTGATGCGTCACATCGTACTTCGTGATCTGAAAAGGATCCTTATCTGCCGCCTGGAGCTCTGCAAGCTTCTCACGCCTGATCTTTAACAGCTGATTCAGATCCTGTTCCTGATTGTTCTTTGCTTCTGCCACTTTCTTCACTCCTTAGCTTGCTCTTTGTATGCTGAGCACTTTATACTGTACCACCCCTGCCGGCGCCTCTACTTCCACCATATCTCCAACCTGCGCACCCAACAATGCACGACCGATTGGAGATTCATTGGATACTTTATTCTGAAGGCTGCTTGCCTCTGAAGAGCCTACCAGCTTGTATTCTTCTTCTTCGTCATATTCAATATCCAGAACACGAACCACGCAGCCTATGCTGATTCTGGTCAGATCAATCTCTTCATCCAGAACCACTTCTGCATTCTTCAAAATCTTTTCAATCTGTTCGATTCTTGCCTCAATATCACGCTGTTCATCTTTTGCCGCATCATATTCCGCATTCTCCGACAGATCCCCCTGCTCTCTTGCTTCTTTAATCTTCTGAGCAATCTCTCTTCTCTGGACCACCTTCAGATCCTGAAGTTCGTCTTCCAGTTTCTTCAATCCTTCATACGTCAGAATATTCTTTTTCTCTGCCATCCTCTACACCTTCCCATTTATTATCTGATGCTTCCAATCCGGACACTTAGTAAATACTGCATATTGTATCATCCGGTTCCGCCCCATTCAGGGCCTCACATAATCAAAGTATTATAACTTACCGCTGATATTATGTCAAGATGCTTTTCCCACTCGTTGATATCCAGAAGCAGATTCCCGGGTATCTGACCTTCTCCTTTTTGAAGAACCACCATCAAAAGCCCATGTTCCTCCATGGCTTCTTCAACCAACTCCTCAAATGCATCTTCCCTTTCTGTAAGCAGGTAAAAAAAATTCAAATCTTTCATCAAAAGTTCTGCAATCCGGATCACCTGATAAGCCGGCCTGTTTTCATCATCAACCAGCGCAAGTTCCAACTCCTTTCTGGAAATTCCGCTTTCCCTCCTGAGATAGGTTACAATCTCCGGCGTTTTTG
The DNA here is from genome assembly GCA_910579225.1 of uncultured Lachnospiraceae bacterium. Classification (GTDB taxonomy): domain Bacteria; phylum Bacillota; class Clostridia; order Lachnospirales; family Lachnospiraceae; genus Hominiventricola. The sequence goes on along the minus strand of CAJTTI010000012.1, from coordinate 39,929 downwards.
TAATATATAAAAGAAAACTTTTCCGCTCCTCCTGTGCCGTAGAACATGGTATCTCTTCTTTTCTTCTGAATCGTGCAAGCAGCTTTTGAAATAACCCCACTCCCGTCTCTGCTCCGGTTCTTTTTCTTTCAGTATATGTCAGAGACCATAGATTAAACCCTCCAATTCGGAAAAGCTCTTTACTTCATTTACATTCGCCCTCAGCTTTGCAGAATTCGGAAACCCTGCCGTATACCAGGCCACATGTTTTCGCATCTCACGGATTCCCCGGTCATTCCCTTTATATTCCATCTGTAAACGAGCATGACGAAGAATCATCTCTTTGACTTCTTCCACTGAAGGACCTGTTTCCTTTTCCCCTGTCTTCATCCAGTGAAGAATCTGGCGAAAGAGCCATGGATTGCCCTGAACTCCTCTTCCAATCATGATGCCATCGCATCCGGTCTCCCGAAACATGGCATCTGCAGTTTCCACAGACGTCACATCTCCGTTTCCGATAACCGGTATATGAACAGCATCCTTCACCTGCCGGATAATATCCCAGTCTGCTTTCCCATGATAATACTGTTCTCTGGTTCTTCCATGAACCGCCACCGCAGATGCTCCGCTGGCTTCTGCAATCTTTGCAATTTCCACCGCATTTACATGCTCAGCATCAAAACCTTTCCGGATCTTCACTGTCACTGGCTTTCTGATTGCCTTCACTGTTTTAGTCACAATCTCTTCCACCAGTCTCGGATTCTTCATAAGTGCAGAACCCTCACCGTTTCCCGCCACTTTTGGCACCGGGCATCCCATGTTGATATCCAGCATGGAGAACGGACGTTCTTCAATCTTTTTAGCCATTTCACTGATAATATCAGCATCTGAACCAAAAAGCTGCAGAGACACCGGACGTTCCGCCTCATCAATGGTAAGCAGCTCTTCCGTATTGCGGTTTTTATAATAGATGGCTTTTGCACTCACCATCTCCATACACAGAAGCCCCGCTCCCTGTTCTTTGCAGAGCAGACGAAATGGCAGGTCCGTCACACCTGCCATGGGCGCCAGGATCAGATTATTGGGGAGCACTGTGTCTCCAATTTTCAATGTTTGTATCATACTTTATGTCCCATTTGCAAAAAATACCTGGTAATACATCTCAAGTGCCTGAAGAAGCTCCGTTTTCTCTTTCTGTATCTGACGGATCTTCCATTCGCTTCCAATCTCGTCAAACAAAAGATCTCCTTCATCTGCCGACACTTCCAGTAAAAGCTTTCCTTCTTCATCAAACACCAGTGTCAGAACACCTCCCACATCCTCCGTAAAAAGGACACACATAATCTTCAGATCATCCTGAATCTGTGACGGAAGATTCTTAAACTTTTCATTCAGATAATACTTCTGTTCATACGCACTGGCTCCGCAGAGCACCACTCTTTTCTGTTCCATCTGCCCACCTCTATAGATAACCATACAATCCGCGCACAGAGACTTCTCCCGCATAGACGCATACCACACTGCCATCTGTCTTTTGAACTACAAGTTCTCCTTTTTCATTGATTCCGTCTGTTGTTCCTGTATATTCATTCTCCGGTTCCAGCACCCGAATCTCATGTCCCCGATTGACGCAGAGCTCATTATATGACTGATACAGTAACGACAAATCTTCCGTTTTCAGAAAAATATCATAAAGGAGCTCCAATTCCTCAAGAACAGCAGCAGTGAGTTCTGCCCGTACAATCTTCTGGCCCAGTTCTTGTCTCAGAGAACATGCTGTACTTTGGAGTTCTTCCGGAAAACTTTCCTGATTTACATTAATTCCTGTCCCAATTACCACATAATTAATATAATCCACTTCCATACTGAGTTCTGTCAGAATACCACAGACTTTCTTCCCTTGTACTACCACATCATTGGGCCATTTGATTCCTGCCTGCAACCCGGTTATCTTACAGATCCCCCGTGATACAGCCATTGCCATCAACAGCGTCAGGCGGGATGCATGTTCCGGCCGGACCTTCGGCCTGAGAAGAAGCGTCATCATAATATTCGCTCCTTTAGAAGTAGTCCAGATTCTTCCCCTCCTGCCTTTTCCTCCTGTCTGCTCTTCTGCCACCACAAGTGTACCTTCCGGTGCTCCTTCTTCCGCCAGACGCTTTGCATAAGTATTGGTGGAATCTATGCAATCCAGATGCACACAGTTCTGCCCCATCCACCTGGTTTGCAGGCGGCTCTTCAGCTCTTCCGGTGTCATCACATCCGGCGTCTCCCGTATATGATATCCCCTGTTCTTCACAGCTTCGATCTCATATCCTTCCTCTTTTAACTGATGAATCACTTTCCACACTGCCGTACGTGATACTCCAAAATGCTCACAAAGCTGCTGACCGGAGATATACTCTCCGGCCTCTCTTAAGATCTTCAGTAATTCCGCTTTCATAGCAATCCTCCAAGACGCAGCAGTGATAAGATCCCTCCTGTCAGCATGCAGACTGCCAGAAGAAATTCCACCAGCACTATCGTCGTCTGCTTTCGCATCCATGCCCGGGCACCTCCCACCAGATACAGAAGTGTTCCGGCACCAAACATAACAGGTACTCCCAATATCCTGCCTGTCTGATCAGAACTGATCACAAATACCAGACAGAGGATCAACAGACTCAGCCAGATAGTAATCATCTGATATCTTTTCACGATCAGCTTCATAATGCCTAATTCTATGCCCCCAGTGTGGCAGCCATTACTGCCTTAATCGTATGCATACGGTTCTCTGCTTCCTCAAATACAACAGATTGTTCAGACTCAAACACTTCATCTGTCACTTCCATGGCATCAATGCCAAATTTTCTGCTGATCTCTTTTCCGATCTTGGTGTTCAGATCATGGAATGCCGGCAGACAATGCATAAATACGGCATCAGGACCCGCATTCTCCATAACCGCGCGGTTTACCTGATAGGGAAACAGATCTTTGATCCGTTCTGCCCACACTTCGTCCGGCTCACCCATAGATACCCACACATCCGTATAGACCACATCCGCTCCTTTTGTGGCTTTCACCACATCTTCTTCCAAAGTGATCTTCGCTCCGGTTTGGACAGCAATCTCCTTGCACTGCTTTACCAGTTCCTCAGAAGGCCAGTATTTCTTCGGTGCACATGCTGTAAAATCCATCCCCATCTTTGCACAGCCCACCATCCAGGAATTCCCCATATTATAACGGGCGTCTCCCATATAGACCACTTTTACTTTCAGGGTATTGAAATGTTCCCGGATCGTCAGCAAATCCGCCAGGATCTGGGTCGGATGAAATTCGTTCGTAAGACCGTTCCAGACCGGAACCTCTGCATGTCTTGCAAGCTCTTCCACGATCTCCTGGCCAAATCCCCGGTACTCAATTCCTTCGTACATCCTGCCAAGCACTCTCGCAGTATCTGCAATGCTTTCTTTCTTTCCAATCTGGGACCCTGACGGTTCCAGATAAGTCGTTCCCATTCCCAAATCATGTGCAGCCACTTCAAAAGAACAGCGGGTTCTGGTGCTTGTCTTCTCAAATATCAGAGCCACATTCTTTCCCCTGAGTGTATCCACCGGAATCCCTTTCCTCTTCTTCTCTTTCAGATCAGCAGCCAGATCCAGAAGATACTCCATCTCCTCCGGAGTGTAATCCAGTAATTTCAAAAAATCTCTTCCTTTTAAATCCATATCAAATACTTCCTCCATATAAAATGGGGCCGGCGCTTCCATACGCCAGCCCGGATTATCCTTTTCCTCTGCCTGTGTCAGTCCTTCGCAAGCTCTGCTGCTGCTGTCACCAGCCCTGCAAGCTTCTGAATCTCAGACGGAATAATAATCTTGGTTGCCTGACCATCTGCCGCTTTCATAAACGCCTCCAGGCTCTTGAGCTGAATCACTGCTTCATCCACACCAACTTCTTTCAGGAACCGAAGCCCATCTGCATTCGCCTGCTGTACCTTCAGAATCGCCTCAGCCTGACCCTCTGCTTCCTTGATCATCTTCTCTTTTTCTGCTTCAGCCTTCAGGATGGCTGCCTGTTTCTCTGCTTCTGCATCCAGAATTGCAGATTCTTTATGGCCTTCCGCCACCAGAATTGTGGACTTCTTCTCACCTTCTGCCTTCAGAATCGCCTCACGGCGTTCGCGCTCTGCTTTCATCTGCTTTTCCATCGCATCCTGAATCGCTGCAGGCGGAATAATGTTCTTCAACTCTACACGATTTACCTTGATTCCCCAGGGATCTGTCGCCACATCCAAAGACGCACGCATCTTCGTATTGATTGTCTCACGGGAAGTCAAAGTCTGATCCAGTTCCAGATCACCAATAATATTACGAAGTGTCGTAGCCGTCAGGTTCTCAATTGCCATGATTGGATTTTCCACGCCATATGCAAACAGCTTCGGATCCGTAATCTGGAAAAATACCACCGTATCAATCCTCATGGTAACATTGTCTTTTGTAATCACAGGCTGCGGTGCAAAATCCACTACCTGCTCTTTTAACGTTACTCTCTTTGCCACCCGGTCAATAAACGGCGCTTTAAAGTGAATGCCCACACCCCAGGTTCCATTATAAGCTCCCAGCCGCTCCATAACCAGAGCCGTAGCCTGCGGAACAATCTTGATACAAGACGCAAGAATAATCAATAGAACTAATACTAATACCGCTACTAAAACAGGCATATCTCTTCCTCCTCATCCTATCCTTTCAGGTTCTGCCTCTTCCACAATCAGTTTTACCCCTTCTATAGCACAAATCTTTACTTTACTCCCCACCGGAATCACCGTTCCATCCAACCTGCTTCTGGCAGTCCAGCTAACATCTGCTATCATCACCTCTCCGCTCTGAGCAAGATTATCAATCTGGGCAGTTACCACCGCCAGTCTTCCGATCAGGCTCTCTGCATTGGTCTTCACGTGGCTCCTGCGCATATACTTCACAGCTGCAGGACGAGTGAGTACCAAAAGTGCCAGTGACAAAACCACAAAAATGGTCCTCTGCATCGCCGGACCTGCACCAAAAAAGGTGGAGAAAAATGCTGCCATGGCGCCCCCTGCGAACCAGATCGTTGTCAGACCCATAGTCGCGATCTCAATAATCAGAAGGATAATTACCAGTCCAAGCCAGAGAATTGCCGGGTCCATTGACATCATACTCAATTACCTCCATTCCTTCAATAGTTGTATCCATTATACAACACTTTCATCCGGTTGAACAGAGGTTTTACTTATAAAAAAGAAGAACTGTCACAATCAGATGACAGTTCTTCCGAGTTTATTACGTTATTTAATAAAATACATGATTTCCTATTATAAGTCCGTCAATACCTCCCGCACGTCGGAAATGAGTCAGACTTCCTACGGTTGTCTCTCCATTGATAGCAGCCTGAGCTGCCTGTACACAGCTTGCTCTTGGACCCGATGCCAGGATCGCAGACACACGGCCGGTTGCCACAGGACCAAACTGCCCAGGAGCAGAGATGACTGCTGCAATGGAATTGGGATAGCTGCCGCTTCTGACCCGATTCATAACCACAGCTCCCACGCCAAGCTGACCTTCATAAGGCTGATTACCCGCCTCTGCCTGGATCAACGCCGCCAGAAGCGTCACATCATCTGCGGAAGCCGCAATAGCACCCAGATTCTTCGTCCTTCTCTCTTTTTCTTCTGCTGCCTTTCTTTCTGCTTCTTCGACCTTGATCTCTTCTATGGTCTTCGCCTCTCCATACTGATAACTGATCTCCACGTATTCCGCAGAAATATAATTCACGTCACCATCTGAATACACAATCTCCAGCCATCCGTCCTGTTCTTCGCCAACTTCAATGGTCTCGCCCATCCCGATCAGATCAATGACCGGCGCCTCTATGCTTGCCTCTTCCCTTACTTTCAGGGTCTGTGCAGTGACAGTTGCAACCTTCGGCACATCCGCCTGCGCCCGTTCTTCTGCTTCCTGCCCAAAGGCCAGATATTCATCACTGACCCAGCCGGTCACATCACCAGACTGTATCATGGTCCAGCCATCCTCCTGCTCCATGATCTCTCCGGCATCTCCTTTGAACATTTTTCCTATAATTGCAGCATCTGTTGTTGCATCTGACCGGACGCTGACTGAACTGTCCACTTTGGCCATTACGATTCCGTCCCATCTATCTTCTACCAGAATCTCATCTACATCCTCTGCAGTTAACTGGCTCATCAATGAATTCAGCGTATCTTCTCCCTCGGTTCCCAGACCTGTAAATCCAGTCAGGCACAGCCACATTGCTGTACTAAGAAGCAACACCATTCCTTTTTTCCACATCTGTATTCCCTCCTACATGTTACAAAATTATTACATATATTACAGAGAGTTTATCAGATATTACGTGTTTTGTCAATATTCCATTACAAAATTGCATCATAGATGCATCAAAGGCAAAAAAAGAATCCCATTATTCAGGATTCTTTTGCTTTGGCAGGACGTTTCAGCGTCCTGCCGTTCCCCGGCGCTGCCGGGAAACTTCATATGTTAATATGGAGGCAGCCACTGCTGCGTTCAATGACTCCAGTTTTCCTTTCATTGGAATGCGTATCCGTATGTCTGCATGACTGCTCAGTTCGTCACTCAAACCATTCCCTTCATTACCGATGAAAAATGCACATCCGCTGCAATAATCCTCCTGATCATAATCCTTCTTCCCCTGCAGGTGAGCCGCATAAGTACAAACTCCTCTTTTCTTCAGAACCGGAAGTATCTCCATAAGAGAATCCACATATAAAAACGGCACCCGATAAATGGACCCCATAGTGGAACGGATGGTTTTCGGATTATACAGATCCACACTGTTTCGACTCAGGATCACGCCATCCACCCCTGCGCCTTCTGCAGTACGCATGATTGTCCCAAGGTTTCCCGGATCCTGCAGATCTTCCAGAAGCAGAAGATGCGGATGCACAGATGATAACATATGACTCAGCTCATAATGTTCCTGTCTCAGGATGCACAGAATCCCCTGGGGAGTCTTCGTATCACTTGCCGCCGCAAATACATGATCTGATAAAACTTCCATCTCCAGCCCTTTCAGAAAGCCGGCTCCCCTCTGCTCATACAAGCTCTGAGACAGATAAACTTTTTGAATCCGTTCTCTGGGTGCTTCCTCGAACATCTTCAGGCCCTCTGCCAGAAAAACATCCTGGCTGTTCCTTGCTTTTGCTTTCTTCGCCAGCTGCTGAAGGTTCTTCACCTGAGGATTGGATGTACTGGTGATCATCAGTTTGCCATATCCCTGGCAACTTCCAGCATATACGGGGAGACACATTTCTGCATGGCAAGTGCTTCGTCAATATCATAATCCACAAACTGTCCGTTCTTGTAGCCGACCACCCGGTTTGATTTTCCCTGACACAGCAGGTCTACCGCAAGCCCTCCCATCATCGTAGCATATACACGATCGCGACAGGTCGGATTTCCTCCACGCTGCATATAGCCCAGAATTGTAGCACGAGTTTCCATACCCGTCGCCGCCTCAATCCGACGAGCCATGGAAGTAGAATGTCCGATTCCTTCCGCATTGATGATGATATAATGCTTTTTCCCCATTTTACGGTTTTTGATAATATTGTTGATAATTTTCTGCTCGTCATAATCGTATTTTTCCGGTATCAGAATATCCTCAGCCCCATTGGCAAGCCCACACCACAGTGCGATATAACCGGCATCCCGTCCCATGACTTCAATGATACTGCAACGCTCATGGGAAGTGGAAGTATCACGCACTTTGTCAATTGCATCCATAGCTGTATTCACAGCTGTATCAAAACCAATGCTGTAATCCGTACATGCAATATCCAGGTCAATGGTTCCTGGTACTCCTACTGTATTGATTCCAAAAGAAGCAAGCTTCTGCGCGCCTGCAAAAGAACCGTCTCCACCGATGACTACCAGACCATCAATGCCATAGTTTCTACAGATCTCCGCACCTTTTTTCTGCCCCTCCTCTGTACGGAATTCCGAACAGCGGGCTGTGAACAGGATTGTTCCTCCCTGGTCAAGGATATCACTGACATCCTCCCTGCCCATATTTACGATATCCTCTTCCAGAAGTCCCTGATAACCTCTGCGGATGCCCATTACTTTCTTGCCATTTGCACACGCCTTCCGCACAACGGCACGAATCGCCGCATTCATCCCAGGCGCATCACCGCCGCTTGTCAAGACTCCGATCGTATTGATCTCTTTTGCCATGATTTCTCCTCCGTTGCTGCTTTTTTATTCAATTTTAATTCATTTCCGGCAGATTTTCAATATGCTTCTCCACAGCTTTCACATTTTTCTCACCGAATATCCGATACAAATGTTCCAAAAGTTCCTGGTTTATCCGTACATTCCGGTTCTCCGGCAACACTTTTTTCATATTTTCCTTTCGAATATATATGATCACCGAATCAGCACCCTCACTGTCCATCAGAGAACGATACAACTCTGCTTCCCGCTTCTCATATTCTTTTATGTCTGAAAACTGAATCCAGAGTTCCCTGCGTGGAGTCTCAAACTGTGTCAGCCTTTCTAAAATCAACTTGCTTGCCTTATCTTCTTCTGCCGAGATACGTCCACTAACAAACACCTTACTGTCCAGTTCCAGATAACCGGAATTTTTCTCATAATCTCTTGGAAATACAATCACTTCCACAGATCCGGTCAAATCTTCCACGGTGATAAATGCCATCAATTCTTTACGCTTTGTAGTTTTCACAGTCTTGTTTGTGATCATGCCACCAATAACTGCTTTCTCCCCGTCCCGTACCTTCGCTTTCTCTCCTTCTTCCGGCGGCAGAAAGTCTGTACTTACATGCGTAATTCCATTCCTCCATTGTCTTTCATATTCCTCCAGCGGATGTCCGCTGATATAGAATCCAAGCACCTCTTTTTCAAAAGCAAGCAAATCCTCTTTTGAATATTCCGCCACTTCCGGAATCCGGATTCTGAACGCCGCCTTTTCTTCCTCTGGTACCAGATCGAACAAACTGATCTGTCCGGCAAATTCTTTCTTTTTCTTCTGGGCCGCCTGATCTGCTATCTGTCCATAAATCATCATCATCTGCCTGCGGTTAGCAGGAAAACTGTCGAATGACCCAGATTTAATGAAATTCTCAATTGTCCTTTTATTCATCTCTTTTCCGGACATCCGTTCAATAAAATCGCTCAGATCGCTAAAAGGCCCATGAACGATTCTCTCCTCCATCACATCTACGATCACCGGCTTCCCCACACTTTTAATGGCATTCAGTCCATATCGTATGGAATTGCCGGATACAGAAAATACGCCCTCACTCTCGTTGATATCCGGAGCCAAAAGCCTGATGCCCATTCGCCTGCAGGTAGCTACATACTCTGACACTTTTGAAGAATTATCAATTACTGAGGTCATAAGAGCCGCCATGAATTCCACCGGATAATAATATTTAAGCCAGGCCGTCTGGTATGCAACCACTGCATAAGCCGCTGCATGAGATTTATTGAAGGCATATTTTGCAAAGTCAATCATCTCATCATAGATCTTATTTGCCGTAGCTTCAGAAATCCCACGGGCAATACATCCCGGCACATGTTCTTCCTCATTGCCATAGACAAAATTTTGACGCTCTTTCTGCATAACCGCTGCTTTTTTCTTCGACATGGCACGGCGAACCAGATCGCTCCTGCCCAATGTATATCCTGCCAGCTTCTGAACAATCTGCATCACCTGTTCCTGATAGACAATGCAGCCATACGTCGGCTCCAGGATCGGTTCCAGCTCCGGACAATCGTAAGATATCGTTTCCGGATGATTTTTCCCTCGTATATACTGGGGAATAAAGTCCATCGGGCCAGGACGGTACAGTGAGACGCCGGCAATAATATCTTCCAGACTCTGCGGTTTCAGTTCCTTTATGAAATTCTTCATACCTGTACTTTCCAGCTGGAACACCCCATCTGTATGTCCCGTTCCCAAGGAGTCAAGCACTGCTTTGTCATTATAATCCACATGATCAATATCTATATGAATCTCCCTGCTCTTCTCCACCAGCCTCACTGCATTCTGAATAACCGTCAATGTACGCAGACCCAGAAAATCCATTTTCAGAAGTCCTAGTTCTTCCAACGTCGTCATGGTAAACTGCGTTGTTAGTGAGCCGTCCTGTGCCTTGGAAAGCGGTACATATTCTACCACATCCTTCTGACTGATCACCACTCCGGCCGCGTGCATAGAAGTATGCCTTGGAAGCCCTTCCAGCCTTTTGGACATATCTACCAGCTCTTTCACCTGTTCGTTGCTCTCATAAAGCGTGCGAAACTCCGGGTTGGAATTTAGCGCCTTGTCAAGCGTGATATTTAGCTCCTGCGGCACCATTTTGGCTATAGAATCCACAAATGTGTAGGGAAGGTCCATGACTCTTCCCACATCTCGGAGCACATTTCTTGCCGCCAGCGTCCCGAAGGTCACAATCTGCACCACCCGGTCCTTCCCATATTTTCTCACCACATAGTCAATGACTTCCTGTCTTCTCTCAAAGCAGAAATCAATATCAATATCCGGCATGGACACCCGCTCCGGATTTAGAAACCGCTCAAACAGAAGCTGGTATTTTACCGGATCAATATTGGTAATACCAAGTGTATAGGATACCAGGCTTCCAGCTGCAGAACCCCGCCCGGGACCCACAGAGATACCATGGTCTCTGGCATATTTGATAAAATCCCATACGATCAGGAAATAATCCACATATCCCATCTTTTGAATGATTGAAAGTTCATAGAGCAGCTGTTCTTTCAGCGCGCCGTTATCCTCCGGATAACGTTCCTTAAAACCTTCCAGACAGAGTTCATTCAGATACTCCCAGGAGGTATATCCTTCCGGTACATCATATTTGGGAAGCTTTGTCACACCGAATTCAATCTCCACATTGCACCGGTCTGCGATCTTCTGGGTATTTTCAAGTGCCTTGGGCGCGTACGGAAATAGCTGCTCCATCTCTTCCGGCGATTTTACATAATATTGTCCTCCCTCATAGCGCATCCGGTCTTCATCTGCCAGACGCTTGCCTGTCTGCAGGCAGAGAAGAATATCATGTGGCTTCACATCATCTTCATAGGTATAATGGATATCATTGGTTGCCACAAGTTCCATATCCAGTTCCCGGCTCATCCGTATCAGTGACTGATTTACCTGTTTCTGTTCCGCAATCCCATGATCCTGCAGTTCCAAAAAGAAATTCCCTTTTCCAAAAATCGCCTCATAGCCTTTTGCAGTCTGGCATGCTTTCTCATACTGCCCTTTCATGATATCTCTCTGAACTTCACCTGCCAGACAGGCACTCAAAGCAATGATCCCTCTGTGATATTTCTGAAGAACCTCCTTATCTACCCGTGGCCGATAATAGAAGCCTTCCGTAAAACCAACAGACACAATCTTCATCAGATTCTGATACCCTTCCTGATTCTCGGCCAGCAGAACCAGGTGGTAATACCGGTCTTCCCCTCCGGTGGTCTCTTTGTCAAAGCGTGTATTTGGTGCCACATAGACCTCGCAGCCCAGAATCGGTTTGATCCCCTGGCTTTTTGCCTCTTTATAAAAATCAATTACTCCATACATGACACCATGATCTGTGATAGCTGCACTGTTCATCCCCAGCTCTTTTACCCGCGACACATATTCTTTAATCTTATTGGCTCCATCCAGCAGACTGTATTCTGTATGCACATGTAAATGTGTAAAATTCATGATCTGTCCTCCAGTTATCCTCTTTTTTCCTTTGCTACCCTCAGTGGATAAACAACCTGGCCGAATTGCTGTCACGCTCTGGTTATTCATAAGGGGGATCTCCGAAGCGGACAATCTGACAAAGACACTGCTCCTGCAAGTTTGTGCAGACCATGATCCTGCAGATAATCCTGCAGGATAGAAGGCGACTGGGTGGACTCTGGCCCAATGATAATCTCTGTTACCAGATCTTCCAGCTCAACCCCTGTCTTTTGGCACATGTGCATCAGATCAAGCGGATAGTATTTTTTAATTCGCTCCGTTGTCACATGATAACAGGGCTTTACATCAAAATATTCCTTTTCATAAGGATATACGACCAGGCGCACCTCATGTTCCGAAGAAAAGGATGGATGCTTATACACAACAGACCGAATCCAGGCCTGGCTCATAGCATTTTTAATATCCATATTTTCTTCTGTTAGTTCTGTACCACTTTTCACCAGCTGATAAAACACTTCTGTCAGTTTATGCTCCGTCATATCATCCTGATAAAATACTGTATGAAGCGAAAGATCCCCCTCTGCCATCTTCTGCAGAATCTCTCCCCGGAAAGCAATGCATACACCTCTTCCCCGATTACCATACCGTTCCCATTGAGCCGCATCATCCCGATAGAGGGAAAAACATGCAGCATAGGCCGAATAGAAAAATTCCTTCTTCAGTTCTTCCTGAAAAAGATACTGAACCGCTTCCGCATGTTCCATTTCCCCGTCTTTTTTCAATTTCTTCACCACCGCGCTGCATAATCTGCTCATAAAATGACGCATCTCCGCTGCATCGTTCATATTCAGCACGTTATTTACCCGAAGCTGCGCCTGGTGAAGAATCCCATCCAATGCCTGAAAATCTGTATAATGATAAAAAATGGCCTTGCTGTATTTCATTTTCATGACTGTTCTCCGTTTCTCAGCGGCAATTGTTCACTGAAGGTAGTGTAACATAAAACAAAAAGAGAATCAATCACCATGACCAGGAAGAGTCCGACGGCATGACAGGCGGATCAGCTTTTGGAATTTCCTGCCGGAATGATCCGCGCCGGCTGGGGCACTACTGTAGCATCATCCGGAATATCCATGTGAACCACAGCCCCTGCACCAATCTTCACCCGGTCGCCAATATGGATATCTCCGATGAGCACAGCGCCCGCACCGATCAAACACTCGTTTCCGATCACAGGCGCTTTGCGGTCCACCTCTCCGATGGTCACATTCTGATAAATCCAGCAGCCCCAGCCTACACTGGCATATCGGGAGATAAAGATCCCCTGCAGTCCGTGAGGAAGCGTCGGCCTGCCTTTGATTACCGCATCCGGACCAATATATCCCCCATGACGGTAGGCGCACCGACTCATAAGGAATGTTAGCACATCATGCAGAACGCCTCCCTCAATCCGTTTCTGCCACCGATACAGCCGCCAAAAATGTTCCAGATGGTTTCCTCTGGAATATTCAATGATCTTTCTTCTGATATTCATAATAACCTCCTTATTGGAGTCCGTAAAAAGTCCCTGCATCACCAAAATCCAGGACGGACCCTAACCTTATTCTATCAGAATAAGCCCTGTGTTTCTTTGAGATTCCATACAGAAATTCTTAGAATTTTCTTAAGGGATATCAACTGTTTCTCTGAAGCCCTCAATACAATTTAATCCCTTCCCGCTCTCCTTTTGACACACCTGTCAACTCCTCCCATCTTTGATTTCCCTTCAAAAATTCAAACTTCTCTTCATCCTGAAAAGCATCCAGCAGGCTTTTCTTCATCTCCTCCCGAAATTCTTCACTCACTTCTTTAAAATCCATATGCTCATAAAGAGAGTTTTCTGAAAAGCTTCCGATTTGTTCCAGGCCGGACAGCATCTCTTGCACGATCCTGACCACAGTTTCTGCGTCTTTTTCCAGTACCGCAATCTCAAACCCGGGAGCGGCTTCGTAGTATTTTCCCATCTCAAAACATCCGGCCAGCGCGCCCAGCTTGTCCGCAAACAGACGGGCCTTCTTAAGATCCCCATCCTCAAGCGCCAGATGACATAGCATCTGCAGCGCCCCGCTCAGAACCTGGTATTCTCCAAACAACAGTCCTTCATAAGTTTTATATGCTTCCGGCCTTCGACCCGCCGCCTCATATAACTGCGCCTGTTTGATCTTTCTCAGCGGATCCTGCATGGAAAAATACTTCAGACAGTCCTCAGCCTCATGGTATTGTTTTTTTCTTATATAAAAGCCAAACAATGCATCTGCTGCGTGATAGCGCACGTTCTCATCCCCGCTTTCCAACGCCCGTCTGTACAGAGAATGCAGATACGCATCGTACCTTTCTCCACCAGGGACTTTCTTTGTCATGCGCTGTGCATCCAGGAGCAGCGCTGTCTGCCAGAGCAGCGGTCCACAGTCCGGATACTGCTCCAGCTTCTTTTTCGCCCATAAAACGACCTCTTCATAGGACCGCTCCTTTCCCATAGCATCCAATTCCCGGACAAATGCATGAATCTCTTTGTCTGTCAGTTCTTCCCGAAAAGAAAGTAACCTGTCCAGAGAAATCCCCAGAAGCCTGGCAATCGGAGCCAGCAGCGTGATATCCGGATACGAATTATCATTTTCCCACTTATTAACAGCCGAAGCTGTGACTCCCAGGCGACTGGCCATTTCCTCCTGTGTCATTCGTTTCTCTTTCCGGTATCGGCGGATCACTTTTCCAATCTGCACGTGTGATACCTCCTTCTATTCCCCATTGCTTTTACTGTTTCCATCATAGCAAAGAAACATAAATCCCACAACGGAGCATGCAACAGGTATTTGAAAGAAAAATCAACTACTATTCACATTTCTGTCATCGTTGACACAGATCTGATACAAACATATAATTAATAGAAGAAACCGTATTTTCCAAAAACACCCGGCAGATATCCGAAGAGCCGCAGTGACGCCTCTTTTTCATCCACTGCGAAGGATTTTTCCTGTAATCTCGTACATCAAGATCAGGAGGTACAAAAGGATGACCTTTACCCATCATTATAACTCTCCTCTTGGCCTGATCACCATGGCCAGTGACGGAGAAAACCTGACCGGATTATGGTTTGACGGTCAGAAATACTTCGGCAGTACGCTTGATTCTGCACAAAAGCCACAAGAACTCCCGGTCTTTGCACAGACAGAACAATGGCTTACGATTTATTTCAGCGGAAAAGATCCCGGGTTTACCCCGCCCTTGTCCATGAAATCCACACCATTTCAAAAAGCAGTGTGGGACATCCTGCTTACGATCCCTTTCGGGAAAACCACGACTTATAAAGAGATCGCACAGAAGGTCGCACTGCAGAAAAAGCTTCCAACCATGTCCGCACAGGCGGTGGGAGGCGCAGTGGGCCATAATCCTATCTCCCTTATCGTTCCCTGCCACAGAGTTATTGGGAGCAACGGAAATCTGACCGGATATGCAGGCGGAATCCATAAAAAGGAATGGTTGCTTCTTCTGGAAAAAGCAGATACGGAATATTCTCGGTCTTGATTTTATTGTCATCCTGTTTTAATATAATCTATATGGGGATCTTGGAAATCCCAAGATGGTATAAGGAGGCTGCTTTATGCGCAAACGTATTTTGGTCGTGGACGACGACGCAATGAATTTGAAGAGAACAAGGATGATCCTAGAGAAGCATTATAATGTACTTCTTGCAGAATCCGGAAGAGAAGCGCTTGAAAAGATCAAATATGAGAAAATTGATCTGATTCTTCTTGATATCGCCATGCCCATTATGGACGGCATCGAAACCTTCCGGCGCATGAAAGATTCCTTAGTAGAGATTCCTGTTATTTTCCTGACAGCATCCGGATATGAAGACGATGTAAAGACTGCAATCAGCCTGGGTGCGGTCAATTATCTGAAAAAACCCTTTTTTCCGCAGGAACTGCTGAAACGGGTGGAACTGGGGTTGAATGAGCAATGAGAGCAAGGAGAGAAACAAGTATTCACCTGCTTCTGGCCAGTATTGTCACCATATTCGGTGTAATGCTGATCCTGATCATTTTGGCCATGTCATGGGAACCATGGATGGTCCCGGTAATTCTGATTGGCAACACTCTTGTTTGGATTTTGCATATCGGAAGAGCCGGTTCAGACAGCTTTTATGAAAATCTGTGTGTAGGGCTTCTGATGGTCGGATTTTTTTTCTTTGGTGTACATACAACTACACTTTTTGACATACCTGCAGTAGCCTGTATGCTGATTCTTGTTTTTTCTATGTTTGACAAAAAGCGGCTGTTATTTATGACGGCCGCCTTGTATATATTGGAACTGCTGTATCATACTTTCATTCTGGGGACCATAAGTCCTCACATGAACACGCTGAATATCATACGTCTAGCGCTTGGCGCCACCATAATCGCGGGCGCCATCGCAATTGCAAGATACCGCATTACCAGAAGACTAGAATCCAGAAAAAATTACGACCTGACCCTTGCACAACTGGAGACCGCCGGTCGGCAGAACGCAGAATTTTTATCCAATGTATCCCACGAACTCCGGACGCCCATTAATATGGTACTTGGGATCAGTGAAGTGATACTGGAAAAAAACATTTCCCCGGAGATCTGGGCCGATATGCAATCCATACAGCTGGCGGGCAAGCGTCTGTCCAATCAGATTAACAACATGCTGGACTATACAGAGATCGTGGAAGGTACACTGACGCCTGCAAAAGAACCTTATATGATAACTTCGGTTCTAAATGACATCATTACCATGACTGCCATGCAGAACAGCAAGCACCAACTGGAACTGGTGTTTGACCTGGATCCGAAGACTCCGTCTGTTCTCATCGGAGATGCAGAAAAGATTTCTCATGTCATCAAAATTCTTCTGGAAAATTCCCTGAAATTTACAGAAGAAGGAGGAGTCAACATCTTTATTGGATTCCGGGAGGAAAGCTATGGGATTAACCTAGTTATCGACATTTATGATACCGGTATCGGTATGAGCAATGCTCAGCTTATACAAATGTGCGACGATTTCTATCAGGCGGACTCCGGAAGCAACCGTTTTGCAGGTGGACTGGGGCTTGGGCTTCCCATTGCCCGGGGGCTGCTCCATGCCATGGGTGGGTTTATCCACTTTGACAGTAAGGAGCAGCAGGGTCTGCAGGCTCATATTACAATTCCTCAGGGAGTGGAAAACAGTTCTCCGGCTATGACGCTCTCTCACCCTGAACGGCTTTGCATCGCATGCTATTTTCGGACAGAAAAATACTCCAGTGACGAGGTCCGGAAATATTACGATAAAATGATCCTGCATATGGTAGAAGGGCTTAATATTGAGGGATATCAGGCTCATAATTTTGAAGGATTGCTCAAGCTGCGGAACAACCATCCGTTGACCCATGTGTTTATTGCACAGGCAGAATATGAAGAAAACCGTACTTATTATGAAGAACTGGCCTGTACCCTTCGGGTAGTCATAATCTCTGAAAGAGACTTTGATCTGGACAGAGACAGCAGGCTTTTAGTTATCCGTAAACCATTTTTTGCTCTTTCTGTTGTGAATCTGCTCAATGGAGATGCAAAAGAAAATGGATTTGGAGAGGCGCAGGCTGCCGGCCGCAAGCCGTTCTCCTGCGACGGGGTCCGGGTTCTTGCCGTCGATGATGAAGAGATGAACCTTGTGGTAGCGAAGGGAGTTCTCGGCAGTTATGGCATACAGGTAGATACCTGCCTCAGCGGAAAGGAAGCAATTGAGCGATGTACAAATGATTCCTATGATATTGTCTTCTTAGACCATATGATGCCTGGATTTGATGGTGTAGAGACGCTGAAACGGATTCGGGAAGTCAATAACGGTATGTACCAGGAACGTCCGGTGATTGCCCTGACTGCCAATACGATCAGCGGTGCAAGAGAGATGTTTCGAAATGAAGGGTTTACAGAATTTATACCAAAACCAATTGAACGCGCCGTTTTGGAGCGGGTACTGCGCAAAGTGCTCCCAGAAGAATGTGTTCAGTATGACGATATCTCTTCGGGAGCCAGAGAGACTTCCAAAGAGAATGCTTCTGAGCCAAAAGCACCTGCCCCTGAAAAAACTTCTAAAAAGAATTCATCGAAAAAGCGTAACTCCAGAAAACGCACTGTGAAGGAATGTGTTTCCAGGAAGGCTTCTTCCGAAAATACTGCTCTGAAAAACAAGGCATTGGAAGAAGCTTGCGAGAAAGATAATGCTCAGAAAAACCAGCCCCCCGAAGAGTTTTCCCATGAAAACGTCAATGAAAACACTGTTTCTGAACATCTTGTACCTGCAGAATATCCAGGCGAAAGAATCCCTTCTGAGGATAGTATTCCTGAGGAAAACTTTGACGAAAGCATTCCTTCTGAAGACATGAGCCTGGAGGAAGATTTCGATGAAAACATTTTCTCTGAAGATATGAGCTCTGAGGAAGATTTTGATGAAAACATCTTTTCTGAAGACGACATTCCTGAGGAAGACTTCGAAGAAGACCTAAGCTCGGAAGACGGCTCCTCATTGTCTTTCGCACCCCTTGCCAGAATCGGTATAAATGTACAGCTTGGACTGGACTACTGCTGCGGAGAAGAAGAATTTTATCTGGAAATGCTGCAGATGTTTTGTTCTCAGGCAGAGGAGAAAAAAGAGGAATTGATTGCGTTGTATGAATCTTCCAACTGGAAAGATTATACGGTCAAGGTGCATGCACTGAAAAGTACTTCTATGACTATCGGTGCAGAGCGGCTTGCAGAACAGGCAAAGCTGCTGGAACAGGCCGGAAAGAAGGGGAATATTGGTTATATTCACCATGATCATCCTAATTTGATGCGTCTGTACGACGAAGTCTGCGAGACCATCGCGGGATTATAAATAACAGGAGGGAGCACCAGGTGTTTAAAAAGTGGTTTGAATTTATCTATGATCACAGAATTACCCTGCATGAACGTATGTTTCGTATTGTTACGGGCATCTGTATGGTGGCACTGATGATCATACTGCCTATGGGCAGAAGTCTTGTCAATCTGCTGATCCTGGCAGCGAGCCTTATCTGCATGGCCGCAGTTGTCAAAATCAGTATTCAAAAAGAATGTATCAATGTAGGCGCCACAATCATTACAGTCCTGCTTCTTTTGCTTTTTCCGTTGAGCTTCTTTACAGCCGGCGGATTTTACAGCGGAATGCCGGAATGGTTTGTGTTCTGCTTCATTTATATCACTATTACCTTAGAAGGAATGAGAAAGAACGCTTTTTTCCTAGTCTGTATGGCAGAAACGCTCCTTTGCTATTACATTGCCTTTACGCATCCGGAATGGATCGCTCAGAATACCAAGAGTAATTCTTTCTTTTCCTCAGCAGTTTCCGTCATACTGGTAAGTATTCTGTCCTGTATCCTGCTTTCCTTTTTGAATCGGCTTTATGAAGAGGAAAATGAGCTTTCCAGACAGCAGAAAAAAGAGATTGAGGAACTGAACAAAGCAGAGAATCATTTTTTCTCCAGTATGAGCCATGAGATCCGGACCCCCATCAACACGATCATCGGGTTAAATGAGTTTATCCTGCGGGGAGAAATCCCTGATGACGTAGCCGAAAATGCAAGGAATATCCAGGGCGCCAGCAAAATGCTTCTGACTCTGATCAACGATATTCTTGACTTGTCCAAGATCAAATCCGGAAAGATGGAGATTGTCAATGTCTCCTATGAAACCGGCGCACTGTTTTCAGAGATTGTAAATATGATCTGGATCAAAGCCCGGGAAAAGGGACTGGAGTTCCGGCTGCATGTAGACCCTTCTATCCCCAGTATGCTCTGTGGGGATGAGGTACGTATTAAACAGGTTCTCATCAATCTTCTGAACAATGCTGTAAAATATACAAGCAAAGGCTCTGTCACTCTCTCCATTCGCTGTGAACGTCAGACCCTGAATCGAGTGCGCGTCTGGTACTCCGTGGAGGATACCGGACTGGGTGTAAAAAAAGAAAACATCCCATATATTTTTAATGCTTTCAAACGGGTAGATGAAGAAAAAAATCGTCATATTGAGGGCACTGGACTGGGACTTAGTATTGTCCATCAGCTGGTGAAACTGATGGGCGGAGAGATCAGCGTCAATAGCGTCTATACAAAGGGCTCCACTTTTCTTGTGACGCTGGATCAGGATATTATTGATGACAAAGAACTTGGAACCTTCACTCTGGCTTCCCGTATGAAGATTCATGAGGGAGAACAGTACCGACAGAGTTTTGAGGCCCCCAATGCTCATATTCTGGTGGTGGATGATAATGACATGAATCTGATGGTAGTCCGAAAGCTTCTTTCAGCCACAAAGATCCAGATCGACACGGCTCTCAGCGGCGCCGAATGTCTAAAGCAAACGCAAAAACAGCATTATGACGCGATCCTGATGGATCATCTGATGCCGGAAATGGACGGGATTCAGTGTCTTCACACGTTGCGTACGCAGCCCGGCGGTCTGTGCCAGGATGTACCTGTCATTGCTCTGACTGCCAATGCCGGGAGCGACAATCAGCTCCTTTATCGCAAGGAAGGTTTCAGTGGCTATCTGGCCAAACCGGTCAGCGGCGCCTTGCTGGAAGCAGCGGTCTTAAGCATTCTGCCTAAAGAACTGGTGAAGCTGAGTGAAGAGGCTATTCAGTCCGAGATCGGAAAAGATGTTCTGATCTTTGAGCAAACACAAAGACGTTTTATTATGATTACGACCGATAGTGTATGCGACCTCCCCGAATCTCTGATCAAAGAATTCGGTATCTCCGTATGTCCTTACTATGTCTGTACAGATCAGGGACGTTTTCTGGACGAACTGGAACTCAAGGCAGACGAACTGCTGGAACATATGGAAACGGGTAAAAAAGGGTATTCTCAGCCTCCGGATGTGGAAGATTATGAAAAATTCTTTGCCAAAAAATTGACAGAGGCTCAATATGTAATCCATATCACCATGGCAAAACATACCAGTATGGGATACCATAATGCTCTTGAAGCAGCAAAATCTTTTGAAAATGTCACTGTAGTAGATTCAGGACATCTTTCCAGCAGTCTAGGACTTTCGGTGCTGTATGCTGCTTCCATGGCAGAAAAGCACGCATCCAGGGCAGACATCATAAAAACCATTAAGAAATTGAGGCGTTATATTTCCTCTGCTTTTATCATTGACAGTACCCATATGATGTGTCAGGCCGGGCAAATATCCAAAAAAGTGCAGATTCTTTGTGATGCCCTGCTTCTACATCCAGTCATTGTACTCAAAAACAGTCGGATGGTGGTTGGCAGTATGGAAATGGGTAACTTTACACATGTTGCAAAGCGATATGTCCGCAAAGTGTTTATGAATGCCAAAAATATTGACCGTCGTATCTTATTCATCACCTATGCCGGAATGGACTCCCAAAGTGTCCATTACATCCAGGAGCTTGTAAAGCAGTACTGTCCTTTTGAACGGGTATATGTTCAGAAAGCGTCTTCTGCTATCGCATGCAACTGTGGTCCTGGATCTTTCGGTCTGTTGTTTATGAAGAAAAATGATGCCATTATTTCTTTTTCAGAGGCATCAAAAACGGAAGCTTCTAATTAGATTTTGTCACTTAATATCATTTTATATCAGGAGGAACGGCTGTAAACATCTTACAGTCGTTTCTTTTTTATACCCAGACCAGAACATTTCCATAACACTCTTTCAGAAAGAAGCAGTACTACACGTTTTCTTCTTTATCGAAACATGAGAACTCCCCCGTTCTCCATATCTTGTTTAAACAAATTCCAAAAAAGAGATTGACATGTTCAAACAAGTATGTTATAACATAATAAATAACATGTTTAAACAAGTTTTCAAAAAAACAAACGGAGGGTTTATAGGATGGGTAACTATGCAGAAGACGCAAAACAGTTGTTATGTCTGGTAGGCGGAAAAGAAAACATCGCAGCCGTATCTCACTGTATGACAAGAATGCGGTTTGCTCTGGTGGATCCGGAGAAAGCGGATGTGCCGGCGATCGAAGCAATGCAAGCAGTAAAAGGAAGCTTCACCCAGTCAGGGCAGTTTCAAGTAATCATCGGAAACACTGTGGCTGACTTTTACAATGACTTTGTAAAAACAGCAGGCATCGAAGGGGTATCCAAAGACGCAGTAAAGCAGGCGGCGAAGAAAAATCAGAACGTGCTGCAGCGGATCATCACCGCGCTGGCGGAGATCTTCGCGCCGCTGATCCCGGCGATTATCACCGGCGGCCTGATCCTGGGCTTCCGAAACTGCATCGACAGTCTGTATCTTTTTGAAAACGGAACCAAAACTTTGTGTGACATCAGTCAGTTCTGGGCCGGCATCGACAGCTTTCTGTGGCTGATCGGCGAAGCGGTATTCCATATGCTGCCGGTGGGTATCTGCTGGTCTGTCACAAAGAAGATGGGAACCACCCAGATGCTGGGCATCGTCCTTGGTCTGACCCTGGTATCCGGACAGCTTCTGAACGCCTATGCGGTCGCGGGAACGGCGGCGGCGGATATACCCAAGTGGAACTTCGGCGGTTTCCAGGTCAACATGATCGGCTACCAGGGACAAGTGATCCCGGCGATCCTGGCCGCCTTTACACTAGTGTATCTGGAAAAATTTTTCCGGAAAATCACGCCTCAGGTGATTTCCATGATCGTTGTTCCCTTCTTAAGCCTGCTGCTGTCTGTCATGGCTGCGCACTTTGTACTGGGACCCGTTGGCTGGAAGATCGGAGCTTTCGTTTCTGCAATTGTATTTGCAGGAATCACAGGAACCTTCAAGATCGTATTCGGCGCCCTGTTCGGCGTGGTCTATGCCCTGCTGGTCATCACAGGGCTTCATCATATGTCCAACGCCATCGACCTGCAGCTGATCGCCGACTACGGCGGAACCATGCTGTGGCCCATGATCGCATTGTCCAACATCGCCCAGGGTTCTGCAGTGCTTGGCATGATCTGGCTTCAGAGAAAAGAGCCGGAAGCACAGGAAGTCAATATTCCGGCCTGTATCTCCTGTTATCTTGGTGTGACAGAACCGGCTATCTTCGGCGTAAATTTAAAGAAAGGCTTCCCTTTTGTCTGCGGAATGATCGGCTCCGGCATCGCGGCAGTGGTCTGCGTGGCCACCGGGACGACGGCAAACGCCATCGGAGTCGGCGGTATCCCAGGTATCCTGTCCATACAGCCTCAATTCATGGTTTCTTTTGCCATTTGTATGGGGATCGCGCTGGCAGTTCCGTTTTTCTTGACGGCTGTTGTGGGAAAGAAGCGCCTGCAGGCAGACCAGACATATGAAACCGCCGGTCTGGCAGAGATCGCTGCAGGAGCCGGAGCAAGCACAGCGGCAGGTATCACGGCATCTGTTATGCAGAATAAGGAAACACCAAAGTCTGCTCCCGGAACACTGACCGCATATGTATCCGGAAAAGCAATCCCGCTGAGGGAAGTGGGCGACGGCGTCTTTTCCGAAGGCATCATGGGTGACGGCCTGGCAATTATCCCGGAAAATGAAACGCTGTACGCTCCGGCGGACGCAGAAGTCACCGTTATGATGCCCGAATCCCGCCATGCCTGCGGACTGAAGCTGAATAACGGCATGGAGCTCCTGCTGCATATCGGCATCGATACAGTGGATATGAAAGGAGACGGATTTGAATATCTGGTACAGGAAGGACAGCAGGTCCGCATGGGAACGCCGCTGATCCGATTTGACCGTGCAAAGATCAAGGCGGCAGGACATCCAGATGTGACCGTATGCGTCATTACGGAAGAAGGAAGTGCACAGAACGTTCAGTTCCATACCGGAATCGAAGTCAAAGAAAAAGAAAGCAAAGTGGCAGACTGGGCATAAAAAGGGCAGGGAGACAAAAATGGCAGATTTCAGCAACAAAGTAGTTTATCAGATTTATCCGAAATCTTTTAAAGATTCCAACGGGGATGGCTTTGGAGACATCCCCGGAATAATCGAAAAATTAGATTATCTTCAGGAACTTGGAGTAGATTATCTATGGCTGACTCCGTTTTTTCCCTCACCCCAGAGAGATAACGGATACGATGTGGCCGATTACCGGAGCATCCATCCACGCTTTGGAACCATGGCAGATCTGGAAAGCCTGATCCAGGAAAGCAACGCCCGGGGCATGGAGCTCATGCTGGATATGGTATTCAATCATACGTCCACCCAGCATGAATGGTTTCAAAAAGCGCTGGCAGGAGAGGAAAAATATCAGAACTATTATATTTTCAGGGAGGGTACGCCGGATCATGCGCCTACCAACTGGCAGTCAAAATTCGGCGGCTCTGCATGGGAATACGTACCTGCCCTGAAAAAATGGTATCTCCGGTTGTTCGATGTGACCCAGGCAGATCTAAACTGGGATAATCCAGAAGTCCGGGAAGAATTAAAAGAAATTCTCCGATTCTGGAAAGGGAAAGGCATCCGGGGATTCCGGTTCGATGTGATCAATCTGGTCTCAAAACCGGAACAGATGGCAGATGATTTTGAAGGAGACGGGCGAAGATTTTACAGCGACGGCCCCCATATCCACGAATATCTGAAAGAACTGGTAAAAGATGCCGGGATTGAGGATTTTGTAACCGTAGGGGAGATGTCTTCCACATCCCTTGAGCACTGTATCCGCTATTCCTCCCCGAAGGAAAAAGAACTTTCCATGTGCTTTCATTTCCACCATCTGAAGGTGGATTATAAAGGCGGGGACAAATGGGCGCTCATGGCTCCTGATTATCAGAAGTTAAAAGAACTCTTTGTCAAATGGCAGATGGGAATGCAAAAAGGGGGCGGGTGGAACGCGCTGTTCTGGTGCAACCACGACCAGCCCCGGATCGTCAGCAGAATGGGCAGCGAAGGAAAATACTGGAAGGAGTCGGCGAAGATGCTGGCAGGCATGATCCATCTCATGCGCGGAACCCCCTATATTTATCAGGGTGAGGAGATCGGGATGCCAAACGCTCACTACCCTTCCATCGAACAGTACCAGGATGTGGAAAGTCTGAACTATTATGAGATTTTACTGAAAAAGGGAAAGACAAAAGAAAAGGCGCTCGAAACCCTGGCAGCCAGATCCCGGGACAACAGCCGGACGCCCATGCAGTGGAACGTGGAAACCTATGGCGGATTTTCTGAAGCAAAGCCATGGCTTCCCATGTCTGCCGGATTTCGCAAGGAAATCACCGTGGAGGCACAGCAAAAGGACGACGATTCCATCCTTGCTTTTTATAAAAAGCTGATCGCCATGCGAAAAACATATCCGGTGATCGCAAAAGGTGCAATCCGTTTTCCAGAGACCCAAAACGATATGGTACTGGCATACACACGAACACTGGGAAAGCAAAAGCTCGTGGTACTCTGCAATCTGAGCGGAAAAAAGCAGCAGACCAAAATCTCCCCGGAATGGAGCCGTTATCCGGTACTGCTGGAAAACAGCAGCCACTCGGGCGAAGAATGTCCGTCCCACAAAGACACTGAGTTTCCTACGTTTCTTGAGCATACCCGCCGGGAATCGACTTTGGAGCAAGGAATCTGTACAATGAAACCATATGAATTTCTGGTCCTTGGAACTATAAAAGAAATCGACGATGCCTCAAATATGCTGTAGCACCGGAAGGAAAGGAACGGATGGCTGCCCTTCCAGGGAAGAAGACGAGGTGACATCGACGCTGAGTCCGCTTTCTGCGTAATTTCAGAACACTGCCTCTTCCTTTAAAAGTGCATACATGCAGTAAGAATGAATCTGTCCGTTTTTATACACGCCGTTTCTCATCATCCCTTCACAGGTAAATCCTGCTTTTTCCAGGACCCTTCTGGATCCTGCATTGTGGGCAAAGGGCTCCGCATAGATCCGGACAATGTCAAAGGTCGCAAATGCTTCCCGGCACATCTGCCGGACGGCTTTTGACATGATTCCTTTTCCCCAATGTTCCTCTGACAGCCAGTATCCAAGCTCTGCGGACCTCCCGTACACATCCGCCTGCACCGTGACCGTGATACTGCCTGCCGGCTGTCCATCCACCTCGATGGCACGGTCTATCCTTCCCTTTCCCTCATTGGATATGCAGTCACCAATATACCAGACTGCATCCTCCAACGTGTAGGGACTGGGAAACAGGTTGCGCAGATTTCCGGCGATCTTCGGATTGTCCGCCGCCTGCGCCAGCACCTGTGCATCCTCTTCCTTAAAGGGTCTTAACCTAAAATCTCTCATGAATCGTTCCTCCTTTCAAAAAGCGACACCAATGTCTTTTCCATTATAAGACACTGGTGTCGCTTTTGTCAACCGGACCATGTACTTTTGTACTACGTGTGTTTGAAATTGCAAAAATATCTGAATTCTCTGCCTACCATCACGGCGGACAGCAGAAACGCTGCAAAAAGATTCGTTTCTTCTTACATCAGATCTTCTTTCTCTGCCCTGCAGACAGAGAGAAACGCAGACGCCAGCGAAATAACGGTCAGAATCACGGGAAAGACTGCCTTGTCCGCCATGGTCAGATCGCCGATGCTGGCCTGGGTTAAAAAGATCAGTAGGAAGGATGTGACGATCGTCGCTTTGGAGGACTTCAGGATCCGGCCCACAAACAGGGCAATAAAGCCCATGGTGACGATGACGGCGGATTTGATGAACAGCTGCAGATAGAATCCGGCAGTTGTCATGTCATAGTCAATAGGAAAGGACGAGGTCATAAAGCAGGAGCCGGCCAGAATACATCCACAGACCAAAAGCCTTGTCAAAACCAGCGCCGTAAAATTGAAGATCCAGACCGCCAGCATCTGGGATACCAGGATCTTCTGCCGCCGGATGGGGTAGGAAAACATCAGGTTCATGGTCTTGTTCTGATAGGCGCTGACGATAAAGGAGGACAGCATCACCCCCGTAAGGATCAGGGCTGCCATACTGGTGAACAGCTCTATGGAGGAAGAGATCATCTCATTGCCGGGCGCCGCATCCGGCACGCCGGTGTCCGGATCATTGGCGATTCCCAGGTAAGCCAGTGCGAACAGAAACAGACAGAGCAGCACTGCTATGATGACCGCCTTTGTGAAATATTTCCCAATGTTATTTTTCTTCCATTCCAGTTGGATCAGTTTCAACATCTCTTTTACACCTCCGCCGTCATTTTCAGAAAATAGTCCTCCAGTGTCTCTCCCTTTTTCCCAAGAGCCAGCACCGGCACATGGTTCAGGGCCATCACGCCGGACAGTTCCTGAACAGACACCTTGGAATCGTAAATACGGATCTGTCCTTCCTCCAGAATCTTAAAGTTCGTAAGACCGAGTTTTTCAGAGAGGACATAGGCTGCCTTCTTCTGGTCCGACACCGTAAGTTCTACATAAGCCAGACTCATCTGCCGGATTTCTTTCATACTGATTTCCTTTTTCATTCTGCCATGGTGAATCACGCCCACCGTATCGGCAATGGGCTCGATCTCCGAGAGGATGTGGGTGGAGATCATAATGGTGATCCCGTACTCGGTGCAGAGATTCTTCATCAGGTCACGGATCTGCTTCATCCCCGCCGGATCCAGACCGTTTGTTGGTTCGTCCAGGATCAGAAGCTCCGGCCTGCTTAAGATTGCACGGGCGATTCCCAGCCGCTCCTTCATTCCAAGAGAGTAGTTTTTTACCGGTTTTCCCGCTGAATCAGACAGCCCCAGAAGATCCAGTGCATGTTCCATACTTCCGTGATGGTAGTATCCCATGTACTCGGCGTGCAGCTTCAGGTTGTCATATCCGGTCATCTGCTCATAAAAAGTGGGAAATTCAATTATACTTCCCATCCGCTTCTGCACTTCGTAGGAGCTGGGTGTCAGGGTCTCTCCAAAGAGTTCCACGGTTCCGGATGTGGGCTTCCACAGATTGGTGATCATCTTCATGACCGTCGTTTTGCCCGCTCCGTTGGGTCCGAGAAACCCATAGAGCTCTCCTTTTTTGATGTGAAGACTGACGTCATTTACAAGGTCCTTACTGCCAATGGTCTTGGTAAGGCGGTTTGTCTGTAAAATATACGGCATATGTTCTGCCCCCTTTCTTACGGATTACCGTTCACCTGGTGTTCCGTAACTTGATACCAACCATAATAGCAGATGAGGTTTTCAAAACCCTTGCGCAATTCTTACAAATTTCTTTCGCGTGCATTGAAATAAGACTGTCCCATTCTAAAGGAACCCGTCTACCACTCAGTCACAAAAGACTTCATCATTCTAAAGAAACCCACACAAGCACAAAATTTGGTTTGATCCCGGATCATAAAATGGAAAGCCATTTCCTCTCTCAGTTTCCAAACCAGAAGGGGACTCCCCGGCTCTTTCTGCTGCAGACTGCATCTGCTCCGGCAATGACCGCCGGGTGACCGGTAAAGTTCCGTACAACATCCGCTATCGCCATCGCAAAGATCTGTCCCTTTTGAAGAGTGGCCGGTAAAGCTTAGTACAACATCCGCTTCATCCTGACCGTAAAGGTCGTCTTTACATGGGGCGTACTGTCCAGCGCAATATCCCCTCCCATCTGCTGTGCCAGATTTCTGGCGATGGTCAGCCCAAGACCGTTTCCCTGGATACTGCGGCTTCTGGAATCTTCCATGGTAAAAAGACGATCAAACACATGTTCTGTATAGCATTTTTCGATCCCCTGTCCTTGATCCACCACATCCACATATGCGTTTTTTTCGTCCGTCCTTAAAAACACACCCAGATACTTTCCTTCGGATCCATAGCGGATGGCATTGGACACCAGATTAAACAAGATCCGCTGCAGTGCCTCCGGATCTCCCTGGATCCAGACAGCCTGCTCTGGCAGTCCAATCTCCACCTGAAATTCTGCATTTGTAAGGATTTCGTAAAAATCCAGAATACTCTCCCGGCAGATCTCACAAAGATCGACCCTTAAGAGCTTCAGATCCATGTCCCCCGCTTCTATCTTGGCCAGTGTAAAGAACTGGTTGATCAGTTCCATCACGCCCTGGGCCTTTTGTTCCGTCTTGAGCAGCATTTCCGGAGACACTTCATTGCCAAGCCGCATGATCTCCAGATAACCAAGAACGACCGTCATGGGCGTCTTCATGTCATGAGAAATATTGGACAGCATTTTTTTGGAAGTCATCTCGGACCGGCGGTGATCCGCCCGGATCTTCAGCCGTTCCTCCAAAAGACGGTTGATCTGGACTGCCAGCTCCATAAGTTCCTGATTGCCGGTAAAAACCATGATCCGCTCATCACTGTCCGTATCTGCAATCTCTTTCATCTTTTCATGAATACTCCGAAGCTTCGCCTGCGTGCCGGTACGAAATGCGAACTGCTGATACCAAACAATACCGCACAGAACCAGAATACAAAGGCACAGAAAAAAGATAATTCCCGTACTGTTCATCTATGATTCCCCCAGTTTATAGCCGATTCCCCAGACTGTGATCACATAGCGGGGCTTTCGGGAATCGTCCTCGATCTTATTGCGCAATCTGCTTATATGTACGTTTACGGCATTTTCATCCCCATAGTAGACATCATTCCAGACCAGAGAATAGATCTGTTCTTTTGTATAGATCTTTTTGGGATTCTGCAAAAGCAATTTCAGAATCTCATATTCTTTTGCAGTCAGATCCACCGCTTTCCCTTTTTTGGTAAGGGTATGGTCCGACAGGTTCATCACCAGATCTTTGACCGCCAGGACAGCGGGCGCAGAATCCGCGGCCTGGTCATACTGGTTGGTCCGGCGCAGAGCCGCCCGGATCCGGGCCAGCACCTCAGCCACTGAAAAAGGCTTCGTGATGTAATCATCCGCCCCAAGCCCAAGGCCCAGAGTCTTGTCGCTCTCTGAATCTTTGGCGGAGAGAATGATGATCGGCACCACACTGCTGCCCCTTATATGCTGCATGACATCCATCCCGCTGATCTTCGGAATCATCAGATCCAGCAGGACCAGATGGACGGAAGCACTGTCAAACTTCGCACACGCCTCCTGTCCGTCAAAAGCACAGATCACGTCATAATTTTCTGCAGTCAAATAATTTCTCAGCATCTCGCTGATTTCCGCATCGTCTTCCACGAGCAGGATTTTGTACTGGTTCATGGGGATGTTCTCCTTTTTTTGCATGTATGAAAGCTGTTTCTCACAGTATTTTTGATTCCGGCTGAGCGGTTTATTCATTTTATTATAGCAGATTCACCCTCTTTTACAATTACAGATCATCGCTGTCTGCCTTTCCTCATCTGCCAGGAAAACGGAAAAAGGGGCATCTGCGCTCCTTGCAGATGCCCGAATCCGTCTCTTTTTCTGCTGCTATGTCTGATGTATCACTTTACACTCTTACATCCACATTTTCTCCCGCCGCCTGCACTGCTTCCACTGGCACGCCAGAGCTGTCGTAAGTAGTATCCGGCACCGTGCCTTCAGGATCCGGACTCGCTGGTTTGGCATCATCCGCTTTGCCAGTCTCAGCCGCCTGCGCCTTTCCTTCCTGGCTGATTTCCACCGAGTCGGTCTTTGCTTCCTCCTCCAGCCGTTTTTCCAGTTCTTCTTGTTCTTCCTTCCTGGCTTTCACAAGCTCTTCCTGCCTTAGCTTCTCCTGCTCCTTCGCCTTCTCCGCATCCAGTTTCATACCCTGGCTGGCCTTCTCGCTGTACTGATCTGCCTCATCCATCATCCCGGCTGCATAGCCCATGGCCCGCTTCATCTTGTCAATGTCGCCCTTTCGCTCTGCCTCTTTTGCAATGTTCATGGGAGTAGACGCCAGACTGACGCTGGTACTTGCCCCTGCCAGACCTTCCATTGTCTTCACATTCATACGGTAGCCTCCTTTACTTCAGATGTGTTTTTTGGTATTTCCTCTGTCCTTCAGACTGCACCGGTAAAAATGCTCCCTCGAAACAGATTCTGCGCTTCTCACCTGAGAACTTCGACCATTCTGCAGGCATATTCATGATAATGATGCAAACGGACATTTCTTCGTCGTGTATGGTCTGTTTCCCGCGCAATCTTGTACTGCAGGGCAGTCAGAACTCTGCGTCAGACCACCGTAATATGCGCCAGATCAAACAGAATCTCCTTTTTCAGTCCTTCCGGAATCACAGGCTTTGCAATCTCTAAAATCCGGATGATCTCATCTGCCTGACTCCTTTTGATCCTGGCATAGACACTTCGGTGGCGGACTGCGCTGTGAAGGAACATCTGCATCTGGTCTGAACAGTCACAAGGACGGTACAGCCGCAAAAGCCAGGGAAGCCGTTCCCAGGAAGGCTCCCGTACAAGAAGCTTCAGCAGGTGCTTTTTTGCATGGTCGCTGCCGCAGTCCTGATACGCCTGGTACAGTTGTTCGGATCCATAATAAATATTGCTTCTTACGATGGCTTCATATGCCGTTTTGGAGATCCCGGGATCCAGATCTTTTACATACATCCAGTAATGGTCGTCAAGTCCGGCCGCTCCCAGGCTGCTCAGCGCTTTCATGGCATTTTTTAAAAGCCTCGGTTCTTTAGATGACAGGTATTCGGTCAGTAATGGTATCTCTTTTTCGGTGCCGTTTTCTCCGATCCCCAGTATGGCTATGGCCTCTTTTGGCGTCTGAAGGCCGGCCCGGTAAAAAGAGACCAGATCAAAGTCTGTATGCTTCTGCAGTATATAGCAGGCATCGCTTCGGATGCTTTTCGCCGGATCCAGCAAATGTACTTCCAGCCCCGGCCAGGCGCTGCCCAGCCGGTCATATTTCAGTTCCAGTGCCTTTCTCCGAACAATGGGACTCTTGTTTCTCAGATAGTGATCCACTTCCTCATGGGTGCATTCATAATTGGCAAGAATCAGACGGATGATGAGCATCTTTTCATTTCCGTTTTTCTCCCGTTCCAGAAGCAGGCCGGCGTCTTCTTTGGAGAGCAGCTCCGGTTTCAGCAGAATCCGGTATAAAAATCTCTTTGTGACAGGAGGATACTCCCGGATTCGGTCCAGAGAGATCTGATCCAGATGGAGCAGAATCTTCTCTCTCAGCTTTTTCTCAATCTCCTGCATCTGCTGCTTCGTATAACGTTCTCCCTTTTTCGTCTGGCTTAAAAAGGGCAGCATTTCCACTGCTGTATCGGTCCCGGCTCCATCCAGGCGGTGCGACAGGATCAGGTAGGCCCTGTCACGAACCTGCTCCACCCAGTCGTTCAGCCGAAGGGTCAGATAAGGAAAGGAGGCCTCATCATCCTCCAGTGCCTGCATGCACCGTTCTCTGAAATAGCCGTTTGGATGAAGCGTGCCAAGTCGAAGGACACTCAGCCAGACCTCCCGGCTGCTGATCTGATCCTGCATACCCATGGGAGAAATCTTTGTCCAGTCGATCGTCCACTCCATGGACGTATACTGCCGGAACTGACGATCAAGCCGGATGATCTTCGGCGCATCCAGGGAACTCATATAAGCATGCACTGCTTTTGCCGCCAGGTTTGAAAGCTCCCGGTCCTGGGACAGAACCACAGGATACAGGGCAGCCAGATGATGCTCTTTTCCATATTTGAGAGCTTCCATGTGAGCGCGGGTGCTTTCATAAAGAGCGTTCTTAGCATCTGTCTGCCCGTTCTTACACTTCCAGGCTGAAAATAACATCATTCATACCTCCGCTGCTTTTTTCATAAATCATTTAACACTGCTGTTTTCATTATATCGGGCTGTTCGTGAAATGGCAACGGAATCTCTGGCAATGTCATCCCAGAAATTTCATTTGATTTTTCCCTGTCCGTTGCCTATCATACAGGCAGGGAGCTCTGCGAAGTTCAGCAGTTTTTTTGCACGCTTATGCAGCTTCCGGAAAATACAAAAAAGCCGTAAATTTATGAGGATGAGATCCATGTGCATCAACAAAAAAAGAAAAAACAAAGCTTTTCTCCATGCAGAGCTGGGACAACAAGGGTGATATCATTGTAGGCAATGATGTATGGATCGGCTTCGAGGCCGTGATTCTCGCCGGCGTCACCATCGGCGACGGCGCCGTTGTCGGAGCCCGGGCGGTCGTGACGAAGGATGTTCCACCCTACACCATCGTGGGCGGCGTTCCCGCCAGGCCGATCCGAAAGCGGTTCGATGAATGTACCGTCTCTGCGCTTCTTTCTATCCAGTGGTGGAACTGGCCGGAGCACAAAATTGCCAAAAATATCAAAGCCATCCAGTCTGGATGCATCACACAACTTATGGAGGATGAATAGATGTGTACCAGATTTGTCTGGCATGGAACCCACATGATGGTCGGATTTAATTTTGATATTGATCTTTCTGTCCCCTCAGTGGACAAGGGGATGGAACCATAAGAAAATCCTGGAGAAAGACCGCTTTTTTATCGTCATCCGAATGCCGGATGAACAATATCATTCCTTTCACGGAGTCAACCGGAACGGAAATGCAGGTACGCTGCTCTATGTAAACGGAAATGAAAACGGCAGATCTCAGACGGATGAAACATGCATGACCGTCTCAGATTTGACAGAAAATTATATCAGGGGAATTCTGTCCTTTTGGATCCCGTCAGCACCAGGCCCTTTCTGGTGCCCGGAGATGACCGGTTTGAACGGGCAAAAACACTTCTGGACCATCAGGGAGCTTTTCTGTCTGTCCAGATATTCCAAAAAAATGTACAAATCGAAAACTGAACATATTTTCAACAAATTTTTCATCCGCTTCCATGAATCTTCACCTGTAAAAATCTCTTACCTTCCAAATAATAATCTCGTGAAGTATTTCACAAACCCTTACAAATCATAAAAAGCGTCTGTCCCGGTAACCTGGCGGCAGATGCTTAAACCTAATGGAGGTATCTTTATGACATCGAACAATCTGTGCTGCTGCCCGGAACAGATGGCCATGGCTACTATTCCAAAACAGGAATGGTGCGAACCATATGACCTGTGCACAGCCCTGAAAGAAGGAACTGTATTCCCCTGTCTGAATCTGACCTTTTACAAAGCATCTGCAGGAGAGAGTACCCTGAAACCAATAAGCAACAGTTCGGATGCCGGACAGCGAGACCGGGAAGCGGCCATGACCAGGCTGATGGAAGTGGGATTTGCCGTCAATGACCTGACTCTTTATCTGGATACACATCCCACATGCAAAAAAGGCCTCGCCTTATTCCGTCAGCTTTCAGAAGAACGGCTGAAGCTGCTGGCGGATTTTGCCGAAAATTTCTATCCTTTGACACAACTTTCCATGGTCACAGGAAATACAGACCAGAACGAATACGGCTGGGCCGAAGGCCCCATGCCGTGGGAAGGAGCGTGTATCTGATGTTTGCCTATGAGAAACGATTGCAGTACCCGGTAAAGATTAAAAACACCAATCCTGATATCGCAAAGCTGGTCATCAGTCAGTACGGCGGTCCCGATGGAGAACTGTCTGCCAGTATGCGCTACCTGGCACAGCGCTACACCATGCCGGTA
Source organism: uncultured Lachnospiraceae bacterium (assembly GCA_910579225.1). Lineage (GTDB taxonomy): Bacteria > Bacillota > Clostridia > Lachnospirales > Lachnospiraceae > Hominiventricola. Next base: position 5,737 of record CAJTTI010000012.1, on the reverse strand, counting down.
AAGAAAGTGGGCGGACTCCTGACAGATATCGGCACAGAGGAATTAAATCATCTGGAAATTATCTGTGCCATCGTCTATCAGCTGACCCGGAACCTGACAGAGGACCAGGTGAAAACTGCCGGCTTTGACGCTTACTATATCGACCATACCAAGGCACTGTGGCCTCAGGCTGCCGCCGGTGTTCCGTTCACTGCTCTGGAATTCCAGTCCAAAGGCGACGCACTGGCTGATCTTTTTGAAGACCTTGCCGCTGAACAGAAAGCGCGAACTGTCTATGACAATCTGCTGAGAGTCATAGACGACCCAGACGTACGTGCACCGCTAAAATTCCTGCGAGCGCGGGAGATCGTGCATTTTCAGAGGTTCGGAGAGGCACTGGAGATGACCAAGGAAACATTGAACCAGAAAAACTTTTACTGGAGCAATCCGGAATTTGACCGGCAGGTCGGAAATTAGTCCGGAAATCTCTAAAAATACCACGGCATTCGTGCCCTGCACAATACGGGACTGCATGAATGCCGTATGTCGTTTGCTGCTTACATGCTGATCGTATCCACCACCGTCATTTCCTGAATCTGCCTGGCCGGACCTGCAGCCGCCAGACACGCCGAAACCGCCATGACGACCACGATCACCAGCATCTCTTGGACCGGCACGCCCCAGGCATCCCCCCACCTGGAAGTCACAAGCCACCGGAACAAAAGCCGGTTCAGCGGGATTCCCGCCGCGCAGCCGAAGAGGACTCCGAAAACCGTATATGTCATGGTTTCGCTGACCACCATCCGGGTCAGCTGCGCTGTACTCATCCCGATAGCACGCATGGCTCCGTACTCCTTCATTCGCGCCGATACACTCATGGCAATGCTGTTGATAATATTAAAAAATCCGATCAGTGTGATCACTGCCAGAAATCCATATAAAAATACAGACATAGAGTAACTTGCCCCTCTTGCCTCCTGATTTCTGATCCTTCTGTCCGAAAATACAATACCCGTTTCACATGCCTGTTCCGTAGCACTGCGTATCTTTTGTACCTGTGCATCTGCCGCATCCTGGTATAACTGGATGTCAAGGACAGCATAATCTGTCTCTCCGGTCAGCCTTTGGAACATTTCTTCCGAACAGATTATCATGTCCGTCACATGGTCTGTTGCGGCATTCAGGCCATAGTTATAAGGTACATTCCCCAGGACTCCTGTCACCCGCACCTCTTGCTCTTTTTCTTCTGTTAAGATTTTCACAAGACTGCCGGCAGCCAACATGTTCCTGTCCCTGAACACCGAGACGACCCCTTTGCCGTCTGCTGCATCCTGAAGACTGCCTTCCATCAGCGCATCCTCCGCCCATTGAAACTGCTGTACATCATAAGAGATCACGATAACCGTTCTCCTTTCTTCGGACAGTGTAAGCTCTGCATAACTCCGCCCAAATACACGCTTTACCCCTGGATATCTCCTGAGTTCTTCTGCAAGTCCGGAAGGGATCCGGTTCGAAAAATCCTCCCTGGAAATATACAGGTCCGGAGCCGACGGGCGCAGGGGTACGATAGCATGATGCATAAAGTCAACGGCTGTACTGAAGGCAAGAAATAAGATAATACTGAATGCAAAAGACCCGGTCACCAGAAAGAAATTCTTCCTGCTGCCCAGCGCATGATGAATACCCAGGCTTGTCTCGACCTTGAACATCCGGGTGCCCGCCGTCTTTTTTGCCGCCTGCACCACTCCGGCATTTCCGGAGACCGCTGTCAAAGGAGATACCTTTGACGCCCGTTTTGCAGGCACCCCGGCTGCCAGTAGGACTGTCGTCAGCCCGCTTAATACACCCATTACAATCCCCGGCAGACTGATCCCAAACACTGGAAGCTCTTCAAAAAGTCCGGGACTTAAAAACTGAAGCATCCCGCAGAGCACCCATACCAGAACGACGCCGGCTGTCACACCGACTGGGATCGCTGTTCTGCACCAGCCAAGAGCCTCTCTTTTCACCAAACGGGTAACCTGCTTTCTGGTCGCTCCAAGGCAGCGCATCAGCCCGAAGAATTCGGTCCGCCTGGCAACATGGCTGTTTATGCTGGCAGTGATCATAAGGATTCCCGCGATCACCACCAGAACGGTCAAAACCGCCGCCACAAAATAGAACTGCATCAGATAGGAATCCCCACTCTGGAACATGAGCATAAGAACTTTTGCATTCTGCCGCACTTGTTCCGGCGAAAGCGCCAACTGATCACTGATCTCATGAATTGCCCGCTGTATCCTGCAGAACGACCGAAACTCCACATAATAAAGCAACTCCTGATCCGCTCCAGATTCTTCTTTGTACAGTTCCAGAAATCCATCCACATTTAAAAAGATACAGAATGCGTCAAGTTCTGCTGTCAGCGCCGTATTTTCTGCGATTCCGGTCACCAAATACTGCTTTTTCGCCCCTCCCGGCGCCATCAGATCAATCGTATCTCCGATCTGCACCCCAAGTCGGGTCTTTATATTTTCATTGATCACTGCCTCCTGTGCCGTCTCTGGAAAGGCGCCTTCCGAAACCTGCGCGTCCGGAATCATTTCCTGAAATTCCATATCGAAGCCACAGACTCCGGTCTCCACTCCCTGGAGCAGATATCCATCCTCCAGATGATAGTTCAGCGTCCCATACCGGGCAACCCTGCCGATCTCCGGACGAGCGCTCAAAAATGCTCCCTGTTCTTCTCCCACCTGAAAAGCAGCATGCCAGTTTCCGTCTGTCTTCCTTGCCTGCATAAGCTGGGAACGTATCTCCATATCTGCCATGCCGAAGATCGCCGTCACCAGAAATACGGACATTGCAATGCACAGTCTGGTCATCCGATTCTGTCCCCTGTGCTGTTTTGCTGAGATTTTGACCAGTTCCAGATAATGCTTCATGCCTCTGCACCTCCCAGCTCCATGAAGTTCCCGTCTGTAACCCGGAACACCCGGTCTGCGGACGCGGTCAGATCCCTGTTGTGAGTAATCATCAGGACTGTCTGCTGATAGTGCCTGGACGCCCTGTACAGAAGATCCATCACATCCTGGCTGCTTTTAGAATCCAGATTTCCGGTTGGTTCATCGGCCAGGACCAGTGCCGGGTGCGTAATGAGCGCCCGTCCGATGGCCACCCGCTGCTGCTGTCCGCCGGAGAGCTGGCCCGGCAGATGCCTGCGCCGGTCTTTGAGTCCAAGCACCTCCAGCATCTCCTCCAACCGCTCCCGGTCCGGCTTCCTGTAGTCCAGAAGAAGCGGAAACATCATATTCTGCTCCACGTTAAGCTCCGGGATCAGATGAAAGGCCTGGAAGATAAAACCAATATTCTGCCGGCGAAAAATGGTCCGCTCATTCTCCCCCATGGCAAACAGGTCTCTCCCACTTATGAATACTTTACCGCCCCCTGCCTCATCCAGTCCGCCAATGCAGTGCAAAAGCGTGCTTTTTCCGGAGCCGGATGCCCCCACCACGGCGCCGAATTCTCCTTTTTTCATGGAAAAAGAGACCTTCTTTAATGCTTCCACCCGGGCCTCCCCCGTCCCGTAGACCTTACTCAGGTTTTCTACTTTTAACAGTTCCATCTGTCATGTCCTGCCTTTCTGTATGATGTTTCGCCCTGATCGGGCTTTTTATCGGATGACGTTTCCTGCGCCGATTCCGGCCGCGTACAGCCCCGGCATCTGCCCTGCAGAAACCATGCGCAGGATCCCGACATGACTACCATATCATCTGAGCCTTACATTTTTGTGAATGCTCTCTTACAGATCTGTAAGAAAGGACATATGAAAGATACTTCCCTCCCCCGGGCTGCTTTCCACAGACAGATTTCCTCCCTGGCCTTCCAGGATTGTTTTGGCCAGGGAAAGCCCAAGGCCTGCTCCCTGCCGGTCGCTGGATGTACTGCTTCGATAGAACTGCTTGAAAATATGATGGATGTCCTCTTCTGCGATCCCACACCCGTTGTCCGCCACAGACAGACGAAATATTCCCGGAGTCTGTTCCCAGGATATACGGATGATTCCTCCCGCCTCTGTGTGGTCCAGAGCATTTTTTATAAGATTGCCGATGGCCTCCCTGGTCCATTCCGGGTCGCACTTCAGGGTCTTCTCCTTTGGTCCCTCTGTCAGAATCTTCTTGTCTTCCCGTTCTGCGCGTTCCTTAAGGTCGCCCGCCGCCTTTTCCACAAGCTTTAAAACCTGGCACCTCTTTTTTTCAAAAACAATCGTCCCCGTATCCAGACGTGCCATTTTTAAAAGGGACTGGATCAGCTGCTCCATCCGATCCACGGACTGCAAGGACTTCCGGGAAAATTTACACACGATCTCTTCCTGCCCTGGTTCTTCCAGGATAATCTCCATATACATGCTCAGTGCTGCCAGAGGCGTCTTCAGCTGGTGGGAAATATTGGATATCATATTTCTTAAAAATATTTTTGCCCTGTGTTCCATCTCACTTCTGGCCTGCAAAGACAGAGCAAGCTGCTCGGTGCTCCCGAACAGCTGATAAAGCGCCCCGGTCTGCCCGACCGGCAGATGCTTCTCAAACCGGTTCCGGGCATATGCTGAGACCACCTGTTCCGCCTCTTCATAAACACGTTCCCGGCGCCGGAAAAAAAGCGCAGCCCCTCCCAAGATCACGGCGGCAGACAGAATCCCTGCTGACACCACACAAAAAAGAAACAGAGCAGACGTCTCCGTAAAAATCAGCCAAAACCAGCCTGAGGTCTGTTCTGTATGCCCTGTCATGTGAAGCAATTTGATTCCTTCTTCCGTTATTTCTTTCTGGTTCCAGACCGAGGCCACCACAGCCGGCGGTATCTCCTGCTTCAGCAGGTACGATACAGCCGCAAGATCCCGCTCTGCAAGAAATCTTTGAAGCTCCCGCACCTGAAGAAAGCCGATAAGTCCCAGAAGTCCGGTCTGCAGCATAAGCACCCCCGCAAGAAATCCAAAAAATCTTCGTGTCTGTCTTTCGTACAGAAACTTCAAATCCATCACTCCTTCCACTGATAACCAAATCCCCGTACGGTCTTTAAATGCTCCGGCCGGGAGGGGTCGTTCTCCAGCTTCTCCCTGAGGCGGCGGACATATACAGACAGCGTATTGTCATCTACAAAATTCCCGCACCCGTCCCACAGCCGGTCCAGGATCACACTTCGCGGAAGCACCCGGCCGCTGTTTTGAAGCAGCAGGCACAAAAGCCGGTACTCTGACCCGGTCAGTTCCAGCGGTCTGCCTTCTAAGATTACTTTCCCTTCTGCATAATTAATCCGTAAATTTCCCGAACACAGAATATTTCCGCCGGCATTCTCACGGTCACAGCGGCGCAGAATCGCCCGGATACGGGAACACAGCTCCCCCAGCTTAAACGGCTTCGTGATATAATCGTCCCCTCCGCAGTCCAGTCCGCGGATCACACTGGTCTCTTCGTCCGAGGCGGTTAAAAAGATGATCGGAACCTGGCTGCCGGATCTTCGAAGCCGCTCACACAGGGTAAATCCATTGCCGTCCGGCAGCGTCACATCAAAAAGAAGGAGGTCAAAGCCGGTACTTCCTTCCACCAGCTTTTCTGCCTCCTTAATCGTCCTTGCAACCACGATGTCAAATCCCTGTCTCTCCAGCCCATAGGTCAGACCGTCGATCAGGCTGATATCGTCTTCCAAAAGCAACAGTTTATGCAAATCATGCACCTCCATCCCTCGTGTCATGCTCCTTTTATCCATTATACACGATTTCCGG